>CAVKRC010000008.1:0-61760 GCA_963658625.1 bacterium
ACATGCGAGTGCGATAACGCCGAAAAATCTCTTCATAGAGCGTTTAATTTTTTTTTGCGCCGCACCAATCTCCTATGCGGCATGGTTAATTTTATAAAAATGGAAAGTGTGGAGATGAAATTTCGTTTACAGAATAAGAGGCTCTGACAAAACCTTGACCAAAATAAACGATGCGATACCCCACACTCGAATAGATATGGCAAATTGCCGTGCAAAAAATGCACAGCACACCACAATCTAATCAAGAAATGAGTGTTGCGCGTTGTCCAATGGTCAATAGAAACTGTCAGATTTCTTATTCAGGACTCCGAAAAACACTTTCTGTATGTCCGTCAAGCGATTGTATTTCGCTTGACAATACAAAGATAGAAAATTTTGTCTTTTTCGGCAAAAAAATTCAATAGGGTGGATAGGGCGTTATAGGGCTATATATGGGAGATAGGGTTTATAGGAGAACTAAGAGATCTAAGAAATTGTCGGGAATTTGCAAGGCGGGTTATAACAATGGTAGATAATCACGCCCTACGCATAGACGGGTATTTGGTATCAGCAACATTCTCGGTTGCTTGGACTCATTATGACAGGTTTTATTTATAGGGTTTTATAGGAGAGTCAAGATTGTTGCAAAAATAATAACACAATGGTAGATGCCAACTCACGCGCATTCTGCGCGTGTGGCATGACGAGATTTTTATGCCGCGTCGCTACTCGCGACTTGCGGAGTTGCAAGCCGAGGCTATACGATTTCGTTTATTTCGTGGCGACGAAGAAGAGGTCGAAGCAGTCGGGGCGGTAGGGGACGATGGAATAGTCGTCGGCGGAGATGGAGGTTGTGAGCGTGCGGTTGTTGCGCAGCAAACGTTTGCGGTTGAGGCGATTGAGAATATCGTAAGGAATTTGCAGCAGGCGGCGCGGCAGGCGGTGTTGCAGGTCGAAAATATCGAATCGTGCGATACGCTCGACGCTGCGCTTGTTTTTGGCGTAGTATTCCATCACCTTTTCGTCGCCGACGACGCCGTAGGCTTCGACCGAAGAGAAATTGCATTCAAGCAAATTGCGCAATTCGTCGCCATTATACTCGCGCACATGCCACGGATTGCGCGTAAGCGACATCGGCGCATTGGGCGTGGTAACGATGAATTTACCGCCGGGACGCAATACGCGCGCCACCTCGCGGACGAGGGCGATGTCCTCCTCGACGTGTTCTATGACCTGAAACGACACCACATAATCGAACGAATTGTTATCGAAACCTATCGGCGGAACCTCCATTCGGTAAAATTCCGCCTTGGCGTGTTGGCACAAATTGCATGGCGCAGTTTTGTCGATAGTGATAAACCGTTTCGACTTGGGCGCGAGCAACTTGATGCCGTAGCCCATTCCCGTACCGATTTCAAGCACATCGCCGCTCACCATTTCGGCGGCATGGCGGTAAGCCAACAGCGACCGTTGGAAAACATAGTTGTCGGACGGCTCGGTAGATACGCGCTCGGCTGTGGTAATTTTCGCCATTATTTCACAATTTTTATACCCGTTTCATCGACTGTAACGCGCTTGTGGCTGAGCAGTACGCCGAGCGAACGTTTGAAGAGTTTTTTGCTCATCTGCAACATCTGCTGCACCTGTTCGGGCGAACTGTCGTCGGTAAGCGGGACGAAGCCGCCGCTGCGCTCGATGAGGTCGTAGAGTTTGTCTGCCGAATCCTTGACCTGCGCATAGCCCTGCTGTTGGAGGGAGAGGTCGATACGACGGTCGTCGGTAACGCGAGTAACGTATGCACGGCACTTCTCGCCTATACGGACGGGGCGGAACAGTTGATTTTTGTATATCATTCCCCAATGGCGGTTCTCGACAATGACGCGATACCCTATCGGGCTTTCGGAGGCTATGAGGATTTCGACCTCCTGACGAGGTGCAACGGTTACGATGTCGTCGTTATTGACGAACGATTTGAGTTTGTTGGTCGCCACGCAACGCCCCGTAATGTTATCGACATACATATATACTATGTAACTTTTGCCGACGACTATGCCGCCCTGCTGGTTGCGGTTGGGCATAAAGAGGTCTTTGCCGCCGACGCCCCACGCGAGGAATGCACCGTGTATGTTTTTATCGACCACTTCCAAATATGCAGCCTCGCCCGCCTTGATGAGCGGCGTTTCGGTCGTGGCGACTATGCGGTCTTCCGAGTCGTGATATACGAATACCTGCACGCTGTCGCCCACCTTTTGGGTCAGCGACACATAGCGGTTGGGCAGCAACACCTCGTTCTGCTCGTCGTCGGCAAGATAGAGTCCGTAATCGGATACGCGGGCGACGGTGAGCGTCTGAATCTCTCCTACTTTCATTGGTTTTCGGTTTTACGCACCACGCAGACCGACAAGTTCGCGCCGATGCGATTCGTGCGACAAAAGTACAAAACAATTCCCGCAATCCGCAATTTTGCCCGACATTTCCGTCCGACCGCTTGCAAAATAGCGAACGATTCGCTACATTTGTAGATGTAAGGTTAGGGTTATGGATTGGAATATCGTAATAATGCTCGTCGTCTCGGGCATCATCGTGGGCATTGTCAATACTTTGGCGGGCGGCGGCTCGGTCATAACGATGACCATGTTCATGGCTCTCGGGTTGCCAATCAACGTCGCCAACGGTTCCAACCGCATAGCCGTGCTGTTTCAGAATCTGACAGCGACCGTAACATTTCTGCGCAAGCGAATGCTCAACATTCGGCACGGGCTACGGCTCTCGATTCCCGTAATTATCGGCAACATTGCAGGTTCGATAGTGGCGACGCACATCAACGAGACCGTATTCAAAATATGTTTCGGCGCGATTCTGCTCGTCATTCTGCTATACATCATCTTCGACAACCGCATAAAAATCCGCGAGGGACACAATATCGACATCAAACCGTTGCACTATCTGTGGTTTCTGCTTATCGGTTTTTACGGCGGATACATTTATGTCGGCATAGGCTATCTGATTCTCGCCATAACGCTGTGGTCGATGCGTATGGACATAGTTACGGCAAACGTCATCAAGAATTTCGTGATCTTCGTCGCCACGCCGTTCTCGCTCGCCGTCTTTATGCTAAACGGGCAGGTCGATTATATGTTCGGACTGCTACACGGTGTGGGCAATATCGTCGGTTCATTCCTCGCCTCGCACTATATGGTCGGTTGGGGCAAGGGCTTTATAAAGACATTTATCGCCGTTTTGGTCATCATCTGTTTCGCCGACCTCGTGGGTATCATCTCGCTGCACGACATATTCAATTCCATCGTGCTTATCGGGAAATAGTTGCCCGCGCCGACCGCGACACGACTTGCACAGCAACGCCGTCGGCAGAGACGACTTTTTTCAAAAACATTTTCTAACTTTGCATTGTCGTTCCCCGAAGGACGGCATACATACTTATTAGTGAAAGTGTTTCGCTGAATCCTCGTCAGGAATCCGGAAGATTTCGAAAAACGTAAACAGGATAAGCATACGAACACTCTTCGCCTTGTGTGGATTATATCGTCTTGCGATATATCTGCCAAGTGTGGAGTGTTGCTTATTTGTTTACGGGCTGTTCCGGAGCCTCTGACGCAATAAGCGAACGGCTCCACACTTTCGGTTTTTGTAATACCCGCCGCAGAGAAGCCATACGGCAACAAACAAAACACCCCAATTATGACTTGCGTCATTGTTTCCATTCTGCTATTCGCCATCTGGTCGGCGGTCGTAATCACCGCACGCCGGCAATCGTTATCTTGTATAAAGCCCTCGCTGTGCGCCGACCGCATCGTCGCCAACGGCAACGCACCCATCGTCTTCGTCCGCATATTCAACAACGGGTACACCGCGCGAATACACTGCATAGAGGCAATCGGCGACAATATCGAGGTAGCCAAGCAATCATTGCCGCGCGAAGTAGGTTGCGGAAAGAGTTTCGTCATCTCGCTACTCCGTACCCAAGCCGACGCCGATGCGCCCTGCGAGAGCATTTGCCTGCGGATTCGCTACTCCGACATCGAGAGCAACCGCTACACACGCAAGATCATCTGCCGCAGTCGCAAATAAAGTAGATGCCGACCATTACCGCTTAAAACTAAAAACAGCATCGGAAAATTCCGATGCTGTCAAAAGCACTTGCCAAAGGTGGTTGTTATTTGATATTCGGCTGTTCGAGACCGTAGTTGTGTTTTTTATCCAAGGCTTTGAGGTATAGCGCGATAAGGAGTGCAGCGACGCCGAAACCTGCAAAAATCACGAGAGGTACCGTATAGTCGTAAGGGATAAAGACATCAGGAGACTCGACACCCGAGGCTTTGAGTTGCTCGATTTGCTCCTTGGCAGCAACGACCGCAGGATTGGTGGCATTGACCGAATCGAGTACGGCACCGATAAGCAGCGGCACAAGGCACAAGCCGATATTCTGCACCCAGAAAATCAGGCAGTAGGCACTGCCGAGCACACGCTCCTCGATAATTTTGGGAACGCTCGGCCACAGGGCGGCAGGAACGAGTGCGAACGATATGCCGAGAACGACGATGGTAACGTAGGCGATAAGTTTGCTGTCGGTGGCAGGCAGAACAAATGCGAACACGAGGTGGCACAAAATCAACAACAGCGCACCGCAGATAAGCATAGTCGCGCCCTTGCCCTTACGGTCGAGGTAGTTGCCGAGGAACGGGGTGATAATGGCAGCACCGACAGGGAACCAGCGGAAAATATCCGATGCCGTGCGGGCGTCGATACCGTTGAGATTACACTGCAACATCTCCGCGCCGTATGCCTGAAATGGGAATATAGCCGAATAGTAGAGTACGCACAGCAGGGCGACGACCCAGAATATGCGGCTCGAAAAAATCAGCATAATGTCGCTGATTTTGAACTGCTCGTCGGTGGCGTCGTCGGCAATTTTGTCGGAAGCGAGTTCCTTGTCGAATTTGCGATCCATAACGCAGAATACGAGGAAGAATATCAGACCAACCAAGAGCAGCACCGTGCAGAATGCGACAGGGACAACGACTGAGCCCATTTTCTCGGCAATCCATGGCGAGAGCGAGAATACGGAGAATACGCCGATGCGGGCGATAGCCATTTCCAAGCCCATAGCCAGAGCCATCTCCTTGCCTTTGAACCATTTGGCAAGGGCTTTGGAGACGGTCGTACCCGCCATTTCGCAGCCGCAGCCGAATATCATAAAGCCGAGCGATGCCATTTTTGCACTTGCGGGAATCGCGACCCACCACGAATTGAGCCAACCCTCCAATGCCGAGCCTGCAAAGAGGCTGCTGATGCCGTAGAGTTTGATGCAGGCACCTGCCAGCATAAGCGAAGCGGAGAGTGTACCCGTGAAGCGGACGCCGCACTTGTCGAGGATAATGCCTGCGACAATCAGAAAGCCCCATACGTTGAGGAAATACTCTGCGGAACGGTATGTTCCGTAGGCAGTAGATGACCAGCCGAGTGCGGGTTCGAGCAGGCTCTTGATAGGTGCCATAACGTCCACGAACATATAGCCGAAGAACATCATGGAGGCAATCAACGCAAGTGCCGTCCAACGCGCCCACGCATAGTCGTTAAGTTTTTTTGTAACTGTTTGAGTCATAAATGTTTTATTTGTTTGTTGTTATTCGTTAGCATAAATTTTCAGCACGGCGTATGCCTCCTCGATGCCGAGTTCGCCCGCCTTGGAGATGTCGAGACACCCCTTGCGCGTATCTTTCATAAATATCTGAATCAGACCGCGGTTGTAGTATGCTTCGGCAAAATTGGGATTGAGTTCTATCGCCCGCGTATAGTCGTCGAACGCCTCGGGCAGTCGTCCCGAGAGAGCCAATAGGTTGGCACGGTCGTAGTAGGCGTAGGCAAAACCCGAGTAGAGTTTTATAGCCTTGGTCAAATCCTCTATCGCATCGTCGTAGTCGTAGTTGCGCGTATGCGAATTGTGCAGACGGCTGGCGGGATCGCTCTCGATGGAGATGCGTTGGTAGGCATTGTCTATCGACGAGATGAAGTCTATCATCTCCGCCCGCGTTGCCGCACGGTTGAGATAGAGGAACGGATTGGCGGGATTGTGTTCGATGGCAATCGTATAGGTATTGACCGCGTTGGTATATTGCTTGATGAGCGACTCGGAGATGGCGAGTTGGAATAGCGGAATCCACGCCTTGTCGTCGGTCGTCATTTGGCTCTCGTGCTTGCAGGCACGATGTATCACTATAAGCGAATCGGGAGATACGTTGGTCGCAAGGCGCGAAATGCGGAGCAGAGGATTGGCGACTTTGGCGACGAAATCCTCGGCACGCTGCGAATGGAAGCGAGTGGTGGCGAGTTCGGTGCGGGTCGAATCGTCTTTGATGAAGGTAAAGCGGTAGAGCGGCAACAGCGTCATCTTGTCGTCGTCGGAACGGCGCGTTGCTATACGCTCGAAGGACGAGCCTGCCAACTTGCTGTCGAATGACACGAGGCGGTCGAAACGGCGCGTGGTGTCGGCATAAATCGAATAGGTGCTGTCGCTCAGGCGCGAACGGTATTCGGCGATTTTGCGCTCGGCGATATTCTTGTCGCTGCGTGCGCCCGCCGTATCGCGCAGGAGCATACGCAGGTTGCTGCGTCCGAGATAGGCATTGGCGAAATCGGGATAGAGGTCGATAGCCTTGGAGTAGTCGGCAATCGCCTTTTTGACCTCGCCGAGATGGGAATACAAAATGGCACGGTTGTAATAGACCAGCACATTGTCGGGCGAATAATGCGCGACCTTGTTGTAGTCGTCCAACGCGCGATTGTAGTCGCCGACCTGCGTGCGGACTATTGCGCGGTTGAAATAGGTGATGGACGAGGTGGAATCGAGCGACAGCACCTTGTCCAAATCGCCGAGCGACTGCCTCGGGCGGTTGGTCTCGTTATAGACCAAAGCACGGTTGAAATAGGAGAGGACGAATGTCGAGTCGCACTCGATAGCCTTGTCGAAATCGGCTTCGGCATCGGCAAAGCGGCGTTGCTGCATATAGAGTGCGCCGCGACGGTTGTAACTTGCGGGATTCTCGCGATTGGTGCGGATTGCAAGATTGAAATTGTCGTAGGCGCGGACGGTATCTTTCAGATAGAGGTAGCATACGCCACGATTTATGTAGGCGTCGGCGACCTTTTTCTCGTACTTGATGAAGTTGTCGAAATCGGAAATCGCCTCCTTGAACTGCTGGTTAAGCAGGCGCGTAACACCTCGGCTAAAATAGGGGTTGGGAAGGTCGGGACGCAGGTCGATAGCCTCGCGGAAATCGTTGAGTGCATCGTCGTAATTACCCAAACGCGAGCGGGTTATGGCGCGGTAGGTATAGGCGGTGGTGAAAACGGGATTTTTCTCGATGGCGATGGTGAAATCGGCATCGGCACCGAGTAAATCATCGAGATTGTATTTGGCGATACCGCGCAGGAAATAGCCCTCGTAGGCGTCCTCGTCGAAGCGCAGGAGAATGTTCAAGGTGCGGATAGCCTCCTTGAAATCGTTTTCCATCATATATTTACGCCCTACCCAAAAGAAATAGTCGCGGTTGTACTGCGCCGAACATTCCGCGCTGCACAACAGCAACAATCCCAATATAAGACCGTAAATACGTTTCATCGCTATCGTTTTCGTAGGCACCAGCCACTGTTCTATTCTTGTTCGTAACCGAAGCGGCGGAGTTGGCGGTCGTTGTTGCGCCAATCCTCGCTCACCTTGACAAAGAGTTGCAGGAAGACCTTTTTGCCCAAGAATTTTTCCAAATCCTCGCGAGCCTGCTGCCCTACCCTTTTCAGCCGTTCGCCCTTGTGTCCGATGACGATGCCCTTTTGCGAATCGCGGGCGACGTAAATCGTGGCGGCAATACGGTCGATGGTCGGTTCCTCCTTATAGGATTCGATTTCGATTTCGCAACAATAAGGAATCTCCTTGTCGTAGTTGAGCAGTATCTTTTCGCGGATAATCTCGGACGCAAAAAAGCGCAAAGTCTTGTCGGTCAGCGTATCTTTCGGATAGAACGGCTCGCCTTCGGGCAAAAGTTCCAATATGGTATCGAATATACCGCCGATATTGAAGACCTCCTTTGCCGAGGCGGGAATTATGCGTGCATCGGGCAGGATTTCGTGCCATTTGGCGACGAGCGTTTCGAGTGTCTCCTGCGTGGTAAGATCGATTTTGTTGATTACGACGATGGTCGGCACTCCGCTGCGGCGAATACTCTCCAAAATATCGGCAGACCGCTCGGCGGCATTCTCGACGGTGTCGGTAACGTAAAGAACGATGTCGGCGTCGGAGACCGCTCCGCGCACGAATTTCATCATCGACTCCTGCAACTTGTAATTCGGTTTAAGAATGCCCGGCGTGTCGGAATAGACGATTTGGAAGTCGTCGCCATCGACGATTCCCATAATGCGGTGGCGCGTGGTTTGCGCTTTGGAGGTAATGATCGACAACCGCTCGCCGACAAGGGCGTTCATAAGTGTCGATTTGCCGACATTTGGGTTGCCTATGATATTGACGAATCCGCTTTTGTGCATCGTGCGTGTGTTTTGCGTTCCTATTATATATTGTGCAAAGGTAGGAATTTAATCGGGATTTATTGTATATTTGCAGATGTAAACTTAATATATATGCCTATGGAACATTAAGCGAGACAAAGAAGAACAAATTATCATTACAATCTGTGCCACTCTGCAATAAAAGCATTAGGCACAAAATAATAGAAGCGCATCGGCTTTTCTTTTTGCGTCAGAAAATTGGACACTTTCAGAAGCAACGGAGAATTAAAGTTGATGTCTGCGTTTTTCAACGCGGGCATTTCTTTCATCTTGTTGCATTAGGTCGTCCAATACCTCTGACGCGGATAAAAGATTTGTTCGCGTTTCTGTTTGCAAACAAATTACAAAACAACCACAAATTCAAAAAACAATGAAAACATTGAAACTGTTTATGTTGCTGTCAGCAACAGTATTCGTGATTGAATCATTTGCCCAACAGCATTTGATTGAAGTTCACCGATTTCCTAACTGGGGAAAAGAGTATCTAACAATTACGGACGACAGGTCTTATGGTAAGGCTGTCGGGAAAAATTATCTTATAGAAGGCACTTACGGGGTTGTATTTCTTGACAAATCCACTAACCAAGAGGCGTTATGGATGTGTGGAGCATTGATTACCGAGATAGACGGACAAACCACCAAAAGCATGAGTGAAGATGAATTTTACCGCATTACGGATAATCGCGATGAATTTCAAATAACGGTATGGCGAAAATGCGATGAAGATCCAATGCAAATAATTGTAAAAAAGGCACCTATGCCAGAGATTTTTGAAAAATACGGACTCTCTTATTCCAACATATCCGACATATTAGCCAATGGAGAAAAGGATAGCCAATACGACGAGTTGCTGGAAAATAGATCTAAACAAATATTTTCGGAAATATTGGATAATGATTTCGATTGGTTTTATGTATCAAAATACGATTTTATTATAACGGGAGACGATCCATTGACCGATAAAAAGATTCTCGAAAAATTGGTATCTTCAAAACTACCGTCTTATTACAAACGAGACACCGATAATCCCGACATATTACTGACAGTATCAAAAAGTGCAAACGAATCAATAAGTTCTACATATATTCCACCTACAAGCCGTACGGTAAATCTTGGTAGCACGACCACTGCAAGATACAACTATTGGACAAAGAGCAACGAATATATTACCAAGCAAAACAATTATACCATACACGAAGGCGGTTTTACCCAAACGACAAACGATACCGATATATTTTTGGAACTTTCAATACTCGATGCCAAGAAAATAGACGATCCCAAACAAACTACGGCACCGATAGTATGGCAAATGACAGCCAAACGTCATGTTCTGAACCCCAATTTCAATATATTAGATGAATACTTGGGTTACACGACATGGGCTGCCAAGTGTAATTTCAAATACTCCCATAAAATGGTAAATATAATTATGGCTTATGATGTCGATGTTAAACTCGATTATAATAATAGGGTCATCTATGTAAAAAGTAGTAGTTCAGCCGAGAGTAAGGGATTAAAAGTCGGAGACGAAATAATAAGATATAAATGGGCACCTTCACACTACGACGCAAAAAGAGATCGGTGGAATAATTGGGAGAAAGCGTGGTATTCCGGGTGTCCATCAACAAACAATCTTTACAAAACAAGTTACTACTTTTATGCTTGTAAAATCAGACGCGATGGAAAAATTCGGACCTTATCTAATTTCTACCTAAACCGCCCAAAACAAAAAATAGTATTTTTCAGTTGGAGAAAGAATTTACCAGAATAGTAATGCATATTCGACGTTAATATAAAATGGCATTGGGTACGACATTTGGTCGTACCCAATGTGCATAGATGCAATTAAGCGGTTATTTCTGCGACTGACCGAGAGCACGTTTGAGTGCGGCGGCGAATTTCTGCGGGTCGATATTGTGTTTAATCGAACCGTTTTTGACAATCGAGATGCCTCCCGTCTCCTCCGACACAACGACCACGACCGCATCGGTGATTTCGCTCAGACCGATAGCGGCGCGGTGGCGGGTACCGTAAGATTTGGGGACGTTGCTCTGCGTTACGGGCAGGATACACTTGGCGGCGACTATGCGGTTGTCATCGACGACGACCGCGCCATCGTGCAGGGGAGCGTTTTTGAAAAAGATGTTTTTCAGCAACGAAACCGACACCTTGGCATCGACGGCGATACCGCCTTCAATGATGAATTGCAGGTCGTCTTTCTGCTTGATGACAATCAGCGCGCCAGTCTTAGCCTCGCTCATATCGAGGCAGGCGGAGACTATCGGCGAAGTGTTGATGTCGTCAGTTTTGCGCCCCGACGAAAATATGCGCGAGATGAA
Organism: bacterium; assembly: GCA_963658625.1. Taxonomy (GTDB): domain Bacteria; phylum Bacteroidota; class Bacteroidia; order Bacteroidales; family Rikenellaceae; genus Alistipes. Next base: position 10,896 of record CAVKRC010000008.1, read on the forward strand.
ATCCAACTCCTTCTGTCGCATTCCTATCATTTGTAGAAACCGACGAATTTCGGGTTGGAAAACGATGATTATCGCAATAACGCCCACACTACCAATTTGACCGAGAATCGCCGATAGCAACTCCATATTGAGCGCGCGCACCACCACCCAGATAAGGTAGATGACGATGATGCCCGCCAGAATATAGGGTGCATTCGTTCCTCTCGTGGCACGGTAAAGCCCGAAAAGCAATCCCGCGACGAGAACGATGTCGATAAAGTCGATGAATGTGAATGGAATAAAGCCCATACGCTATTGGCAACAGGTTGCCGAACGCAGATTTTATTTTTTCTTGTCCGCAGCCTTGTCAGCCTTGTAGAGTTCGTTCACCTTTGCCAAAACAGCGTCGGTGATGTCGAGCGAGAGGTCGGCATCGAGCAGAGCCGAAGCATTGACAATCATCTTGTAACGCTTGTCGGCGTTAATCTCCTTGATTGCGCGGTCGAGCAGGTCGGTCATACGGTTCTGGAATACCATATTCTCCTCGTCGAGGTTCTTTGCCTCGTTCTGCGCAGAGGTTTGATAGTTGGCTACGCGCTTCTGCAATTCGTTCTGCTTCTGCTCGGCATCGCGGGTGGTAATCAGACCTTTCTGATATTTCTCCTGCAAAGCGGCAATCTCCGACTGTATGTTCTTCTCCTTTTGAGCCCAACTGTTCTGAGCCTTCTCGGTCTTGTCGCGCAGAGCGACGCCCTCGTTTTGGAACATATCGCTCTTGGACATTACGGTCTCGACCGAAACGTATGCGATGTCGGACGCAACGACCTCCGTCGCCTGCTCGTCTGCAACAGGTTCCGCATTGTTTTTTGCCTCTTTGCAACCTGCGAGAGCAACCAGTGCCATCGCAGCGAAAAGTAATTTTTTCATTGTATAAATTTAAGTGTTTTTGGTTAAATATCCCGTTTAGCCGTTCCGCCGGGCGGAACATTATGAGTACAAAGATAGCATTTTTTTCGGAAACAGTTATATTTGTGGAAAATTTAGCGACACATGACAGAAACGGAAAAGATGTGCAACGGAGAATTTTACGATTTCACCGATGCTGCGGTGGCTGAAAGCCTGCGCGAATGCTGTCTGAGACTCAAACGATTGAATGCCTTGACCGTCTATGACGACGACTACCATAAGGTGTTGCATACAATCATACCCGACGCCCACGCGACAGCAACGGTAATGACGCCGTTCGTGTGCGATCACTGGCACCGCATTACGCTCGGCGAGGGCGTATTCATAAATTATCGTTGCACGATGCTCGACAGCGGCGGCATAAAGATAGGCTGCCGCACGAAAATAGGTCCCGATTGCCGATTTTACACCCCGCAACACCCTATCGACTACATCGAGCGACGCAAGCCGATAGAGCGCGGCGAGGGTATCGAAATCGGAGAGGACTGCTGGATTGGCGGAGGCGTTACGGTATGTCCCGGAGTGAAAATCGGCGACAGGTGCATAATCGGCGCAGGCAGCGTCGTAGTGCACGACATTCCCGACGATTCGTTGGCAGCGGGCAATCCTGCGACAGTAAAACGAAAATTGCGATAATATACGCACCGTTTTTTCGCAAAACCGCAAATTTTGATTACTTTTGTAAATTGTAAATTTGTCGCCGTATGTACGAATATATTGTAGGAACACTTGCCGAAGCGGCACCCGCTTACGCTATTGTCGAGGCGGGAGGCATAGGCTATTTCATAAACATCTCGTTGCAGACCTATTCGGAAATCGAGGGGAAAGACGAGGTGCGATTGTTCCTGCACTACATCGTGAGGGAGGACGCGCAGGTACTCTACGGCTTCGCATCGAAAAGCGAACGGGAGTTGTTCCGTATGCTTATCGGCGTATCGGGTGTAGGCGGCAACACGGCGCGAATGATTCTCTCGACATACACGACGAAGGAGTTGCAGAACATCATCGCAACTGGCAATGCCACGTTGCTGAAAAATGTCAAGGGTTTGGGACTGAAAACGGCGCAGAAAATCATAGTCGATTTGAGCGGGCGTATGCTCGAAGTGGCGGACATCGATGCCAAATCGGCGGCAGTAGCGACTGAGACGACGAGCGAGGCTTTCGACGAGGCGTTGGCGGCTCTGACGATGCTCGGCTTTCAGAAAGGGGCATCGGACAAGGTTTTGCGCAAATTGATGAAAGAGAATCCAGCAGCAAAGGTCGAGGAGTTGGTGCGCCTGGCACTGAAACATTTATAAAGGCGGATATAATTTTTTGCGCATTCGAACGTTGGTAAAAGGAGAATGAAACGGATATTCGGCATAGCGGTTACGGCAGTTGCGGCACTCGTCGTTTTGTGCGGGTGCGACGACAAGGAGGATATATTCACCTCGCAACAGACATCGATAGTGCGCTATCTGACATCGACACGACGCCTGATAGCCGAATCGGAAATCGACAATGTGGTGGAAGACAATCCCGCATTTTACACCGAAATCGGCAGGTCGGCATATCGTCATATTCAGAACTATTACGAGGACGGGCGCGACGGTCGGCTTGAAATAGAGTACGGCGACAGTCTGCAAATCGCATTCGACGCCTACGTTTTCAGCGGTTCGGAACCTGCGACGAGCAATGTATATTGGTCGAACATCGACACGACAATCAGCAAACTGGTGGCGGACAACGGCAATTCGTTCGCACAGTTGAACTGGTCAACCGAGCCGTTGGCGATAAAACTCGGTTCGACGGAGATGATAAAGGGAGTCGAACAGGCATTGGCGGGTTGTCGCGAGCAGGATTCGGTACAGGTATATATGACTTACAATATGGCTTACGGCAAGAAATTGCTCGGAACGGTTCCGAAAAATTCGTCGGTGGCTTGGTACATAAAGATATTGAACGTTACTAAATAATGAAAACGAACGGATTGGGATATGCGGTGCGCCTTGCGGCGTTGGCAGTTATAACGACAATCGCTCTTGCGGCTTGCGTGAAAGAGGAGGCTGTCGATGGCAAGGTAATGGAGAATCGCGCGCTGAATGCGTGGATAAAGAAAAATCGTCCCGAGTTGCTCGGCAACAAGCAGGAGAACGGTGCATACTATGTCGATATTATGGCGTGGGGCTACGAGACCGACGATGGCGACGACAACGATTTCGGCGGAAAGCCTATTATGGAACAGGATTCGGTGTGGTTGTTCTACAACCTTACGGGACGCGATTTGGACGGCAACGTATGTTTGAACCGCGATGAAGCCCTCGCCCGTATGCAAAACACATTCGCACTCGAAACGCACTATGTACCTTATATGAATTATGCGGGCAAAGTGAATGCGCTCGCATTGCTCGAAGCGACCTATCTGCTGACGCGCAACGAAATCGCGCTCGGCGAGGAGTATGTCGCAGCCCATTCCGACATCTGCAAAGGCTCCGCCTTCAAACTGCGTCGCGGTTCGAAAGTGCGCATATACGCACCATCGACAATCGCCTATGGTTCGTCGGGAACATCGACGAGCGGCGGATACGAAGGGCAATACACGTTGGACGGGAATGTGCCGATGATTCTCGATGTGGAGGTCGTCCGCGCGATCAAGAATCCGTCCGACCTCGAAATCGGAATGCTCAAAGATTTGGTCGGTGCGGCGGACGAGAAATCGGACGGGCAGAACGGTTGGACGTTGGCGATAGCGGAGAAATCGTCCGATGACAGCGATACGGACGAATCCGAGGAAGATATAGAAAAGCGAAAACTCAAAGGATTGTATTACAACTTGTTGTACGAGCCGAATGTCAATAATGTCGGATTGCGGCATCTGCAATCGTCGCAGAAAGACACGGGAGTGTCGAATCCGTACAAGGACAGCGGCAAGTATGCCGATATGGTGGAGTTGGACAAAAAGATAGACGAGATTCTCGCCGAGAAATTCAAGGGCAAGGTATTGGACAAGACCGAGATGACGGACGGCAACCTCGTAACGAAAGACGGTACGGCGAAGGTGTGGTATGTAACGCGCTTTTTGGACGGATTCGTCATCGACTCCAACATCAAGGAGATTAAGGAGTTGGTATTCGACAAAGCGGGTTCATCGTTATCGGCATTGAGCGTCTCGTCCGAAGCGGACGATGTTATCACCGCATTGACGTACTGCATTCCGAAAATGCACTACGGACAGTGGGCTGCCATTTTGACGGCATCGGGCTATGCCTATGGAGCGAAAGGCGTAAGCGGTTCGACCACGACGTCCTCATCGTCGAGCGGAAGTTACTACTACCCGTATTACGGCTACTACGGCGACTACAATTCGATGTATTACGGCGATGCCTATTATGGCGGAGCCTACGGTTACGGCTATGGATACGGTTATCCGACCTATATCAACACCAACACCTCGTCGGTCGATACATCGACAATCGACACCGAAATTTTGGGTTACACGCCGTTGCTGTTCTATATTTATATAGAGCCGAAGGAGTAATTTGCTGTCTTACGGCATTATTCGGCTGCCTGCGTGTCGGGCAGCCGATTTTGTTTATTTGGAAAAACAATCTATATTTGTACTGTCGGGCTGGGAAATCAGCCCGAAAAACAAACGGCAGACGTCCCTACGGCATCTCCACGACTGCCGACCCTTGATTGAAAACCCGCGCACGGGAGATGGTGCGGCAAAAAACCTTAAATTCCATGAAAAAACTATTCACTCTGATTGTGTTGGTCGGCGCGATGGCATTCACATGTTGCAAAAAGTTCGATGACAGCGATTTATGGAAAAGCATCGACGACATCGACAAGCGGTTGGCGACGGTCGAGGAGCAGTGCAGGCTGATGAACACCAACATCGCTTCGTTGCAATCGGCGATAGCGGCATTGCAGAAAAACGACTGCGTTACGGGCGTTACGCCGATTGTAAAAGAGGGCAAAGAGGTAGGTTACACGATAACTTTCGCCAAGTCGCAGCCGATTACCATTTATCACGGGCTTGACGGACAAGACGGCAACGATGGTGCGAAACCCATTATCGGTGTCAAGCAGGAGGCGGACGGCATATATTACTGGACGCTCGACGGGCAATGGCTGACGGACAGTGCGGGCAACAAAATCAAAGCCGAAGGCATAGACGGCGAACAAGGAAAGGCGGGCGTTACGCCGCAGTTGAAAATCGAGGAGGGTTACTGGCACATCTCCTACGACAATGGGGCGACGTGGACACAACTGGGAAAAGCGGTCGGAGAAAAGGGTGAGAAAGGCGAGCGGGGCGATGCGATGTTCCGAAGCGTTACGCAGGACGACGACGCAGTAACGCTGACGCTTGCAGACGGATCGGAGATAGTGATTCCGAAATACAAGGGGCTGACAATAACGTTCGATCGTCAATACCGCATTCCGATAAAATTGAGCGAAACGCAGACGATAAAATATACCATTTCGGGTGGTGGAGAAAACCCTATTATAAAGGTTATGGTCCCCGACAATTGGACGGTCGTCATAAACAAGACCGATGACGCATCGGGCGAAATCGCGATTACCTGTCCAAAAGACAATGCCTCTGCCAATGAGGAGGCAACGGTATTGGTATCAGACGGTAAAAATGCAACGGTGATGAGAAATCTGACTTTCATGGTCGGCGACATATCGTTTATATACTACACCACTACCGACGGCAAGCCCGTAGAGACGCCGAACATCGATTCGTCAAAAATCGGGTGCAACGTATATGAGGCGGACGAGAACGGCGAGATGCGGGGCGTGTTGGCTCTCAATTCCGGAGAAATACCCGGACAGGCATTCGGTAATACTCTGAAAACCGTAACGATCATTGGCAATTTCAAAATACAGGAACGCGCCTTTGCAGAGCACCCCAATTTAACGACTTTCCGTGCAGACGTTACTCGTTGGTTAGACATCGACGACAGAGCATTCGATAAATGTTCCGCATTGGAGAGCGTACATATAAACAGTCTTGACAACAGAGTTTCAATATTCACTTTGGATTACGCATTTGCGGGCAACACGGCTTTGAAAGAATTTATAATGACGGGGGACATGAACTATCTGACATTGAACGACGGTTTATTTGCCGATTGTCCGAATTTGAAAAAGGTCGTATTTCCGGATTCGGTACCCGGGGAAGTAACCATACGGGACAAAGTGTTTCAAAATTGCACGAGTCTGGAAAGCATAACATTTCCGGAGGGTACTATGGGCATTCATGACCACGAAGTATTCGACGGTTGCTCTGCACTGAAAACCATTACTTTTCCTTCAACCACTTATAGTTTTAACTTTTGGTTCAAGGGTTGTAAAAATCTAAGCACCATATATATCAAAGCAACGGCGATCAATTTTAATTTTACAGGCTTTAATCTAATGCAAGACCATGCCGATGATTTGAAAATATATGTACCGAGAGAGAAATTAGATGAATACAAACAGGCAACCGACTTCGCCAACGTCAAAGACCGCATATTCGGATACGATTTCGATTAACGGCGCAATGGCGTAACAATAAAACGGGCAGCAACCTTTTACAAAGTTGCTGCCCGTTTTGTTGTCCGTCGGCGGGTCGTCAGAACGTTCCGAGACGGAAGACGATTTTTTGACAGTACAATTCGCCTGCGTGAAGCAATACAGACGGGAAATCGGGGTGATTGACAGCATCGGGATAGCCTTGGCATTCGATTGCCACGCCTGCATAGTCGGCATACCGACCGCCCGACTTGGTAACGGGGCAACCGCCCGAAAGCCAATTGCCCGTATAGACCATACAGCCCGGTTGCGACGAGAGTATTTTGACAAATCTGCCCGAGGCTTGGTCGCGCAACTCGCCTATCTCGCCCAAGATGTCGGGTTGCCAGCCGTCAGCCACGAAATAGTGGTCGTAGCCACGGAAATCGCGGATATGGTTGAATTCGGCATCTATATCGGTGCCGAATTTGCGCCACTGCGTAAAGTCCTGCGGAGTGCCTGCGACATCGAGCAATCGACCCGTAGGAATCTGCACCGCATTCATCTCCAACACGCGCGAAGCGTTCAGATGCAGTTCGTGGTCGAGAATCGTGCGACCGCTCGCCTCGCCAGACAGATTCCAATAGACGTGGTTGGTCAGATTGACGGGCGTAGTGCCGTCGCTCTTTGCCAAAAAGGTTAGCTCCAACGAATCCTCGTCGTCGAAATCGTATATCGCCTCGACTGCCACATCGTGCGGATAGCCTTGGTCGCCGTCCTCGGAAAGGAGCGAAAATACCACGCGATTGGTCTCGACGCGCGACTCCCACAAGCGGTTGGCAAAGCCTTTCGTGCCGCCGTGCAGGTGGTTCGCGCCGTTGTTGCGTTCGAGCGAATACTCCACACCATCGACCGTCATCTTACCGTCGGCTATGCGGTTGGCTACACGCCCGACGCATTTGCCGCTTGCAGCACCATCGCCGAAATAACTCATTGCATCGCGATAGCCCAATATGACATCATCGACCTTGCCGTTGCGGTCGGCGAAACAGACCGATACCAACGCCGCACCGATATTGCAGACCTGCACCTCGCTGCCGCGGGTGTTGCGCATCGTATATATTACGACAGCCTCGCCCTCGGGAGTTACGCCCCATATATGTTGCTCGATGGTCATAGGCGACTGCTATTCCAGCGGTTTGACGTTCGCAAGCAGGTAGTCGATTCGGCGCAGGGTCTCCTCTTTACCGAGGAACGACGTTACGTCGTACATACCCGGCCCCTTGCCCGCACCGACGAGAGCCAGGCGGAGCGAGTTCATAATCTGCCCCATAGGATACTCGTGCTGCTCAATCCACGCATGGACGATGCGCTCGGTATTCTCCAACGAGAAATCGTCTATTCCCGCAAGTACCTCGCGCAGAGCCTGCAAGCGGGCAGGGTTCTCGCCTTTCCAATACTTTTTGAGTTGCTTCTCGTCATACTCTTTCGGTGCGATGAAGAAATAGGACGTCAAATCCCACAGGTCGGAGATAAATGTCGCCCGCTCTTTCATAATGCCCGCAACGCGACCTGCAACCTCGTCCGAAACCTCAACGCCGTGTTCGCGCAGGATAGGCTGGAACAGGACGGCAAGTTCGGCATCGCTCTTGTGGTGCATATACTGTGCATTGAACCATTTTGCCTTGTCGGGCTGGAAACGCGCACCCGACTTTGACACGCGGTCGAGCGAGAATGCGTCGATAAGTTCCTGCATGGAGAATATCTCCTGCTCCGTACCCGGATTCCACCCAAGCAGGGCGAGCATATTGATGAATGCCTCGGGGAAGTAACCGTCCTCGCGATAGCCGTGAGCCGTCTCGCCCGTAGGCGACACCCAATGGAGCGGGAATACGGGGAAGCCCATTTTGTCGCCGTCGCGCTTGGAGAGTTTGCCGCCCCCCGTAGGTTTGAGCAGCAACGGCAGGTGGGCAAATTCGGGTTGCGACGCTTCCCAGCCGAATGCACGGTACAAAAGATAGTGCAACGGTAACGAAGGCAGCCACTCCTCGCCACGGATAACGTGCGAAATCTCCATAAGGTGGTCATCGACGATATTGGCGAGGTGGTATGTCGGCAGTGCATCGACCGACTTATAGAGTACCTTGTCGTCCAATGTCGAGGTATTGACCTCGACATCGCCGCGAATCAAATCGTGCATCTTTACGACCTCGTTCTCGGGCATTTTGAATCGGATAACCCACACATCGCCGCGGGCGATGCGCGCCTCGACCTCCTCTTTCGGGAGCGAGAGCGACGTAGGCAACTGCGTGCGGACGGTATAGTTGTAGGCGAAAGTCTCGCCGCGCTCCTCTGCCTTGTGGCGCAGGGCGTCCAACTCCTCCGACGTGTCGAAAGCGTAGTATGCCCAACCCGCATCGACGAGTTGCTTGGCGTATTTGAGGTATATCTCTCTGCGTTCGCTCTGACGATACGGTGCATGCGGACCGCCCACGCCGACGCCCTCGTCGATTTCGATACCGCACCAACACAACGACTCGATAATGTATGCCTCGGCACCATCGACGAATCGTTGCGAATCGGTATCCTCGATACGCAGAATCATCTTGCCGCCGTTGTGGCGGGCGAACAGATAGTTGTACAACGCCGTGCGCACTCCGCCGATATGCAGAGGTCCCGTAGGACTCGGCGCAAAACGAACTCTTACTTCACGTTTCATCTTATTCCGTTTTTATTTGCCCCAAAGGTTGCGAGGATATACGCCGTCGGCGATGAGAGCCTCGATTTTAGCCATCAGTGCAGGCTTGTCTTCCTTGTAGGTAACGCCAAACCACTTTGCGGAGGTGTGCAATACCTTCATTTTTGCCGTGCCGTTGCCGATGAGTTTATTGACCATAAGCGGGATAAAGAACTCCGCTTTCGGATTGGCGATATTTTTCTCGTCTTTCAGGAATTCGATGAATGTCTGTTTGGAATAGTCGAAATAGTCGGGCGTGAAGCCGAACAGGTTCATCGACACGGGCGTATTCTCGTCCAAGGCAACATCGTCGCCGAGGTCGTGGAATACGATTACGCCGTCCTTGTTGCGCTCGATTTTGGTACGCTCGACCATCGAGGTGAGGTAGCCGTCTTTATCGACCGTGCAGACACCGCGCGAAACCGTACCATTCTCCGACAGCGTCTTGTTCACTTCGTAGCCGACCATACAGTAGTTGTTGCGGCTGCCACCCAACTTGCTCAGATAGTCGCCGATAACCTTGTAGGCGTCCTCGCCGTAGAAATCGTCGGCATTGATAACCGCAAACGGCTCCTTGATTGCATCGGCAGCCATCATCACGGCGTGGTTCGTTCCCCAAGGCTTCTCGCGTCCTTCGGGAACGGTGAAGCCTTCGGGCAGATAGTCGAGTTCCTGAAATACATACTCGACCTCGATGCGTCCGCCGAAACGCTCGGCGTTGAACATCTGTTTGAAAGCGTCGGCAAAAGAGTGGCGGATAACGAATACCACCTTGCCGAATCCTGCGCGAATAGCGTCGTAAATCGAGTAGTCGATAATGGCTTCGCCGTTGGGACCGACGCCGTCCATCTGTTTGAGCGAACCGTAGCGGGAACCCATGCCTGCCGCAAGTACCAAAAGTGTAGGTTTTACCATAACTATTTTGTTTTTAATTGATTTTCCATTCTACCCTGCCGTCGTCCGACCGACGCGCGGTCAAGGTCCACAAAATTAGCAATTATTTGCGAGAATTTGCTCTTTTGCCGACAAAACATTATCTTTATCCCAAGAAACCCATTACCGATTCTGTTATGAAACCGTTTGCAATTATTCTCTTCGCACTGGCACTTGCTTCGACCTACACCATTTCGGCGCAAAACATCGAAACCGCCACGAACACGGTTTCGTTTAAGAAATCGGGCAAACCACGCCACATAAACCGCTTCGCCGACAAAGGTTATTTCGGCTTTGCGGAATTCAGTTTCACATTAGGAGACAAATATACCACCGACCATTATGATGGCTGTTCAGCGAAGAGCAACCGACTGAAAATTTACGGGTTGGATATTGTCAATGGCTATCGAACAAGCCCATGGTTTGCCATAGGAATCGGTGTCGGAGTACGCTATTGCGATTGGGAAGATTTGCTGATTCCCTATTACATTCATTTGCGAACGGACATTTTGGACAGGCGTGTTACGCCATTCTTCGCGCTGAACATCGGCGGTGCAACATTTCCGTTCATCACGACAATGTTTTTGGCAGAGCCGACGGCAGGTGTTGCAATTCGTTTCAAGGGTGGCGACCAACTCAACATAGGTGCCGGAGCATCGGCTTTGCTGTTCTACGACGGCACTGTCGGTTTCAAACTATCGATAGGCTACGCTTGGTAAGCGGTCTGCTTCGTTAATACGATGCACGCGATTTTCCGACCTTTATTTGGCAAATCGCGTGCATTGTCGTATTTTTGCAATACTTTGGTATAAAAGCAGATTTTATATGAGCATAAAAAATATCGGCGGCAAAATCGGCAAATTCTTTCGCGTGGGGTTGCCTCGGTTTTTCCGCAAGTTGCGTATAAGCGTATCGGATTCGGAGACGCATCGCGAAATCCGCCACATTCACCTCTCGCCCGCAGGTATGGTCGCAAGCGGGCTGGCGTTGCTCGTCATAGTATTCGTCATCGTACTGACGGCTGTCGCCTACACGCCCGTACTCGATATGATGCCGGGTTATCGCACCAATGCCACCCGTTCGCGCGAGACGCTGATGCGCAGTCTGATACGCATCGACTCGCTGGAACGCAAGATGAACGATATGCTCGCCTACAACGAGAGCGTAATACTCGTGGTAAACGGCAAAACGCCTGCGATGCGTACCGTGCAGAACGACACACTGCATCGCGACAAGAGTATCGTACCTCCGTCGCACGCCGACTCGGTATTCCGTCGCCGAATGGAACAGAACGACCGTTTTGCTCCCGACGGCGATGCCGCCAAACAGGGTGCGGGCATAACCAAAATCAACGCAGTACCGCCTATGGACGGCATAATTGCGGGACGATTCGATGCCAAGAACGGTTTGTACGGCATACGCATCACGGGTGCGCCCGAAGCGCAGGTAGTTGCAATAGCCGACGGCACGGTAGTCGAAAACGAATGGTCTCCCGAAGCGGGCAACACCATTGCCGTACAGCATGCCAACGGGTTGCTGTCGGTCTATCGCCGGCTGACCAATACGCTTGCAGGCAAGGGACAGCGCGTAAAGAGCAGCGATGTGTTGGGATACGCCATGTCGGGCGACGGCAGCGATGCGTCGGTATTTGAATTTGAATTGTGGGGCGACGGCAAACCGGTCGATCCCGAATCTTACATACTTTTCTAAACCTAATGAAACAGAGAATAGCACTGCTCGGTTCGACAGGCTCGATTGGTGTCCAGACATTGGACATCGTGCGCGAGAATGCCGACCGATTCGAAATAATAACACTCACAGCCAACCGTAACTGGCAACGTCTCGCACAACAGGCGATAGAGTTCGATGCCGACACCGTGGTCATTGCCGACGAAACGCAATACGCTCCGCTGAAAGAGGCATTGGCAACCTACCCTATCAAGGTTTATGCGGGCAAAGAGGCAATCGCGCAATGTGCCGCGGCATCGAATATAGATGTCGTGGTGAATGCTTTGGTCGGATATGCAGGTTTCGCACCTACGCTTGCCGCAATCGAACACGGCAAAAAGGTGGCACTCGCCAACAAGGAGTCGCTCGTTGTGGGCGGCGAATTGGTTATGCGCAAGGCGTTGGAGCATCGCGCGCCGATTGTCCCGATAGATTCGGAACACTCCGCCATTTTCCAGTGTCTCGTGGGTGAGGTTTCGCCGTTGCGCCGACTCATTATCACTTGTAGCGGCGGTTCGTTGCGCGATTTGCCACGCGAAAAATTGGCAGACGTTACACCCGAGCAGGCTCTGCGCCACCCACAGTGGTCGATGGGTGCGAAGATTACAATCGACTCCTCGACACTCGTAAACAAGGGTTTCGAGGTTATCGAGGCGCATTGGTTGTTCGGTTGTGATGCCGACCGAATATCGGTCATTCAGCACCCGCAATCAATCGTCCACTCGATGGTCGAATTCGAGGACGGAGCCATAAAGGCGCAACTCGGTTCGCCCGATATGCACACACCGATAAGTTTCGCGCTGATGTATCCGCACCGCGCCGTGCGCCACACGGAATCGTTCAGCTTCGCCGACCACCCGTCGCTCACATTCTGCGAGGTGGACCGCGTGAAATATCCCGCACTCGACATCGCCTACGATTGTATGCGTCGCGGAGGTTCGGCAGCCTGCACGATGAACGGAGCCAATGAGGTGGCGGTCGCCGCGTTTCTGAATCATCGGTGCGGATATTTGGACATTGTCCGTGCCATCGAGTATGCCCTCGTGCGCGCCGCATTTGTCGCCCGCCCTACTGTCGGGGAGTATGCAGCCTGCGACAGCGAGGCACGCGCATTGGCAACGGAAGCATTGAATTTATAATAGGAACACAATAATGGAGATTCTGATTAAAACCGTCTATTTATTTCTGTCGCTGTCGCTGTTGGTAGCGATTCACGAACTGGGACACTTCATCGCGGCGCGCATTTTCAAAATCCGCGTCGAGAAATTCTACATATTTTTCGACCCTTGGTTTTCGCTATTCAAGTTCAAGCGCGGCGATACCGAATACGGCATAGGCTGGGTACCGCTAGGCGGCTATGTAAAAATCGCGGGTATGATAGACGAGAGTATGGACAAGGAGCAGATGAAACTTCCGCCCAAGCCTGACGAATTCCGCTCCAAACCCGCATGGCAACGATTTTTCGTGCTAATTGCGGGTGTAACGATGAATTTGCTGTTGGCATTCGTCATCTATTGCGGCATATCCTACAAGTACGGCACGAGTTACATAGCCAACGACGATATGCACTGGGGCTACAATTTCAACGAAGCGGGACACTCTCTCGGCTTCCGCGACGGCGACCGCATAGCGGATATAGACGGAGAGAAGATAGACAATATAGCCTCGATTATGCCGAAACTCATTCTTGCAGAGAGCGATGTTCGGGTCGATGTCGTGCGCGACGGATCGCGAGTACATCTCACCCTGCCATACGACCGCCTAAACACGCTGCGCAGCAACGGCGAGAAGGCATACGAAGGGTTGTATGTTCCGCGTATGCCGTTCATAATCGACACCATAGCCTCGCCGACGGCTTCGGCGGCAGGCTTACGACACGGCGACCGCATAATCGGCATCGACGGACAGCGCGAGGAGGATTATTTCAAATGCGTCGAGTTGCTTGCAGTCCATAAAGGCGAAGAAGCAATACTCTCTGTTGAACGTGAAAATAGTGTAACAAATATCTCAGTACCTGTAAGTACCGAAGGTACAATTGGTGTGATAAGGCTCAACCCATACCATCTGCGTACACAACACTACACGCTGTGGCAATCCATTCCGCAAGGCGCACGATTAACGTGGGACAAAATTGAGGGCTATTGGCAACAACTCAAACTTATCGTCAAGCCCGATACGGGACTCTACAAGCAGGTCGGCGGTTTCATAGCCATAGCCAACATATTTCCGGGCGAATGGGACTGGCAGCAATTCTGGTATATGACGGCATTTTTGTCGATTATACTTGCGGTGATGAACATCATTCCAATTCCGGGACTCGACGGCGGACATACACTCTTTACGCTGTGGGAGATGATTACGCACCGCAAGCCGAGCGACCGTTTTCTCGAAGTGGCACAGTACATAGGTTTGATGCTGATTTTGGCTTTGGTGATTTTCGCCAACGGCAACGACATATTCCGCTTCATCATAAAATAGTTTTACGCTATGGCAAAGGTCAAGAAGGCATATTTCTGTCGCGAATGCGGCTTCGAAGCCCCCAAGTGGCTCGGCAAATGTCCTTCGTGCGGGGCTTGGAACTCATTTACGGAGGAGGTCGTCGCCAAGGAGAGCGGTTCGGTTCCTGCCGCAGTAGCAGGCAACTCCATACCGACAGCCCGTCCGCAGCGCGTAACCGAAATCGAAAGCAATACGACGCAACGCATCGACACCGGCAACAGCGAGGTCAATCGCGTGTTGGGCGGCGGTCTGGTACCGGGGTCGCTTATACTTTTGGGCGGTGAACCGGGCATAGGCAAATCGACGCTTTCGTTGCAGATTGCGCTGTCGGACAACGGATTGAAGACGCTCTATGTTTCGGGCGAGGAGTCGGCGGAGCAGATTAAAATCCGCGCCGAACGCATCGGTATCCGCAACGAGGAGTGCATAATCTACACCGAGACACTACTCGAAAACATCATCGCGCAGATAGACGAGATTCGTCCCGATATGGTCGTTATCGACTCTATTCAGACGATGTACACCGACCTTATCGACTCATCGGCAGGCAGCGTGTCGCAAATTCGCGAATGTGCCGCCACACTGCTCAAATATGCCAAGGGCAGTGGCATTCCTATATTTATTATCGGGCATATCACCAAAGAGGGTACGATAGCGGGACCGAAAATTCTGGAACATATCGTCGATGTGGTTTTGCAGTTCGAGGGCGACGGCAACAACACCTACCGCATACTGCGCGGCATCAAAAACCGCTTCGGTGCCACGTTCGAAATCGGCGTGTTCGAGATGTTGCACTACGGGTTGCGCAGCGTCGAAAATCCGTCCGAGATACTGCTCTCGCACTACGACGAGCCATTGAGCGGAATCGCCGTAGGCGCGGCGGTAGATGGCATACGCCCCTACCTTATTGAAGTACAGGCTTTGGTCGGCTCGGCGGCATACGGCACTCCGCAGCGCAATACGACGGGTTACGATACAAGGCGTATGAATATGCTGCTCGCCATACTCGAAAAGCGGGTAGGGTTGAAAATGTATCAAAAGGACGTTTTCCTCAACTTTGCTGGCGGCTTCAAGGTTTCGGATACGGGCTTGGATTTGGCAGTCGTTGCGGCGGTCATATCATCGTATTTCGACCGTCCGATAGATGAAGGCGTCTGTCTGGCAGGTGAATTGGGACTTTCGGGCGAGGTACGTCCTGCTCCGCGTACCGAACAACGTATCGCCGAGGCTGCGCGCTTGGGGTTCAAGCGCATAGTCGTATCTGGTTATGCCGCCAAACCGCACAAGCGAATTACGGGCATCGAGGTCGTCCGCATCAACAGCATCACCGACCTCGCCCGCAATATATTTCGCAATCAGCACCGCGAGGAGGAGTAGAAAATCGGTTTAGTATTCCAATCGCCAAGACATTTCGTCGCGTATGGCGGCGACTGTCGGACAGGACGGAAGTTGGGAAAGGAACGCACGCACCATCGGGCGTTCCTTATTTTTTTCGGCAATGGAAGAAAGCAATGCGACAGCCCCCTGCGCCGTCAAATGGTTGTCGTGGAATCGTGCGACCGCACATTTCACTGCATCGAAAGCCGTTTCGGCATCGACAACGGTCGAGCGCGAAGCCGCCAGCAAAGCCGCGTATGCCAATAATTCGTTATCCGAATCGCACCACTCTCGAAGCAATGTATCGATGTCGGCAATTCGCGACAGCAATGCTTGTGCCGCTTGTTCAGCAACTTCGGAATTGACAATGCCCTCAGCCCAAAACGGGAAATCGGCAGGAATTGTCTTCGCAGGCTCGGCAATCCACAGTGCGATAATACGCAGTTCGCGCACCTGCTGGCGATAGAGGAATCGGGCAAATTCGTCGTCCGTCCCCTCCGCGCGGGCGATTGCCCGCAATGCAGGTATAGGCGCACCGTAATTCAAACCGTAATCCGCCCCATAGTAACGCAACGAGTCGAGTGCCGCACCGTTCATCTCCTTACGCACGGCTCCCAACAGGGCGACCATTCTCGATGTGAAATCCATTGCTATCGTGCGATTTGCGACAAATAGACGTGCTTGCCGTACTGATAAATCGGAAGAGTGATTTTTGCCAATTCGCGCGTTCCGCAAAGCAATGTGCATTGTGCAGGATTGGCAACCACATACTCAGCCTTGCCCTTTGCTTTCGCATCGGTTATCGGCAGACCTGACACATCTATCGTCTCGGCAGGTACGATATGAAGCATTACAGCCTCGCCCGCAAGGTCGGCAACCGACACCACGCCTTCGCCCACACGATAGCGGCAGAGCAGATAGTCGGTCTTGTCGCGCGATGGGACGACACTGAATAGTTCCGTCCGTTCGGAAACAGCGGTCGAGCCGTAGAACATTGCGAGATACTCGTTTTCGAGCCGAGCAATCTCATCGAGAGCCGAGCGCAAACCCGCTCCGAATACGTTTTCGCCCGTCTCGCCTGTAATCAAATCCATACGGTGCTTGCGCAACGAGAATATCAAATCGGCAGTTGCCGCTGCCTGCTGTTCGAGCGACAATGCAGTATTGTTCAACCGATTAGACGGCAGCGTAATGCTTTCAGTCGTCTTTTCCTGCGGTTGTTCGGCGGTTATGCTCTGCGGAGCAGCATCGACCAAAGCCAGCGATGCCGAGACAATTCGCGTCTCGGTACGCGAAGCCAACGACGCGCGCACGCCCAAATACTTTTGGGCATAACGGGCATAAACACCGGGGGTGAATTGCTGATGCTCTACACACAATTCCACCGCGACAATACTTTTGGGATTGCCCGCAAAACTCTTTATGCCGCTCCCCTCGCACACGCCCGCACGAGCCAAAGTTTGTGCCGACAGCGAAACCGCGCAGCACAATGCAACTACAAGTATAACAATACGTTTCATAACGTTTTCGATTTTATTCATTGCTAAATTACGGCTTTTCGCCAAGAAATCAAAATTTCAGATAAAAATCCTTTGTAAGTCGGCGATATTCCGCGCTGAATTCGCCGCGACGCTCGGTTTCGATTGTAAGTGTTTCATAACGGCACTCATCCGTTGCCGTATGTGCAAATTCCGCCATTACGCGCTTCACATCGCCCTGCGACACCGATCTCACATCGCATCGGCGCACCATAGTCAGGTGAGACAATGCCGTAAACCGCTCCATCTCCGCAGGGGGCAGAATCAATGCCGCACACCCTTGCGGAGCAAGCAGTCGGCACAATGCCTTGTCCAACTCCTCGAAAGGCAGCGATGCCGTATGTCGCGCCCGCGTCCGTCCGCCATCGGGCGGAAGCAATGAATCGACAAAATAGGGCGGATTGGTAATTATCGAATCGAACGGTTCGTCTGTCGCAAACTCCTGCACGGCAACGCATTCCGCGTGCAACCTGTCCCGCCACGGTGAAGCCGCAAAATTAGCCGCAGTCCTATCTACCGCAACAGGTTCCACATCGATACCCACAATATAATCCGCAGTCGAACGTTGTGCCGCCATAAGTGCGATAACGCCCGTACCCGTTCCTATGTCGAGTATGCGGTACTCCTTACCGTCGAAACGCACCCACGCGCCAAGCAACACACCGTCCGTACCGACCTTCATCGGCACGTCGGATTGCTCCACGGCAAAATGCTTGAAACGGAATACGGAGTTGCCCATTTTATTGTTTGAGATAGCCGTCGATGCCTGCGCCGAAAAGCGAGAAGTCGTAACGCACAGGGTCGTCGGCATCGAACTCGCGCAAAGCGGCGGTGATTTCCGCCGTCGCCTTCCAATCGCTCTGTTTGCGTCGAAGCAATCCGAGCGCACGCCCCATATTGCCCGAATGCACGTCCAAAGGCAGATACAATGCCGACATCGGGATTCGCGTCCACTCGCCGAAATCGACACCGCGCCCGTCGCGTCGCACGAACCAGCGCAGATACATATTCAGTCGCTTGCACGCCGCGCCCTTATCTATGGAGGAGAAATGTCTCTCGCTGTGCTGATTGTGTTCGCAGGCGAAAAATTCGCGTCGGACAGCCGACAGCACCTTCGTCATATCGCCGCTCTGCTCGTATAGCGACTGAAACATCTCGCCAACGCTACCCCACTTGCGGCACACTCCGCGCAGACCCATAACGAAATCGGTAAAGTCCTGTCCGTTGAATGTGCGGTGGACGAATGTCTGCAACCTTGCCAACTCCGCAGGCGATGCATTGCATACGAAATCGTAAGGCTCATTGTCCAAATAGTCCATCATCTTCCTACCGCTGCGGACTATCACCTTGCGGTTGCCCCACGCTATCGCGGCAGCCAGAAATCCGGCTATCTCCTTATCCTCCAAGCGCGCGAATGCGTGCGGAATGCTTATCGGATCCGCCTCGACGAATTCGGGACGGTCATACTTGTCGTAGAGATACTCCAACGTCTCGCGCAACTGTTCGCGCGAGGCTTCATCACAAAATCTTTCCATCACTCATCTCTATTTTACGATCGGTCTGCGCAGCCAACCGCTCGTCATGTGTAACTATGACTATCGTCTGCCCGAACTCCCTGCGCACGTCGCCGAGCAGCGTGTAGATTTCATCTCGATTTTTGGTATCGAGGTTGCCAGTAGGCTCGTCAGCCAACACCACCGACGGACGGTTGATAAGGGCGCGGGCTATGGCGGCACGCTGTTGCTCGCCACCCGACAATGCCGCAGGCTTGTGCGATGCGCGCGCCGAAAGATTTACCATTTCGAGCAACTCTTCCGCCCTGCGTTCCGCATCCTTGCGCGATGCCCCCCCGATTAGCGCGGGCATCATAACATTCTCCAACGCCGTAAACTCGGGCAACAGGTGGTGGAACTGAAACACGAAACCTATATGGCGATTGCGGAACAGCGACAACCTGTTGTCGTTGAGTTTGCCGACATCGGTACCCGCTATCTGCACACTCCCTACATCGGGCGGCAACAAAGTGCCCATAATCTGCAACAGCGTGGTCTTGCCCGCGCCGCTCGCACCGACTATCGACACCATTTCGCCCTCTGCCACATCAAGCGAAACGCCTCGCAGCACCTCAACGTTACCGAATCGTTTGTGTATGTTGCAAGCCTTTATCATCATAGTTGAGCCTCGTAAGTTTCAAACATTTTCAGCGTCTGCACCGCTTCGCGCACATCGTGAACGCGCAATATGGTCGCCCCTTGCCGCAGAGCCTCCCAACCGAGTACCTGCGTACCGCACAGCGCATCGTCGGGCGTTATGCCGAGCAATCGGTAAATCATCGACTTGCGCGACACGCCGACCAATACGGGATAGCCCAAAGCACATATCTCGTGCAGTCCGCCGAGCAACCGATAGTTCTGCTCCACCGTTTTGGCAAAACCGAATCCCGGATCCAAAATTATATTTTCGCGCCGTATGCCATACGCCAGCATCGTCTCGACGCGCGCCGTCAGGTAGTTGCGGACATCGCGAACGACATCATCGTAATCGGTCATCGACTGCATAGTCTGCGGAGTGCCGCGCATATGCATCGCGATATAGGGCAAGCCCAATTCCGCGACAGTGGCGAACATGGCATCGTCCGCCTCGCCTGCCGTTATGTCGTTTACGATAAATTTGCCGAATCGTTCAGCCACACGTCGCACCACTTCCGAACGGAATGTATCGACCGACACGGCTATATCTTTGCTGACTTCGCGCACAGCCGCAACACCCGCCTGTACACGCTCCCACTCCTGCTCGGGCGAGATGTCCGCAGCATTGGGACGCGACGAGTAACCGCCAACGTCGATTATGGTCGCCCCGTCGGTTATCGCACGCTCGACGCGAGCGACAATCGCCTCGTGCGTCATTGTACGGCTGCCCGCATAGAACGAATCGTCCGTAACGTTCACTATCGCCATTATCCGACGCTTGTGCAAATCTATACCAATCATTGTTTTTCGCTCTTTTGTCGTGCCGCCGCCTGACGCAATCGTCCGTCCAGCTCGGCGACATCGCGTTTCAAATCCTCGCGGTCGATATTCACTATCGCAATGTCGGCTCTTGCGGCGAGTTCGTCGTCCGACATCTGTTCGTCCATTCGCGCCTCTATCTTTTCGCGTACCGCACCGTCGCGCTGCATAGCCCGCTCGATGCGTATCGAGCGCGGTGCTAATACTGCTACGCTCACATCGACGCATTTGTCGAAACCCGACTCGAACAGAATCGCCGACTCCAACACCACATAGTCGCCCGCCTGATGCGCCGCCCACCGCTCGAAATCCAAACGGACGGCAGGGTGAATTATTGCATTCAGTTTTGCAAGACGATCGGGGCGTCCGAATACGGCATCTGCCAAAAAACGGCGATTGAGAGCATTGCCAATGTAACTTTGCTCGCCGAACTCGTCAATTATCGCTTTGCGGATTTCGGACGAAGAACACATCAACGCCTTGGCGTGCGAATCCGAATCGTAAACGGCTATTCCGCGCTCAGCCAACATTGCGCACACGGTGCTTTTACCGCCACCTATTCCGCCGCAAATTCCGACCTTTATCATTCTTTTTCTGGGATTTCAATCTCGGGAATCGTACCGATGGAGACGATTTTGATGTCGCTGAATCGCACCGACATTGCACTCTGCAACGATGCGGGCTGAATCTGCAACCGTTCGACCGTCCTCGGTTCGGTATCGGATGTCGCGGCAGGTTCCGTTTCGCGCACCTTTTTGTATTTGAGTTCCGCAAGAGGAATATCTATGCGTCGCGAAGTGTAGATTGCATAACCGAGCAGGTTCGTCCCCTGCCCCTCGACCACGCACGGCACGGCGAATCGCCTGCCATCGACATTGACATTTATATCGAACTCGGTAGTGTAGTTGTATTTGAGTTTCGAGATGTACCACAGCGAGAACGACGCCAGCAACAGCATCACGAACACAGGCGAAATGTATCGGCGTAACGTAGCCCAAAATCCCTTTATCGCTTTCAAAATCTTTTTCATAATACAAAGATAGTTATTATCCGTGCAAAAACAAAGAGCAAAGGTCGGTGTCCATAATAAAGATTGTGGCAGATATTGAATCTGCCACAATCTTATTTTGTCTGATAGAACAGTACTACTCTTCAAGCCAATCGCCCAATTCGGTGTATATCTTCTCGGCAATGAATTTCATAGCCTTCGCACTCGGGTGGCACCCCCTGCCAGTTGCAGGATTGTAGTCGTGCTTCGGCATATATGTTTGGTCGTTGTAACCGTTTACAGCCAGCAAATCGACATATCGGCAACCATAGTGTTCGGCTATGGCGATGGTCGATTTTTCAATTCCCGTCGTCAGATAATCGCCTATGATGCAGACGATTTTCGCATTCGGATAACGATTGCGCACCATACATACGAGTTTGATGTATGCCGTGCAGAATGTGGTATCGTCCAACGCCTCGACAGCCGCACGGTCGGTAGCAGCATCGGCTGTTGCAAACAATCCGTTCATCACCGTTTCCGAAGGCGCACTCGTGCTGCGCATCTCTACGCCCGGAGCCAGTTCGTCTGCATTATGACCGTAGTCGTTGGTTCCGCCGTGGATAAGCACAATGTCGGGATTGCCCACTCCGTCCTGTGCGATAAAGCGGGTGCAGAAATCCTTTCCGTACCAACTCTGACTGCTGTACGACGTATCGGTCGTGCGTGCAACCGCCGTACCCGAATAGGCGATGTTGCGATCGATAACCGCATCCGACATCAGTTCGTATGCCAGGCGATACCAATACGTCTGCGAAACCGATGTAACGTCGTTGTCGGCAGTCGGATAGTGGCACGAATAGCCCGCAGGCACGAATCCGCGGAACGTTGAAATAGAGTCGCCTATGACACTTATGCGCTTGGTGCGGGTAACAGGCAGACCCGTCGTCATTCCCTCCAAAACAGGATAGCCGTCGGTGTCGGTCGTCCAACGGCGCAATACGATTCCGCATTCGCCGTCATAAGCCTCGACTGCCGCATTCATCTTGGCAAGCAAATCGGCACTGTCGGCGTATGCCGTAACGGTCGAGGCATCGAATCCCGGCAATTTGTCCACACTCGGTCCCGCCTTCGCAACGGCAGGGTTATAATAGCAATGCGAGAATATCGAATTGTCGAAACTTGCTTCCTGCACCTTGCCATATACGCCGCCGAAGTAGTTGGAAGCCGCCGTTTTATCGTATGTAGTGCCATCGGTCGAAAGCCCCTCCTTTGCAATCGAGGTGTACACGCCGTAGAACAGGCTTTTCGCCGTTGCGCCATTAAGGAATCCGAAGACACCTGCCAACGTGTTGTTTTTCGATGGGTAGGTGCCATATTTGCCGACGGTCGCTACCTCCGCCACACGCGAAGCGCAGTTCACCACATATATCTTGCTGCTTGCCGACTGCAACCAGCCCACGATACCCGCAGCGAGCGTATAACCGTTTTTACCGTTATTCCCCGTCGCCTCAATATGTTTGCCTGCATAGAGACAGTTTACGACTTTATATACGGTCGTCGCAGCTCCGCATTTGAAATATCCGCCGATACCGCCGACCGAATACAATCCACGGCAGTCGCCATAAGCGATACAGCCGTCGATGACGCACTCCGCGTCCGAAGTCGCCGAGCCTACGATGCCGCCAACACTGTATGACGATGAGAATACATTGCCCATAACCACACAATCCTCGATACTGCAATACCCTTTTGACGATATACAACCGACTATACCGCCGACACTATACGAATAGCCCGTTATCGCGCCCGCAGCCTTGCAGTCGCTCACACAAACTTTATGGTCTGCCGTTGCGCCCTGATAACCGCAGATGCCGCCGACATTCATTCCGCCGAACACCATAACATCGACCGTACATCTTTCGACGTTTGCCACAGCATTGCCGTTATCCGAAGCGAGCGTTTCGTTTGCCTGCAACGCACCGATGATACCGCCCGTATGGTTACCGCGCGACGAGATGGAGGCATTGCGCGTAACCGTACAATCATACGCACCGCCCGAGGTCAGATGGCCGACCACGCCACCGACATAGTTGCCGGACAGTGTCGAAACCTTGCCCTCAACCGTACAACGGCGCACAGTAGAGCCGTAACGCGCGCGACCTGCGATGCCGCCGATAAAGTACGACTCTGCGTCTATCGCGGCAGACGAAGCCAACGTACAGTCGTTGATTGCCGTATTGTTCGCATAGCCGACGATACCGCCTGCCAAAGTCTTGACGATGATGCGTCCCGCCATTTTGCAGTTCTCTATTTTCGAATCGGTCGCCCTACCTGCCACGCCGCCAACTATGGACGACGCATAGCCATCGAACTCCGTTGCCGACGAACCCGTCAGTGTACCGCCGACCGAGCAGTCCGAAACGGCACTCTGCTCGGCAATCGCCGCAATACCGCCGACGCTTTGCCCCGTAGAAGAGTATTCGCAATCTTTCAGTACGATATTCGACACGCTTGCGCCATTCAAATAACCGAACAAACCGCACGCTCCGGTGTCGCCCGTCGTGATTTTGAGGTTGCTTATCGCGAAGTCGCCACCATCGTAACTACCTGCGAAAGCGGTCTCGGCAGTCGCTCCGATTGGCACGAACGCCGTCTCGTCCGCCATATCTATATTGGCTATTTGGCGATAGTGTTTGTCCGCATACTCCGTCCGTGTCGCCGTGTCGTTGCACAATGAAGCCAAACGCACGAGGTCTGTCGCCGAAGCCACGATATAAGGATTCTCGACCGAGCCGTCGCCACCGCCCCACTCGCCATCGATAGCACGGCGAGCCGTGGCTGCCGAGAGGTCGATGAACAAATCGTAGTAGGTATTGCGCTTAATCTCGCGCTTATAATTATATGTATATATCGCCTTGTCGGTCGTTACGGTAAACATACCCTCGTATGCGCCAGCCGCCAGTACCATATAGACTGCCGCCGCGTCCGCCTTCGATGCACCGACTTCGTAAGGCTCGTCGAGCGTTGTCATCACCTTGTGTCCGTCGAGCGTCGGCAACACGAGCGATGCCTCGTCATCGGCACGGGTAATGTCGAACGTAAATTCGCCCGCCATAGCCGTATTTTCATCGGCGTATGACACCGAACGCACTTTCTCGCCCGCATATTTACCTGCGGCATAAACCTTTACGCACAGCAATCCGCCAAGCGACCGCATCGTTACACTTGGAGCAACATTCCCAGAGGTACCCTCCAATACCTGCGGCACGGCAACCATCGGCATATTCGCGCCGTTCAGTTCGCCCGCTTTCGCTTGTGTCTGCACGGCAGGCACTGCCATTCTGACAGCAGACGAGGTGTCGCCCGCATTGTCCTTCAAATAAGGGAAATAGGCAAACATCTTGTTGCCCGCCTCGAAACGATTGACGCGCACCGTGCAGTAGCCCGCACCATCGCGCACCTCGACAGCACCCTCGACATTGTATGTCGGTATGGCAGAAGCGACATACACGCCCAAACGTTCATCGCCCTGCCACGAGTAGCGTCCATCGCCGAAAGCTATTCGTGAATCGGACGCATCGGTCTCGACACGGAACGACAAATCGCACTGCTCCGCCACCGTCTCGACAGCAGCATCTTTCGTACAGCCCGCAATCATTGCAGCGCACACGGCAAAAGCCGCAACAAAAAAGTTTCTTTTCATCATCGGCTCCTCCTACAAATTATCCTCGCCGCCATAATCCGGCTGCTCGAAACCGCCCGACGGGGCAAATCCATACTCCATACTCACCGCGACCTCACGCAAATACGGTGCGCGGTAAAACTGTTTTTCTTTCATAAAAAATCAAATTTTATACATAACGTACAAAGATACCCTTTTCCTGCTACAAAAGCAAATAGATTTATATTTCCGACAAAGCCATCTCCGCCATATAAAAAATCGGGACGGTTATTGCAACCGCCCCGACATTATACGAGTTGTCTATTATTACTCCTCGCCCTTTTTCTCCTTCTTCGAAATCATATCGTAAGCCAGCGGCGTTGCTATAAATACCGAAGAGTAGGTACCGACGATGATACCGATGAGCAATGCGAATACGAATCCGCGAATCGTCTCACCGCCGAAGATGAAGATTGCGAGCAACGTTACGAGTGTCGTACCCGACGTATTCATCGTACGCGAGAGGGTCGAGCAAACGGCATTGTTGATATTGTCGCGCAACGCACGTTTAGGATAGAGACCTATATACTCGCGAATACGGTCGAAGATGACCACCGTATCGTTAATCGAATAACCGATAATAGTCAGAATTGCAGCAATGAATGCTTGATCGACTTCGAGGTTGAACGGCATCACGCTGTACAGTATCGAGAACAGACCGATAACCACGAATGCATTGTGAGCCAAAGCCAACGTCGCGCCCGAAGCCCACTGCCAACGCTTGAATCGGAATGCGATGTACAGACCGATTGCAACGAGCGAGAAGAGTACAGCCCAAATCGCACCCATCGTCATATCCTTGGCAATCGAAGGACCGATTTTATCGGCGGAAACGATACCGTTTATATCGGTTTGAGTGTTTTTGAAGCCATCGAGCGAGATGTCATACGAATACAAGCCCTTCAATGCGTTGTAAATGATTTCATCGACCTCGGCGGTAGTCTCCTCCGACGTATCGTCGTACTTGTACTGCGTTACGATACGCATCTGGTTCTCCTTGCCGTACTGTTTTACCTCGAACGAAGCGTTTGCAGCATCGGCACCGACGAATGCGCCGTCCAAAGCCTCACGCACCTGCTCGGCGGTAACCTCCTTGTCGAAGCGGATAACGTATGTACGACCGCCCGTGAAATCGACGCCTCGGTTCAGACCGAGCGTGCAAAGCGAGATGACCGATGCAAGAATTACGGCTCCCGATATGATATAGGAGTATTTGCGTTTGCCGATAAAGTCGAAATGAATGTTTGCAAGCCAATTCTCCGACCACGAGCGAGAGAACGAAATTTTGCCCCATTTCTCGACAACCCATTCGATAAGCAGACGGGTGATGAAAATCGAGCAGAACAACGAGGTGATGATACCGATAACGAGCGTCGTGGCAAAGCCCTGAACAGGACCGTTACCGAAGATGAACAGCACGATACCCGTGATAATTGTCGTAAGGTTACCGTCGATAATTGCCGAGTAGGCATTCGAGAAACCGTCCTTGATTGCGGACGAAAGACCCTTGCCGCCACGCAACTCCTCTTTGATACGCTCGTAGATAATCACATTGGCATCGACCGCCATACCCATCGTCAGCACGATACCCGCAATACCCGGCAGGGTAAGCACGGCACCGAACGAAACGAGGCAGCCCATCAACAGGAATACATTGGTTACCAACGCAATATCGCTCAACCAACCTGCGGTCTTGTAGAACAAGCCCATATAGAGCAACACGAGGATAAATGCGATAACGAACGAAATCAGACCCGAGTTAATCGACTCCTGACCGAGCGACGGACCTACAACCGTATCCTGAATGATTCGTGCAGGTGCAGGCACCTTACCCGATTTGAGGACATTTGCCAAGTCCTGTGCCTCCTGAATGGTGAAATTACCCGTGATGGACGAGTTACCACCCTCGATTTTGTTATGAACGACAGGTGCGGAATATACATAACCGTCCAACACGATCGCGATGCACTTGTTGATGTTGTCGGCTGTCAGTTGAGCCCACTCCGAGATACCGTTCGAGTTCATCGACATCGAAACCTCTGCCTCGGCACCGCGCTGTGCGTATGCCGCACGAGCGTCCGAAATCACGCTACCGTCCAGCGGAGCCTTGCCGTCGGGACGCTCAACCTTAATGGTATAGAGGAAGAAGCGACCATCGGCGTGTGCTTCGCCCTTGATGCCCCACTTGAACGCCACGTCCGAAGGGAAGCAGTCGCGTACCTCAGGCAGAGCGAGATATTTGTTGATGGTAGCGATGTCGGCAGCATTTGCAGCACCGATTACCGCACCGCCCGCATAGTCGGGATTGAGCAAAGCCAACAGCGGGTTGCGCTCGCGCGAATAACGCTCCGAAGCGGCAGCCTGCTCGATGGCAGCCTCTTGCTCACCTACCTCCTCGATAAGCGACGAAGCCGGTTTCTCAGTCTCGGCTGCGGCTTTCTCAGCCTCTGCTTCGGCTTTGAGTTCCTCGCCATACACGTTTTTCACTGCGCGGTCGGCACTCATCAGCGACGGGAGCAACTCCGCACCGTTGTATGTAGTCCAGAATTCGAGCGATGCCGTACCCTGCAAGAGTTTGCGGACACGCTCCGGCTCTTTCACACCCGGCAACTCGACCAAAATACGGTTAGAATTAGGCAGACGCTGAATGTTCGGCTGTGTTACGCCGAAGTGGTCGATACGGCTACGAATGATATTGAACGAAGCGGCGATTGCATCATCGGTCTCGGCTTTGAGAATCTTTACGACCTCGGCATTCGACATACCTGCCTTAATATCCTTACGGTCGGGGCTGATGAAAATATCGACCAACTGTCCGCCGTTCGACTCTTTCTCGTAAGCGGCAGCGAAAGTCTCGATATAGCCGCCAGTACCCTCGCGCAAAGCCTTGTTCGCCTGCTCGATTGCCGCAACGAAAGCAGGCTCGTGCTGGCTGTCGCCCGCGAGCGACTTAACTACGTCCTCGACCTGAATTTCGAGCATAACGTTCATACCGCCCTTCAAGTCCAAACCGAGGTTCACCTCCTTCTCTTTGCACTGTTTGTAAGTAAATTTGGCGATTCCGACATTGTAAACCACCTTGTTTTCGACCGAGTCCAGATAGTACTGCTCCATCGAAGCCTGCTCCTCTGCGGGGAAAGACTTGGCATACTCCGCAGCCGCCTTCTCCACGCTGCGCGTTTTGAGCGAGAAGGACAACTGATAGATACAAGCCAGTGCCAACAGAATGGCAAGCAGTTTGATTGCACCTTTACTTTGCATTTGTAGAAAATTTTACGTTAAATATTATTGTTGTTTTTATTGTTTTCTTTTTGTTCCCCCATTATCGCCCGTTGCGTTTATCCGCCACGAGCATATTTACATATACAACAAAGCACGCAAAGATAATAAAAATTTTCATTTGCCACACCCGTCGCGCCTAAAATTCAACCACTCAGCACAAAAAAAACGGGGCGCACATCGCTGTGCGTCCCGCCTTGATTATTGTGGCAACGACTACAATACCGCCGCGACTTTACGAATTTGCGCCAATCGCTTCATAAACGAGGCATCTTTGCGCGTGGTCTGCATATTGTATTTCAACTGCAAACGCATCAACGGTTCGGCATCAACCCCCAGTGCCGCCTCGAACAGCAATGCAGTTTTCTCGGTCATCGGTCGGCGGGCATTGAGTATTTCATTCACGACCGAATACGGCAGTCCCATTTGTTCCGCCAACCTACGTTGCGAGATTCCACGAAATTCGATTTCGTCTTTCAATATCTCGCCCGGGTGCGTCGGACAGGCAGGCGTCAATGAGTTGGCAGCCTGCATGGGATTAAACTTATTTACAACAGTCATATGCGTCAATTATTTATAATGGTTCGACAACTCCGTTATATTGCATATCGTGGCAAGTGTTTCGCCATTCTTGATATGCTCCTCGAATTCTATACGATATTGATCATTTACTCTTACCGACGAAAGACCTTCTTTATCCCCTCGTAACCGCTCGTAATTAAGCGAATTATATCGCAAAAGTTCAGTCGTATCTTCCAATTCCATCATCAGACTTACAATACGGATATATTTCCTTACAATCTGCGGTTGGAAGCGATGCTTTTTATCGGCATCACCTGTCGTATAAAGACTCCACAAGTATTCCTGTTTGAAATATACCTCCATTGTATTCCGCTTTGCAAGTGCAAATATAATACAACTTTGTCATATTCGCAATTTTTGCGAACTTTTATTTACTCAACAAAAAAACGGGGCGCACATCGCTGTGCGTCCCGTAGTTATTCAAGGGACAAGCCCCGTTTTACGGATTATTTCACCTCCTCGAACTCTACGTCCTCGGGCTGCGAACCGCCGTTACCGGCATTGCCCGCTTGTGCTCCGCCTTGTGCGCCAGCACCGGCATTTGCCTGTGCATCCTGCGCACCCTGCGCCTGCTGTGCCGAGTAGATGTCCTGCGAAGCCGCCTGCCATGCGGTATTCAACTCTGCGATTGCAGCATCGATAGCCGCGATGTCGGCATTCTTGTGAGCCTCCTTCAACTTGGCAAGCGCACCCTCGATTGCCGATTTCTTGTCGGCAGGAATCTTATCGCCGTACTCTTTGAGTTGCTTCTCGGTTGCAAAGATATTCGAATCGGCAGCGTTTATCTTCTCGATACGCTCCTTTTCAGCCTTATCTTTCTCCTCATTAGCCTTTGCCTCGTCACGCATACGCTGAATCTCCTGCTCGGTCAAACCGCTCGAAGCCTCGATACGGATTTTCTGCTCCTTGCCCGTACCCTTATCCTTTGCCGATACGTTCAGGATACCGTTGGCATCTATATCGAACGTAACCTCAATCTGCGGCACGCCACGTGGAGCGGCAGGTATGCCGTCCAAGTGGAAGCGACCGATGCTCTTGTTATCCTTCGCAAGCGGACGCTCGCCTTGGCAGACGTTGATTTCGACCGAAGGCTGGTTATCTACCGCCGTCGAGAATACCTCGCTCTTGCGGGTAGGAATCGTAGTGTTCGACTCGATAAGTTTGGTGAACACGCCACCCAAAGTCTCGATACCGAGCGACAGCGGCGTTACATCGAGTAACAGCACGTCCTTTACCTCGCCGGTCAGCACACCGCCCTGAATCGAAGCACCGATAGCGACGACCTCGTCCGGATTCACCGACTTGTTAGGCACCTTGCCGAAGAATTTCTCGACAATCTGCTGAATAGCCGGGATACGGGTCGAACCACCGACCAAAATAACCTCGTCGATTTGCGAAGCGGTCAAACCTGCATCGCGCAGAGCGAGTTTGCAAGGCTCGATAGTCTTCTGAATCAAGTGGTCGCACAACTGCTCGAACTTGGCACGCGTCAGCGTCATTACCAAGTGTTGCGGAATGCCGTTGATAGGCATAATGTACGGCAGGTTGATTTCGGTCGATTGCGACGACGACAACTCGATTTTCGCCTTCTCAGCAGCCTCTTTAAGACGCTGCAAAGCCATAGGGTCCTGACGCAAATCGACGCCGTGCTCCGCCTTGAACGCCTCTGCCATATAGTCTATCAGAACATGGTCGAAATCATCACCACCGAGGTGCGTATCGCCGTTGGTCGATTTAACCTCGAACACGCCGTCGCCCAATTCCAAGATTGAAATATCGAACGTACCGCCACCAAGGTCATATACAGCGATTTTCATATCCTTGTTTTTCTTGTCCATACCGTAAGCGAGCGCGGCAGCCGTAGGCTCATTGATGATACGGCGCACTTTCAGACCTGCGATTTCGCCTGCCTCCTTGGTAGCCTGACGCTGCGAGTCGGAGAAATATGCCGGCACGGTGATGACCGCTTCGGTAACCTCCTGACCGAGATAGTCTTCGGCAGTCTTTTTCATCTTTTGCAGAATGATTGCCGAAATCTCCTGCGGCGTATATTGACGACCGTCTATATCGACACGCGGAGTGTCGTTCGCACCCTTTACGATAGTATAAGGAGCGCGTTGTATATCGGCAAGCACTTTGTCGTACTGCTCACCCATAAAACGTTTGATGGAGAATACCGTACGTTTAGGATTGGTGATTGCCTGACGCTTTGCGGGGTCGCCGACCTTACGCTCGCCGTTGTCGGTGAATGCAACGACCGACGGCGTCGTACGATGACCTTCGGAGTTAGGAATCACAACAGGCTCGGAGCCTTCCATCACTGCTACGCACGAATTCGTAGTTCCCAAGTCGATACCAATAATCTTTCCCATAGTTGTAAGTTTTTATTTGTTATTATTTTATTTTCTATTCTGAATTTTCATTTCAAAATTCGACCTGTAATCGAACAAACGCCGTACCAAACGCCGTACCGTGCCAAAAATATCACGTTTGCGCCACTTATCTGACAAACACCCCGTCGCGCACCCGCAATTTCTGCCAATGTGTCAGTTCCGACGGCAGTTTCCCATAAAAAACAAGCGGCGCAGATTCAACATCTGCGCCGCATTCGACACTGCCTACCGTTAAAATTTCAGCACGCATCGCACATAATGCGATGTAATTTTCGACAGGACAAGTCTGTTACCTCCTAATGCCGAAGTCGTTGACAACTCCACATAGTAACCGTATCCCGAATCGCGCTCGGTCGAAGAAACAAGCACTCCGCTATTGAGTTGCAACGCATTGCGATTTGCCAGCCTCAACTCCTCGACAGACGGCAGATACCACCCGTCTCCCAAATCATCGCATACCCTGAATGCGGGATATTTATCCGCCCAGTCTTCTATCTGTTTGATTTTGGCGACATTGTTCGCACCGTTTTCCTCGTCGGTCGCATTCGTTCCGAACTTCTCGTTCGACCACTCCTGCGCTCCGACTTTGTCGGATATTACATATCCGTGCGCGCTTGCAATACCTACCGCACCGCCGGCTCCTATATTATCCGTCAGTGCAAACACCTTGCCCTGCACATATTTGCCGTTCGCATATACGGTATATGTGTTGCCTATACCATATTCGTCCTGCACGAAATACGCCGTCGAATCCTTGCTTATGTTGGCATAGCGGCTCTGCGCAAACGTAATTTTTATCCACATATTTTTGACATTATCCCTGCAATAAAAGGCAATATCGCTGTCGCATTTCGAAATGTCGATAAAGGAGAGTTGATTGCCACAGCAATCGAAAGTGTTAAGTTTCACGCACTTCGCGACATCGAGTTCCGTCAAAGAGTTTTGCGAGCAGTCGAGCACTTTCAATTTGGGACTTTCGACAATGAGTGTCGATATTTTGCTGTTCGCGCAATTCACCTCATACAATTCCGACAATTTCGACAAATCGAGCGTCGGCAGGTCGTTGCCCGAACAGTAGAGAGTTTCCAAATTGGTAAATCGATGTATCCCCTCAACATTTTTCAACCCCTTGTCCGCGATTTCTATGCTCGTAACCTTGGCAGCCTCCTCGTCCGAAATCTGACCGTCCTTATCCTCATCGAAATTTTGCAGACAGTACTGCCAAAACGGTTCATCGTTGTAAGAGGGTTTTCCGCCTCCCATATCGAACTCCTGCACAAATGCCGTCCCGTCGAAATCGGTAGTCGGATTTACCCCCATGGCGATCGATACCTGCAATTTACCGCCGCCATCTCTGCCATTGTTTTTGCAAACAACCTTTTTCAGATTGCGGCAATGCGTCAAATCGACAAGTCTCAATTCATTGCCCGAGCAGATGAGTGTCTCCAATTCGGGACTTGCCACGACAAGTTGCGTTAGCGCACAATCGCTGCAATCAAGGTATCTCAACCTCTGTTGCGACAATTCGAGCGCACCTATTGAGTTGCCCGAGCAATCGAGTTTCCGCAATCCTGCGAACTTGTCTATGCCCTCTATATCGCTCCACCCGTATCCGCCTATGTCCATCTCATCGACAAACTCCCAAATCTCCGGTGTGTCGAATTTAGCCGAGCAATACTCTCGGAATGTCGCGTAATCACCTCTCTCCTCTTTCGTCGCGCCACCATCATCTTTGTCGCAGCCACTCATCAGCACCACTGTCGCAGCCGCCAATAACGTCAAATACTTTTTCATAAAATTGATTGTTAATTTATTTACGGGGCAATGCCGTCCCCGTTTAGGCGGGGACGACATCTCTAACCGCTATTTTATATTGTACTTTGCCAAAATGTCGAGTATCGGCTGTTGAATAGCGTCAGCCCAACGCTTGTAACCCCACGAATAAGGGTGCGTACCGTCAGCCGAAGTGAGGTGGTCGGTACCCGTCTGGTTCACCGTGTCTATATAATATACATCGGCATACTCCTTTATTATATCCTTCATCAACGCATCGACATACTCTATGCGCTCCTGCTCCTTCTTGTCGGCTTTGAGGTCGAACATACGACCCTCGCGATAGATGGTTTTGAGGAATATAATCGGAGCCTTCTTGTTCTTGGCGCGTATCTCCTCGATGAACGGACGAATGCGCTCGCCAATCTCCTTTATGGTTGGATTCGAGAATGCGTCGCAGATGTATGCGTCAGCCTTCGTACCGCCGAGTATTTCGCCCATCACACGCTGCAACTTGCTGTTGCCGCTCATACCGAAACCGCAGAGATACAGTCCCGTCTGACGTTGCAGGAATGCAGGATAGGTCATACCCGCACACGTTGCGCACGAGCCGTGTGTGAAACTCGAACCGAAAATGGCTATGCGATGACGGAACGGATTTTTCAGAGCCTTGATTTTGGCACCTTCCGGCACACCGATTTCGAGCGATGTAAGTTCGGCGAACAGAGGCAGATAGATTATGCACTTTTTGCTCTCGTCCGACATATTGGCGATGAGTTTCAGCGGTTTTTCAATTCTCAATTCACCCGTTTTCTTATCCTTGCCATCAGCATTGCATCGCGAAGCAGCCCACAGCCACTCGCCGTCGCGCTCAATAAAGAGGTTGAATCCCACACCGGCCGTCGCAGGCATAGCGCGGTTGAAATTGCGATAGCCGTATTTTGCCTTAACCCATATTTCGGTCGCATCGGTCTCGAACAGAATAGCCTCGCCTGCACAGCAACGCAACAGGTCAGCCTCCTTTTTGTTGAGTTCGGGATATTTATCGACCTCCACACGATTGTAAGGATTGGTCGTCTTGCACATTTTGCCGATGTGGTTGAGTTTCTGCGCATCGACATAGTTGATTTTCACCTTTTCGGCTGCGGTTGCCGTCAGCATCACGAATGCCGCCGCAACCAATAAAAGAATCTTTTTCATAATCGGTTATTTAGATTTTGTTTATTTCAAATATGAGAAAATTTGCAATTCGCAGGAGCAAGGCGGCATAAAACGAAAATCGCGCCACGTCTCCCGCGCCTTTCCAAAAAGAGCCGAACATGATGTTTGTTCGGCTCTGCCCTCAATCGTTTTTTTGTACGATTATTTTTCCTCGTTAAGAATTCGCATCGCAGCGTCGAGAATACGGGTATCGTCCAATGTTACGACACCGCCGTCCGGTCCCTGCTCGAAGTGAACACCGACACCGTCCTTGGCATCCATGTGCTTACCGCCGAAATAGTTTCTAACGCTCTCTACATCAATTCCCAATTCGTCTGCAATGCGCTGCGAACTTCCGCTCGGAAGTCTGTCCTTGATACGGCGCAATTCGTTGAATGTAATAATCATAACTGCAATGTTTTAAGTATGTATTTTATAATTGTTTCCCTCTATTTTCATCTGCCGCCGCCTGCCTCATCGTTATTTGCCCCGACAATACCCTCGTTCTTGGCAGCGGATGTTGCATATTTCGCACTACTAATTTACGACAAATTTTCGACTTTGCAAAATTTCGAGTCTTTTTTTACCGAAAATCGACCACCTCATACCCTGCATACCGCGAAGCGTCGAACTGCGGCACACCGTCTTTCGCAGGTGCAATGCTTTTCATACGCACCTCTATTGCGCCCGACGCAGTGTCGTATGTTATCGAACTCGGGGACTTGCCATCTTTCGCTACGACCACCGTAACCGTCTCGCGCATGGTCGATTCCGCTTTCGGTGTAAATGTTATGCGTTGCGTGCCGTCAGAGACCTGCACCGTTTTCGAATCGAAATTCTCCGACAATGTCGTAAATCCCGCCGACGGATTGCTGATTATATCGCGCGCCGACGCATCTATCGCATCGACGGTTATCTCCTTTTTAGAATGTGTAATCTCTCGCCGCACGCCCTCCGAAGCATAGACCTCGGTATCATCAGCTTTCAGATAGAAATCGCGACCCGCAACCACATACTCGCCTTTGGAACGGTAATCGCCTGCCACAACCTCGAACTCAACGCGATACGCGCCCATCTCCGCCAGATTTCGCTCGATATTTTTCAATATCCGCACCGCCGCGTCATCGGCAAAAGCCGCGCAGACGAGACCGACAACGGACATTGCAATACAAAACAATCGTTTCATAATCGCCGCATTAAGAGAGACCCAGTTCCTGCAACTTCGCTTCGAGCGACGGCATATCGTAGAACTTTATCTCGCGCTGTTTCGCCCCGATTTGCGGACCGACTATGCCCGCACGCTCCAACTGCGTCATAATGCGCCCCGCACGATTGAAACCGACCTCGAAATTGCGCTGTATGTACGATGTCGAAATCTGACCGCTCGCCACGGCGTCGCGTGCAATCTCGGCAAATAGCGAATCGTACTTGACCGGAACACCGCTCTCGCTGCCCATTCCGCTATCGGCAGCCCCGTCGTTGCCCGCCTCGACATAATCGGGCAGATCGTAGGCGTTGCCCGTCGGCGACGGCTGTTTGGAGATATAATCGACAATGTCATCTACCTCCTTGGTCTCGACCAAAGCGCACTGGATACGGGTGAGTTCGCCGTCTTTCGACAACAACATATCGCCCCTACCTATCAGTCGTTCCGCACCAGGCTGGTCGATTATGGTGCGCGAGTCTATCATCTGCATCACACGGAATGCGATTCGCGCAGGGAAATTAGCCTTTATACCACCAGTAATCACCTTCACATCAGGACGTTGCGTCGCCACAATCAAGTGAATGCCTATCGCACGCGCCTTTTGAGCCAAGCGCATAACGGGAGCCTCGACCTCCTTCGCCGTCATAATGAGGTCGGCGAACTCGTCGATAACCACCACGATATAAGGCATTATGTTCTCGTCATCGACATCGCGCTTGCGCACCTTCTCATTGTACTCGGCAATGTTGCGCGCGCCCGCCTTGCGACACTTGTCCAAACGGGTATCCATCTCTATACAGAGCGAATTGAGTGTATAGACCGCCTTTTTCGGGTCGGTAACTATCGCCTCGTCCTCCGACGCCATTTTGGCAAGGAACTGACGCTCCATCTTGGCATAGAGCGAGAACTCGACCATCTTGGGGTCTATCAGCACGAATTTGAGTTGCGACGGATCTTTGCGGTAGAGCAACGATGTTATTATCGCATTCAGTCCCACCGACTTACCCTGTCCCGTAGCACCCGCCACGAGCAGGTGCGGCATTTTTGCCAAGTCGAACACGAAATTCTCGTTCTGAATCGTGCGACCTATAACGACCGGCAACTCGCCGTTAAAGCGGTGGAACCGCTCCGAGAGAATGGCAGAGCGCATCGACACGACCATTTTGTTGCGGTTAGGCACCTCGATTCCAATTGTGCCGCGACCCGGCATAGGGGCGATGATACGAATGCCCAACGCTTTGAGCGACTGTGCAATATCGTTCTCCAAACCCTGTATGCGCGAGATTTTTACGCCCGCCTCCTGCACTATTTCGTAGAGCGTAACCGTCGGACCGATAGTTACTTTCATATCGCGAATCGGAATGCCGAAATTACCCAGCGTCTCCTCGATTTGGCGTTTGTTGAACATTATCTCGTCGTTCGACACTTCCGAATCGGAGATATAGTCCACAAGGAAATCGGCAGGCGGGCATTTATAACCCGGCGTGCGGTCGGGGTCGAACGGACGGTGTTTGAGTTGCGATTTATCCAACTGTGCATCAGTATGTTCCTCGACCAATATAGTCTTAACGCCCGTGCGTTCCTCCTGCGGCTCGGGTACAACAACGTTTTCAGTCTCCGCTTCGGGCGATTCTTCCGGTCGCTCTTCCTGCTCATTTTCAGCAGGTTGTTCCATCGGTTCATCTATCGGAGCGGTTACCGATTCATCGACCAACTCACGATGCGAAATCTCGTCCGTCGGAAGCGTATCGGATTCATTTTTAGAGCGATGCAGCAGCGACGCACCTGCCACCTTGCCGACCAACGCCTCGCCGTGTCCGATTACGGCATTACCCGCATTGTTCATCAAGTTGATGAAATTGACGTTAATGAAGACACCCGTCAGAATCCACCCGACAGCAACCACTATCCACGCACCGACCACGCCTATCATTCCTTTGAGTATCAGCGCAATCTCGACGCCGAAAGCACCGCCCCAACCGCTGCCGAACATTTCGCCCGCATTACCCAACGCAAGTCCCAGAGTCAGAGAGCCCAAGAGCATAATGAAGAGCGTCGAGAGAATGGTATGATTGAGAAACCGCCATTTTTTGATTATGAGATGCACACCCAAGACCATAACTATCACTGGCACAAGCACTCCGAACAATCCGAATGCCTTGCCGACAATACCTTCGGCGATAATAGCACCGACCCTGCCGCAAGGGTTGAGAAACGAAGGCTCAGTACGCATATCGCCCACATTATCAATACTATGCAGCACTCCGAAATCGTGTTTGAAGCAGAACAGTCCAGCCACGACAGCCACAAAGAGGAACAAACCGACCAACAGCACAATAACGCCTGTAACCCAGCGGGTTGTGTCGCTCGTCGAGCGTTCCGCGCGGGCGGACGAAGTTGTGCGCACGGTGCGTCGAATGTTCGTTTCGTTATCTTTTTTTGTCAATTTTTTTCCTTTCATTTTCTTTTGTTGCACTTTCAAATATACAAAGTGATACCAAAGGAAAGAAAACGAAACTTTCGCATTGGTAAAACCCGTAGAAACGTTGCTAAATTACAAAAAAGTCGGCAATTATTTCAAATTTTCAAATCCAATCTTTTCGCCGGTTATTCCATCGCCTTTTTGCGCAATTTTTCGGCATAGTCGTCGTCGGCAAAAGTGAGGAATCGGTAATCGGGCTTATGTCCTTTTTCGGCACGCAGGTCGAACTCGTCGAGCAGACTCTCCACCCTGCGTTCGACGGCGTCGGAAGAGTCGATGATTTCGACATCGTGCCCCGCAGTAACGCGCTCTATTTGGTTGCGCAGGAACGGATAGTGGGTACACCCGAGTACTATCTCGTCAGCCCCTGCCTCGATGAGCGGTTCGACGGCGCGGCGCACCAGTGCCTCGGTCGCGGGTTCAGCCTCGCGGTTCTGCTCGACCGCCTCGACGAAGCCCTCGCCCACTGCCTTGACAATACGCACGCGATCGGCAAATCGAGCCGATGTACGGCGGAAGAGTTCGCCGTCGAACGACCGCTCGGTAGCCAACACGCCGATAACGCCCGAGCGGGTGCGCAGGGCTGCCGGTTTGACGGCAGGTTCCAATCCGACGAACGGAATATGCGGATAGCGTTCGCGCAAAGCGGTGATTGCCATTGCAGTGGCCGTATTGCAGGCTATGACTATAAGTTTGCACCCTTCGCCGAGCAGTCGTTCGACCGCCTCGAAGGTGAATTGTACGACCTCCTCGCGGGTGCGGGAGCCGTAGGGACACCGCGCGCCGTCACCAAGAAATACGAGCGATTCATCGGCGAGTGCCTTGCGCAGCACCCGCCAAACGCTCAATCCGCCCATACCCGAGTCGAATACGCCTATCGGAGAGTTGTTCATTGCAGTCGATTTAATACTCTTTGTCGAGCACCGAACGAGGCGTCGTGTAGAGACGGTTCATCAGAGCGTTTTCCGAATAGTCGAAACTCTCGGTGAAGTGCGTCTGCTCGTAAACATTGCCGTTGGTGTCGGTAGCAACGACGCGGACTTCCTTGGCGTCGGGATTGCGCAATTTCAAGCGGTACAGATGGTTGCACGGCGTGAGGTAGCCCTTGCGACCGCCGCCGTTCATACGGCTGTGTCCCGTTTTGACATTGCCGTAACTGCGACCGATAACGCCTATGTGGTAGCCCACAGCCCACCAGTCGCGGCTCGAACCCGCCTCGGGCGTATTGTCGCGACTGACCGGAATGCGCTCCATATCGCCCGTCAGCACGCCATCCTCGTAGAGTTGTACGCGCCAATCGGCATCGGACATAAAGACGTTAGCCAGCACTGTGTCGTGGGTATAAGGGAAGCGGAATTTCTCGTACTCGCCGCCGAATTCGCCGTCGCCGCGATACATACGGATTTGGTAGGTATCGTCGTAACCGGTGCATTTGTAACGCCAATTCTTGATATGCGCCCCCTCGATGTCATAGACCGTGTAGCCGTTAGGCACACCGTCGCCGTTGATGCACGACCACCAAAATGCTCCGCAGGCAGCGGCGTGGACATGCTCGTAGATGCCGAGTTTGTTGTAATGGTTGTTCATAAAATGGGTATGACCGACCATAATATGTGCCTCCTTGAAGCGCGTGAGCAGTTGGCGTGTCTCCGCCAAATAGGGATTGGTGCGGTCGTAGAGACCGATATGCACGCACAAAATCACGAGTTTGTCGGACGGCACGGCTGCCAAATCGCCTTTGAGCCACTCGAATTGCTCGCGGCTGAATGCGGGTTGGTATTTGCTGCTCTTCTCGCCCGAGAGGTAGAATACGTTTTTCATGGAGACGATATGCGCATCGCCACGATTCCACGAATGGTTTACAGGACCGAACACGCTCTCGAACGGACGCTGGTAGGCGAGGTTGATGTCGCTGCTTTCGGCATCGGGCACGACAGGCGGGAAGGCGTTGTCGTGGTTGCCCATCGTCTGGAAAAAGAGGACATGGGAGGTGTCGTAACCCATAGCCTTGCGTACCTTCGGCTGCATCGATGTGGCATCGTGCCTGCCCTCGGTGTAGGACATATCGCCGAGCGTAACGCCGTAGCAAGGCACATTCATCTTATCGACATATGCGCGAATATCGGGTACGGTCTCGCGCTCGAAACGCTTGACGTGGAAATTGCACTGCGCCTGCGGGTCGGCAAGGCAGAGGAGTTTGAACTCCTTTTCCGCACCGTCGGCGAGCGGAGTGAGCGTAAAGTCGTATTTCTTGCACTTTTTATCCAAGCGTGTGTAGAAATCGGGGTGCCCCGCCTTGACGGGAATTGCGTACTCGGCAGGCACGGAGTAGAATACATACATCGCATCGGGCGAGGTCGTCATTTTGTAACGACCTTTGGCATCGGTCGTTACGTTGGTAAAGCCGTCGCTGACGGTAACGCCTGCAACAGGTTTGCCCGAATCGGTACGCAAGGTACCCGAAATTTTCATCTGTGCCGAGGCGGAAAGGCTCAAAGCCGTCGCAAACAGGGCAACAAGCAGATTCTTTTTCATATCGCAGTTCAAGTTTTAAGTTTTCTATTCGTTCAAAAACGCGGAAATCGCGTCCATAATTTCGTTGTCGCTGCGTCCTGCACCGTCTATTATAAAATCGGCTCGGGCATAGACCGGTTCGCGCTCTGCCATATTAGTGCACATAAATGCGAGCAGTTGTTCGTCGTCGAGTCCGCGGAACTTGGGGCGTTTCTGCCGACCGTATGGCGAAAGGCGCGAGAGTATCTGCTCGGGGGTACGCCGAATATAGATGCTTTTGCCCAATGAATGGATACGTTCCATATTGTCGCTCCACACGGGCAATCCGCCACCCGTCGAGACTACGGCGTCGGGCAGGTCTGCCGTCGCGTCCAAAGCCTTGCGTTCGCAACGGCGAAAATACTCCTCGCCCGCATAATCGACGATGTCTGCCACCGTCGCCTGCTCCGACTGCTCGACTGCGGCATCGGTATCGACGAATGCGACACCCATACGGCGGGCGATTTTGCGACCTATCGAACTCTTGCCGCAACCCATATATCCGACTAAATAAAGACGCATAGTCTTGCTCTATTTGCCGAACAAATCGAGTTGCTCGGGGTCTATCTCCTCGTCGGGCGCAGGGCGGAATATCTCGACAGGCACACCGCCGTCGGTGTGGGTCGCGATGCCCTCGTCGTCTATCATATCCGTCAAATCGACATCGGCAGTGCTCTCGGCGACATCGGTCGTATCGGTATCGTCCGACAATGCGGATTCCTCCTCGACCGCCTCGGGTTGCTCGGGTTCGACGAACGATAGCGACGCAACGTCGTAGGTGGTTATGCGTTTGCCCTTTGCCTTGCAACTCTTGACACCTATGAACGTGTCGGTATCGACATCGTCGGCAGGACGCGAAGCCTGCGCACCCTTGTAGGTGATATGCAGCGTCGAACCCGCCACACCGGTGATACATACGAAATCGGCATTACCCTCTTCGTCGAGGAACGACTGCATTTTGTCGCTGCGCTCCAACGTGAAGCGTTTGATATAGTAGTAGCCCTGTTCCTTGTCGAAATAGCAGAGCGCATAGACCTTGTCGGGAACATAGCGTTCGACCGCAACGGTTTCGTCGGGGAAATGTTGCGCAAGATCGAAACCCGTGATGTAGTATTGGTTTTTCGATGTCCACACCACCAGTTTGTCGTCGCCCTTGAACGAGCCGACAAGGGTCCCGCGACCGTCGCTGTTGAGGCGGCGCACGTCCTCGTCGAACCATATATTCTGACTGCCGAGCGTCGATGTGCCCTTCTCTTTAAGCACGATTTTGTGAATGCCGTAGCGCGAGAAGAGGTTGCCCTGACTCTGGCGACCCTTGATGGCGAGCGTAGAGAAATCCAAATCGACGATGACCTTTTTCAGGCGCGGGCGCGGTTTGAAATAGACTTTCAGCACCTCTGCCTCGCCATTCGGATTGACCGAAAGGTAGAGGATTTCGCTCTTGGGAGTACCCTTTGTCAAATCGTACTCCTTGTCGCGCGTAATGCCCTTGATGGCGCAACGCTTCATCATAATCGCTCCGTTCTTGCCGTCGCGGTAGAGGACGTTGTAGATGGTGCGCTCGTCGTTACGCTTGAATATACCTATATAATAGATACCCTTATCGACAAAACTCTTGTCGGCGACCTTTTTGATGAAGTAGCGACCGTCTTTGAGAATGATGATGACATCGTCGATGTCGGAGCAGTCGCAGACGAATTCGCAATCCTTCATACCCTTGCCAATGCCGAAGAAGCCCTCTGCCCTATCGACATAGAGTTTGGCATTGGTTACGGCGACCTTCGTGGCTTCGATATTGTCGAACTCGCGGATTTCGG
Source organism: bacterium (assembly GCA_963658625.1). Taxonomy (GTDB): domain Bacteria; phylum Bacteroidota; class Bacteroidia; order Bacteroidales; family Rikenellaceae; genus Alistipes. The sequence continues at coordinate 53,143 of CAVKRC010000008.1, forward strand.
TACGACGCTCGTGTCCCTTGCCGTACTTTTCGCGAATGCGCTCGTAGTAGGAGACGGCATAATCGACCAAATGCGCCAAGTCGTACTTGGTCTGCTCGATGTCTGCCTCGATTTGCTTTATCTCGTTGTCCGCCTTGTCGCTGTCGAAGCGCGAGATGCGGATAAATTTCAATTCGGTAAGCCGCTGGACGTCCTCCATCGTAACCTCGCGACGCAGGAGTTTTTTGAAAGGCTCCAACCCCTTATCGACAGCCGCGTATGCCGCTTCGCGCGTATTGCAACCCTCGATGAGTTGGTAGAGTTTGTTCTCGATGAATATGCGTTCGAGCGACGCGGCATGCCAAGCCTCGTTCAGTTCGCCGAGACGGATTTCCAACTCGCGTCCGAGCAATGCTTTGGTACGCTCCGCCGAGTGGCGCAGAATGTCGCTGACACCCATAAAGACGGGCTTGTCGTCCTTGATGACGCAGGCATTCGGCGAAATGGAGACCTCGCAGGCGGTAAAGGCATAGAGGGCGTCGATGGTGCGGTCGCTCGACTCGTCGTTGGCGACCTGAATGATGATTTCGGCACGTTTGGCGGTGTTGTCATCGACCTTTTTGATTTTGATTTTGCCCTTTTCGTTTGCCTTGATAATCGAATCTTTGAGCGATTCGGTGGTAGTAGTGAAAGGTATTTCGGTAATCGAGAGCGTGCGTTTATCGATTTTGGAAATTTTGGCGCGCACCTTGACCGTACCGCCGCGCAGACCGTCATTGTAGCGGCTCACATCGACCATTCCGCCCGTCGGGAAATCGGGATAGAGCACGAACGGCTCGCCGCGCAGACAGGCTATCGAGGCGTTGATGAGTTCCAAAAAGTTGTGCGGCAGAATTTTCGATGCCAAACCGACGGCGATACCGTCGGAGCCTTGTGCAAGCAGCAACGGGAATTTGACGGGCAGCGTAACGGGTTCCTCCTTGCGACCGTCGTAGGAGAGCATCCACTCGGTAGTCTTTTTGTTATAAACCACATCGAGAGCGAATTTGGACAGGCGCGCCTCGATATAACGTCCCGCCGCAGCCTCGTCGCCCGTGAGGATATTGCCCCAGTTACCCTGACAATCGACAAGCAGTTCCTTCTGTCCCAACTGGACGAGTGCGTCCTTGATGGAAGCGTCGCCGTGGGGGTGGTACTGCATGGTCTGACCAACGATGTTCGCCACCTTGTTGTAGCGACCGTCATCGACCACCTTCATCGCATGCAAAATGCGTCGCTGGACGGGTTTCAAACCGTCGTCGATGTGCGGGACGGCGCGTTCCAAAATAACGTACGAGGCGTAGTCCAAAAACCAGTTTTTGTACATGCCCGTAAGTTTGCGCACGCCAGTCTCGGCAATCAGTTTGTCGTATTTGCCGCTTTGGGTGGTGTCGAACACCTCGTCGGCAAGCGTGTCGCCGCCTATTGTAATATCGTCATTCTCCTCTGCCATATTCGGAAATGTCTGTTTCGTTCAACTGTTAGTACTGCTGTTTATACCGCTGCGTCCGTCGTATCGGCGATAAAGTCCTCCTCGACCAAATCCTCCTCGATACGCAGGTTGTTCACTATGAACTGCTGACGGTCGTAGGTATTTTTGCCCATATAGAATGTGAGCAGGTCGAGTATCGGGTCGTCCTTGGTCAGGCGCACCTTGTCAAGGCGCATATTCTCGCCGATGAACTCCGAAAACTCCTCGGGCGAAATCTCGCCCAAACCTTTGAATCGGGTGATTTCGGGATTGGCTCCGCATTTGGCTATCGCCTTGACGCGCTCCTCGTCCGAGTAGCAATAGTAGGTATCCTTTTTGTTGCGGACACGGAAAAGCGGTGTTTGCAGGATAAAGAGGTGTCCCTGACGGATTACATCGGGAAAGAATTGGAGGAAGAACGTCATCAGCAACAGGCGAATGTGCATACCGTCCACATCGGCATCGGTTGCGATTATGACCTTGTTGTAGCGCAGATTCTCCATATCCTCCTCGATATTGAGCGCAGCCTGCAAGAGGTTGAACTCCTCGTTCTCATAGACCACCTTTTTCTTCATTCCGAAACTGTTGAGCGGCTTACCACGCAACGAGAATACCGCCTGCGTCTGCGGGTTGCGGCTCTTGGTAATCGAGCCCGATGCGGAGTTACCCTCCGTTATGAAAATCATCGACTGCTCAGCCAAATCGTTTTTATCGGTGAAATGAATTTTGCAGTCGCGCAGTTTCTTGTTGTTGAGCGAAACCTTTTTGGCGGTTTCGCGCGCCTTTTTCTGAATGCCCGAAATCGCCTTGCGCTCCTTTTCGTTATCGACTATCTTGCGCTGAATCGTCTGCGCCGTATCGAGATGTTTGTGCAGATAGTTGTCCAGTTCGGTAGCGAGAAAATCGCCTACGAACTGGCGTATCGACACACCCGGCTCGACCTCCTTGGAGCCGAGTTTGATTTTGGTCTGCGACTCGAACACGGGGTCTTTGACGCGAATGGAAATGGCGGCGATAATCGATGTGCGAATGTCGGACGGATCGTAGTCCTTGTGGTAGAACTCCTTGAACGTCTTGGCGACAGCCTCGCGGAAAGCCGACTGATGGGTACCGCCCTGCGACGTATATTGACCGTTCACGAACGAGAAATAACTCTCGCCGTAACCCGTACCGTGAGTTATAACGACCTCGATGTCCTTGCCCGAAAGGTGAATCGGCTCGTAGAGCGGCTCTTCCGCCATATTGTCGTTCACCAAATCGAGCAAACCGTTTTTCGAGACATATGTCTGACCGTTCAGCACGAATGTAAGTCCGAGATTGAGGTAGGTATAATTCTTGACCATCTGCTCGACATACTCCATATTGTAGGAGTATTCGCCGAAAATTTCGGTATCGACGCGGAACGAGACAAACGTGCCGTTTTTCTCCTTCACGCCACTCTCCCACTTGTCGCTCTGCTCGATGCCTTTGGCGAATGTTACCGTATGGGCTTCGCCGTCGCGAACGGAACGTGCCGTAAATTCGCTCGACAGCATATTGACAGCCTTGACGCCGACACCGTTCAGACCGACCGTCTTGGTAAATGCCGAACTGCCGTTTTTGCCGTACTTGCCGCCCGTATTCATCTCGGAGACGGCGGCGGCGAGCGATTTCAAGGGAATGCCTCGACCATAGTCGCGGACGGAGACAACATTGTCCTCGACGGTTATCTCGATACGGTTGCCCGCGCCCATAATAAACTCATCGACAGAGTTATCGACCGTCTCCTTGATAAGCACATATATACCGTCGTCGGGTTGCGAGCCGTCGCCGAGTTTGCCTATGTACATACCCGGACGCAGACGGATATGCTCGCGCGGGGTGAGCGTAACGATGTCGTCGTCGCTGTATGAGGAAGATTTGGAATTGCTTAGTAAATCGGACATATTTGTTGTTTAATCTATTTTGCGTTGTTGCGGATTGCGGCAAGCGTTTCGACCATTCGTTCGCGCACCGATTCGGCAAGTACGGTCGTATCGGTAGCGACGACCTCTTCGGCAGGAATCGGCGGAAGCACCTTCACCGTAAGCACATTGTGCCAATTAAAGAGTTTGTTTTTCTTCAAAACCGATGTCGTGCCGTCCAAAACCACGGGCAAAACTGCCACGCCCGCCTCCTTTGCCAGCACGAATGCCCCCTGCTTGAAGCGGTGGATTTCGCCGTCCTTGGAGCGCGTACCCTCGGGAAACATCGCAACGGACGCGCCGCGCGAGAGCCACTTTTTGCCGTCGAAAATCACCTTGTGCATCGCCTCCGCACCTTTGCCTCGTTCGATTGCTATATCGCCGTGCAGAATGAGGAATCCGCCGATAAAAGGAATGCGGAAGACCTCTTTCTTGCTTACCCAACGGAAATTGAGCGGTACGAAATAGAGCGATATAATATCTGCCATCGAATTGTGATTCAATACGATAACATATTTTTCGCAACGCTTGACGTTTTCCAGTCCCTCGATACGGCGACGCCACGAAAATGGTGCGTACCAAAAGAGCATACACAACGTGCGCGAGAGTTCGTGCACCACGCGACGCGAACGGTCGAACGGTGCGCACACGACCAAAGCCACAGCCGACAGAATAAAGAAAACGATGACTATCAGCGCGGAATAGAGGTAAAAAATTATTGACAGCATATATTATCCCAATATATATTTGTATGTGGCAAAATTAAGATTTTTTGCGCTTTCGGCGAAAAAATCCCGAAAATAGTTATCAACAATTCAGTGGCTAGTGGCTAGTGATTAGTGGCTAGAAAGATAAACAACACCAAGAAAATCATCGGCAAAAAAAATATCACGTCCTGCACAAACTGATTGCCAGTGGTTGGTAATAAGTTAGATTATAAACGCGCAAAAAGAAATACGGCAACAGAAAAGACGCCGTAACGAAAAAAACACTATCTTTGTCCCAAAGATTGAGAGAATATGAAACTTAAAGAGGAATATAAGGTACGCGACATCGCAGGCGAACACGTCGTAATTATGCAGGGACGTTTCGGCAGCGACATGACCCGCGTAATAGCACTCAACGAAACATCGCTGATGTTGTGGAACGAATTGCAGGGCAAGGAGTTCGATGCAGACGATGTAAAGCAATTGCTCATCGATAACTATGAGGTAGATGAAGCCACCGCCGAGCGCGACGCAAAGGCGTGGATCGAGAAACTCGAAGAGTGCAATTTGGTAAAATAGCACGATGAAACTGCGCAGAGCCATATCGTTTTTGATGTTATCGGTGTATCTCGCATCGGTATGCGGCTATGCGCTCACTATTCTGACGTGCCACTGTCCGCACAGCGGGCATCAGCACGACCACGGCTGCAAATGCGTCTGCACAGAGTGTGTCCACTCGCACGGCGACGGCATAAATGCCGACGACAGGTGCACCTGCAAGCACAAGCACACCACCGAAATCTCGTTATACGACATAGCGAAGCACACAGGCAAGATTATCGCTCCGCTCGTAAGCGATTGCACGGCGGCGATAATCGACGATTCCGACCGCGTATTCGCTTCGATCAAAAACATTTTAACGGAACAGCGCAAGATACCGCTGCCCGTCTCCCCCGCTCTTCTTGCGTGCGGATTGCGCGCACCTCCCGTATTGGCATAAATCATAAGCGTTCGGTCGGCACTGCGCCGAACCGGGTGCGATATTGTTTATGTTCAATAATCAAAAGGGAGAAAAATGAAATTCACTAAAATTTTAAGTTCATTCGCTTTTGCCGTATGTATGGTTGCAACGGCAGAGGCACAGGATATTACAGGCACGGTACTCGACGATGCGAACAACCCGCTGCCGGGCGCATCGGTCTATTGGGCTGATACCAACGTGGGCATTGCCTCGAATATCGACGGCACATTTCGCCTGCACCGCGTCAAGGGTTACGACCGTTTGGTAACCTCGTTTTTGGGTTACGAAAACGACACGTTGCGCATAGATGACAAGACGACCGATGTCAAGGTCAAATTGCGTCAGGGCGTTGTAGTAGAGTCGGTAACTGTCAAGGGCGACGGCGGACACCTGCGCGAAGGCAGCATATTGAAAACCGAAAACATCTCGTTCGCGGGATTGTGCAAAATGGCGTGCTGCAACTTGGCGGAGAGTTTTGAGAACTCGGCTTCGGTAACGGTAGGTTATAGCGATGCCGTGTCAGGTGCGCGCCAAATCAAAATGCTCGGTTTGGCAGGCACATATACGCAGGTATTGGACGAAAATCGCGCCATAATGCGCGGATTGAGTGCACCGTACGGCTTGGGTTACACGCCGGGCATGTGGCTCAACTCGATTCAGGTATCGAAAGGCATATCGTCCGTTACGGCGGGACATGAAGCCATCACGGGACAGATAAACCTCGAACACCGCAAGCCGACCGACGACGAGCGGTTGTTCCTCAACCTCTATTTCGACAGCGAATTGCGTCCCGAAATCAACCTGTCGAGCGCAATGCCCGTATCGAAAGACAAACGCCTCTCGACCGTCATCTTGGCGCACGGTTCGATGGACACCAAGAGTTGGCACCACAACAACAACTATCATTTCCGCGACCTGCCGCTCTCGCGTCAGTTCGACATAGCCAACCGCTGGCTCTATCAGGCGGAGAACGGAATGCAGGTGCGCTGGGGCGTGAAATATATCAACGACAACCGCTTGGGCGGTCAGATGTCGTATCGCCGCAATATGCACAAGGACATCGCGTCGTGGGCAGAGACCGATTCCGAAGGCAGGCGCACGGGCTTGGGTATTTATGGTTCGGAGGTAAAGAATCAGGAAGTGAATGCCTATTTCAAAATGGGTATGCCGGTCGGCAAGTCGGTATTCGACAAGGAGGAGATGGACGAACAGCGTTCCAATTTCGCCATCGTCGCCGATTTCGACCACTTCCGCGAGAGTGCCTATTTCGGAGCGGACAAGGATTACCTCGGACGGCAGAATATGGCTAACCTCAACGCGATGTATGTCCACTATTTCACCTATCGCTCGTCGCTCATAACGGGCGTTACGGCATCGTCGCGCTGGGTGAAGGAGAATCTGACCGACCTCACTTGGAATTATATGGGCAAAATAGGCGACAAAGATGCGTGGGACTTTACCGAGCCAACAAACGCATTCCGCCGTTCGCTGCGCAACGAGACCGAGTTGGGCGCATATCTCGAATACACCTACACGATAAAGGACAAATTGTCGGTAGTGGCGGGTTTGCGCGACGACTACAACTTCTATTTCCGCAAGAATCTTATCACGCCGCGCGCCCACATCAAGTGGAACATCACGCCGACAACGGTATTGCGCGGTTCGGTCGGTATGGGCTATCGCCCGACCGATGTCGTAACGGACAACATCGGCATACTCGCCACGGGTCGCCGCATAGTGTTCGACAAGGGTTATGACCGCCATTTCGACCGTATGGAGGAGGCTCTGACGGGTGGCGGTTCGCTCTCGCAGACCATCTCGACCGTAAGGTATCGCGATATGACAATAAGTTTCGACTACTTTCGCACACAGTTGTTCCACAGCGTTATAGCCGACCAAGAGTATGACCCGAACTACATACATATTTACAGCACGAGCGGGCGGTCGTACACCAACTCCTATCAGGTCGATTTGACTTGGAATCCCGTGGAGCGATTGGATATTTTCGCCACATTCCGCTGGACGGACAGCAAATATACGATTACCCGCGCCGATGGCTCGCGCGCATTGGTCGAGCGTCCGCTCGTGGGTCAGTTCAAGACACTGCTCAACATACAGTATGCCACCAATATGCGCAAGTGGACATTCGACGTTACGGCTCAACTCAACGGCCGCAGCCGCATACCGACGCAGACGGGCGTGTTGAGCGATGCGAAATACTCGAAGATGTATCCTATGTTCTACGCCCAAATCAGTCGCCGCATCAAGCACTGGGACATCTATGTCGGTTGCGAGAACATCGGCAACTATATTCAGAAAAACCCGATTCTGCATGCCGACACGCCGTATTCGCCCGAGTTCAACTCGTCGTGCGTATGGGGTCCGCTCATGGGACGCAAATTCTACATCGGCGTTCGCTTTAACTTGTACTAATTACTTAAAATTTATAGCATTATGAAAAAATTACTGTTTGTGCTCTTCGCAGCACTCCTCGGTACTGGCGTATGCTTTGCCGACAACACCAAAGGCGCAAAGAAGGTCGTAACGACCGTATTCACCACCGACATCGACTGCCCTCACTGCTCGAAAAAGGTGCTCAACACCATTCCGTTCGAGAAGGGCGTGAAAGATGTGAAAGTAGATGTTCCGACCAAGACCATCACCGTCTCCTACGACGCCTCGAAAAACAACGACGAGTCGCTCAAAAAGGCACTGAACGACATCAAGGTCAAGGTTTTCGACGCGAAGCAGAAATAGACGGTTAGCGAATAAACAACAACGGCACCACGAAAAACGTGGTGCCGTTGTTGTTTAATTTAGCATTGAGCCATAAGACCATCACAATTATTCATATTACATAACCCCACAACAAGATTATACATGTTTAGGATTCGTTCCATATTCATTCGTATCTTCATAACTATCTTGACACATCCATACCAACCAAATTATTGCTCCAACTATTGGTATCAGTGCAATAAAATACCACCAGCCACTTCTATTAGTGTCATGCAGTCTGCGAACACAGACGGATAATGTCGGCAACATCACTACAATACACCAACACACATATATTAATGCCCAAAAGCTGTATTGATCATATAAGTCATTACGAATAACAAGAACAGAAATAATTAGGAATACGAAGTATGTTAATAACAATAAAAGTTGCCAATACCAGAACTCTGCCCGACATGCTCTGCCACTAAAAGTGGCATACTTGGAAAAACAAGTTGAAACGGCATCCTTAAAACTATATACATTACTATTTTGTAATAGTTTCCCACTATTGGTAGGCTGTTGTTTTTTCACAATCGGTCTTAATGAGCACCCGCATTTTACACAAATAACAGCCATCGGGTCAGGCTTCGCTCCACAATGTGGGCAAAATGTGTTGCCATCACCAACAAGGACACCACAGTTAAGACATACATCAGCATTTTCGGGTAGTGCTGCAC
>CAVKRC010000009.1:0-60025 GCA_963658625.1 bacterium
AATTTGATTGTGTAATGTTTTTGTCATGGTATTTCCATTAATATCAACAAATGTAATATTAAACCCATTCTTAAATATTGTAGGAGGTAAGGCAACATATAATGCGATAGAATTATTGTTTGATAATTCAATGCCATTAATACCGCAATCAACTGTGACTAATTCTTTCGCCTCATCAGATAATTCTATAGACAGATCGTTGTTTACATATATATCCCCTGCAAGTTTCTCATAATTATTACCATATAAATGAACACTTTGCAGTATAGTTTCCCCGGTAATGTTTAATTTAATCCAACCTAAAATATTTTTAAATATTAAATGTTCAGTGTTACTAGTGGCAATCATAATATTATTACCAATACCATAACTATCTTTATAATAGTTTTGTTTGGCTGGAATAATGGTTGAAATTTTACCATCGGAAGAAACTGCATTTGCCGAATTATACGGATATACTGCGATGATTTGGTCGATTGCATCGCCCGTTGTACCGCCATTCATATACGACAGTTCGCCCGTGCGGTCGCCCGTCTTCCCCGTGAATTTGTAGCGGCGGTTGCCCGTCGTCTTGTTGAATACCGACACGCGGTCGCCATCCGTCCATACGGTTTGCATTTGTTCGTTGAGTTGCACGCGCGAATCCTCCTCGCCGATAGAAACATAGAACGTGTCGGTCGGTTTTGCGGGTGCCAAATCTTTCGTTGCGTCCTTGGTGCAGGCGGCAAACATCGTTACCACGGCTGCAAAAAGCAGAATCTTTTTCATGCTACCATTGGATTTCTGGGTCGGTTACAGGATTTTCGAGGCTCGCTTCGAAACCTCGTTCGATACACAGTTGCACTATGCGCATCTCTGGTGCGCAATACGTCACAGAATAGAGAAAATTTTTTCTCATAAAGTTTTGTTTTTTTGCGACCTTGCGACTCCTGCGCAGTCAGTTAATAAGTTGGTTTCAAAAAAGAAAGTGTGGAGTCGTCCGTTTATCAAGTAGTAGGCATTTGGCGTAGCCCGTAAGCGAATAAACAATACCCCACACCGAATAGATGGTACCGAATGATACGTCTATACACGGTGATGAGTGTAGATTGCTTTCCTCGCTTACAGAAAATCGCCAAATTTTACTACGAAGGATTAGCGAAACACTTTCACTAAAAAATATGTTGTGTCGAAACGGCTTTCGTCGCCCGACACAACAAAGGTAGAAAATTTTGTCTTTTTCGGCAAAAATTTTAATGGGGGAGGTGTTATAGGGCTTTTTAGGGGAGATATGGTTTATATAGGAGTTCTAAGAGAACTAAGAGATCTGGGAGGTCTAAGAAATTGTCGGGAATTTGCAAGGCGGGTTATAACAATGGTAGATAATCACGTCCTACGCATAGACGGGTATTGGGTATCAGCAACATTCTTGGTTGCTCGGATTCGTGATGACAGGTTATTTAGGGTAATAAAAAATCACGGCACTCTTTTAACAGAGTGCCGTGATTTTTATTTTTGGCATCATTACCTTATTTTTTTTGTTCGTCGTACCTGTGCGGGTTAGAGATGTTCGCGCAGGGCTTTGGCGAGTTGGTCGGGGCATGAGGTACCTTTGCCGTTGCAGTCGATACCCTCCAAGCGGGCGATGGTGTCGGCAATTTTCATTCCGCGCACCAACGAGGCTATGCCCTGCGTATTGCCGTTGCAACCGCCGACGAATTGCACGCTTTCGATGCGCCCATCGTCGGTAGTCGAAACGATTATCTCGCGCGAGCAGGTGCCGTGCGTGGTGTAATGCGTAGTTTTAGACATTATTTTTTCTCCTGTGCTGCGGCTGCCGAGTTGTCGGCAACGACCATATTCTTATCGACGCGGAGCGTTACGTTGCTATCGACCTCGATGAGCAGGGTAGTCTCCTTAATCTCCTTGACGGTGCCGTAGATGCCGCCTGCGGTGATGATTTTGTCGCCCTTTTTCAGTCCCTCGCGGAATTTCGCCAACTCCTTGCGACGCTTCGACTCGGGACGCCACATAAAGAGCCAGATAACCAAAATCATCAGGGCAATCATTATCCAAAATGACCATTGCGAACTCTGCATCTGTGCTGCGTCCGCTGCTTGAAACAATGTAATCATAGTCTTAAAGTTTTATTTTACGTTCAAAATTCAGTACAAATATAGTGCTTTTTTGCGAATGCGCACTGCGCGGCTACAACAAACCTTTGCCCGACTTCTGGATTTTGCCCTCTTCGACGAGCGTAGAGGTTACCTTGTCCAACACGCCGTTGATGAATGTGCCGCTGCCTGTCGAGGAGTAGGATTTGGCGATGTCGATATATTCGTTGAGCGTAACTTTGAGCGGAATCGACGGGAATGTCTCCGCCTCGCAGATGGCGACGTCCAGAATGATGTTGTCCATAAGTGCGACGCGCTCGATGTCCCAGTTGCTGGCGAAGCGGTCTATCAGTTCGCGGTTTTCGTCGAAGCGGACGATGGAGGCGCGCAACAACTGTTTGGCGAAATCCAAATCCTCGTCGCTCTTGAATTCGGGCATCAGTTTTACCTGCTCCTGCTTTTCGCGCATACTGCCGACCGTGCGGGTGACCATTGTAAGAATGTAGCCCAAGTCGTCAGACCAAAGAATCGACTGCTCTTCGAGGACAGTTTCGAGAGCCTCGTTTTGTTCGAGCATATTCATATAGATGTCGGATAGGAACTGCACGTCCTCCTTGAACGAGTGCTCGGCGGAGGACATATATATACGGTAGAAATCCTGCTCGCAGAGCGTCGTGTAAAGACTTTTGATAAGGTCGGGATAGTTGCTCCAACCCAGATGGTGTTTCTTGCAAAACTCCTCAATCTCCTTGCTGTCGGCGATGCGTGCGATGGCGCGATTCTCGATGAATTTGCGATTGGGGTGGAGATCGTCGTATGTCGGCAGTTTCTTGTTGCGACCTATCTCTTGGCGTTGCTCGGCGTAGCGAGTCAGTTCGGGTGCGAGGGCGAGCATTTGAAAATAGAGCTCGTAGGCTTTGTCAATAGATGCGACAAGGCTCTTTTCGGAGGCGGCGATATTGTCGCTCTCGCATTGCAAATGCGCGTACACTCCCTTTACAACCTTGATTCTAAGCAATCTTCTACTCAACATATTTCAGAACGTAATTTTGCGTGTTGTTTTTACGTCGGCAAAAGTAGTAATTTATTGTGTAACTCCGTGCTCCCGCGCAAAAATTATCGGCAAAACGGGCGATGTTTTTGCACATTCGCACCGATTTAGTAATTTTGCGTAGCAAATCGAAACATTATGACGGCTAAAATATACCTGCGCCGCGGTAAAGAGGAGTCGCTCATGCGTCGCCACCCGTGGATATTCTCGGGCGCAATCGAGAGAGTGGAGTGCGATGGCGACCTTGCCGAGGGCGAAATCGTGGACGTATATACGCGCGGCGGAGAGTTCGTCGCGCGGGGACATTACCAAATCGGTTCGATAGCGGTGAGGGTGCTTTCGTTCGAGCGGGACGAGAAAATCGATGCGGCATGGTGGCAGGCGAAAATCGCAAGTGCATACGAGGTGCGTCGCGTGTTGGGGTTGGTCGATAATGCGCAGACGACCTGTTACCGCATTGTTCACGGCGAGGGCGACTCGCTGCCGGGATTGGTGGTCGATATATACGGGCAGACGGCTGTCGTGCAGTGTCATTCGGTGGGTATGTACCGCTCGCGTATGGAGGTCGCAAAGGCGATTAAGGCGGTATATGGCGAGAGAATCGCTGCCGTTTACGACAAAAGTTCGCAGACGGTGCCGTTCAAGGCGAATCTGAATCCGACCGACGGTTATCTCATAGGCTCGATCGCCGAGAAAAACAACATAGTACTTGAAAACGGACACCGATTCCTCGTGAATTGGGAAGAGGGACAAAAGACGGGTTTCTTTATCGACCAGCGATTCAATCGCGAACTGGTCGAGCGGTATGCCGCAGGTCGCACGGTACTCAATACGTTCTGCTACACTGGCGGATTTTCGGTCTATGCCTTGGCGGGCGGGGCGAAAGAGGTCTGCTCGATAGATGCGTCGGAGCGTGCGGTGGAGTTGGCGGAGAAAAACGTGAGGCTCAATTTCGGCGACGGCGTCAAGCACAGCGTGCTTGCTTGCGATGCGGTGGAGTATCTCAAAGAGATAGGCGACAAGTACGATATGATAATTCTCGATCCGCCCGCATTCGCCAAGCACCACAAGGTGCTGGGCAATGCCATGCAGGGATATAAGCGGCTGAATGCCCGCGCGCTGTCGCAAATCAAGAGCGGCGGAATACTCTTTACCTTCTCATGTTCGCAGGCGGTGTCGAAGGAGTTGTTCCGCACGACGGTATTCACGGCTGCTGCAATCGCGGGGCGCAAGGTGCGGATTCTGCACCAACTGACGCAACCGACCGACCACCCGATAAACATCTATCACCCCGAGGGCGAGTACCTGAAAGGGTTGGTGCTTTATGTAGAGTAGTCAGACCTTGGTGGCATCGGCATCGCATTTGCGGGCGGAGCCGTCGAGACCGAGTTTATGCTTAATCCAATGCTTTATGCGGCGCGTGAGGCTCAACTCCTGTTTGAGAAGCACTGCGCCGCTGACTATTTTCCAGTTTACGTTGCGATATTCGGCGTAGCGGCACATAAAATAAATGTACTGCTCGGGCGAGAAATTGAGACAATAGAGCACGCGGACGCACTTGTGGAACGATATGGGTTTGCCGTAGAAATTGATGCGGTTGCAGTCGATTAGCGTAAATTCGTATTTGCCCGTGCGGGTGTCGCGACGGTAGAGAATGTTGCCAAGATTGTAGTCGTAGAAAAAGATGCCGTCGTGGTGCATTTTGGCGGTAAATGCGGCAAGTTCGTCGAGCAGTTGCTTGGGGACGCTCCCCGTGTCGGCGACTGCCGACGCTACGGTCGGGTCGGGACAGTAGGGACAGACGAACACGCCCCAATCGTAGAGCCCTTTGCTGCGATGGGTGGCGTAGGCGACGGCTTCGGGAGTGGAATATCCCATTGCGATGAGCCGTCGGGCATTCAGATAGGCGCGCTTGGGTTTGCTTGCGCGGAAAAACGTGTAGATTATGCGGTTGAATAAAAACGGAGTGCCGTAACGCTTGACGACCATATCGTGGTCGCCGATACGGCAGCGGACTATCAGATTTCTCGCATCGCGCAATACCTCGCCTTGCGGACGCGGTTGGTCGATGATTTCCGTAATTCGGTTTGCGATGTCCCCGTATGCGGGTGAAACGGTAATTTTCATTGTACTGTCGAAAAAAGTGAATACGCAAAAGTATCGACATATTCCGTGCCGAATATATCCGATTCGGTACATCTGCTGTTGCTCCGACCGATTCCGAATCCGATGAGCGATATTTCGGATAGCGACGGGCTCGGATAGGGCGAGACGGCGGGTAAAAATACCCGTTTAATGCCATATAAATATAGGTATAAGGGCAGTTTAGCAAAAAAATGAAGCAAAAATCCCCCCCCCGAAAATTTCCGCGAAAAAAGTTGCACGGGTATTTTTCTTTTCTTAATTTTGCATACTCAATTATGAAAACGGTGTCTTGTGCATCGAACGATGATTGGACCACAATGGAAAAGATTGTCAGATACAGCCTACTGATACTCGCCGGATTAACACTCAATATGACGGGTACTCTGCACGCGCAGGAAAGAAATGAATGCCGTGTGGAATTTTCCGTTGCTTTCCGGAAGGGATATACCATTATCGAGCCGTCGTTCCGGGACAATGCAAAAAGTCTGGACAATATAGTCGCATTTATCGACGAAAAGAGCCGCGACACGTCGTTGGTCGTCAAAAGCATCGAATTCGTCGGCACATCGTCGCCCGAGGGGTATATAGAGTTGAACGACCGGCTTGCCATAAAGCGTGCGTCGTCGCTCGAACGATTTATCCGCGAGCGTATCGCGATTCCGGACAGCATTGTGTCGGTCAAGACCTTCACCCATTGGGAGCAGATGGTCGAAGCGGTGCGAAATTCCGATTTGTCGAACAAAAAAGCGGTACTCGATATTCTCAACTCGCAACCGAGCCGCGTATTCTATTCGCGAACGCAGAGTGAGGACGGACGTATAGTGAAACTGCGCAATATGGACGCCGGCACGACGTGGTACACCATCAAGACACGATTCCTCGGTACGATGCGTAATGCGGCGGCGGTGTTCGTTACATACAGCAAGCACGAGACGCCTGCCGACTATGGCAAGGCGGATAGTGCGATTCTCCCCCCCCCCGACAACTGGCAAAATATCTGATACACAGAATGATATAGCGACCGCTGAGCCTGCGGAACCGGAACAGCCTGCACAACCCGAAAAGGTCGAGCCGGAACCGATACAACCTGCCGAGCCTGCACAAATAGAGCAACCCGTTCAGCCGACCGAGCCGCAGAAACCTGCGCAGGAGGAGTGGACGCGGCATATTCACATCAAAACCAACGCCATCGGTTGGGCTTTGGCATCAGCCAATGCCGCAGTCGAGATAGACTTGGCGAAACACTGGTCGTTCGCCCTGCCGATTTACTACTCGGGTGTGGACTATTTCAAGGCAAATCTGAAATTCCGCATATTCACCATTCAACCCGAATTCCGCTACTGGTTCAAGCCCGAAAATCGGGGTTGGTTCATCGGCGGACATTTCGGTATGGCGTACTACAATTTCGCCTTGCAGGGCAAATGGCGTATTCAAGACCACAACGGTCGCACGCCGTCGCTCGGTGGCGGCATCAGCGCGGGCTACCGTATGCCTATCAGCCGCAACGGTCGTTGGAATGCGGAGTTTTCGCTCGGCGCAGGCGTCTATAACGCCAATTACGACAAATTCCGCAACGAACACAACGGCAAGTTGGGCGAGAATATCCGCAAGACGTTCGTTGGCGTGGATAATGTCGGCGTAACGTTCACATATATGTTCGACCTCAAAAAACGGAACAAATGATGATGCGTCGATACATATATAATATATGGCTTGCCGTGGCGACGATGCTCGCGACAACGGGTTGCAGCGTCCACGAGTTCCCGCGCGAGGATTCGACGCCGCGCCACCCGTTCCTGCTGCATCTCGATCTGACGACCAATATGGATATGGGTTTCTATCAGACCATCGACTATAAAACCCGTGCCGAGGGGGCAGACGACAGCAAGGCTACGCCGACACCGCTCGGCGATTTCGACCTGCGCTATATAATAAACGTATATCGCAGCGACACGCGCCAATTCAGTCGTGAAGCCGATACGACTATTATCCTTACGAAAACTCCCGTTGCGGGCAACTACGACGAGGACGTGAGTCTGATGCTCGAAAATGACGAGTACAAATTCATCGCGTGGGCGGATTATGTTCCGCGCGGCACGGCGTCGGACTGCTTCTACAAGACGAACGATTTTACCGAAATCATACTTGCCGACCGTACCAACCATATAGCGAGCACCGATTATCGCGATGCGTTCCGCGGCGAGCAGGACGCGACGGTCGATTTCGCGGGGCAGCCTGCGGGCTATACGCAACGGGTTGCGATGGAGATGGTGCGCCCGATGGCGAAATTCAAATTCGTATCGACCGACCTCGACGATTTCATCACGCGCGTGGTGCAGATGAAGTTGCAGCAGATGGGTATGTCGAGTACCGATGTCCGCAACGAACAGGACGTGCGCGCGAATATCGACTTGAACGAGTATAAAATCGTGTTCCGTTATACGGGCTTTATGCCTTGCTCGATAAATATGTACACCAACAAGCCGGCGGACGCATGGACGGGCGTGTCGTTCGAGAGCAAAATCGAAAAAATGTCGGAGACCGAGGCGGAACTCGGATTCGACTACGTTTTCGTGAACGGCTCGGAGTCGAGAGTGTCGGTCGAGGTTGAGGTGCGCGACAGCGACGACCGCGTTTTGGCGCGTATCAACCCGATAGACGTGCCTGTGGTGCGCAACAAACTGACCATCGTGCGCGGTGCGTTCCTGACGGCAACGGCAACGGGCGGCGCGACAATCAATCCCGATTTCGACGGCGAATACAATATTGTAATAAGGTAGGAAACAAACACAATATAAATAATTATAACTAACTACTTAAAAATTTTACAACAATGAAAAAGGTTATTTTAAGTGCATTCGTGGCAGCCGCAGCGTTGTTTGCGACCTCCTGCACAAAAGATGCCACCGAGACGCAGATTGCCGCTACGGGCGATGCTTCGGTTGCATTCACGGTAAATGCACCGGCTCTCGGCTCGCGTGCTTACGGTGATGGTAAGACTGCCAAGGAACTCGTCGTTCTGGTTTATGACAAGAACGGTTACCGCAAGGATCTCTCGCTCGTCGGCAACAAGGCGTTGCAGATGCGCGACGATCTTACGCAAGAGGCTAAAATCGAGAAACTCATCAAGGGTGAGAAATACTCGTTCCTTTTCTGGGCTTCGGCAAACGGTGCAACCGAACTCGTTGCAGCCGATGCAACTGCTGCAAACGACAAACTTTTCGCTTTGACTGTCGCTGACGGTAACGTTAAGGTAAACTATGCTGTTGGCAAGTCGAACAATGAGAATTTCGATGCTTTCTTTGCAAACCGCAACGATGTTGTAGTTGAAAATGCTATTAACGAGACAATTACGTTGAAGCGTCCGTTTGCACAGGTGAATGTCGGTGTAGATGACAAGGCTGCCGCAATCGCTCAGTTCGGTACAGATGCATTCGCTGCGGCTCAGTCGATGATTCAAATCAGCAAATATGACATATTCAACCTTAAAAACGGCGAAGTTGATGCAGCAAGCCGCAACGATGTTGCTATTGATGCAGCAAATATCCCTGCCGGAGAGATTTTCCCGGTAGCAGGTTATGATTATATGTTGATGGACTATATCCTCGTTCCTACCGACAAGGAAGTTCTTGATAAAGTAACCATTACCATCTCCGGTATTGCTGACGCAGCCGGCGACAAGGTTGTTGTTGTAAACAATGTCCCTGTACAGCGTAATTACCGTACCAATATCATCGGTTCGCTCTTTACCACTTCTGCTACATTCAATGTTGTTATCGACCCTATTTTCTATGAAGACGCCGATGCTTCCAACATTGCAACTATATTGAGCAAGAACGGCAGTTGCGCAGTTGTTGATGAAGATATGAATGCTCGTGCATCTCTTTATGGATCTGCCACAGCCCCAATCAATTCTACACTTTTGCTCCAAAACGGTGCTACGATTACCAATCCGGTTAATTCGAAAAAGCCTGCGACTTTCTATGTAAGTACTTATACTAATCTTACTATTACCGGTAAAGGCACTATCAAAGCCAATCCTGATGTTAATGCACCTAGTAAAAGATACACAACTGCGATTGATATTGAAGCAACTACTGCTGTTGTAACCATAGATGGAGATGACAATCTTATAATTGATGGTGGTAGCGGTGATAGCAAGGTTTGCGCTTGTGCATATGTAATGTCTGGAACACTTAATATCAAGGGCGGCTATTTCAAGACAGGTCTTGACAAAAATGGTTACCAGAACCCATGTATTCTTGCAGATGGCACTAATGGATGGGGCTCTGGTACAGTAAACATCTATGGCGGTTACTTTATCAATGAAACTTCCGCTGATGATTCGGGTGATAAGACCAAAATCGGTGTCCTTAACGTTGAGGACGGAACCAATGGCAAAATCCTTTGCTACGGCGGTACGTTCGTAGGACAGGACCCAGCCAAGGGCGATAACTCGGGTACTCCTTCGACTTTCTTGGCTCCGGGCTACAAATCGCAGAAACTTGCCGATAAGGTAGATGGCAAAGATGTTTATGAAGTCGTTAAAGAATAAAACAAAAATAATAATCAACGGTTAGTTGTAATTTATGAGGCGGACGGTGCTGCGGGCATCGAGGCTCGCAGCACCACAAGCCGTCCATAAAACGACAATGCCAACGCAAATTAGCAGGAACTCAATTATGCAGCGGCGGTCGCAAGACCGAGCAAACCGATACGGAAACATATAATGCTTGATATAAATACACATAAAATGCTGAATACCACCGTTTTCCAAATGGGGGGGGGGTATTTTGCGTCCCGTATTTAATCGTCGGTCGGACAAAACCCTCGTTCGACACACCTGCATATTTACATTAGTTACCACCATATTTTGTCGATACTCGTCGGGGTATCGACCGAATGCGTATATACTAATAACAAACTCAATTTATTAACCAATTAAAAACAAACAAACAAATGAAAAAGTGTCTATTCGGTGCATTGGCAGCTGTGGCGGCGTTGTTCACAACGTCGTGTGCAAAAGATGCACAGGTTGCAGAGGTAACGCTTGCCGATGCAACGGTTACATTCGGTGTAACAGCACCCGAACTCGGTTCGCGTGCAGATGCGGATTTCGGTAACGGTAAGTCCGCACAAAAATTGACGGTTCTCGTCTATGACAAGAACGGTTATCGTTCAGACCTCCAAGTGGAGCAATCTATGGGTGGCGGTCTTACTACGACGGTAGAGGTCAAGAAACTTATCAAGGGCGAAACATATTCGTTCCTTTTCTGGGCACAGGCAGATGCAGCCGAGTGCTTCACTCTCGATGCCGCCAACGGTAAAGTCGCTATCGACTATGCCAAGGCGATGAACAATGAGAATGTAGATGCATTCTTCGCACAGGAACTCGACCTGCGTGTGGATAACGCTCTGAACAAGACCGTTACGCTGAAACGTCCGTTCGCACAAATCAATCTGGGTACGGACGATATGGACGCGGTTAAAAAGCAGTTCGGCGACAACGCATTCGCAAATGCGAAATCGACGCTGACCGTCAAGAACATCTACAACACGCTCGACCTGCACGACGGTTCGGTAGCAGGTATAGGTGAGGTTACAATTCCTGCCGCCAAACTCCCCGAAGGAACATTCTCGGTAGGCACTGTGCCTTACAATTACCTCGCGCTCAACTACGTTCTCGTAGAGGCTGACAAGGCTTTGGTCGATGTAGATTATACGATCAACGGTATCGACGGCGTTACCGATGCGAAGACCGTATCGCTGACGGGCGTTCCTGTACAGCGCAACTACCGCACCAACCTTTACGGTTCGCTCTTTACGACGAGCGCATCGTTCAATGTAGAGATTGTTCCGGGCTTTGTCGATGATTACAACAACGGTACCTCGACTTTCGATATGGAAGGCGTGGAGAAGGTAGGCGTGAACGAGTACAACATTCTCAACGCTAAGGGTTTGGTGAATGCTTCGTCGCAACTCTTCGCAAAGGGCGGTACGTTCAACATCACCCCTGACGGCACTCGCGCCGAGGGCGATACCGATGTTATCGATATGACGGGCGTGGAGTACACGGCTCCTAATCTTAACGCTCTTGGAAAAGTGGAACTCGTTATCAATGGTAACAACAAGACCATCAAGGGCTTGAAGGATATGCTCTTGGAGCGTCCGTTCTTGAAAACTTTGGTTATCAAAGACCTTACTTTGGACGGTACGACAATTGCCAATACCGAAACGGGTTACAAATGCTATGGTGCATTTATCGGCGACAAGACGAATCTGTTTGAGACCAATGGCAATATCGAATTCGACAACTGCCATGTCGTAAATGCCAACATTTCGACCGCTGCCAAGTATTGCGCCGGCTTCCTGCCTTATTACAGCAATCATGGCGAAAACTCAAAGACTGTCATCAACAACTGCTCGGTCAAGAACTCCACATTCAAGGGTGAAGGCACCTCTATCGGCGCATTTGTGGGTCATGCAGTTTCCGAGGTAAGCATGGATGGCATCGTTGCAGAGAACAATGTTATCACCAATACCGAAGACAACAAAGCCGGCGTGATTATCGGTACTGTCAATGCTTGCAACGTGTATGTCGATAACTACACTGCAAACGACAACAAAATCAACGGCACGAATTACAGAGGCGAGGAAAAACTCTACGGTCGCAACGTCGATGGTAAATTCTTCCTCAACGGTGGCGAGGTTACGGCTATCGAAACCTTGTTCTCGAACGAGGAGAATATCTACGTCAAACTGACCGAGGAGAAGACTGCGCTCAATGCCAACAATGCTTACCTTGCACTCGGCGGTGCGGATACCAAGACCATCACCATCGAGGGTGCTACGGGCAAAGAGGTATTCTTCCTGCCTACGACCTATTGGAGCCGTATTTCGACTGTAAACCCTGATGCCGTCCTCACGTTCAAAAACTGCGTTCTCGACAGCGGTCAGGCAGAGGGCACTTGGAACTCGTATGACGTTACACTTTGGAAAACCAATGTCGTTTTGGAAGATGTCGTTGCAAACAAGGCTCTTGCATTCGACGGCTCGAACGCAACGCTGAAAAACGTAACCATCAACGAGTTGGCGCACGACTACTATGCACTGTGGATTACCGCAACTTGCGCTACCGTCAAGATGGAGAACTGCAATATCAACACAATAGGTCGTGCAATCAAAATCAGCGACCAATATGTCGATGCTGCCGACCGCAAGGTTGTTGCTTTGGAAATCAACGGCGGCAAGTTCGTATCGAACAGCAAACCTGCCATCTATGTCGGCAACACCGCAGGTGCAAACGTTACCGTCAAGAACCTCGACATTACGGGCGTTAAGACGGGCGTGATGATTACACGCGACACAGACGCCGCTTACAAGGACGCACCAATTTACTACAATGGCAAATTTATGTATTCCGCAACCGTAAATGGCAAGCAGTATTCGTCGGTTAGTGCTGCACTCGCTGACGCCGAGGAGGGTGCTACCATCAATATCGCGGAAGATGCAACCATTATCGAATCGCTCAACGATGTAAAGAATGCAACGCTCGTCGGAGCCGAGGACGGCAGTTCGGTACTCGATATTACCGCTTACAACCCGACTCGTTGGGACGGTGTAACCATTAAGAATATGACTATTTCGTCGAACAACAACAATTACACAGGTTTCCAGCACGCAGGCGAAATCAAATTCGTAAACTGCACTCTGACCGGCTTGTCGTTCGGTTATGGTTCGCACGAAGTTTATGAGAACTGCACATTCGAGCAGTCGAAGTCGGAGTACAATATGTGGACTTATGGTGGCAATATCGACTATATCGGTTGCACTTTCAAGGGCAAAGGCAAGTTCTTAAATGTATATAATGAGGGCAATGGCGGTGTGAAGACAACCATTAATGTCAAGAATTGCAAATTTATCTCAACATCGTATGGTAAATGCGCAATCAATATCAAGACCAAGCCGAGCCTGCATTTTGATGTCAATATCGACAATTGCACCGTTGAAGGTAAATTCCCTTCGACCAACGGCGGTCTTTGGCAGATTGAAACTGCTTATGACGGTACGCAAGATGTATCGGTTAAAGTCGATGGCGTAGAGGTTTATCAGAAATAATCGTGCCTGACATTATTCGACCGATAGTTTTTCGGTTTGCCTACCCCGCACCTTTTTGGTGCGGGGTAGGTTGTTTATAGGGTAGGGTGGAATATGGATTTATAGGGCGTGATATGGTAAGATAGGGTGTATAGAAATATGGTTTATAGGGCTTTATAGGGTAGATAGGGGCTATAAGGTTATAGGGTTGGATAGGGTTTATAAAGGCGAATACATTATAAGTTTGTATTCGCCATATTTGCCCTATTTTTCCTTATTTCCCCCTATTTCCCTTATTCCTTTTCGCGATAGGCGAGGCGGACGCGAGTCATCTTCTCGCGGAAGCCACCCTCTGCGGTAAACTCTGCGGCAAGGTTTTGCAGTTGGCGGTACAGCAGAAAATCGACTTGGTGGATCAGCACTATCGCCATATTTGCGATAGTGGCGGCATTGGATCTTCGGACAATGGGCATATAAAATGCCGTATCGTTATGTTCGCGACCCAATTTGCGCATACGCATCACTTCGGGCGACTGTTCTTTCCATAACGGCAAACCACGCACCCGCAGATAGTCCTCATAATCAGCCAACAATTCGTGCAAACTCGCCTTTGCTACGTTGAACAGTCTTATGCGCGTGGCTGTGGAGGTCGCCGATGCGACACAACCTTCGATAATGTTCTGTTTGCCCGACCGTGCAGCCTGTACCATTTGGTCTATCGTGCGGTCGCCACGCTGCAAGTACTTGTCGCAGAAATAGTATGTGATGTCGTATATTGTTTCGGCTTTCTGATAACTGAACAGTGTTTTGTAGCCGATATTGTGCCGAATGAGTGGCGAATCGTTCATATAGTGTTGATTTTGCAACTATTGCAAAGATAACAATTTTTGTCGGGTGTGGGGGAGTTTTTTAGAGAAAATATGGAGAAATAGGGTAAAATAAGGGCAGATATTATATGGCGAATAGGGTTTTATAGGGTTGATAGGGCGTAATAGGGTTTGGTAGGGTGGTATTTAGAATACCACCCTTATGCCCAATTGCATGTGCCAGCGCGAGAGCAGGTCGTTTTTCGAGACGGTTGCTCCGCGGTAGCG
Organism: bacterium; assembly: GCA_963658625.1. GTDB lineage: Bacteria > Bacteroidota > Bacteroidia > Bacteroidales > Rikenellaceae > Alistipes. Next base: position 14,481 of record CAVKRC010000009.1, read on the forward strand.
GTAACGCGGTGTTTTGTTGCCAGAGCCGTCGTCGTCCAAGCCATAGACCTCGACGGGCGAAAGTTTCCAGTTCGACAGGTAGTACGATGCGCCCCACGAACGCGAGAGCATATTGCCGAAGTTCATCACGTCGAGCGAAATCTGCAATTTGCGTTCGGTCTTTGCGCCGAAATAGAAATCCTGTGCGAGGTGCAGGTCTAAATGATGCTCGAACGGCGTCTGCATGGCGTTGCGCTCGGCATAGCGTCCACGATGGGTACGCAGGTAGCGGTTGCCGTTTATGTATGCGTCGAATGCGGTGCGTTGGTCGTCGCTCTCGAACTGCATGGCGGCGAGTTCGGCGCGGGTAGGGATATACATCGGCGTATTGCCGCGGTAGGAGTCGCCATTGACGTCGATGCCGTTGGCGTAGTAGGTCAGCGAGTAGCGCGAACCCGAATATGCTTGATAGACAAGCGACAGGGTAGTGCCGAAACAGTGGGCGTAACGGCGCGAGTAGGAGAGTGTCGCCGAAATCTTGTGCGGCACGTCGAACAGCGAGTAGGTGAGGGAGGCGTTGTTCGGCTCGGCGGCGTAGGTTTTGCCCCAAATGCTTGCTGCCTGCGACGAGATGCCGTCCATCGCGCTGAACGAATGTCCGAATGTGTAGGCTGCCGAGAATCCCAAGCCGAAATCGAACCGCTTGGCGAGCGATGCGCTGACGGAGTAGGCGTAGCCCTTGTCGGAGTTGCGCAGGTAGTATATCGCCGAGTTCTGCGACTTTAACGAGGAGTCGTAGAACGCGGTCGTGTTGCGCTCGTTTGCCATATCTGCCGATACCGCATAGAGGCGGTTGCCCGTATCCTGCGCTACGAGATTTTCGACGAAAGTGTTGTTGTAGGTTTTCGAGAATATGCCTTCGACGATAAATTTCCAGCCGTGCAGATGCTGCTCGAAAGCGAGGTTGGCGCGGAGCACCTGCGGGTAGCGGAATTTCTTGTCGATGACGTTGATCGCGGGATTGGAGACCGTTGCACCGCTCGGCTCCTCGCCGAAAGCGGGCGTTTGGTCGTTGTAGAGCGCGTAGCCGCGTTGCGTCATACCCGTATTGGAGAAGCAGTTGGTAATCCAAACGAACGGGATTTTGCCCGTGAATAGTCCCACGCCACCGCGCAAAACCGATTGTGCATATTGGCTCTCGGCGATATTCCAACGAAAGCCGATGCGAGGTGAGAGGAGAATGTCGGTGCGCGGTTTGGCATTGGTGCGCACGCCGTATTTTTGTGCGATGTCGGAGGCGTTGAATGCGGCATTCTCGCGCGGGGTATTGAATACGACGGGAATGTCGAGGCGCAAGCCGTAGGTGAGTTTGAAGTTGCTTACGACCTGCCACTCCTCTTGCGCGTAGAGTCCGAATTGCGCCATGGAGGTGCGTATGGCGGGGCTGCCGACAGGGTAGTTGCGCACATACGACGAGGCACGGTCGGCAAGAAAATCGGCGATGGTGTTGTAGGTGTAGGTGCCGAATGCGTTGGCGAGGTAGGTTACCTTGTTGGTGAAAATCTCGTTTTGCGTGCCGAAAGTTATGGTGTGGTCGCCCGTGTAGATGGAGATGTTGTCGGCGATGGAGACGGAGTTCTGCACGAGATGGTTCATGCCGTTGTAGGGGTTGGTGCCGATGCAGACGCGGATATTGTTGTTGCGCTCGTCGCTCGGCGTGTCGTAGAGTTTGCTGATTTGGACGTAGGGTAGCAGGCGGTCGGATTTGCCCTCGTCTGTGATGCGGTTGTACCCGATGCGCAGTTCGTTGAACACGGCGGAGGAGATGCGCGAATTGAGTTCGGCGACGAGCGAATGGGTTTGGTTGGCGAGCGCGTATGCCGAGCCATTGAACGAGAAGAGTGCGGCGTTGTTGGCGTACTCGTCTTTCGAGGCGTTCAGATAGTTGTAGCGCAGGGTGAGGTTGTTGCGCTCGTCGATGTTCCAGTCCAGACGTGCAACCAAAGAGCCCGATTTCTTGACCACGTTGCGACGCGAATAACCTCCGCCGTCGTAGCCCGTAAGGGCGGCATAACGGTCGGCGATGATTTGCGCATCGGCGGCGGTTATCGAGAGCGGCGAGTAGCCGGCATAGAACGACGATGGCGAGAGATTGTAGTCGAATTCGCCGTTAAGAAAGAAAAACAGTTTGTTTTTGACGATTGCCCCGCCGAGCGATACGCCGTAAATCTGCGTCGATTGCTTGGCGAGCCGTGAACCCGCTGCGCCTTTGCCATAGAAACTCTGATTGTTGTAAAAGGCGTAGGCTGAGCCTTTCAGCGTGTTCGTTCCCGACTTAGTTACGGCATTGATGCCGCCGCCCGTGAATCCGCTTTGGCGAACATCGAACGGTGCGACGACGACCTGTATTTCGTCGATGGCATCGAGCGGAACGGGGTTGGCGTCGGCGAGTCCGCCGTTGGTGCCGGACGAGGTCAGCCCGTAGATGTCGTTGCTGGCGATGCCGTCGATTTGGAAGGTGTTGTATCGGGAGTTGTTGCCCGCTATGCTTATGCCGCCACCCTGTTGCGCCATTGCCTGCGGGGAGAGGCGGGCGATGTCGTAGATGGAGCGCGAAACGGTGGGCAGTTGTTCGATTATGCCGTTGTTGAAATTTTCTGCCGCACCTGTGCGCGATGAAGCAAAACGGTCGGCATGGACGGTTACGGTCTCTATATTTACGCTCTCTTTGAGCAGGGCGTCGATGCGTTTGCTCTTGCCGAGTTCGAGAGAGATGTCGGCGAACTTTTGGGTTTCGCAACCGATAAACGATATCTCGACAGAGTAGGGACCGCCCACGCGCATACCGTCGATGCGGTAGGCTCCGTTGCGGTCGGCAGTGGCTCCGTACTGTGTACCCGACGGCGTGTGTACCGCCAAAACCAAAGCCCCCGTGAGCGGTGTGCCTGCGGACGAGAGAATGTGTCCCGAGATGCCCGACGTGGTTACCTGTGCGGGTGCAACGGTCGCAAGAGCCGCGAAAATGGAGAAAAGAGCAAAAAATCGCTTCATATAACGCATAAAATAAAAAGTGTCCCAACATTCGGAATGTCAGGACACCATATATCGTTACGCGCCATACGCCCCGCGTACGGGTGCATACGAAATTGCGATGAACATACGAATTTCTCTCATCCGGACTTTGACCGTCGGTATCGGAATTCCACCGATTCAGTCCCTAAACGGGAGTCGCGGACTATCACCGCCGGTAGGGAGTTGCACCCTGCCCTGAAATTCTTTTCGGGTGCAAATATAGCAATAATTTCGTTCGGTGTGCCGCAGTGTGCGGCAAAAAACGCTCCGCACCAATAAAAAGAGGGCGCAGGTTTGTATAATCGAGAGTTATTCTTATCTTTGCAGTAGCAAAGAATGTGTTAAACAAAATATAGAGTTATGGCAAATTTAAGAGATTTGAAAAAGGAAATCGACTATCGTTTGGAGGAACTGGTTTTTGATTGCGATATGGCAATCTATTTCCAGCCGAAGAAGGAAGCGGAGATTTTTGCTGTTATGCAGGAGGGTGTGGACCTTCGCAACGAGTTGTTCCACAAGGCTAGCAACCCTAACGAGCCTAAAAACGCATCGCTTGTGCGCAAGTACTATGCGGCTCTGCGCAACGAGATGGTCGAGGCTTACGGCAAGTTGTTCGAGAAATTGAGCGAGATTAACAAATAGTTCGCCTCGTGTCGAAAGCAAAGGCAGTGAACGCAATGCGTTCACTGCCTTTTTGCTGTATCGGAAGCGTCGGTATGCCGCTTAATCCTTGTGGTTGCAGAGCACGGTGTGCGGAACGGTGCCGTGGGTAACTATCTGAATAGGACATTGATAGTTGTCGAGTTGCTCCTGCGTGATGATGTTCGAGTCGTGGCGATGAACATGGCGATTGACGCAGACGATGCTCTTGACTACGCTCGTTATCGTACCGATGTCGTGGGAGACCATCACTATCGCCATCTGTTCGTTTAGTTTATGTAGCAGCGTATATAACTCGTTTTCAAAGCGGTTATCGACGAAATTGGCAGGTTCGTCCAAAATCAGCAACTTGGGCGACAATATTATGGCACGGCACAGCAATGTCCGTTGCAACTGTCCGCCCGAAATTTCGCCTATCTGACGTTCGGCAATGTCGGCGATGTCTGCCATTGCGAGCAGATTCATCGCGCGTTCCTTGTCCCTGCGGGTGTAGCGGTGCAGAAAACCCTTTTCGGATTGCAGTCCCGACATAACCACATCGACCACCGAAATCGGAAATTTGCGGTCGAAATCGGACTGTTGCGGCATATAACCGATAAGTCGTTTGCCGTCGGCGTAGAGCGACGGAGCGAGGGTGATGGTGCCGGAGTAGGGTATGGTGCCGAGTATGCTCTTTATGAGAGTGGTCTTGCCGCCGCCGTTGGGACCGATGATGCCGATGAAATCGTCGTCGAATATGTCGAGCGAGACGTGTTCCAATGCGGTGTAGTTGCCGTAGCGGACATCGACATTGCGAACAGACACAAGCGTTGCCATATTATTCTGTAATTAAGAATGCTATCTGCTTTATATTGTCGATTACTTCACCTGCAAGCGGATTGATTTCGACCGCTTCGGCACCGATGTCCTCGCATACGACCTCAACGCTCGAACGCGGGAATTGCGATTGGTAAAATACGCGCTTGACACCGTCCTTGCGGGCGGTTTCGATAATTTCCGCCAAGCGTTTGGCACTCGCCTCCTTGCCATCGTTCTCGATTGCAACCTGTTGCAGACCGTAGTCGCGGGCAAGGTAGGTGAGAGCAGGGTGGTAGATTATAAAGTATTGATTTGCCGAGCAACGGCACATCTCGCCGACCTCCTCGTCCAAATCCAGCAACTTTTGACACAATGCGTCGTAGCGCGTCTCATATTTGACTGAGTCGGGCATTGCCGCGCGAATAGCCTCGAACGTATTTTCCGCCATGACCATCAACTCTTTGGGCGAGCACCATATATGCGGATCGATGCCGTGGGTGCAGTGCTTGCCGTGGTGGGTGTGCGAACAACTGCCGGCGATGGTCTCGATGCCACGACTCAAATCCACGATTTTCGAGTTGTCCGGCACCTTGCCGAGCAGGTTTTTCTCGAAATCGAGCAAGCCTGTGCCGAAAATCAGACGCGAGCGGTTGAGTGCGATAAACTGCTTTGGCGTAGGCTCGAATGTTTCGGGCGATGCACCCGCAGGCACGAGTACCTCGACATCGAAATCGTCGCCGACAATCTCATCGACAATATATTTTATCGGTGCGATGGAGACATACATCATGCACTTGTCGTGTTTCTCGGTGTGGCGGCAGGCGGTTGTCGAAATGGCGGTAACCACTGCAATACATATAAATATAGGTATGCGTTTCATTGTTAGTATCTGTTTTGCGAGTACAAAGTTACGCTTATTTTGCGGATTTCGACAATAATTTTCCGCCGTCGTTCCATTCGCCGTACATAACGTTGCGCCGCGTTGCGTCGAGAAATTTGTCCAGCCGTCGGCGGAACATCTGTGCATTGCTGCGCTTCATCTGTATATTGCCTATTTTCACACGTTTATATAGGTCGGGCAGTTGAGCGAAATTGGCGACAACGATTTCGTCGCCGAGAATCTCGCACATTATGTCGTCGTCGATTACGAACTTCGCCGTAAGGTCGGGTGCGACCGCGCGTCCCGCTTCGGTCATCAGACCTTCGCGTTCGAGCATACGGCATCGCTCTTTGTTGAGTTCTGTCCAGTTGCCGCCCTTGCGCCGTGGCGTGAGTCGTTGCAGGGTGCGACCGTCTGCCTGTTTTATAGTGGAATCTATCCACCCGAAACACAGAGCCTCATATACGATGTCCAAGTAGGGTAGCGTCTCCTCTTGCGCGTGCTTTCTGCGTGAACACACGACCCACACCTCGTCGCTTGTAGCGTGATTTTGTTCGAACCATTCGTGCAATTCTCGACGCGAGGAGACCTCCAATATCTGCGAAACTTTCATACGAACACAAAGATAGTGCAAAATTTTTGATTAAATTTGCAGAAAACAAACCGTAAAATGAGCCTTAATACACCATCGCGCGTTATAGAAATCGCTACCTCAGCAGCCGAAGCGAAATTGCGGTTGGCTCTCGGAAAACTTGTCGTTTCCGGCATACTTGCAGGGGCATATATAGCTATCGGCGGCACGCTGTCGTTGGTGGTGGGGTATGGCTTTCCCGAATTGACGGCAGGCAATCCCGCATTGCAACGATTGCTGTCGGGGGCGATGTTCCCGCTCGGGTTGATATTGGTTGTACTTGCAGGCGCAGAACTGTTTACGGGCAATAACGCCGTGTTGATGCCGGGATTACTCGGACGGCGTTACGGCGTAGGTGGGGTAGTGCGCAATTGGACTGTTGTCTATTTGAGCAATTTTGTCGGTGCACTGTTTTTCGGATATGTAATGGTCTATCTTTCAGGTGTATTACCCGAATTGTGGCAACGCGCTGTGGTCGGAATTGCCGAGACTAAGACGTCGCTGCCTTGGGTACAAGTATTCCTGCGAGGTATCGGCGCGAATTGGTTGGTATGCCTTGCCGTGTGGCTCGGACTGGCTTCGCAGAGTGTTGCGGGCAAATTCCTCGGATTATGGTTTCCTGTAATGAGCTTTGTGGCACTCGGTTACGAACACAGCATCGCGAATATGTTTTTTATTCCGCTTGGAATGATGTATGGAGCCGATGTTTCGGTCGGCAGTTTTGTGCTTGATAATCTGATTCCCGCCACGCTCGGCAATATCGTCGGCGGAGCATTGTTTGTCGGCTGTGCCTATTGGTTTGTCGCAGGAAGTAAGAAAGAATAAATCAGAGAACCGGTTTTAACAGAATTTATGGGTAATGATGCCAAAAGATGTTGGTAAATTCCCCTCATTTTATGCAGGGAAACTATTGATTGTTTTCTTGTCCGATTTGTCCATTTTCTGAAATTTAACATAATTGTTTTTGCCTCCATTCCAAATCGCAACCATCTGATTATCAATAATGCGATAGTGCAAATTGGTACGAATGGTGTAATATGTATATTATTGGGGCGTTTTTTTTTGTTGAGAGATATTGAGAGCGCGTATTTTGCTTTTGCACTTCGAGGAAATAGGGGGTGTTAATAGGAGTGTTTACAGATGTTAATAAGTGGGGGATTGTTTACATTTGTAAACATTTATGGATAGATTTCTACGCATTCGGCGTAAGGGAAGCAGGTGTGTTTTGTAGTGATTTGCGATGCTGAAACCTGCACACGAAAACAACGTTTTTTGCGGAGCCAACAAAACGAGCCGATACCGCCACGCATATAGATTCGCATTGTTGCGGGCGTGTCGAATCCCGCGCGAGTGATTGCATCGCGTTTGTGTTTTTTAGACTTGCACCTCAACGGTATAACGATGTCCCGCAGCATTGCCAATCGGGTATATTGCGAATCGGTCGGCTCGGCGTATCGAGGGCGTTGTCGAGGAATCTCGGGACGCTCGAAAGGCTTGGCGGAGGGTGCTGATTTGTGTTGCGAGTAGGTTTTTTTTGAGATAAAAATTGTAGAAGCCATAGTGTTTTAAGGTTGTATGATTGATACAAAGGTACAACGGTTGAACGGAATTGGTGCTACTGTCATAACTTTTCCATATCGCACTGAACGTTTTGCCGGTATCTATCTCAACTAATAGTTGAGGTGTATAGGATTTTGGCAACCTCAACGGCTTGTTGCACCTGCGCGGCTGCACCTCGAAAGAGGTTGAGGTAGATATATACGGAGGTGCGCCGCAGGCGCACACATCGGCGGCAAGGGGCGGAGGAAAGGGAGCGAATGCGACCGTACCGCCCTGCGCAGCAGCGGGGACGGGCGGGGAGCCAACGCAGGGGCGCGGCGACCGCCCGCCGCGACCGAGCAACCGGCAGGGGCGGAGGGAGCCGCCGCTGCGGAGCAGCAGCCGAACAACGGCGGCGCAGCGCAGAGCGGAGCGGCGCACGGCGGAGGGGACAGCCCGCCGCAGGGTGGCGGGCGTCGCCGATAGGCGGGCGCAAGCGAGTACGCACGAGGAGCACGGCGACCACGAGAGCGGCAAGCGAACGCCGCAAGGCGGAGCGTGTCGCCGCAAGGGAGGAGCCTACGGAACTCCCTTGCTGCGACTGCCGCGAACTGTGTTGGAGCCGCGCGCACGAGTACCTTATTGGGTGGGCTACGGGGGCGGACGACTGCCGCCGAGAGTGCGGCACAAAGGACGCGGGCGTAAAGCCGACAGGCTTTTTATCTCTTGCCCTTTTTCTGAAAGTCTCCAACACATTTCGGAAAAACGGGCAAAGAGAGAAAAACACGACGCAACGAAAAAGCCCGCCGAAAGAATCGGACGGGCTGACAATCGTCTCTATTGCATTTGGACAACAAACAAATGCTGTACAAATATACGCAACATTATGTTAAATTGTTCCGCAACCTCAACGATTTTTTAGGCGGGCATAAATATAAGGGTTGAACCGCCAACCGTCGCCCGCCGTTTTGCATTGACGGTAATATATTTTTGCCTGCGAATCGGTGCAGTGTGGAGGAAGGTGTCGTTCTTTTATTATTTTTTCTGCGGCTGTTTTTTGCGATTGTCTTTCTGCGCCGAATTTTTGTATTACACGGCGATTTTCGATTAGGTATATATCATCGTCGGCAAATGACGGGTATTTGTTTGCTTGGAGGTCTATATTTGCGACTGCACCGAATTTTATTTGCGTTGCTCCTTTTTTGTTCATATAGTAGGCAATCCGCGCGGGTGTGCTAAAATAATACTCCTCGACTATTGTGTTTCTTGATTTTTCGGCGTATTCGTTTTCGTGGTAGTCGGTGTTGTAAGATGAGCCGAAAGCACGGCGGGCGGCTTGCGTCGAATCGAATATAATTTGCAGGCGGTGGGGTAGTTGATTAGTTCGGCGGCACCATTGACGAATTATGTACTCTGCGACGTCGGAATTAGTTACGCCGAATTTTATATATACCTCTACGGTATTTTTTGCAATTTGTTTTATTGCTATTGCACGATGCCCGCGAAACGGCGGCAAATTGTCTTGCCTTTGTTGGTATCGGCAATCGGCGTTTATTATTGTTCTGAATAGTTTTACAAGGGCATCGGCGTATGTTGGTATTTCGTCGAATTTGCAGGTTACATTTGTAAAGAGCGAGACGATAACGGCGTAATTTCTTATTTGGTTTGCGACGTTTATGCGGACATATCCGCATATTTTTTTTGGTGTCGTAATTGAGTAAATAAGTTTTTCGTTGCGCGCCAAAATTTTTTGCCCAACCGTTGGTTGTGGTTGTTTGTTGTCTTTTCGCATTTTGTTGTCATTTTATTGCAGGAGAATTACTTGCGATTCTCCTGCATTATGTTTTTTGTGTTGTTGTTTTTAATTGTCTGCACTAATATAGTTCAATATGGTGTAATATGTATATTATGTTAAATATTATTTGTATCTTGTTTCAGACAATCAAACAAATACAACAATGCAGACAACAAAATCTAAACCTAAAACCAAGAATTACACAACGTTGAAAATATTAAGGACAACTATAGATTTATAGTTGTCCTTAATAAATTGTATTTGCAAGCATCAAGCCTGCATAAATTATTTTTTCGGAGTATATGATTCGAACGTGCCGTTCTTGTAGGCTATAATTATGCGTTCAATGTCGGAAGACATACTCTGTGTCGATTGGATTTGCGCTACCAATGGCGAGTTGTCGGATATTTGCGTCGAAGCGATTTCATCGCTTGGGACGTCGTGGTGATTGCCGTCCTGTATGGCGGCAAAGTCGAACAAGTCGCTGCTTTGTTGAGTTGCAGAATTTGTAGTCGGTCGGTCGATCGCGTTTGCTGTATCGTTGTACATTTTATCGGAATCGCCGAGCAACCAATATGGATTGATTTGCGGAAATCGATTGATGAGTTTGCAGACCAATTCGTAACTCGGATTGTTGCGACCGCTGAGAATATGGGAAATTCCCGCAGGCTTGATTCCGAGAATATCTGCAAGCCGGCTTGCAGTTAAATTTTCATTTTGCATCAAAATCCGCAACTTTTCCTTCATAATCCATATTTTTTACAAATATAAATATTATTTACAATACGAACAAGCAAAATATAACATTTGTAAAATGTTAATAACTTAATAGTTTGTTTACAAATGTTAATAGTCTTATATGGTAAAAATCTAAGCATAGTAATATATATAGTTTTAGATAATATAACGCGATATAACAACGTGATACTAAACGATTATATCGTTCTATATGTATAATATTGCTGATACTGTTTGAATTCTGTCAGAAAATAGGCATTGGCGCATAATTCAGTAGATATGAATTGTGTAAAATAGTGATAATGGTGCTATTATATATGAAATATCCAACGTCTGAACTATCTATATTGCGCATAGATTGCGCCTGTTGCGGTCGGTTTCCAAATGTAATACAAATTTCAAATTAACATAGATATTAACACCTGTTATATTTACAAATGTTAATGCAAATGTAAAATGCGATAATATGATTTGTTTACATTTGTAAAAACATATCCTAAAAATGCTGAAATTTCTTTGATTTTTTAGCCTTTCGATTCCTTGCTCGCTAAAAATGCTCCAATAATTTATTTGAAACTATATTATGTTAAATTATGGCGAATGCATTAAATAAATAAGACCTCTATACAATTAAGTATAAAGGTCTTATAAAGTTGTTAACAACTACCCTGCTATTGCAGGCTTTTTGCGATTTCGGCGAACTCTTCCGGAGTGAATCTCATCTTTTCTTTGCGGAAATCGACGTCATTTTCGCTGTTCATAGGTATCAAATGTATATGCGCATGCGGCACTTCAAGCCCTAAAACGACCATTGCCACCTTTCTACAACCCGTCGCTTTTTTGATTTTTGCCGCTACCCTTTTGGCAAATACGACCATTCCCTGCAATGTTGCATCGTCCAAATCGAAAATGTAATCCACCTCTTGCTTGGGGACAACGAGCGTATGCCCCTTAGTGAGAGGGTTGATGTCGAGAAATGCAAAATAGTTGTCGTCCTCTGCGACTTTGTAGCATGGTATTTCGCCTGCTATAATGCGTGAAAAAATAGAAGCCATAATTTTTATGTTTAATCGTAATCTTTGAATTTCGGTGCCAAAATTTCGGAATATATCACAGCCTTGCGCAAATCGAACTCCTCTTGCTCCTCGTGCGTCTGCTGTTTGGACGTGTTTTCGTGCATCTTTGATGGGTGTTCGTGTTTCTTTTGCAGTTTATCGGCAGTGGAATAATCTGCGGGTATGCCTGTCGTGTCGGTAACAAAGTCGCACGGTGCAGGTTTGACCGCCTTGTCTGCCGTAGGTGAATACTGCGATGCGGTCGGCATTTCGGCTGACTCTTGTTCGGGTATGGTTATCTCCTTGAATATCTCCTCAAAACCCTTTGGTGCGTCAGTCTCCGCCTCCTCCGGTATCGAGGTGGTACTACCCTTCTTTTTGCGTCCGTTAAGCGACGATTCGCCTATCTTTGCGATCACGCCGACAACGATAAGCAACAATATGCCGATATTTTCCCACAAATCTTCCATATCTCGTGCGTTTAACTCTCCTTGTTGTCCATTACCCGTTTTGCCGTCTCTATGCCCTTGACGTGGCGGAATTTGTCCATCAGCGCGTTGAGCGAATCGGCGTCCTGCACATAAAGGCTTATATTGCCCTCGAATATACCGTCGTGGCTGCGTATGCACACCTCGCGAATGTTGATGCTGAAATCGTCGGAAACTATGTGCGAAATGTCGAGCAACAGCCCCATGCGGTCGATTCCTCGCAGTTCTATGGTCGAAAGATAGGATACCGCCTTGTGCTGCGACCACTTGATTTGGTCTTTTATTATATTCTTGCCGAATTGTGCGGCAAGGCGGTTCAGTTCGTCGCAGTTCGCCTTGTGGACGATGATTTTGCCTGTCGCGGGATCTTTGAATCCGACCACGCTGTCGCCCGGCAGAGGGTTGCAGCAATTCGCGATGACGAACTCGTCGTCGATGGGTGCAGCCTTGCCCGAAGCGACCGATTCGGCGTTGTCGTCGGCATCGTCGTTGGACGTATCGCGCCACAACCGCCAGAATTTGAGAATTTTGCTTTTCGAACTCGATTTGAGTACCTTTTCTATGTTGTCGAGATTGATGATGCCCGCACCTATCTTGCTGTAAAATTCGTCCTTGTTGTAACAGCCGTATGCAGGCAATGCCTTGCGCAATACCCTGCCGCTGAGTTGAATGTCGAATTTCGCCAACTGCTGTTCGAATATCGCCAATCCTCGCTCGATATTGTTTTGCTGCTCGCGTTTGAGAAAACTGGTTATCGCCTGTTTTGCCTTCGTGGTCGTAACGATGTCCAGCCACTCGGCTTTCGGTTTGGCGTTGTCAGCCGTGATAATTTCGATTTGGTCGCCCGAGTTTATCTGCTTGGTTATCGGCTCTATTTTATGGTTGATTTTCGCCCCTATCGCCTTGTTGCCTATCTTGGTATGAATGTCATAGGCGAAGTCGAGAGCAGTCGCGCCGAATGGCAGCGTGCGCTGCTCTCCCTTCGGCGTAAATACTGTTATTTCAGATGTATATAGCGATAACTTAAAGTTGTCCAAGAACTCGACGGCGTTTTCGTTAGGGCTGTTCAGTGCGTCGCGAATCTTTTTGAGCCAACTGTCGAACGCATCGTCGTTCTGCGAGAGTGTCGCGTGCTTGTATTTCCAGTGTGCTGCGAATCCGCGTTCGGCAATCTCCTCCATTCGCTGCGTGCGTATCTGCACCTCCACCCATACTCCGTCTGGTCCCATAACCGTCGAATGCAGAGCCTCGTATCCGTTCGCCTTGGGCATACTTATCCAGTCGCGCAGGCGGTCGGGCTTGGGTGCGTAAATGTCGGTGATGGACGAGTATATCTGCCAGCACTGCGTCTTTTCCGACGGGAACGGAAGCGATTGGAATACAATGCGAATTGCGAACAAATCGTATATCTCCTCGAACGGAATCTGCTTGCGCTGCATCTTCGACCATATCGAGTATATGCTCTTGACCCGTCCCGAAATCTCGTATTGTATGTTGTTTTTGTCGAGTGTCTCCTTTATCGGAGCGCAAAAACGGTCGATATACTGCTGGCGTTCGGGTTCGGTCTCCTTGATTTTGCGCGAAATCTCGGCATATTCATCGGGGAACCGATACTTCATACACAAGTCTTCCAACTCGCTCTTTATCGGAAACAATCCGAGCCTGTATGCCAGCGGTGCAAAAAGATATATGGTCTCGCCTGTGATTTTAATCTGCTTGTCGCGAGGCATATACTGCAACGTGCGCATATTGTGCAGACGGTCGGCAATCTTTATCAGAATGACGCGAACGTCGTTCGATAGCGTCAGTAGCACCTTGCGGAAATACTCCGCCTGTTCCGATGTGTCGGCATTGAACACACCCGACATTTTGGTCAGCCCATCGACCATCGATGCGATTTTCGGACCGAATATGCGCTCGATGTCCTCGACCGTGTAGTCTGTATCCTCGACTACATCGTGCAACAGCGATGCGACGACCGATTTTACGCCCAAACCTATCTCCTCTATTACGATTTTTGCTACGGCAATAGGATGCAGAAGGTAAGGCTCCCCTGAACGACGCCTTACCCCTTGGTGCGCCTCCTTTGCCAAAAAGTAGGCGCGCTTGATGAAATTCCAGTCCTCCTCGTTCTTGCAAATTTTGGTGCAAGAATATAGCAGGTCTTTGTATGCCTCATCTATAAGTTTTTCATCTTCCGAACTATAATCCATCATACATAAAGTTTTGGTAGATGTTCTGCATTCTGTATGCCGCTACCCTGTTCGGGCTTTCCGTTGTCGGCATTCGGGCTACTTGCCCGCCTTCATCGCCTCGCGAACCTTTGCCTCGATTTCGGCTGCCAACTCCTTGTCGTTGTTCAACAACTCCTTGACGGCGTCACGTCCCTGACCTATCTTGCGGTCGCCGTACGAGAACCACGAGCCGGCTTTCTTTATTATGCCGTAATCGACACCGAGGTCGATGATTTCGCCTATTTTCGAGATGCCTTCACCGAACATAATATCGAATTCCGCCTTTTTGAACGGAGGTGCCACCTTGTTCTTTACGACCTTTACCTTGGTGCGTGTGCCGAGTTGCTCGTCGCCGTCCTTGATGACTGCCGTGCGGCGAATGTCGATACGCACGCTGGCGTAGAATTTCAGCGCATTACCGCCCGTGGTCGTCTCTGGATTGCCGTAAACCACGCCGATTTTGTCGCGCAACTGGTTGATGAATATGCAGACGGTCTTGGTCTTGGCGATGCTCGATGTGAGTTTGCGCAGTGCCTGCGACATCAGTCGAGCCTGCAAACCCATTTTAGAATCGCCCATCTCGCCCTCGATTTCGGCTTTCGGCGTAAGTGCCGCAACCGAGTCGATTACGATGATGTCGATTGCGCTCGAACGAATCAGCGAGTCGGCGATTTCCAAAGCCTGCTCGCCGTTGTCCGGTTGCGAAATCAGCAGGTTGTCCACATCAACGCCGAGTTTCTGCGCATACGAACTGTCGAATGCGTGTTCAGCGTCGATAAATGCCGCAATGCCACCAGCCTTTTGTGCCTCGGCGATGGCGTGAATCGCAAGCGTGGTTTTACCAGACGATTCGGGACCGAAAATCTCTATTACACGACCTTTCGGATAACCGCCCACGCCCAATGCCGCATCGAGCGTAATGGAACCCGTCGGTATAACGGGTATGTCGGTGATGGTTTCGCTACTCATACGCATGATGGAGCCTTTGCCGAAATCCTTTTCGATTTTGTCCATCACGGCTTTCAGTACCTTCAATTTTTCGGGATTAACCTGTTGTGTGTTGTCTGCCATAGTTTGTATCTTTTTATTATATAATCTTTCCAATGCCCGTATTTGTTCTATTACATAATGGGCTGTCCTAATTTTCGTCTCCGTGTAGATAAATATCGATTACCGTAATCGGTATAAAAACAAACACAAGCCATAGGAACGTACCAAATATATTTTCGTGAGGGTTTTTCGGCGCGTATTTCTCGGTGAATGCGTACCTATCCTCGAACAATTTATAAAACTCCTCTTCCTTACGCTTTGCGTAAGGAGTATTTCTCATATCATTTAATAGTCCCATAATATAAAATACTTTCAAAGTTAATAATTTTATTTGATTCGTCGATTATGTCGTGGCAAAAATCGTCGGTTCAGTTCCATACCATAACTGTTTCTATCTGCCGGCGGAACTCCTGTTCGGTCGGATTCAGCCTTTTCATACACGACGGACAGCGCATCGCGACCTCGGTCTCTATATGGCAGTCGCTGCCTGCGCAGAGTGTCGTTATTCCTAAGATGTTGTGCGCATTTTGAACGAATTGCGCTCCGCAGTGGCGGCATCGGATTTTGTAAATCGTTCCCATATTCGTATCGTTTTTTTTGTTGTTCCCTTTGTTTTACGATACAAAGTAACGGGGCTTTTGTGTCAATTTATGACACACTTGTATTTTATTTGGAAAAATTGCCGAATTTTTTGAGATATTCTGCCATATATGCGGCAAGTTCGGGCGAATCCACTATGCGAACATCGTCCAACAGTCCCGCCACGAATCGACCGACGCCCTGCATATTGGCGACCTCGGTGTCCAACATCCATCGTTCGCCCGCAAGCGGTGTAACGTATGATTCGGCAAGCGGATACTCCTCCAACAGCAAATTGTGCGCCAGCAGTCCGAGTTCCACCCTTACCCGCGTTCGCGACGAGCCTATCATACGGAAAATGTCCATAAAGCCCTCCTCGTGTTCGCCTTCGTGCTCCCACTCTTGCGGCAGAATCTCTACCCTGCCGATGCGGGCGGTCTTGAAAATTTTGTTGCGACCGTCTTCCGAATCGTAGCACCACACATTCACATAGTTGGTTGTGAAACCGAACGGCTCCACCCTCCTGTCGCGTACCGAATGCGCCGAACGGTAGTCGTGCAGACAAACCTGCTTGTGCATCTCCATCGCCTCCACGAGTGCGTGTACATTGCTCGCATTTCCGCCCTTTACGACGGTATTGGCAAGCGTCTTGCTGTCATACACCGAATAGAGTTTGCGTTTGAGGTTTTGTTTGAGCAGATTCGTGTCGTCTATGCTCTCTATGGCGCGCCGCAGTATTACCGCCTCCTCCTCGGTGAAATGGACGAGTTGCGAAATATCCTTGAAATAGGGCGACTCCTTGTCCAGCCTGATGCAGTTGCCGCTCTTTTTGATTACGAATCCCGCCTCGCGAAAGGTGTCTATATAGCGATAAATGGTGCGTCGCGACATATCTAACCGCTCGGCGATTTCATCTACCGAGTATTCGACATTTGCCGTCAGCATCTTCATCAGACGCAACATTCTCTCTATTTTGGGCTGATCCATTGTCGGAAACGGTGTGAGGATTCGCGCCGACCTACTGAGCCGATACCGCCTTCTCTATCTCCTCCACTTGGGCGCGGAATGCCTTGTCGGTATCCATCAGATTTGCAATTGTCTTGCACGAATGCAGTACGGTCGCGTGGTTGCGCCCGCCTATGGCGGCACCGATTGCCGCAAGCGGCGACTTGGTGTGCTGCTTGGCGAGGTACATCGCCAACTGTCGTGCAATCGCCACGTCGCGTGTGCGCTCCGACGAGTTGAGCCTTGTGCGGTCAATCGACATATTTTGGCATACGACCTCTATTATGTGGTCGATTGTTATCTCCTTTTGGTAGAGCGAAACGTATGCTTTGAGTATCTCGCGCGCCAATGCAATCGTAATCCGCTTGCCCATAAAGGTCGTGTTGGCTATGAGCGACGATATTGCCCCCTCTATCTCGCGAATGTTCGCCGAGATGTTCTCTGCCAAATAGACTACCACATCTTCCGGAATTTCGGCATTGAGCCGTGCCGCCTTCGCCTTTATGATTTTGACTTTCGTCTGGAAATCGGGCTGCATAATCTGCGCCGACAAACCCCATTTGAAGCGCGTCAGCAACCGCTCCTCTATATCTTTCAACTCCACGGGCGGCTTATCGGAAATCAGCACCAACTGCTTGCCCGACATCTGCAAGTGGTTGAAAATGTTGAAGAACGCCGTTTGCGTACCCGGCTTGCCCGACAATTCCTGTATATCGTCCAATATCAGCACGTCCACCGCCTGATAGTAGTGGATAAAATCGGGAATCTCCTTGTTGATTGCCGCCGCCTGATACTGTGCTTGGAATTTGCTCATCGCAACGTAAAGCACCTGCAATTCGGGGTGCCGCTGCAAAATTTCGTTGCCTATCGCCTGCGCGATATGCGTCTTGCCCAGTCCCGAATCGCCGTATATATATAAAGGATTGAACGGCGTGTTGCTGCCCGGCGTTATCGCTACCGACATACCCGCCGAACGCACCAGACGGTTGCACTCCCCCTCTATGAAGTTGGCGAACGTGTAGTATTTGTTGAGTTGCGGCTCGATGCGGATTTTCTTTACCCCCGGCAATATGAACGGATTGCGTATATTCGCAGTACTGTTCTGCTTGTCGAACTGTTGTGGCGCGATTGTTGCGTTCGCTTCCGAGCCGAGCGGTATCTGCGTATCGCTTTTTGGAATAGCGTAATACAACCGCGTCTGCTGACCGAACAACTCCGCGATAAGCGGTTTGAGCATACGCAGGTAGTTGGTCTCGATTTGTTCGGCAAAGTTTTTGTTCGGTACACGCAAACGGAGCGTCGTTCCGTTGAATTCGAGCGGAATTATCGGCAAAAACCATTTGGCAAACTCCTCTGCGGAGGTTTGCGCCTTTATGCGGCTCAGGCAGTTTTGCCACGCGTCGTTATACGTTACCGTGTCAGTAGTCATCGTTCTTTTTCTAAAACATTGTGTCGGAGGTGGTTGGGCAGATGTGTGCTTTCAAGGTGGCAATTCTGTTACCCTTTCGACGATGCAAAGTTGTGAATAAATTTATATTAAAAAAAGTGTCGCGGCTATTGTTTATTATCTTTTTTTAGTTATAGAAATTGAGGCGATTTTTTGAGTGTCAAATTTAACTCGCTGATATTTAATAATCGAAAAATTTGACTATATTTGCATTTGTGGAAAATACGATGATTATCCACCGAAATATAAGTAAAACCAATAATAAACAGAGATGGAAAATTTGGATAAATTAGTATTGAGCAAGGCTCAAAAGTGGCTCGACGGCGACTACGACGAAGCCTCCAAAAAGCAGGTTAGATACCTGATGGAGAACGATAAAAACGAACTCGTCGAGAGTTTCTACAAGGACTTGGAGTTCGGTACTGGCGGTCTGCGCGGCATTATGGGCGTGGGTACCAACCGTATGAACATCTACACGGTCGGCTTCGCCACACAGGGTCTTGCGAACTACCTCAAAATCAACTTTCCGAACGAGGAGATTCGCGTAGCGATTTCGCACGATTCTCGCAACAATTCGCGTATGTTCGCCGAGCGTGTCGCCGACATATTCGCCTCCAACGGTTTCAAGGTATTTCTGTTCGATTCGCTGCGTCCTACGCCGGAGTTGAGTTTCACCATTCGCCAACTCAAATGTCAGTCGGGCGTTATGGTTACCGCTTCGCACAATCCTAAGGAGTACAACGGCTACAAAGCCTATTGGAGCGACGGCTCGCAGGTAACCGCTCCGCACGACGTGAATATAATAAAGGAGGTCGAGAAAATCACCGAGGTCTCGCAGGTGCTTACGGGCAAGAACAAGGAGAACATCACCATTCTCGACGAGGAGTTCGACAAACTCTACCTTGCCGCCATCAAGAAACTGTCGCTGTCGCCCGAGAGCATTGCGCGTTTCCACGATATGAAAATCGTCTATACCCCGCTCCACGGCGCAGGCGTCCGCCTTACACCGGCATCGTTGCGCAACTTCGGCTTCTCCAATATAATTATGGTAAAGGAGCAGGCTGTGCTGGACGGCAACTTCCCTACCGTCGCTTCACCTAATCCCGAGGAGCGCAAGACCATGAAGATGGCTATCGACCTCGCCGAGCGCGAGCATGCTGATTTGGCAATGGCTACCGACCCCGATTCCGACCGTATCGCACTCGCCCTGCGCAATGCCAAGGGCGAATATGTGCTTCTTAACGGCAACCAGACGTTGGTTCTGCTTATGTGCTACCAACTTACCCGCTGGGCGGAACTCGGTCGCATCAAGGACGGCGACTATGTTGTCAAGACTATCGTTACCTCGACTATGCCCGATGCCGTTGCCGCCTACTACGGTGTCAAGTGCTACAACTGTCTCACCGGCTTCAAATATATCGCCAAGGTTATCCGCGAACACGAGGGCAAAGCCCAATATATCGGCGGTGGCGAGGAGTCGTTCGGCTACCTTGCAGGCGACTACGTTCGCGATAAGGACGGTGTGTCGGCATGTTCGCTTGCTGCCGAGGCTGCCGCTTGGTGCCGCGATACCAAGGGTATGACGCTCTACGAGTGGTTGCAGGATCTCTATGTCAAGTTCGGCTTCTACCGCGAGGGTCTTGTAAATGTAGTCCGCGCGGGTAAGGACGGTGCGGAGGTTATCCAGAATATGATGATCGAGTACCGCAACAACCCGCCGAAGACCATTCTCGGCGAGAAGGTGGTCAAGATATTGGATTACAAGACACTCGAAGCCATCGATACCGCCACGGGCAAACGTACGCCTATCGAGGGTGTCGAGGATAAGAGCAATGTGCTCCAATGGTTCACCGAGAACGGCACGCGCGTATCGGTGCGCCCGTCGGGTACCGAACCGAAAATCAAATTCTATTTCAGCGTCAAGGCGGCACTGCCTTCCACCGACAAGTTCGAGGAGACCGAGGCTGCTCTCGATGCCAAAATCGAGGAGATTAAAAAGGAACTCCACCTTATCTAATCTACCCCGCCTCTTATTACTTTTCGGGCGATGCACATTCAGCGCATCGCCCGATTTTTTTATTTATACCCAATTATTTATACTGATATTTCTTGGTATTGATTTGTTTACTAATTTTGTAGTGCTAATATAAACCCACTATGCAATTATGAGTTGGTATAAGAAAGTCCTTAATTTTTTTGTCAAGGATTCCGCAGAACGTCGTAGATTTATAAACGATTTTAATGCAAACGCACAACGCAGTTTTCAAAATTTATCTGTTGATGCCTTGTTCTCTGCTGTAATTTGTGAAGGTAGTGAAGATGATTCGTATCGCCATGAATTATCTGCGCCACGCTTTGCAAGTGGTATAGAGATTCAAGTGTGTGGAGGCGCAAATATCCCGATTGATGACATTATGCTTATTGGTCGGATAATTTTACTCGATGAACCGATTGTTCGTAGAATGTATGTTCTGCATTGGGATACTCTAATAATAAAAGATACTCGTACCGATAGGTCGGTCGATTGGCGAATTAAGGACTTTATTCATTTCGGCGGACTAATTGGTGTTGTAAGATAAATAAATGTTATGTGGTTATTTAAGAAGCATAAGAAAAGCGAAGCGGAGATGCTTATCGAGAAAATAAAAAACGAGAAACTCGATATGCCTAATTTATTTGCCAATATCAATGGACGAGTTGAAATAGAGATGTTATATAAAGAATTGTGTAGTATAACACATACCGATCGTTATATTGACAACCCTCAAAAATCTGCTATTGCCGGCGAATTATTCCGAAAGGTACAGGCGAATCGTGCCGATTTGAATAAATTACAGGAACTTAAAAAAGAGATAAAACAACAACTTAGTTTGGATTAAGTATGAAATGTGCAGTATGTGGTAAGGAATTTGGCGATGGCGATAATTGCCAATATTGTGGTACAGACCGTGTTAGCGGATTGGGCAGATATGACGGCTATGCGCCTAAAAACAGTGTAAACAACAAACAAACATCGTCATCGATACAAAATTCACCGAAACATTCAACTGATTCGGGTTATACAATTTGTTATAAATGTGCCGAAACAATACCTGCCGGATCGTTTTATTGTCCTAAATGTGGTATAAAACTTATTGTTGAGTGTCCTAAATGCGGTCATGCTTATTCATCGCAATACCCTATTTGCAATCAGTGTGGTACTGATCGTGAAAAATATATTGCCCAAGAAAAACAATTGGCAATTTTGCATGCAATAGAAGAAAAGCGTCGCAAAGATGAAGAGGAGCGAAAGAAAGCAGAACAAGCCAGATTGGCAGAGGCTCGTAGAGCAGAAGAACTTCGCAGAAAAGAAGCAGAACGATTGAGGCAAGAAGAACGACGGCGGGAGGAAGAAGCGGCGATGAAAGCCAAGCAAGAAGCAGAATGCCGCAGGTTGCAGAGAGAAAGAAAAATAGAACAGGCAATCACGAGCACAGATTGCTATAAAGAAGCACTTCGTTATATAATACAACTATGCAATGAAATGAAGAGTCCAAAAGTATTTGACAGATTGTCTATTTCTTCATGTTGTGTTATCGGATTATATATATTATTGGTTGTTGGTAGTATTGCGACATGGTATAGTAATGATGCTATAAGCGTAATTGGATATATGGCAAATTATTGCAATATACCACCAATGGGGCTTTTTGTTATTGCTTTGGCAATTATTTTAATAGCAATGATGATAATCATGGCATTTCTCTGGGAATCTGATATTTTATATGCGTGTGGCGTGTTTCTATTGGGTTTCGGTGCTTGGAGTTTAGTCTATCAAATTTGTGGTGAAAATCCTTTATCTCTTGAAACCTGTTGGTGGATCATTATTTGTGCGCATGCTATTACAGTAATTATATTCGGTATTATTGCGTTCAAAAAACGTTATATAATGAATGTAAGTAAAAATTCTAGAAATAAATGGTTGAAACAATATCTCGCCAAGCACAATACTTTTAAGGATAATAATTCAAAAAGAATTGTTGAAGATTTTGTGTCAGATATTATATATGATAAAATAAAGATACAGAAAATTATACATGATGAGTCTGCTATAAAAGCAAATTTGATATGTGCATATCGGCAAAGAATAGGAACTCCAATAGAGATAAATAGATAGAATGCTATTACGAACTATCACCCAGCAATTAAATGGAATCATGATGGAGAATTTGTGATTTGTAAATCTTTGCTAATACACACAAAATGTATCGGGCATTTTGCTCGATGCGTTTTTTATCAACCTTGTCATAACGAAGCCGAGCATTGAATCGCGGTAGTATAATACCCACTGATGTTCTATGCTCGGCTGTGGTTATCTACCATTGTTATAAAAAAACTTTGCCGATGCCCGATTTTTTTGTTTTTACATATTGCTGAAATCTCTTAGACCTCTTAGTTCTCTTAGATCTCCTATTTGGGGGATAAATAAAATACGGTTCCCGAAAAAGGAAAGAAAACGGACAGAAAGGAAAGAAAAGGAAAGCGATTTCGCCCGAAATCGCTTTCCTTTTCTTTCTTTTTGTTTCCCTTTTTTCTACGGGCGTTACACAATCGGGCAAAAATCGCCCGATGCGGACTCGATATTTTATACGCACCCTTGCGCAATCATCGCATCGGCAACCTTCATAAAACCGCCGATATTCGCACCCTTGACATAGTTCACATAGCCGTCCTCCTCGGTGCCGTACTTGACGCACACCTCGTGAATGTTCTTCATAATCGAGTGCAACTTCTCATCTACCTCCTCGCGTAACCATTTGATACGCATAGAGTTCTGCGACATCTCCAATCCCGAAGTCGCCACGCCGCCCGCATTCGATGCCTTGCCCGGCGAGTAGAGCAACTTGTTGCGCTGGAAAATGACGATTGCCTCGGGTGTCGATGGCATATTCGCACCCTCGGCAACGCAGATGCAACCATTATCGACCAATGCCTGTGCCTGCTCGCCGTTGAGTTCGTTCTGCGTTGCGCAAGGCATTGCTATATCGCACTTTACGCCCCACGGACGCTCGCCTGCAAAGTATTTGGCAGTCGGATATTTCTCGGCATATTCGCGAATGCGCCCGCGAAATACGTTTTTGAGCATCTTGACATACGCCAGTTTTTCGGCATCGATACCATCGGGGTCGTAGATGAAACCCGATGAATCAGACATGGTTACGACCTTCGCACCGAGTTGCGTAGCCTTCTCGACGGCGAATTGCGCCACATTGCCCGCGCCCGAAACCGTTACGATTTTGCCCTCGAAACTTTCGCCTCTCGTGGCAAGCATCTCCTGCGCGAAATAGCACGTTCCGTAGCCCGTAGCTTCGGGACGCAGTATGCTGCCGCCCCACTCCAAGCCCTTGCCCGTGAGTGTACCCGTAAATTCGTTGCGCAGACGCTTGTACTGACCGAACATAAAGCCGATTTCGCGACCGCCCACGCCGATGTCGCCCGCAGGTACATCGGTATCCTGCCCGATGTGGCGATAGAGTTCGGTGATGAATGACTGGCAGAAGCGCATAACCTCGTTGTCGGATTTGCCTTTCGGGTCGAAATCCGATCCGCCCTTCGCACCACCCATAGGCAGTGTGGTGAGGCTGTTTTTGAATGTCTGCTCGAAGGCGAGGAACTTCATAATGCTCAGATTGACTGACGAGTGGAAGCGAATACCACCCTTGTAGGGACCTATTGCGCTGTTCATCTGTACGCGGAAACCGCGGTTGATTTCGATTTCGCCTTTGTCGTTGAGCCAAGGCACGCGGAACATAATGACACGTTCCGGCTCGGCTATGCGCTCCAAAATTTTCAGTTTTTGAAGCACGGGATCAGCGACAATGGTCGGAGCCAGCGACTCCGCAACCTCTCTTACTGCCTGATGAAATTCAGGCTCGTTCGGATTCTTGGCGATGAGTTTTGTCATGAAGTCATCGACAAATTTTTTTGCCTGTGTATCCATTGCGAATAACTTTAAGTGATTATTGAAGTGAATTGTGTATCGGTTTTATTTTGTAAATTTTACCTTCTATGAGTGTCGTCCATATGTTGCTGTCGGCATCGACCGCGAAATCGTTTGCCGACGAGTTGCCCAACTTGGCGGTGCGCAATACCGTGCCGTCCGTCTCGTTGATTTCGGCGACCATTCCGTAACGGTTTGCCATATACGCCCTGCCGTTGCAGACGGCTATCGGGCAGAAATTGTGGTCGTAGCCCCAACCCGCATCGGCGCACCAACGCTCGGTGTAGGTTTCGGCATCTGTCGGTATGGCAATCATTTCGCCGTCCATGGTCTTGGCATAGAACGTTTTGCCGTCGTCGCTCAGACCTGTCGTCTCGCGCACGCGACGTTGCTTTACGCGCCACAACTGCCGACCGCTTGCAAGGTCGATAAATGTTACATGGCGGTCGGGTGCGACAATCATCACACGTCCGCCTGCGATGCGCGGAACGATATGTCCCGGCGAAAAGAGTCGATTGGCGTTGCCGTTGTTCCATCGCCACACATCGCGCCCGCTCTCGGTATCGACGCAATAGAGGTGGCAGTCCCAAGCACCGAATACAAGGTATCGCCCCTCAACTGTCGGGCGACCTTGC
Organism: bacterium; assembly: GCA_963658625.1. GTDB lineage: Bacteria > Bacteroidota > Bacteroidia > Bacteroidales > Rikenellaceae > Alistipes. The sequence goes on from CAVKRC010000009.1 coordinate 39,046, forward strand.
GGTTGTCCTTTGCCGAAGTCGAATCGCCACATGGTTTTGCCCGTCTGCGGGTCGATGCGCAACATCGTGCCGTCCATACCTATATATAATGCGCCATCGGTAATTACGCCGTCGCCGACCATACCGTTGCAGTCGCGGTTGCGCCACACTACCCTGCCGTCCTTGCTGTCGAGTGCGCAAAGACCGTCCGACAGTGTCGCAACTATCAATTTGTCTTCGTGCAGAATAGGCGATGAGTATATCGGATTGCGGAATCGGCGTTCCCAAACCACGCGCCTGTCGGCATAGTCGTATGCTTTGACCTTACCCTCCGAATTGCCGTAGTAGATGATATTGTCGCGCACGGCGACATTCGTGTAAATCGAGCCGCTATCCTCGACAACCAATTCCGCCCCCATTGTCTCGGCATTCGTTGCCGCAGGTTCGGCATCGCACGGCAGGGCGGCGATTTCTTCGCTTTTACCTTGGCGGACAACATATTGCAATACGGGCTTTTCGCCTATGCGTTTTTCGCTGACATATATCGAATCGTTGGCGAATCGCAGAATCGTGTACCCGAAATGTTCGTCTGCACCCTTGCCGAGCGAGAGCGAACGGCACAAAATGCCGGGTATCGAGTCGAAATTCATCAGTCGCGGTTTGTGATAATGCCCGCACAGCGAAGCCACTACATCGTACTTGGCAAGTACTTCGCGCAGTTGTACGCGGTTGGTGATGTCGTTGTTGAGCGGATAGTGGCACACGCTGACTATGCGCCGTTTGCCCGCTTTTGCCATCTGCGAGTCTATCCACGTAAGCGTCTGCGTCGGGATTCCGCCCTCCGCCATCTTCATATAAGGTCCTGCGGGATAGGCGACAAACAGGTAATCGCCCACTTTTGCCGTTGTGCTGCCGTCATGTCCCCACAGCCGTTGAAATTCGGTGCAGCCGCTTTCGCTCCAAGTGGTTTCGTGATTGCCGACGGTAGTCAGCGTGCGATGGCGCAGGCGGCGCAATTTGCCGTAGATGTTGTGCAACTCCTCGTTGCTGCCCATATTGGTCATATCGCCGTCGATTATGACCAAGTCGTATTTCGCGCGGTTGATTTCCGCTATCGCTTCGTCTGTTTTGCTGTCGCATGCGTTACCCGGTGTAACGTGCAGGTCGGTAAGCATGGCTATGGTTATATCGACCTTGCGATGTCCGACAGCCCGAGCATCGGCAGCCGACAGTGCAAATGCCGCAAACAATACGAATATGCATAATCGTCTCATTATTTTACTCTTATAAGGTTAATTCCGTCCCTAATCGGCAGAATGACATTCTCTACCCTGCCGTCGTTGCGGATTTTTTCGTTGAAATCGACTATTGCCTGCGTCTGCTTGTCTCCCTTGGCAATCGGTTCGACCACCTTGCCGTACCACAATATGTTGTCCGCCATAATGAACGACCCGCTGTGTACTAATGCGCCTTCCATCAGCATATCGTAATATGCCGAGTATTGGCGTTTGTCGCCGTCGATAAAGACGAGGTCGTAACATTCGCCGAGCGTCGGTACCGTGTCGAGTGCCGAGCCGATGTGCAGGCGGATCTTGCTGCCGTGTTCCGAACGGTCGAAAAACGAGCGAATCATCTCCTCCAACTCATCGTCTATTTCGCAGGTGTCGATGCGTCCTTCCGCGTCCAGTCCTGCCGCCATACACAATGCCGAATAACCTGTGAATGTGCCGATTTCCAACACCCGGTGCGGTCGCAACATACGCACGAGCATTTCCAACAATTTTCCCTGCGTATGTCCCGAAATCATACGCGGATTCAGTACGCGCAGATAGGTTTCCCTCTCCAACTCCTGCAACAGCGCATCGGCGGGCGACGACATTCGTTCGACATATTGTTCGAGTGTGTTCATAACTATCTGTATATAAGTGTCGAACAACTGCTCAAAATCTCGTTGGCAACCTCCGTAATCTGCTCTGCCGTTATCGCCTCTATCTTGCGGTAAACCTCTTCGAGCGTATCCACTTCGCTGTGTATGAGCAGGCTTTTGCCGATACCGAGCATATAGCCCTCGTTGCCCTCGGTCGAAATAGCCATCTGTGCAATAAACTGTTTTTTCGCCATTGCAAGGCGGCGCGACGAGAGTTTTTCGGTTTGCAGTTTTCGGATTTCGTCGGCAATTATTGCGCGACAACGGTCGGCATTGTCGTGGTCGGAACTGAAATATATCATAGCCATACCGCTGTCGCAATAGGGTGTGTAGCCCGCCTCGATATTGTACGACAGCCCGTGCTTTTCGCGCACGCTGACGTTGAGTATCGAATTGGCGCACGGTCCGCCCAAAATGTTTATCAACAGCGATAACGGCAATCGGCGGTCGTCGCGTATGCCGTATGCGCGATTGCCGATGATGCAGTGCGCCTGATGGGTGTGGCGGTTCACGCTCTTGTCGAACAGCGAGAGCGGTGCGGGGGCAATGCGGTCGTAGCCTCGTACCGTAGCCGTCTGCGGCGCGAAATAGCGCGTCGCTATCTCCTCTATGCGCTTGGGCGAGATGTTGCCTATCGAGGCGAATACCATTTGGTCGGTAGTGTGGGTGCGCTCTGTAAATCGGTGAATGGCTGCGCTGTCATGGCGTTCCACATCGCGTTTGCCGCCCAAAATGTTGTGTCCCAATTCCGAACCCTCGAACAGCATATCCTCGAACGTGTCGAAGAGCATATCCATAGGCGAATCCTTGTAGGTGTTTATCTCGTCGATAATCACCTCGCGCTCCTTGTTCAGTTCCTTGTCGGGGAAGGTCGAATGGAACACCACGTCCGAGAGCAACTCCGCCGCCTTGTTGAAATCGCTGCGCAATACGGTGGCGTGTATCGTCGTGTCCTCTTTGGTGGTGTATGCATTGAGTTCGCCGCCCAGATTCTCCAATCGGCAATTTACCTGATATGCCTTGCGATGCTCCGTACCCTTGAAAAATCCGTGCTCGGTAAAGTGCGCCAAGCCGTGTTCGCCCGAGAGTTCGTCGCGACTGCCCGCATTTATAATTACTGCGCATCGTGCGACGCTGCTGCGTACCTGTCGGTGTATGCAGCGTATGCCGTTGGGCAGTGTGTATATGTGAAATTCCTCTATCATTTTTCGAAGTATTGTTTCAAAAATTGTCCCGTATAACTCTCCTTGCACTCGGTAATCTGCTTCGGCGTACCTTCGCAGACAAGGTATCCGCCTTTGTCGCCCGCTTCCGGTCCCAAATCCACGACGTGGTCGGCGCACTTTATCACGTCCGGATTGTGCTCCACAACCACTATCGTATGTCCGTTGTCTATCAGTGCGGCAAAGGCTTCGAGCAGTTTGTTTATGTCGTGGAAATGCAACCCTGTGGTCGGCTCGTCGAATATGAACATAATGTTGCGGGCGTTGTTCTCCTTGGAGAGGAACGATGCCAACTTTACGCGCTGGCTCTCTCCGCCCGAGAGCGTCGAGGAGGATTGTCCGAGTTTTATGTAGCCTAATCCCACCCTCTGCAACGGGCGCAACCGTTCGACTATTCGGCGACAGGTCGGGTTTTCAGTGTCGGCGGCAAAGAAATCTATCGCCTCGTCGATGCTCATATCGAGCACGTCGCAGATGTTTTTGTCGCGATATTTCACCTCCAACACCTCGTCCTTGAATCGCTTGCCGCCGCAAGCCTCGCATACGAGTTCGATGTCCGCCATAAACTGCATACCTACCTTTATGACTCCCTCGCCCTGACACTCTTCGCACCGTCCGCCCGGGACGTTGAACGAGAACCAGCCTGCGCCGATGCCGTTGTGCCGTGCGTATGGTTGGTCGGCAAAGAGTTTGCGGATTTCGTCATACGCCTTGATGTAGGTTACGGGATTGGAGCGCGAGGATTTGCCTATCGGATTCTGATCAACGATTTCCACGCTGCCAATCATTGCCGTATCGCCCTCCAAACCGTCGAAATCGCCCGGTCGGTCGCCCGTGTCCGCCAACAGCCTGTGCAGTGCGGGATAGAGTATCCCCTTGACGAGCGACGATTTGCCCGAGCCGCTTACGCCCGTAATGCATGTCATCACCCCGAGCGGAATCCGTACCGTGATGTTTTTCAGATTGTTCTCGCGGGCATTCTTTATCGTGATGGAGTTGCTCCAACCGCGAGCCGATTGCGGAATCGCTATTCGGCGTCGTCCTGCCAAGTAGTCGGCAGTCAGCCCCTGCGATTTGAGCAATCCTGCCAAATCGCCGCTATATACTACCCTGCCACCGTTTTCGCCCGCCTCGGGACCCATATCGACTATGTAGTCGGCGGCGCGGATAATCTCCTCCTCGTGTTCGACCACAATTACAGTGTTACCCAGATCGCGCAACTGCTTCAATACCGCTACCAGCCTGTGCGTGTTGCGCGGGTGCAGTCCTATGCTCGGCTCGTCGAGTATGTAGAGCGAGCCTGTCAGATTGCTGCCGAGCGAGGTCGAGAGGTTTATGCGCTGGCTCTCTCCGCCCGAAAGCGTCGAGGAGAGGCGGTCGAGCGTCAAATAGCCCAAACCGACATCGCTCAGGTATTGCAGGCGGTTGCGAATCTCCTTTACTATGCGCTCGGCGGTCTTCGTATCGTGTTCGTCGAGTGAGAGCGTGTCGAAAAATTCGATCAGTTTATCGACGTTCATCGCAACCAATTCGGCGATATTCCTGCCACCGACCTTTACATACAACGCCTCTTTGCGCAATCGGCTGCCCTCGCATTCGGGACACAGCGTTTTGCCAGTATAGCGTGCTTTGAGTACGCGGAACTGTATTTTGCGTCGCTCCGAATCGAGGTAGTCGAAAAACTTGTTCAGTCCGTCGAAATACTCGTTGCCCGTCCACAGCAACCGCTTTTGCTCGGGCGTGAGTTTGTAGTAGGGTTCGTGTATAGGGAAATCGAATTTGTAGGCATTGTTTACGAGTTGGTCGCGAAACCATCGCATAGTGTCGCCGCGCCAGCAGGCTATCGCATTGTCGAATATGCTTTTCGACTTGTCGGGAACCACCAGATTCTCGTCTATGCCCGTTACCTTGCCATAACCCTCGCATTTGGGGCATGCCCCTATCGGATTGTTGAAACTGAACAGATGCTCGGTCGGTCGCTCGAAGCAGATACCGTCTGCCTCGAAGAGTGTGGAAAACTCCTGCCGCCCGTTGTCCGATATTACCACGCAACTATGCGTTCCGTAGCCCAATGCGCGGGAGACCGATTCGCGAATGCGCGACAGCGTGTCATCGTCCGACGCCGTGCGTATTCGGTTGATTACTATATCTATGCCGTCGGCACTCGTTGTCGCGTCGATTGTCGGCAGAAAATCCTCTATCAGTTCGGTCGCACCGTTGCGATAGATACGCTGTATGCCGTCAGCCAACAGCAATGTCAATTTCTCTATTATGCCCTGCCCCTCTTTGAGTTGCATCGGCACGGCAATAATTACACGCACTCCTTCGCCGAGCGAGGCGATGTATTCGGTGATGTCGTCCGTGTCGTAACACTTCACCTCTTTGCCCGATACGGGCGAAAACGTATGCCCTGCCCGCGCGAACAGCAACTCCAAATAGTTGTAAATTTCGGTCGTCGTGCCTACCGTCGAGCGCGGATTGCGGGTATTGACCTTTTGCTCTACGGCAATGGCGGGTGCGATACCCGAAATATAATCGACATCGGGCTTGCTTATACGCCCGAGAAACTGGCGGGCGTATGCCGACAGGCTCTCCACATAGCGTCGTTGCCCTTCGGCAAAAATCGTGTCGAATGCGAGCGTCGATTTGCCCGAACCCGACAACCCGGTTATTACGACGAGTTTGTTGTGCGGAATATCGACCTCTATGTTTTTGAGGTTGTGGACTCTCGCCCCTTTTATATGTATAGATTTATACACGTTATATAATCTCCGTTGTTGCTCCCTCCACTTTTTTCAGTCGGTCGATAAGCCGTTGGGCGCGGCTTTGCCTTATCGACAGCGTCATCGAACAGAGGTTGTCGAATATCTGCTCCTCGATGTGCGGAGCCTCCTCCTTGACTATGCGCATAATATCGTTCATACTCACATACGAAAATTCCACGCGCACGGTGGTATCCACCGTTTTTTCGACTATTTCGCTCGCCGCTATCGCCTCCTGCGCCGATTCGCGGTATGCCTGAATCAGTCCCGATACGCCGAGTTTTGTTCCGCCGAAATAGCGTACGACCACTATCAGACAATCGGTCAGTTCGTGCGAGAGCAACTGCCCGAGTATGGGCTTGCCTGCTGTTCCCGACGGCTCGCCGTCGTCGTTGGAGCGGAATAGTTCGGCATACGCCCCCAATCGCCATGCGTAGCAGTGATGCGTGGCATCGTAGTACTGTTTGCGCAGAGAGTCGAGTATCTCCTTTATCTGTCCCTCGCTCGTTACGGGATAGGCGTATGCAAGGAATTTGCTGCTGCGCTCCTTGTACACAGCCTCCGCAGGTGCGGCGATGGTCAGATATGAGTCTCTCTCCTCCACGTTCCTTTTATCGTATCTTTTTGAACATACGGCTCCAACGGATGCCGCCTTTGCTCCTGTCGCGCGAGAATGCGATGAACGACGCCTTGCCGACTATGTGGTCTTCGGGAACGAATCCCCAGAAGCGCGAGTCAGCCGAGTTGTGGCGGTTGTCGCCCATCATAAAGTAATAGTTCATCGCAAAGGTGTATTGCTCTGCCCGTGCTCCGTCGATTATTATCTCATTACCCTCGACAGCCAACGTATGTCCTTCGTATTGCTCTATGATGCGACGGTATAACGGCAGGTTTTCGACGGTCAGTTTTACGGTCGCACCTTTTGCAGGAATCCACAGCGGACCGAAATTATCCTGTGTCCACACATACGCCGCATCGTTCGGAAATACATCGGTCGAACTCTCTTTGGCTTCGTATCTTACAACGTTCACCACGCTTTTCATACGGGCAAGCCGTGCTGCCGTCTCGTCGGTCATCGACATATAGTAGTACGGCGCACTGCCGTTATATTCCGTAATGCCGAGATTGTCAAGAGTATATGATGTTAAAGAAGCCGATGTCTGCACGAAATAGATGTATTGGCGCGTCGGAATCTCAGCCTGCTTTCCTCCGTTTACAAACAATTCCGTCCCCATTACCATTATGGTGTCGCCCGGTATGCCGACGCAACGCTTGATGTAGTTCTCGCGCTTATCGACGGGGCGTGCCGCCACGGTATAGTCGTGATTCAACCGCCTGCGTCCCTCTTCCGTGCCGAATGAGGTTTGGTATTCGCGCAAAACATCGTAATAGGTAACCGCCTGATTTTCCAACAAAACGGTGTCTCCCGCAGGAAAATTGAATACCACGACGTCGTTGCGCTCTATGCGTCCCAATCCTTTCAGACGGTGATAGCCCCACTTGATTGCTTCCGAATACGACTTTTTCGTGGTCGAAAACGGCATGGTGTTGTGAACGAACGGCATAGACAGCGGAGTGTTGGGCACCTGCGGACCATACGCCAATTTGCTTACATACAGATAGTCGCCGATAAGAATGGTCTTCTCCATCGACGAGGTCGGCACGACGTACAGTTGGAATATGAACAGGTGAATGAGTGTTGCCGCTACGACTGCCCAAACTATCGCATCGACCCAGCCGTAAATCGAGTTGTAGAGCCGGCTCTTTTTGCACAACTCCTCGTTACGTCTGCCTATATATTTGTGAAACAGTCGCGAAACGAAATAATCGTATATGAATGGCAGTCCTATAAGCAACCACGCATTGCCTGTCCATACGACAAAGAGCAGAGTATATACAACCGCCGCAATGCCGAATTTAACCCATTTGTTTGCAAATATCTTTCCGATTCCCATATCTATACGCGGAACAAATCCTCCATTGTGAATACTCCCTTGCGGCCGCAGATGAATTCTGCGGCTATAACTGCCCCAGTAGCAAGTGCGCGACGGCTTTTGAGCGAGTGGCGCAACGAGAGCGTATCGTCCTCCGACTCGTATGTTACCGTATGTATGCCGGGTATCTCGCCTTCGCGCACCGATGTGATTTCGATTTTGGCGGGGTCGTCGGTCGGTGAGTTTACCCAGCCGTCTTTGCGGTCGATGCGTGCTATGATGTCGTCGGCAAGAGTTATCGCCGTACCGCTCGGAGCGTCCTTTTTATGAATGTGATGCACCTCCTCGATGCTGACATCGTAATTGTCGAACCGATTCATCAACTCCGCCAGGCGACGGTTGATGGCGAATGCTATGTTCACGCCGAGCGAGTAGTTGGACGAATATATCATCGTACCGCCCTTGGCGCGACACAACTCCTGCAATTCGGGCAGTCGTGCAGTCCAGCCAGTCGTGCCGCTGACTACTGCTGTACCCGCTTCGATGCAGGTGCGGATATTGTCGTAAGCGGTTGAGGGGGTGGTAAATTCTATCGCCACATCTATGTCTTCGAGCCGTTCGGCGCAAAGGTCTGCAACGTTATTTTGGTCTATTATGAGTCCTACGGAATGTCCGCGCGAAAGGAGTACCTGTTCGATTTCGCGTCCCATCTTTCCGTAGCCTATTATTGCGACTTTCATACTCCTGTTGTTTGTCTGAAATGATACCGACAAAGATACTGTTTTTTGGTGCAACGACAAAATGGAACCGACGCCGATGTCTCATTTTCTGCCATTGGTCGCAGAAATGGCTGCGAAAGTTGGTTTTAATCGGCAAAAACGCTATTTTTGCAATGCTATGAGGTATTTTGCAGAACTCAGATACGACGGCGGAGCCTATTGCGGGTGGCAGCGACAACCGCAATCGCCGAGTGTGCAGAAGAGTGTCGAACAGGCATTGTCGAAGGTACTGCGCGCCCCCATTGAAATCGTCGGTGCGGGACGAACCGACACGGGTGTGAATGCTTCATATTATGTCGCCCATTTCGACGCGGAAACGGAGTTCGATATTGGGCAAACACTGTACAAATTGAATATGGTATTGCCGACCGACATTGCACTCGACTCCATTACGCCTGTCGCCGATGGCGCGCATGCGCGATTCGATGCCCGCGAGCGGGAGTACACCTACTTTATTTCGCGAACGAAAAATCCGTTTCGGCGCAATTCGGCTTGGCTCTACTATATTCCGTTGGATGTCGCCCGAATGAACGAGGCGGCAAGGGTTTTGCTATATAACGACGATTTTACATCGTTCGCCAAACTCAACTCCAACAACAAGACCAATATCTGCCACATTTTCGACTGCGCGTGGCGCGAGGAAGACGAGAGCGTGTTGAGGTTTACGATACGCGCCGACCGCTTTCTGCGCAATATGGTGCGGTCGATTGTCGGCACATTGGTCGATGTCGGGCGCGGTCGCTATACGGTAGAGGAGTTTGCCGAGATAGTCGCTGCGCGTGATTTGTCGCGGTCGAGCGGCGGTGCACCTGCGCAGGGATTGTTTTTGAGCGATGTGGTTTACCCTGCCGATGTGTTTGAAAAACATACGTTTAACAAATTAAAATAAAAGCATTATGGCACTTATCGTTTATTGGTGGGAGTAATTCTCTCTATTTATGCGGTTTATGAAATGTTCACCAAGAAACCGGCAACGGAGTTGTGGCTCAAAATCGTTTTGTCTCTTCTCGTGCTTTTCACGAGTTGGATAGGTTTGGTCGCCTATTTCTTCTTTGTTCGCGACAAAATCAAATAGTTGTCCGATGCCGTAAAACGATTCGCCCGACCCCTTGCAAAGGTCGGGCGAATCGTTTATACGTTTGGCGATTATGCTTGCAGAGCCTCGTCTGCCGCCTCCATAATTCCTTCGTTCATCGTAGGGTGAGAATGTATGGTGCGGGCTATGTCGCGGGCGGTTGCACCGAGTGCTTTGGCAAGCGTAGGCTCGCCGAGCATCTCCGTAACATTTGCTCCGACCAAGTGCGCCCCTATCAGCCGTTTTCTCTCATCGAAAATCAGTTTGACGAACCCGTCGCGCTCGCCTGCCGCCATAGCCTTGCCTGATGCGGCGAACTGATAGCGTCCGACCGTGCAGGCGATACCTTTTTCGGTCGCTTGTTTTTCGGTCAAGCCGACCGAAGCGACCTCGGGTACGGTAAATATGCAGGAGGGAACGGTCGAATAGTCGATAGGTTCGGGATTGCGTCCGCAGATGCCGTCGATGCAGCATATCGCTTCGGCGGATGCCACATGCGCAAGCGCAGGCGTGGCGATAACGTCGCCTATAGCATATATCCCCTCGACCGATGTTCGGTAATGGTCATCGACCACGATTTTGTCGCGCTCGACCTTTACGCCGACCTCCTCCAAACCGATATTCTCTATGTTGGATTTGATACCGACAGCCGAGAGAACATACTCGGCGGTGAGTGTCTCCGCTCCCTTTTTGCCTTCGACCTCTACCTCGCAATGATTATCGATGACCCGTGCCGATTTGACAGTGGTCGAGGTCATTACGCCGACGCGCAACTTGCGGAACGAGCGTTCTATGGCTTTGGCGACCTCCTCGTCCTCCAGCGGCATCAGTTGCGGCATATATTCCACGATTGTAACCTTCGTCCCGAGCGTGGCGTAGAGTTGGGCGAACTCGCTGCCGATTGCGCCAGACCCTACTATAATAATGCTTTCGGGCAGTCGGTCGAGTGCCAACGCATCTTTTGACGAGATTATATGCTTGTGGTCGATGGGCATAAACGCCATCTCTCGCGGACGTGCGCCAGTGGCGATGACGATATTGTCTGCCTCATACTCCGTGCCATCGACATCTACCATGCCCGCCGCAACTATGCGACCGAACCCTTTTATAAGTTCGACGCCACTCTTTTTCAGCAGCATCTGCACGCCTTTGTTCATGGTCTCGGCGACGGTACGCGACCGCGCGACGATTTTCGCCATATCGGGCTTCACCTCGCCGGAGACCTCGATTCCGTAGTTGGCGGCGTGAATGCAATAGTTGTATGCCTGCGCGCTTTTAAGCAGAGCCTTTGTAGGAATGCAACCCCAGTTGAGGCACGTTCCGCCCGCTTCGTCGCGCTCGACGATGGCTACCGTTTTTCCCGCTTTGGCGGCACGGACGGCAGCGACATAACCGCCCGGTCCGCTGCCGATAATTATAATGTCATACTTCATATAATCGTCGTAATACTTTTTATTTTACCACTTTCAGAATCTTGCCGTTGTCGGCAGCCACCGCGCGCTTCCACTTCTCGTTGTAGCCTGGATAGAGAATTTTTCCCGGTATGTTGCCAAGACCGTTGCCGTTGTCGATAAAGCCGTTGGCGTCCTCGCCTTTTACATTGCCATCGACATATTTCACAAGCAGATAACGGTCGAGTGCCGTCCAGCGGTCGAACAGTTTTTGCGCCGTGTCGAGCGAGTATTGCGTCAGCACCTTACGCGCCTTTTTAGGAGAAAGACTCTCTACGCGCGTATCCATCTCGTTTACCTCTGCCAGACGTTCGTTTTCCCATTTATCCACCACTTTGCGTATATCGCGACTAATCATATCGTAGCGCATATATGCGAAATTGGTTACGCGATTGAACAGCCAGAACATCGAGGTCGGCGAGTATTCCAACATCGAGCCGTTGTGTTCGTCCAATGTCGGCGGAACGGCAGTAGTATTGCAGTAAATCGGAGTGAGGCACGAGGTTGCCGCATCATCGACACCGAACCACAGTATGCCGGTCTTGCCTTTGCGAGCCTGACCGCAGAGCCAAAATCCGGTCTGCTGCGTAGCCGTTGCGCGCTCGTTGCAGTACTCCACGCCATCGACGGTGAAATACATCGGTCGCCAGCGATACGGGCAGTTGTGTCCGCCTGCACCGAGGTCGGTCGTCATATCCATAGGCGTTCCCTCGTAGTGGTCGCGCATGGCATCGAAGAGCATCTTCGGCGATACCTTGGTGCGCGGTTTGACCCACAGCGGCATACGGTTTTTGGCATTGTATCCCATTGCATAATCGACATATTTGTCCATATCGTCGGCAACCGCACGGAAAAAACTCCACACGCGGGCTTCGCAGGCGCGCATACCTCCGAAATCTATCGGGTTGTAGGTGTCGCAGAAACTGAAATCATCGTCAGTGCCATTGTATAGCCCCGCTTCTCGGGCAAACGACACGACATCGGGAGCATAGAGGCAATTCTCCGGGTCGTTTTTCGGAAAAGTCGATATGCGCGATTGGTTGGCGTGTCCCGAAACATATCCGTCGGGAATACGTCGTGCGACCCAGACGATGCCTTTGCGCTTGTTGGTGCCGTCGGCGGCAAGGTCGGTACCTTTGCCGATAAGTTCCATAATCCATGCTTCGTCGGCATCGGCGATGGAGAACGATTCGCCTTCCGATGCGTAGCCGTATTTGTTCGCCAACTCGACAATCGTTGCTATCGCCTCGCGTGCCGTGCGGGCGCGTTGCAGCGTTATGTAAATCAGTGAACCGTAGTCGATGCGTCCCGTTTTGTCCTCCAACTGCGGCAGTCCGCCCCAAGTCGTTTCGGTTATGATGAGCGAGTGTTCGTTCATATTGCCCACGGTCGCGTAGGTCGTGGCGGCTTGCTCGATTTCGCCCATATAGTTGCCGGAATCCCAGTCGCGAATCGGTATCATTTTCGTAGCCCTCTTGGGTGGATTGTACTTGTACAGCGCGCCATAGAGGGCGTGCGAATCGGCGGCGTATGTTACCATGATCGAACCGTCGGTCGAGGCACCGCGCGTTACTATAAAATTGGTGCAAGCCTCTGCCGACGAAAACAGAGCGGCTGCACAAATGGCAGTAAGAATCGTTTTTTTCATATTGTCGATGTGTTTTATACGTTAAAATCTTTGTCTTACAAAGATAGAAAATAATTTCTTACTTCCGTCTCCCGTGTTTGACCGACATTTAGTAAATTTGCACAATAAAACCGATAATGGATATGTCCGTATCTTCATCTTTGTCCGAAATCCGTGCGTCGCTTCCTGCGGGCGTTACCCTTGTGGCTGTGTCGAAATTCCACCCAATCGAGGCTCTGCGCGAGGCATACGATGCCGGACAGCGCATATTCGGCGAAAGCCGCGTGCAGGAACTCGTCGTCAAATACGACGCTTTGCCGAAGGACGTCGAATGGCATTTTATCGGTCATTTGCAGACCAACAAGGTGCGCGCCATCGCGCCGTTCGTTGCTATGATTCAGTCGGTAGATAGTGCGCGGTTGCTGGAATGTATCAATCGCGAAGCGGAGCGATGCTCGCGGACGATAGATTGCCTGTTGGAGGTGCATGTAGCCCGAGAACAGACCAAGAACGGTTGGCTGCCCGCAGAATTGCGCGATTATTTGGCAAGCGGTGCTTTGACCGCACTGCGCAATATCCGTATTCGCGGTATTATGGGTATGGCGACCAATACCGATGACGAGACCATCGTCCGCGCCGATTTCGAGCGGTTGGCTGCCATAAAAAACGAACTCGCACCGATGTTCGATGCGAGTTTCGATACTCTTTCGATGGGTATGTCCGACGACTACCCAATCGCCTTGGCGTGCGGTTCGACCATGGTTCGCATAGGCTCCCGCATCTTCGGTTCACGTCTCTACTAACGTATTCGCAACCGTTTGCCTATTCCGATAGGTTTGCTTGCGCTTATGCCGTTGAGTTTGCAAATGCGCCCGACGGTTGTATGGTTGCGGTATGCGATGCCGCTCAATGTGTCGCCCTTGCGGACGGTGTAGTAGCGGCGTGCCACCAATTCCGCTTCCTCCTTTTTGTCGTCGTTGTAGTTGGCTATTTCGTCATCGAAATTCTGGTCATATTTCGAATAAATGTCGAAATATGAACGTCTTAAAAGGAATGTCTCGCGACGCAGATTGCCCGTTTTGAAGTCTATCAGTCTTTCGGGGTCGAATGATTGCCCGCAGTAACGCACTTCGAAATGCAGATGCGGTCCCGTGCTTCGTCCCGAACTGCCGCCCAAAGCAATCGGCTGACCGGCTACCACCCAGTCGTTTGCCTCTACAAGGCGTTTGGAAAGGTGTCCCATATAGGTTTCCAAGCCGTTGTCGTGGCGAATTACGACCAAACCGCCGTAACCGCCGTTCTCGGCACTCTTGGAGAAACGGACACGCCCGTCGAACACGGCATAAATCGTATCGCCCGTTTTCAGTGCGAGGTCTATTCCGTTATGGTTGCGTCTGCGGCGCGGACCGTAGCGCGATGTTATGCGCCCGATGTAGGGATAGTGATAGTTTTTCAACGAATCGACCAATTGAATCGCTACCGATTTGGGCAACGAGCCGAGTTGTATCTCCTTGTACGGGGAGATGGTGTCGTTGTTCCAATACTTGGCATAGACTGTCGAATCCTGTTCGATTGTGCGGTTTTGCACATATCGCCATGTGTTGTCGTTGTAAAGCACGATACTTACCGCATCGTTTTCGGTCGGCAGAGTATCGACCACTATGGCGCAACTCAATTCGCGCACGGAGGTTATCGGTTGCGGTTTGACGATAACCCTCGTGCTGTCCGGCTTCGCTGCCGCATCGTTTTGCGCCGTCGCAACGGTCGGCAACAAAACAGCGACGACAGCCGCCGCTTTAAGCAGTTTTCTTATAAACATATGTCTTATTTTTTATATTCGCTTTGCTTCAATAATTCGTCGGCGCACTCCAATGCCTTGTAAAACTCCTCGCCGAAACGACGGATAATCGGTTCGCGCAGAGATTTGTATATCGGCAATCCCTTTTTGCGTCCGTTCTCTCGCGCCGCAGCACATACACTCCAACGATGATAATTCAATCCTATTGTGCCGTTTGAAAAATTTACCAGCCGAATAGGATACAAATGGCACGAAATAGGCTTTTGAAACGAGCATTCTCCTTTGCGGAAAGCCTTTTCGATGGCGCAGAGCGTGATGCCGTTTTCGCAGTACGAGTAGGCGCATTCGGCTTCGCCGACGAGCGGTGTCGTGTAATCGCCCTCGCAATCGACCACCATAAAGCCCTGCCGCTCGACCGACGCAATGCCTTCGGGCGTCATATAGGGCTTGTAATGTTCGTATTCCTGCTCCAAAATATCGACCTCGTCCATATCGAGAGGCGCGCCGGCATTGCCGTCCACGCAACACTGTCCCTTGCATTTGGCGATGTCGCAGGCGAAATACTCGGTCAGAATGTCGGTACTGACTATTTTGCCGTCTATCTCTATCATCTGCCCTGTCGTTTGCAGGTGTCGGCAATTATTATATCGTACAATTCGCCGAGCGTCATACCCATTGCACGCACCTGTTTCGGCACGATGCTGCCACTGCTCATACCCGGAATAGAGTTGATTTCAATCATATACGGCTCGCCCGCATCGGTAACTATGAAATCGACCCGCACCACGCCGCGGCAACGGCATGCGCGATACGCCTCCAAGGTCATACGATTGAGTTTCGCCTTCACCTCGTCCGATATGCGGGCAGGAGTAATCTCCTCCGACATTCCCTTTTCGTATTTCGACTCGTAATCGAAAAAGTCGTGCTTCGGGACGATTTCGGTAACGGGAAACACATACTCCTTCCCGCCTGCAATCATCACTCCGCAACCCACTTCGCGCCCGACTATGCACTCCTCTACAAGTACCTCGTCGCTCTCGGTAAATGCCTTTTCTACTGCCGCTTCGATTCCTGCGGCATCGTTTACTTTCGTTACGCCGAAACTGCTGCCACTGGCATTGGGCTTGACGAATACGGGCAATCCCAATTTCGCCACAATAGCCTGTGCATCGACTTTGTCGTCCTTGCCGAGCAATACCTCTTTGGCGAGGTTGATCCCCCTGCCTGCCACGGCGCGTTTGGTCGATATTTTGTCGAACGTGATGGTCGAGGATACCTGCGAACACGACGAATACGGAATGCCCATAATGTCGAGGTAGCCCTGCAACTTGCCGTCCTCGCCAGGCGTACCGTGTATGATTATAAGGGCGTATTCGAATTCGGTGCGTACCCCATCGACTGTGAGCGAAAAATCGTTTTTGTCGAGCGGAAACCTGCGTCCGTCGGGTGCCGTGTAAATCCAGTCGCGATGGTGCAGGTCTATGACCTTCACATTGTATTTCTCTTTGTCGAGCGCGGCTGCTATTTGTGTCGCACTCTGCAATGCTATTTCGCGTTCGGACGAATTACCGCCCGCGAGCAGTGCTATTTCAAGTTTTTTCATCTGTCGTTATGTAACTTTTCTTCCGTAAGTTTCAAAAATTCTTTTGCTTCGCCATTTTCTGCATCGGCTGCCAATGCCTCGCGAAAGTCGGCAAGAGCCAAGGTGTACTCCCCCACCCTGTAATGCCACATTCCGCGCTCGACCAAAAGCGATGCATCGGGCGTTTCGGTCGCTGCAATACGATCGTTGAGCGATGCAATATGTGTCGCAGGACTCCACAATCGGTGTTCGCCGATGTATTTCGCCACGGCAGGACAAACTTTGTCGGCAATGCTCTCGCCCCGACCGACCGCCTCGCGAATTTCCGTCGCCGATATGTCGAACAGCGGCGCGTCTGCCAAATAGCGAATTTTGTCGGCATATTTGCCGAGTGCATAACCAGCACGCGGATAGACCATTATCTCATAATCGCGCAGAATTTCGTCATGTGCCACCCAACGGTCGAATATCGCCATATTGTCCGCGCCGAGCAGTAGCGAAAACTGCATTTGCGCACCGAAATTTTGCTTTAAGTAGCGCAGTGTATTGATTGTGTACGACGGTTTTTCGAGCGTGAACTCTACTGCCGAAACCAAAATGCGGTCAGGATATTTCGATTCGGCGCAAGCCAACTCGCACATCTCGTAGCGATTGAATTCGGGTGCGAGATCGGCATAGTTCTTAATGGGATTGTGTGGCGAGACGATAAGCACGACCTCGTCGCACAAACCATGCTCCAATACCCACTCCGACAGTGCGATATGCCCGCAATGCACGGGATTGAACGAACCGAAATACAACGCTACCCTCTTCATATAATCTATTCGGCTATGAATTTGTCGATTATCTTTTCGGTCTCGGCGATTGCCGTTGCCAGATCGTCATTGGTTACGATGTGGTCGAATTGCCCGGCTTTCGTAAGTTCGAATTCCGCTTTCGCCACGCGCTTGGCAATTACTTCGGGTGCATCGGTGCCACGACCGACAAGCCTGTGTTTGAGTTCCTCTATTGACGGCGGCATAATGAAAATCGAACATGCCTTGTCGCCGAATATGCGTTTGAGGTTGATGCCGCCCATCACATCGACATCGAATATGATGACGTTGCCTTTATTCCAAATTCGT
Organism: bacterium; assembly: GCA_963658625.1. Classification (GTDB taxonomy): domain Bacteria; phylum Bacteroidota; class Bacteroidia; order Bacteroidales; family Rikenellaceae; genus Alistipes. The sequence goes on from CAVKRC010000009.1 coordinate 56,307, forward strand.
GTCATCTCGCTTTTGAGCGTGCCGTAGCATGTGCCGGCATAAACCTCCTCCCACTCCACGAATTTATCGTCGGCTACCGCCTTGCGGAACTCGTCGGCGGTGAGAAAATAGTAGTCCCTGCCGTTTTGTTCGGTGCCTCGCGGCGCGCGCGAAGTCGCCGAAATCGAGAATTCGAATTGCGGGTACTGTTTGAGCAATTCCCGCACAATCGTCGTTTTGCCCGAGCCGCTCGGTGCGGAAAATATAATCAGTTTTTCCATTTCCTGTCCGCTTACAAGAGGTTGAGTACCTGCTCCTTGATTTTTTCCAACTCGTCTTTCATCTTCACGACCAAAATCTGTATGTCGTGCTGATTGGCTTTCGAGCCCGTCGTGTTGATTTCGCGTCCCATCTCCTGCGCGATGAAACCGAGTTTGCGCCCTGCCTGCGGCTCATTTTCCGCTACCTCGTGGAAATACTTGCAGTGGTTTTGCAAACGTACCTTTTCCTCCGTTATGTCGAGTTTCTCGATGTAGAAAATCATCTCCTGTTCGAGTCTGTTGTCATCGACTTCGATGCCGAGTTGTGCGATGTTTTCGCGAATCCTTGTGCGAATCGCATCGGCACGCGCCTGTTCGAACGGTGTTATTTCGTTGCGGAACGCTTCGATTTTATCGACCCTGCGCAACAAGTCGGCAATCAGCGTTGCCCCCTCCTGCACACGGAACTCGTCCAAATGCTTCGCTGCTGCCGCAACCGCATCGCGAACAGCCTGCAATTCCGCTTCGGAAACATCCGTTGTTTCGGTCGCAACTACGCCCGGCATACGCAATACCGACGGCACTATTGCGTCGTAATCGGCATCTATCGCCGAATATGCGAGTGCGTCCGTAATCTGGTGCAGATAGTTTCGGAACAGGTCGCAGTCGATTTGCGCTGCAGCCTCCGTTTCCGTTGTTTCGACCGTTACCGTAACGTCTATTTTGCCGCGAACGAGGGCTTGTGCAACGATACTCCGCAACTCCACCTCGACGGCACGATATGCGCTCGGGATCTTTATTGCGAGGTCTAACTGTTTGGAATTGAGCGAACGAATCTCCGCCGTGAATTTTTTGTTATCGACAATCACTTCGGCTTTGCCGAATCCTGTCATTGATTTTTGCATAGTTTTGCGCTTTATTTTCGCAAAATTACAAAATCCCTTTGAAAAACCAACCAACCCGTCCTCGAAATCTGGGTTTTGTGGTCAAATGATAGTAAACAAAAAAAAGACGATCGCAATTATTTGCTACCGTCTGGTGAACTCGCCGGGACTCGAATGTCGAACGAATGTTCGTCATCACCGACCGAGTGCCGCTGTCGAACGAAGTGCGGTGCGGAATAACACGAGGGAGGTAACCGAAGGTGAGAGAAAAGGCAAAAAAAGACGATCGCAATTACTTGCGACCGTCTGGTGAACTCGCCGGGGCTCGAACCCGGGACCCCAACATTAAAAGTGTTGTGCTCTACCTGCTGAGCTACGAATTCATCGTGCCAAAAGAGTGTACCTCGTTTTTGGTGGTGCAAATGTAGGCATTATTTTTAATATACCAAAATAAATCGTGCTTTTTTGAACGAAATCGGGAAGTGTCCGCCTTTTGCGTGTGATTATAACCCTTTGCAGTGGTCAAACACAAACCGCCAACGAAGACCATAAAACAAAAAGGTCGCCGAAAAGCGACCTTTTGTACCCCCTCAGGGGCTCGAACCCTGGACCCCAACATTAAGAGTGTCGTGCTCTACCAACTGAGCTAAAGAGGCATCTGCATCAAACGTTTCTCGTTCTTTGCGGTTGCAAAGGTAAAAACAAATTTTGATTCGTGCAACCTTTTTGCAAAAAAAGTTTCGAAGGATTCGCCGATAAAGGAAATTTCGCCCGACCTCGCGCCGAAAATATTTGGCAGAACGGAAAAAAGATACTACTTTTGCGCTCGGAGAGATGGCAGAGTGGTCGATTGCGGCGGTCTTGAAAACCGTTGAGCTGCGAGGTTCCGGGGGTTCGAATCCCTCTCTCTCCGCAAAGAAATTCGCAAAATTGTGCACGATGGCAAGACAATAAGTCTTGCCGTTTTTGTTTTGAGCGCGAGTGCAACAAATTTATTTGTAGAGATTTGCGCTCAAAACAAAAGAGGCTAAATTCCGCCGTCGTGCGCAATTTTGCGAATTTCTTTGCTTGGATGCCCGTGGCAGCGCAGGGAAAACGGCACGAAAGCGTAGCGTATGCCGTAATCCAGTTCCGCACAATACACTATACAAAAAAACAGCAGGATTCTCATTTCCTGCTGCCTTTTTATTGAATCGTTCCGCTACCAAGTAAAATTTGTGCGTGATTGCGAATTATTCCAGAATGTTTATTTGATTTTCCCGAATTTCATTTCGTCCTTGAAAATCTCATACACATACGCGGAACCTTCGATATATAATCCTGTGGCTTCGTCTGCGAGTTTGGCAAATGTCTCCGAATTGTGAAACATATTCAAGGCTGTTGGCAAATCGCAATCGAAATCGTCCATTATATATGTCAAAATATCCTGCGTAATGCCTTCTGTCAAGTATTGTGCTTTGTTGTTCATAAACATTTGAGATATTTGATGGCTTCTGCCGTGTGGAAAAAGTATTGCGAGGAGATTTTCTTGTATTTCAGACCGTTTACGAGCATTGGCAAATCGATGATGCCATTGCTGAAACTACGGAACAATGTTGCAATATCATCGTCGGCAACAGGTCCTATTACAATATCGTACGAATGCGTCGGCTGACGTTGTTCCTTGCTACGGTTAGCCATAACAAACAACGCCCACTCCTCGCTCGGCGAATCGAATCGTTTGACCGACAACCGCTCCAACGCCGCCGTATCGAATTCAAATGCCGTTATCACCGGCTCTCCACCATAAATTTTCGTCGTCCTGCGCGCCATCTGCTCTGCGTGTTCCAAAATCTCCGTGAGATAAAATCCCTGCCCGAAATCCTTGTATGGTCTGCATTTGGCAAAATCTATTTCCTCTATTCTCGTATTCGACCCATGATACAACCTCATCTTATTCCTCCTCCGTTGTTAAAACATACGGTCGTCAAATCCTGCACGCTGTCATCGAACGACAGCAGATGCTCTGCCTCGTAATGTTCGGTCAGAAAATCTATTCCCTTAAACCGCGTCAGATAGTTGCTCGCTTCGCGTGTGGTCAGATTGTGCGCCTTTGCAAATTCATTTATCGCCGCTACCGTGTAGCCCACCACCCGCTTATCGATGCGTTTGCCACCTTTGCTGATTTTTGCCTCTGCCATACATCTATTCTTTTTGCAAATATAATGCAAAGTTCCCAAATGTGGAAACCGATATGAATTTTCTGCGCCTCTATTATTTAATGCGGTAATATGTGCTTTATGTTAAATCCGTGGCGACTGCACCGACGGGTTCGCTTGCAAAGTCGTCGGAATCAAAATCACATAAATATGGAGGTGTAATAACATTGGAAATATCATATAGCGACATAGATAAACTATCGTCCGATAAGACTGGTTATGTCGCATATGATGGGGAACACCATAAAACAGATAATAATAGCAACATCATATCGTATTATACAAGTAGTGTAATGCCTCAAAATTCCAAACTACAATACAAAGGCAATGCCGGATGTATGTATAATATTACAGAATTAGGTGAAATAATATCTATTACAATCAGCGACATTGGTGGG
>CAVKRC010000010.1:0-59459 GCA_963658625.1 bacterium
ATTTTCCCACGCAGAAGCGGGAAAAGACGGAATGGAGGATGTCGTCGGAGGTGATTTCGCCGGTGATTTCGCCGATGGAGTCGGTGGCTGTGCGGAGTTCTTCGGCGACGAGTTCGGACGAAATGGCGTCGTCCAAGCCCGCAAGAGCCTGCGAAATGGCTTTATGAGCCCGCACCAAAGCATCGTAGTGGCGGGCATTCGAAACGACGACATCGCCGCGATAAAGTGCGTCTGTATCGACCATTGCGCACAGTGCGCGCCGCAGTTCGTCAATGCCGCGATTCTCGCGCGCCGAAATATATATCGCCCCATCGATATTGCGTTCGGGCGACAGGTCGGTTTTGTTCACGACAATTATTTCGCGGCAGTCCTCTCCCAAGGCAAGCGGTTCGACGGCGACAATCGACGGTTCGACCATACGAATCACGATTTTTGCCGAGCCGATAGCCCGTCGCGTGCGGTCGATGCCCATCTGCTCCAAACTGTCGTCGGTCTCGCGCAAGCCTGCCGTGTCGATGAATCGGAAATGTATGCCGTCGATTACGGCGTCTTCCTCGATGGTGTCGCGCGTGGTGCCTGCGATGTCGGAGACCATTGCGCGGTCGTCATCGACCAAACGGTTGAGCAGTGTGCTTTTGCCGACATTTGGCTCGCCAGCGATTACTACGCGAATGCCCTCGCGAATGGCATTGCCTGTACCGAAAGAGTGCATAAGGTCGCATATTACGCGGTCGGCATCGCCAAGCATCGTGCGCAGTCGCGTGCGGTCGGCGAACTCGACATCTTCCTCCGAAAAATCGAGTTCCAATTCGAGCAGAGCGGCTGTTTCGAGCAATTTTTCGCGCAATTTCCGCAATGTTTCGGAATAACCTCCGCGCATCTGAGTCGATGCCATGGTGTGAGCCGCGCGCGAATCGGCGGCGATAAGGTCGGCAACGGCTTCCGCCTGCGAAAGGTCGATTTTACCCTCGGCGAATGCCCGCGCCGAAAACTCTCCCGCCGTGGCAGGCCGTGCACCGTGTCGGCACAATAAGGATATGATTTCCGATGCGATGTAGCGCGAACCGTGTATGGATATTTCGACAGAATCCTCTCCCGTATAGGAGTGGGGCGCACGGAATACGGCGACCAATACGTCGTCGATTACGCGCTCGCCGTCAACTATTTCGCCGTAGTGAACCGTATGCGTGGCGACATCGGCAAGAGCCTTGCGCCCGCGGAAAACGGCATCGCAGCACTCTATTGCCCTCTCGCCGCTCATTCGGATTACGGCTATCGCGCCACCGAGTGCGGTTGCGGGAGCGACTATGATTGCGTGGTCGAGCATCGCGTTGTCGGATTTAATGTGTCACCTTGTACCACTCAGTCTGCTGCCACTCGTCGCGATATTGCGATGCAGTGTCGAGCATTATCGGCGCACTCGTCGTGATGCCCGAGTAGTGGTTTATGGCGTTGGTTCGTCCGTTGTAGGCGGAGTAGAATGTGTCGGTATGGTAGCGCGACGAGACCGTGCGGTCGAGTTGCGCGGTGAATGCTTCGACGGCTGCGTTATCGGTGCACGACTGTTGTACATAATCCTCCAAATCGTAGAATATGTGTGTCGGATTGTAGTACGAACTGATTCCCTCGTAGGCCTGCACATTGTCGAGCGTTACCGCACGACTGCCCGATGAATTTACGCGCTTGACTACTGCTGCCAGTGCTTCGAGTTGCGCGCAGTCGATGACAGCCGAGCAAGCGGAGCGCAGGTCTGCCGACTTATAGTGGTCGACGAAAGCGCGACATACGGCATCGAGGTCGAAGCGCGTGCCGTTGTCGAGCAACAACTGCGGCATTACGAGGTCGTAGGGAAATCCCCTGCCCATCACCTCGCAAGGCGATGCGACGATATACTCCGTTGCATTGCGCAGGTCGTATGCCGATTCGACATTCGACATAAAGCAGGCGTCGAAAATCAGGTATTTCAATTTTATGCCTGCGTCGGCAATCGCGGAAGCCAACTCGTCGGTGTCGTATTGCGTGGCATTGCTGTCGCCCACGTTTCTCGTTTGCAATGCACCCGGAGCGGGCGTCCACATCTTTCGGCGAATCGCATAATCGCGCGCCGACAATAATTGTTTGCCGGAACCTCCTTTCGGAATCCACCCTTTGCCGTGCGAGCCCCATATAAGCCCGTAACTTTCGGCAGGCGCATATTGCACCATATCGGCTATTTGCTCGGCGAGAGCCTGCTCGGTGTATGGTGTTGTCAATTTGTAGGTTTTTACGACCTCCTCGACACACTCTCCCGCCACATCGTCATAGCGCAATTCGCTAAGCGTCGCAGCTCGTTCGCCGTTCTGCATAAATACCAATACGCGGGTAGAGCCCTGAATGTTTTTGCCGAGTGCGAGTTTGGTCTTGGCGAGATTCGTTTTGTAATACGAACTCAGGCTCGTGCCCAAATAGTGGAACATTATTGTCTGCGCCGCTCTCGGTGCGCGCTGATAGACATTTACCGACACGCTGCACGACGGCTCGTCTTTCAGTGCAATCTCTATGCTGCCGAGCAGACGTTCCTTGTCGCCCGTGTTGGCGGTCATCGCTGTAACGATTACCATATTGCCCGAACCGCGTTCGGCTGAAAGCCCCGACGATGTGCCCGTTATCTCGAAATCGAACGGTGTCGTAACCTCGAACGAAACCTGCGAACCGGCCGTGCCCGAGAGTATGATGTCGCGCTCTATGCGCAGGGCGGGTTGCCGATATACCTCTATGCAGGCTGCCTGACGCTTGCCTTCGACCTCGAAGCCTATCTCTCCCGCCTTTACGGTGTCGCTCGTGTAGTTGAAACCCGACGTATTTGCAGTAAGGTAGTATTCGCCTTTCGAGTAGTCCGATTTCGATACCTCGCAGGCGATGCCGTCGGTGCAGATTATATCGAAATCGGGTGTCGCCGAGTATATCTTTATGGTCGTACTCGCTCCGTCGCCAGCCTCGGTGTAAACGATTCCGCCACCTTCACCTACTGCGATTTGCGGATATTGGTACATTTTCGTTCCGACGAATTTGGTCGATTTGAGCTTGAATGTCAAATCACCGAGCAACAGCGTGTCGAGCGTATTGTTAGCCTCTATCGCTCTTGCAGTGATTTTTATGCCGTTGCCTGCCGAGCCGTTCGATGGTTCGCACACAAATCCGTTCGTCGGCAGAATCCGCCAGTCGTAAGCCGAATTTATGGTAAAATCCACTGTCGAATCCTTGCTGCCGCCGATGTAGAGCGTGGTACCCGGAACGATACTCAATGCTCCGCTCGGCAGAGTCGGCTCTTTTTGACAGCCGACCAATGCCGCTAAGACAATAATCACGAATATGTATAAAAATCTTTTCATCTTCCTTGTAATTATTGCCGCAAAGATAATAATAATAATAATAATAATTTACTATCCACTAGCCACTTTTTTATTTGTATTCGCGTGGCTTCATATTGTTTATCTGCCACGTCCGCTCGCGCTTGAAAACGTAGTTGTCGGGCTTGTTCCAATATACGCGACTGTAATCGAAATAGTATCCCTTGACCTTGTCGTGCGGAACGGTGAACGGCACGAACTCCACGGTGCGGCTTATGATGCGCCCTTTGAGATATTTCCAGTCTTTCGAAGCGATGTAGTCCAAACCGTGCGAGAACATTATAATGTGCATCGGCGATTTCTCCTTCAATCCGTCGCCCGATTGCGCGATTGTGTTCAGTATGCCGTTCAGTCGGTCGTAGTACGCCTTTTCGCGCTCCTTGTCGCCCGATGTGCCGTAGGCGTATGCCATAATGTTGAGCAACTGCGGGCTGAACGGATCCTGTTCCATAGCCTCTATGCCCGCGGCAATCAGTTCGTCGATGTCGCCAACGCTCGGCTCGTCTATCGCAAGTCGCGCCATAATGGTCTGCACGCGCTCCATTCCCTTGTTGGTTTCGAGCGGCTTGTATTCGGGCTGATAGGCATAGCCGTAATAGAGATAGCGATACTCCTCTGCCGTCAGCGTTCCGCCATCTTTATATCGCATCATAAGATTGGGGTAGTAGAACGGCGACGCGGAATCGGCTATCTGCGTCGAAATAATGTCGTTGTCGGGGGCTTGCGCATTCGCGCCCAATGCCCACAACGCGGCAAACAGCAGTATTATGCTCTTTCGTAACATCTCGTTTCTTTTTTTGTGTAAAACGTCGCTATCGGCGGTTTTCGTATTCCGCCATCGTGCGCGCCATCTTGTCGCGCAACGCTTTGCTGCCCTCGACAAGCGGCAGACGCATCGTCGCACCGCACAAGCCCTTTATCGCCATCGCCGTTTTTATGCCGACAGGGTTGCCCTCCTCGAAAAGTTCCGACGTGATTTCGGCAAGTGGGGCAAACATCTTGTCCGCCTCGTCGAACCGCCACTCGTCCGCTGCACGCACGAAATCGACGGTCTGCTGCGGGTAGAGTTGCGCCAATACCGAAATTACGCCGATGCCACCTGCGCGCATCGCATCGACGGTCAGTGCGTCATCGCCACTGATAAGCAAAAATCCTTTCGGCGCACGCTCAGCGACCTCGCGCATCTGCTCCACCTTGCCCGAAGCCTCCTTGATTCCGATAATGTTCGGGCAATCCGTCGCCAAACGAGCCACGGTTGCGGGCTGTATGTTTACGCCCGTGCGTCCCGGCACATTGTAGAGAATTATCGGCAGAGGCGAAACCGCAGCCAACGCCTTGAAATGTTGGTACAAACCCTCTTGATTTGGTTTGTTGTAATACGGGCTGACGCTCAACACGGCATCGTAACCCTCCGCGATTCCGCTCTGCAACGCCTGTGCCACATCGCGCGTGCAGTTGCCGCCTATGCCTATTACAAGCGGTACACGTCCTGCCACACGCTCCTTTACGAATCGTGCCACCGCCACACGCTCGTCGGCAGTCATCGTCGGTGCTTCCGATGTTGTCCCGAGTGCGACGATGTAATCTATGCCGCCTGCGATAATATGCTCTATGACGTGCGCCAGTGCGGCGAAATCTATGCTGCCGTTCTCGGCAAAAGGCGTTATGAGTGCCACTCCAACGCCTGCGAATTTACTCTTTTTCATACCTTAATATTCCTTAAAACAGACTGCCCTGCACTGGTGCGTCCGTTGCGTTATCGTTCGTTTCTTCCGATGTCGGCGTCGCTTCCGCATTGTCGGCAGAGGCGACCATCTCCATAAACTCCTGCTCCGACACTATGCGTACTCCCAATTTCTGTGCCTTTTGCAACTTGGCAGGTCCCATATTTTCGCCCGCGACTATAAAATCGGTGTTTGCCGCCACGCCCGACTGATTTTTGCCGCCGTGAGCCTCGATTAACGCCTTCAATTCGTCGCGCGAGTGGTCGGCGAATTTGCCCGAGACGACTATGTTTTTGCCCGCGAGAGCGTCGGAGAGCAACTCCATCTGCTCCATTTCGAACTGCAATCCCGCCTTGCGCAATCGCTCGATTATGGCGCGGTTGCCCTCGTCGGCGAAGTAGTCGATTATCGAATCGGCAATTTTCGCACCCACCTCGTCCGACTCCATCAACTCCGTTGCCGAAGCCTGCATCAGCGCGTCGATGTTCTTGAAATGGCTCGCCAAGTACTTCGCCGTGGTCTCGCCGACAAAACGTATGCCCAAGCCGAACAATACGCGGTTGAACGGTACCTCGCGCGAAGCGGCTATGCTGCGGATTATGTTGTCCGCCGACTTGTCGCCGAGTCGCGGCAATGCTGCGAGGTCGGTCGCCCGCAGGTCGTAAAGGTCGGCGATGTTGTTTATCAGTCCGCTCTCGAAAAGCAGTTCGACCGTTTCCGCTCCCAAGCCGTCGATGTTCATCGCCTTGCGACGGATAAAATGGATTATGCGCCCGAGTATTTGCGGACGGCAGTGGCTCTGATTCGGGCAGTACATCTTCACCTCGCCCTCGTATCGGGCAAGCGGTGTGCCGCACACGGGACATACCTTTATAAATTCGAATGCGCGACTGTCGGCAGGACGTTGCGAGAGTTCGACACCCGTAATTTTCGGGATAATCTCGCCGCTCTTTTCGACATAGACCATATCGCCTATGCGAATATCCAACTGCGCAATCTGCTCGGCATTGTGGAGCGTGGCGCGCTTGACGGTCGTACCTGCCAACTGTACGGGTTCGAGATTCGCCACGGGTGTTATCGCCCCTGTGCGTCCGACCTGAAAATCGACGCTCAACAACTTCGTCAGTGCCTGCTCCGCCTTGAATTTGTATGCCACAGCCCATTTCGGAGCCTTCGACGTGAAGCCCAAAGCCCGTTGGTCGGCATAGCGGTTTACCTTGACGACTACGCCGTCCGTCGGGAACGGCAGAGCCTTGCGTCCGGTGTCCCAATAATTTATATACGCCTCGATTTCGGCGAACGAGTGGCAGATGCGCATCTTGTCCGAAATTTTGAATCCCCACTTGCGCGCCTCCTGCATATTCTCCCATTGCGACTGGTGCGGCAGCCGTTCGCCCGCCAACTGATAGAGCGTGCAGTCCAGACCGCGTTTCGCAACAATCGCCGACTGTTGCTGTTTGAGCGTTCCCGCCGCCGCATTGCGCGGATTGGCGAACAGAGGCTCGCCTGCTACTTCGCGCTCGGCGTTGAGGCGGTCGAACGAGGCGTAAGGCATCAGTATTTCGCCGCGAATCTCGAAAAACTGCGGATAGGAGTCGCCCGACAGCGTAAGCGGAATGGCGCGTATGGTCTTGGCATTTGCCGTAACGTCGTCGCCGTTCTCGCCGTCGCCGCGCGTGGCTGCCTGTATGAGCCTGCCGTTTTCGTATGTGAGCGATATTGCGGTGCCGTCGAATTTGAGTTCGCAGACGAATTCGGTTTGCCCTATCTCCTTTTCGACGCGCTCGACGAATTCGCGCAACTCCTCTATCGAGTAGGTGTTCGACAGCGAAAGCATCGGAAAACGATGGTGTACAGTCTTGAATTCTGTGGTGATGTCGCTGCCCACGCGGGCTGTCGGGGAGTTCGGATCGGCATATTCGGGGTGCGCCGCCTCCAAATCCTGCAATTCGCGCATCATCTTGTCGAATTCGAAGTCCGATATTTCGGGGGCATTATCGACGTAGTATTTTCGATTGTGATAGTTGAGTTGCTCGCGCAACTGTTCGATTCTCTCTTTTACCATATAGTAATATATGTGTTGCGCATAAAGGTACATAAATTGTTCGTAATGTGGCGTGGAAACGAAAAAAAAATCAAAAAAATCGACATAATTGGTTGCGTATTCATTTTTTGCTTATACTTGCGGAAAATTTCAGAACAAATTATGGCACCGGTTAATACTAAACGAAGATTGGTAGTTAGTTTCCATAACCTCCCGACTGAATTGCAGGACCAGGTAAAGGCTTTGTACCCACTTGGTTATGCCGACGCGATGATTCGTGTCGATAAGCCGAACGGCGACTTTTTCTATGCCGTTCCGTTCGAAACTCCCGACATCAGCTATCTCGTCAAGATTGATGTCAAGATAGACGATATGTCGGAAGAGGAAGAGGATAAGGATTATTACGATAACGACGATTTGAAGGGCGCGGACGATTTGCAGGACGACGGCTCCGACGCCGACGACGAGCCGGCGGACGACAGTGCCGAGTTCGGCGAAGACGCCATGTAGGTCGCTTATCGTTTGATTTCGAGGGGTGTCCGCACGGTCGCGGACACCCTTTGTCGTGTCTGGCGTACAGGTATGGTAATTTTTACTACCTTTGTACCGTCGATTCTTCCGTTGCGCACGGCATACGCACACGGCAGGCGACACAACTATTAAATTAAGAAAATTATGGCTTACAACTTACTTAAAGGCAAAAAGGGAATCATATTCGGTGCACTCAACGAGCAGTCCATCGCGTGGAAAGTAGCCGAGCACGTCGTCGAAGAGGGCGCGGAAATCGTGCTGACCAATACACCCGTGTCGATGCGTATCGGCACGATAAACACGTTGGCGGAAAAGTGCCGTACCATAGTCATTACTGCCGACGCCACGAGCGTCGAGGATTTGGAGTCGCTGGTCGATAAGGCAATGGAACATTTCGGCGGCAAATTCGATTTCGTTCTCCACTCGATAGGTATGTCGCCGAACGTGCGCAAGGGTCGCGCATACGACGATTTGGACTACGGCTATATGGAAAAGACCTTCGACATCTCGGCGATTTCGTTCCACAAGATGTTGCAGGTGCTCCACCGCAAGGACGCCATCAACGACTGGGGCTCGATTGTCGCTCTGACCTATATCGCCGCGCAACGCTCATTCGCGGGTTACAGCGATATGGCTGACGCCAAGGCTCTGCTCGAATCCATCGCCCGCAGTTTCGGCGCGATATACGGCACGTCGCACCACGTCCGCATCAACACCGTGTCGCAGTCGCCTACGATGACAACCGCAGGTACGGGCATCGCGGGTATGACCGATATGTTCGACTTCGCCGACAAGATGTCGCCGCTGGGCAACGCTTCGGCGGACGATTGTGCAGGCTATATCACGACGCTTTTCTCCGACCTCACGCGCAAGGTTACGATGCAGAATCTCTACCACGATGGCGGCTATTCGAGTATGGGACTGAGTGCCGACGTTCTCCGCACCTATATCGCCGGCAAAGAGAAATAGGCGCAATCCGAAAGACTTATGCTTCGCTGCACCTATACATATATGCTTTGTTTGGCATCGCTCGCATTGCTGACTGCCTGTGGCGGGCAGAGTGCGAAAAAGGAGGTTGCCGAGCGTCGAATCGCTCCTGTGTCTGCGGCGAGGTCGTACCGGTTCCGTATGGTGCAGCCGCCCGCATTGGCGACGGACGAGGACAAATTCGCATATATGGCAGAGCACTATTGGGACAAATTCGATTTTACCGACACTCTATTTATTGCCCACGCCGACACTATGGAGATGGCTCGGGCATACGCCGTCTATATTGCCAATTTTGTCGGGCAAACCGATCAAGAACCTGTCCGCAAATTGATGCAGCGGGCATCGACATCGAAAAAGATGTTCGACTATTTCGTGATGCTCGCCGAAAAGGTACTGCACGACCCCAATTCGCCCGTGCGCAGCGAGGAGTTGTATATCCCCGTTCTCGAAGCGCAGATGGCGACGCCATTTTATGATGAGTACGAGCGGCTTGCACCCGAATACGACCTGCAACTCGCCCGCCAAAACCGCATAGGTCATCGCGCAAACGATTTTCGCTATACGCTTGCATCGGGACGTTCGGCAAGGCTCTATGCCCTGCGCGCCGACTATGTGCTGATATTCATCAACAATCCCGGTTGCCCGATGTGCAAACAGATTCAGACGGCGATAAGCGAATCGCAAATGCTCAACGATATGCTCGCCAAAGGGTCGCTCAAAGTTCTGGCGATATACCCCGACCGCGACCTCGATGCGTGGCACAAATACGCGCCGACAATGCCCGCGACGTGGATAAACTCCTACGACAAAGGGTGCGTCATCGAAGCCGAACGGCTCTACGACCTGCGCGCCATACCTGCGATGTATCTGCTCGATGCCCGCAAAACGGTGCTTGTGCGCGACTCCACATCGGTCGGGGAGATAGAGCAGGCAATCGCCAATAGTCTCTCATAAGCAAAACTTATGGAAAGATAAAAATTTATTATTTTTATCTTTCAAATTACGGTATTATCTTTGCACTGAACAAAAGTAACAAACCGAATAAAAATAACTTAAAAACACTGAAAATTATGGCAAAGAAATGGCGTTGTACCGTATGCGGTTACATTCATGAAGGAAACGAGGCTCCCGAGCAGTGTCCGTTGTGCAAGGCACCGAAGGATAAATTCGTAGAGATAGAGGAGCAGGATGGCGACCTCGATTTCGTTACCGAGCACAAACTCGGCGACGCGAAGGGCGCGAATGCCGAACTGATGGAGGGCTTGCAGAACCACTTTGCGGGCGAGTGCTCCGAGGTTGGTATGTACTTGGCTATGAGCCGTCAGGCAGACCGCGAGGGCTATCCCGAAATCGCCGAGGCATTCAAGCGTTACGCATTCGAGGAGGCAGAGCATGCCGCCAAGTTCGCGGAGTTGCTCGGCGAGGTGGTTTGGGATACCAAAACCAATCTGTTCAAGCGTATGAATGCCGAGAGCGGCGCATGCGAGGACAAGATGCGTCTGGCTCGTTTGGCAAAGGAGCAGAATCTCGATGCCGTCCACGACACCGTCCACGAGATGGCGAAGGACGAGGCACGTCACGGCTCGGGCTTTCAAGGTCTCTACAAACGTTACTTCAAATAGGCGTTCGATCCCGCTCGCACGGGTGGTGCAATTCTACGCAAAAAACCGCCGTTTCCACAACTTTTGGAAACGGCGGTTTTGCTTTTTCTTTACTTTTGTGTTACTTTGTACTTTCGTTTGAGACCTAAAACAACAAAAAACAACCTAAAAAGGAAACAAAATGAAACAAAAAGAAATTCTCGGGCTTTCGCTTTTGCTCCCGCTGACGGCGTGCAGCACTTCGGAGCAGCGTCCAAACATCGTCTTTTTCCTTGTCGATGACATGGGCTGGGTCGATTCGTCGGTCGCCTACGGCGAGGAGGTCTATCCCAACAACACTCGCTTCAATACGCCTAATATGCAGGCATTTGCGGAGTCAGGCGTGATGATGACCAATGCCTACGCCTGCCCCGTCTCGACGCCTACGCGCACGAGCCTGCTGACGGGTATGAATGCGGCGCATACGGGTATCACCAACTGGACATCGACCATGCGCGATAAACCGAGCGATGCCACAGGTGGCGCAATCGCCACTATGGCAGGCACTTGGACGGACGACGACAAAGAGATGGAACGTCCTGACTGGAACATCAACGGTATGAGCCCCGTCGCCGGTATTCCCAACACGCTGTATGCCACACCGTTGCCGAAACTGTTGCAGGACGCAGGCTACTTTACGATTCATGTCGGCAAAGCACACTGGGCATCGGCAGGCACTCCCGGTGCAAGTCCTTACAATATGGGCTTTACGGTGAATGTTGCCGGTAATGTGGCAGGTATGCCGCGTTCATATTTGAGCGAAGACCACTACGGCAACACGCCCGAAAAATGGAACTACCTCGCCGTGCAAAATATGACCGAATACTACGATACGGGGACGCATCTGACGGAAGCACTGACGCGCGAGGCGTTGAAAACGCTGGATTTCCCGATTGCGCACAACGAGCCGTTCTATCTCTATATGGCTCACTATGCGACGCATACGCCGATTCAGCCCGACGACCGTTTCGTGCAAAAATACCGCGATGCGGGTATGGACGAGGGACAGGCGCGCTACGCCTCGATGGTCGAGGGCGTCGATAAAAGTCTCGGCGATTTGGTTGCATACCTCAAAGCCAAAGGCGTTTACGACAATACGATTATAATTTTTATGACCGACAACGGCGGCAACAGTGAAAACAAGCAGAAGGGCGGCGTGTTGCACACCCACAACAAACCGTTGCGCGAGGGCAAAGGCTCATGCTACGAGGGCGGTGTGCGCGTACCGTTGGCATTCTACTGGAAAGGACACATCGTGCCGGGAACTCGCATAAATACGCCCGTTATCGCCGAGGATTTGTTCCCGACGATTCTCGAATTTGCAGGCGTGAAAAATCCCGAATATGTGCAACAGGTCGATGGCAAGAGCCTTGTGCGCCTGATTACCGACGGCTCGAAACTGGTTGCCGAGGCGAAAGACAATGGCGAAATTACGACGCAAAAAGAGGCGAATGCCTATGTTGTCGATGAGAAGGTTTCGGGCATCTCACCCGAACGCACGCTCGTTTTTCACTATCCGCACAAGTGGAAGCAGTACGATTTGGCGGATATAGACTACCTCAGCGCGGCTCGCAAAGGCGATTGGAAACTCGTTTACCGTATGCGCACGGGTGAGCTGGAACTCTACAATCTGCGCACCGATATAGGCGAACAGCGCAATGTTGCTGCGGAGAATCCAGAAAAGACGGCAGAACTTGCCAAGGAGTTGGGCAATCGCCTGCGCGATTGGAACGCCCCTATGCCGAAATCCCGCACGACCGGCAAATGCGTCCCGATGCCCGACGAGATTTAAGCCGAACTAAATATCCATAAAGAAACCGAGAACCTTGAAAGGTTCTCGGTTTCTTTATGTTGCGGAGGGCACTGGATTCGAACCAGCGGATACCTTACGATATCGGCAGTTTAGCAAACTGCTGGTTTAAGCCACTCACCCAACCCTCCGTGCATCTTCCATTTTACTGAAAGAGCCTACAAAAGTACACTTTTTTCGGATAACTGCAAAATAAATCGGAAAAATTTGCCATTAGGGAAATCGTGAAGCCAGAGTTTGAAGTTTCAAATTCAAATATATGAAATTAAAATCAGGGAATGTTTCCCAATTGTGGAATAAATTGTTATATTTGTAATGACATTGGGATGGTCTTGTCGCTAATCTGTGAGGACGATGTTTTGCCGGACTATAACAAGAGGGGAGGAATTTTGTAAGTTTGGTAAAGCAAGATGCGGAGGTGAGAATCTTGAAAATTATGACAATCTGATAAGTATTTGCATAAGACGCAAGATATTTCTACGATTAATGAATATGTTAGTGATTATAACCACCAAATGGCAATTTAAAATGCCATTTTAAATTGTTGCCATGTTTTATGAATCAAAATTAAGATAGATTTATGTCAAAACTTAATATAGACCAAAAGACTGTCAAAGGACTGTTCCAAGACAGCAAGTCTGATTTCTTGATACCGGACTACCAACGTCCTTATGCATGGGGCGATGATGAATGTAAAACACTTTGGGAAGACTTATTCAGTTTCTCTTTCCCGAATAACAATTCGGACCAATTCAACGACAATGATGAGTATTTTCTCGGTCCGATTGTTACATTCAAGAATGATGATAGAAAGATGGAAATTATAGATGGGCAGCAGCGTCTTACAACGTTAATGCTGTTACTTCGTGCTTTCTACAACAAATTGGGGCATATGCAAGATACTCGTTCGGTAAAGATGAAAGAGGATATTGAAAAATGCATTTGGCGTGCTAACGGATTCGGTGAATATAACAAGAATGATTTGAAAATAGACTCCGAGGTTGCCACAGACAACGATAAGGACGAGTTCCTTGATATTCTTAAAAATGGCGACGCAACAGGAAAACATAGTAAATACGCCTTGAATTTTCGGTATTTTGAGAAAGAAATAGACACTTTTCTCTCTCACTATCCAAGTTATTTTGCGTATTTCCCACTTCGCATTATGAATAACTGTGTACTTCTACCAATAGAAGCAGAATCACAAGACACGGCATTGCGTATTTTTTCCACGCTCAATGACAGAGGAAAACCACTTTCTGATGCCGATATTTTTAAGGCGCAGTTCTATAAGTACTATTCTTCACTTGGCAAAAAAGATGATTTTATTGCCATATGGAAAAACTTAGAGGAGATTACATCTGAAGTATTTCACCCAATCAGTGGAACGCCTTTGGATGAACTATTCACGCGCTATATGTACTATGAACGTGCATTGCAGGGTAACAAATCATCAACAACAGAATCTTTGCGCAAGTTCTACGAGAAAAACAATTATGAATTATTTAAGAAAGAAACAACGCTTGAAAATCTTGTTCGCTTGGCTCACTTTTGGCAAGATGTAAACAATCAAGACGAGGAGCGGTTCTCTATCCGTGTTCTCAAACGTTTATTTGTGTTGAACTATGCACCAAATGGCATGTGGACTTACTTTGTTTCGGTTTATTTCATGCATTGCCATGATGATAATGATGAACTTGAAGAGAAACGTTTCTACAATTTCTTGAACCGCATTATTGGATTCATATGGGCATATGCAATCACTAATCCCGGCGTAAACTCCTTGCGTACTCCTGTGTTTGCGGAGATGGTGAATATTGTAAATGATACCAACGTCACATTCAACAATTTTTTGTTTGATGAGACAAGATTTAGAGCACAATTCTCTAATTATGTATTCTCCAATAACCGAACTATCACAAAATCAATGATTACATGGTGGGCATATTCATTTGATGATCAACCTCTGCTTTCATTGGAGAGCACTTTTGACATAGAACATATATTTCCACGCAATCGTCAGCAGAAGGAAAATAGTTTGCAAAATCCGCATTCGCTGGAAATGCTTGGAAACAAATCATTGTTGGAACGTCGTATAAATATACGTGCATCTGATTATCGTTTTGTCGATAAGATTAAATATTACATTGGTTTTCAGACATCCAAAGGTCAGAAAGGAGGAACAAATATTGTTGAATTGAAAATGCTCGCCAATAAGCACAATGATTATACAGAACAGGATATAATAGAACGTTCAAAACATATTTTGGACGAATTTGTTGAATACCTAAATACAAATGATTTAATAAAGAGTAATCAAGTGGCAACTTCTATAAACGATTAAAACAAGTATTTAGTTGGACAACATTTATCGCTCATATCTATGCTCTAAAAGCAAGATGTGAGTATTTTGTCATTGCGCAGGTCGCTGTTGCGCAAATTATTACATCGCGAAGCGTCTCTTTTGAGAAACCGGTGTCGGGCTATCGCGGTTTTGCGGAAATCGGCATATCGTACAACCAAGCCTACGGCTTCTTCGATGGCGGTTTGGGCTTCGACATAACAACCACGCACGGCTATCGATTTAACGACTATATCTTTTTAGGAGCCGGCGCGGGAATTTTCGGAGAGGGACACGGCAACAACAAATATCGGGCGATGAAATATATGATACCTGTATATGCCGATTTGCGAACATATTTTTCGCGTACACAAGTCAAGCCATTCGTCGAACTGCAACTCGGAGGCGCAATTCCAATTGGCGGCGATAAAATCAAGGAACGCACTTTCGGCAGTGTGCCGAACTATTCGTATTATGGTTACAAAATATGCAACCATTTGCAATTGCAGGCAGGTTTCGGTGTAGAATACAGACGATTGACCGCCAAATTGTCATGGCGATTACGGCAAACGAATGAAATCGATACAGAATATACGGGCGGTATCATCAGTACTGATGAAAGAAAATCGAAAACGGAGCATATATTGACGATCGCTCTCGGAATTGCATTTTGATGAAAAGTGATTGCCGATAACCGGCAATCACTTTTCTGTTTGTGCCCGACGGCGACTTATGCCAATATAATTTTTCATCTCGACCGAGGCGGACGTTTGCCCGATATTTGCAGTGGCGTAATATGAGGAAATTTGCAAAAAGTTTAGTAATTTTGCCCTGTATTTGCGCGTATGCGCGTACGACCGCGAATAAAACGGTTGAGAAATGAAAAAAGAGGATAGCAAAGATATAATCGATTCGCTCGAACAGGGCGATTACAAATACGGGTTCACGTCCGACATCGAAACCGACACTATTCGGCGCGGGTTGGACGAGGAGGTAATCCGCCTGATTTCGCAAAAGAAGCAGGAGCCCGAATGGATGCTCGAATGGCGGTTGAGGGCATATCGTCATTGGCTGACGATGGAGCAACCGGCGTGGGCGCATTTGGACATTCCGCCCATCGACTTTCAGGACATCATCTATTATGCCGCGCCGAAACAGCGCAAGGCACTTTCGTCGGCGGACGAGATAGACCCCGAACTAAAACGCACGTTCGACAAACTCGGCATTCCGTTGGAGGAGCAGATGGCACTCTCGGGCGTGGCGGTCGATGCGGTGCTCGATTCGTCGTCGGTGAAGACCACTTTCCGCGAAACACTGGCGGAAAAGGGCATTATTTTCTGCCCGATTTCGGAGGCTATACGCGAGTATCCCGATTTGGTACGCAAGTACCTCGGTTCGGTTGTCTCGTATGCCGACAACTACTACGCCGCACTCAATTCGGCGGTATTCTCGGACGGTTCGTTCTGCTACATTCCGAAAGGCGTGCGTTGCCCGATGGAACTTTCGACC
The DNA here is from genome assembly GCA_963658625.1 of bacterium. Classification (GTDB taxonomy): domain Bacteria; phylum Bacteroidota; class Bacteroidia; order Bacteroidales; family Rikenellaceae; genus Alistipes. The sequence continues at coordinate 15,979 of CAVKRC010000010.1, forward strand.
TATTTCCGCATCAATGCGCAGGGTACGGGACAGTTCGAGCGCACGCTGATTGTCGCGGACGAGGGGGCATACGTCAGTTATTTGGAGGGCTGTACCGCACCGCGACGCGACGAAAACCAGTTGCATGCGGCAGTGGTCGAAATCGTGGTCGAGCGCGATGCCGAGGTCAAGTATTCGACTGTGCAGAACTGGTATCCGGGCGATAAAGAGGGCAAGGGCGGCATCTACAACTTCGTAACCAAGCGCGGCTTGTGTCGCGAGAATGCCCACCTGTCGTGGACGCAGGTCGAGACGGGTTCGGCGATAACGTGGAAATATCCGAGTTGCGTGCTGGCAGGCGACAATTCGGTCGGCGAATTTTATTCGGTGGCGATGACCAATCATTTCCAGCAGGCGGATACGGGTACGAAAATGATACATATAGGGCGCAACACCCGCAGCCGCATAGTGTCGAAAGGCATATCGGCGGGGCGCAGTCAGAACTCCTATCGCGGATTGGTCAAGGTGGCTGCCAAAGCGGAGAATGCCCGCAACTATTCGCAGTGCGATTCGCTGCTTATCGGCGATAAGTGCGGAGCGCATACCTTCCCGCACATCGACTGCCGCAATGCGTCGGCGGTGTTGGAACACGAGGCGACGACATCGAAAATCTCGGAGGAACAGCTTTTCTATTGCAATCAGCGCGGATTGGCAACCGAGGAGGCGGTCGGACTGATAGTGAACGGCTACGCCCGCGAGGTGTTGGCGAAACTGCCTATGGAGTTCGCCATCGAAGCACAAAAACTGCTCTCGATAAGTTTGGAGGGGAGCGTAGGTTAAATTTTGGATTGAGAAAATGAAAAACGAAAATATGCTTTTATCGGTTAAGAATCTGCATGCGTCGGTCGGCGACAAGGAGATACTGCGCGGTATCGACCTCGAAGTGAAGGCGGGCGAAGTGCATGCCATAATGGGTCCCAACGGCTCGGGCAAGAGTACGCTTGCATCGGTGCTGGCGGGCAGCGACAAATTTACCGTAACGGCGGGCGAGGCGACCTTCAACGGCGAGAACCTGCTTGCCCTGCCTATTGAGGAGCGGGCGCGTCGCGGTCTGTTCCTCGGATTCCAATATCCCGTCGAGATTCCGGGCGTGTCGATGGCAAACTTTATGAAGTTGGCTGTGAACGAAAAACGCGCGTTCGAAGGCAAGGAGCCGCTGACGGCTTCGGAGTTTCTGCGTATGATGCGCGAAAAGGGCGCGATAGTGGAATTGGACGCCAAACTTACGTCGCGTGCCGTGAATGAGGGTTTCTCGGGCGGCGAGAAGAAAAAGAACGAGATTTTCCAGATGGCGATGCTCGAACCGAAGTTGGCTATTTTGGACGAGACCGATTCGGGTCTTGACATCGACGCCCTGCGCATAGTCGCCACGGGCGTTACGAAACTCCATACGGCAGAGAATGCGACGGTCGTCATCACCCACTACCAGCGTCTGCTGGACTATATCGTGCCCGATGTGGTACACGTCCTGTATCACGGTCGCATAATCTATTCGGGCGACAAGAGCCTTGCGCTCAAACTCGAAAAAGAGGGCTACGACTGGCTGATTAACGAATATAAAGACTGACGCGCGATGAGTATCGAACAGTTGATTGCGGAGGGCGTATTGGTGCCGTTTGCGGGTGGTGCAATCTCCCGCGTCGGCGTGGCGCGTCCGCTTGTGATGCTCAACCCGCGCACGGTGCGCATCGACGCCGATACGGCGGAACGCGCGCAGATAGTCATCGTGCATACCGAAACCAACGAGGCTTCGGTGGAACTGTCGCTTGCGGCAGGTGCGCAGGTTGCACTGACCGATATATACCTTGCCGAGGCATTTGCCGAAGTGAATGTAAGGCAGGGGGCAGGGAGCCGGTGCGAGATGGTTGCGGTGCAGTTGCGCAGTGCAAATGCGGCATACCGCATAGATTTGGCGGGACGTGGGGCGGAGAGCGAAATCGCAGGCGTGTTTTTGGCTTCGGGAACGGAGCATTGCACTGTGAACCTCACCACGCTCCACAACGTACCGCAATGCACGAGCCGTGCGCTTGTCAAGGGCGTGGCGGCAGGTCGCTCGACGGGCGAATTTCGCGGGTTGGTCTATGTTGCCCCCGATGCGCAACAGACCGATGCGCAGCAGCAGAGTCGCAATATAGAGTTGGACGGCGGGCATATCGTAACGATGCCGCAACTGGAAATCTATGCCGACGACGTGCGCTGTTCGCACGGCGCGACGGTCGGGCAGTTGGGCGACGAGGCGATATTCTATATGCGTCAGCGCGGATTGAGCGAGGAGGATGCACGGCAGTTGCAAATCGAGGGATTTGTGAACGATGTAGTGAATCGTTGCGAAACGGCGGAAATCCGCTCACTGCTTGCGGCGGAGATTGCCGCCAAACTCGAAAAGATGTAGCACGATGAGTTTCGATGTAGAAAAGATAAGGCGCGATTTCCCGATTCTCGGGCGCACGGTCTATGGCAAGCCGCTCGTCTATCTCGACAGCGGGGCTACGGCGCAGAAACCGCAGTGCGTAATCGACACCACGACGCGCCTCTATACCGAACTCAATGCCAACGTGCATCGCGGGGTACATTATCTCTCGGACGAGATGACGACGCTTTACGAGGAGGCTCGCGAGCGCATTCGCGCATTTATAGGAGCCCGCTCGCGCGAGGAGATTATCTTCACGGCGGGTGCTACGGCGTCGCTCAATACGGTGGTATACGCTTGGTGCGAACGGTTCCTGCACGAGGGCGACAATATCCTCGTCAGCGAAATCGAACACCACTCTAACATAGTCCCTTGGCAACTTGCAGCCGAGCGCAAAGGTGCGCAGATAAGGGTACTGCCTGTCGATGACGACGGTCGGTTGAAAACGGAACTCCTGCCCGAACTGTTAGACGAACGCACGCGAGTGGTTGCCGTTGCGCAGGCGTCGAACACGCTCGGAACACGTCCCGACCTGCATACGATTATTGCGGCAGCGCACGCTGTGGGGGCGATTGCCGTCGTCGATGGTTGTCAGGGCGTGGTACACGGCGGAGCGAATGTCGCAGCGATGGATTGCGATTTTTACGCCTTTTCGGGGCATAAACTCTATGGTCCCACGGGGATAGGCGTACTCTACGGCAAACGCGCGATTTTGGACGCCATGCCGCCGTTTATGGGCGGTGGCGATATGGTCGATAAGGTAACTTTCGCCAAGACCACTTATGCACCGCTTCCGCTCAAATTCGAGGCGGGAACCTCCAATTTCATCGGTGCAATCGGCTTGGGCGAGGCTGTGCGGTATGTCGAGGCATTTCCTGCCGATGAGGTCGCACGGCACGAGCGCGAGGTACTCGACCACGCGACCAAACGACTCGCGGAGATAGAGGGATTGCGCATATATGGCACGACCGCGGACAAGGCTCCGATAATAAGTTTCGGCGTCGATGGCGCGGGACACTATGATATAGGGCTGATACTCGACAAAATGGGTATCGCCATACGCACGGGGCACCACTGTGCCGAGCCGACGATGGCGCGATTCGGCGTGAGCGGAATGTGCCGCGCTTCGTTCGGTATGTATAATACGATAGCCGAGGCGGACGCTTTGGCTGACGGCGTGGCACGAGCCGTGAGAATGTTGAGATAAAGAAGAAAACCGATATGTTTATTGTACTTGAAGGACTCGACGGTGCTGGTAAATCGACGCAAATCAAGATGTTGCGCGATATGATTGCCGCGCGCGGCATAGAAACCGAATATGTCCATTTTCCGCGTTTCGACGCGCCGATTTACGGCGAACTGATAGCGCGTTTTCTGCGCGGCGAACTCGGTTCGCTCGAACAGGTCAATCCCTATATTGTCGCACTGCTCTATGCGGGCGACCGCGCAGATATGGCTGCACAAATCCGTCGTTGGATAGCCGACGGCAAGGTCGTCATAGCCGACCGCTATGTCTATTCCAACATAGGTTACCAGTGTGCAAAAATTGCCGACACTGAGGCACGCAAGCAGTTGAAGGAGTGGATTCTGCATCTCGAATACGAATACAACCGCATACCGCGTCCCGACATCTCGCTATTTTTGGACGTGCCTTTCGCTTTCACCGTCAAGAAACTTACCGATGTGCGCGAAGGCGACGACCGCGATTATCTCAAAGGCGGAGCGGACATTCACGAAGCGTCGTTGTCGTTGCAGGAGAGCGTGCGCCGCGTCTATTTGGACGCTGCGCGAGAGGACGAACAACTGACAGTTGTCGATTGCAGCGACAGCGAGGGCAAAATGGCTTCGCCCGAGCAGATTTTCCGAAAAATCGAGGAGCGCATCGCGCCGTTGTTGAACAGGTAGGGTATGGCTGTCGCATTGCGAAACAAACGTTGGTTCCGACTGCTGACGCATATCTGTCGCACGCTGTTTGCGTGTACCTTTATCGTGTCGGGCTTCGTCAAGGCGATAGACCCGTGGGGTACGGCGTTGAACATCACCAACTACCTGACGATTTACGGCTTCGACGCGCTTAAACCTTTTGTAATGGTCTTTTCGATTTGGTTGTGCGGTGCGGAGTTGATGATGGGCTGTATGATGCTTTTCAAAGTGCGCGTGAGGCTGATTTCGATTTTCGCCGTACTGTCGATGATATTCTTCACCACGCTTACGTTCCTCAGCGCGACGTGGATTCCCGTTGAGGATTGCGGCTGCTTCGGCGAATTTATCAAACTCACGCCTTGGCAGACATTCGCCAAAAATCTCGTATTGCTGCCTATGGCTGTTTGCGTGTGGTGGCGTTACCGCCCCGACCGCGTGTTCGCCTTCTCGAAACTGGAACTCGCGCTGACAATTCTCTTCTGCTCGGCAAGTATGGGCTTGGGCATTTACAGCTACTACCATCTGCCGCCGTTCGATTTCCTGCCATACAAGGTCGGCGTGAATATCGCCGAGGCTATGGAGCAGGCGCGCAACGAGCAGGCGAATGCCGATGTGGTGCTGGTCTATCGCAACCGTCGCACGGGTAAGTTGAAGGAGTTTTCGCTTAACGACAAGGCTTGGCATAACGACAAAAAGTGGGAATGGGTCGATACTCGCGTCTCGGAAGAGGACGGCAACAAGGTCGAGCCGATGATTCTCGAATTTTACATCAGCGACGAGCAGGGACACGATGTTACGGATTCGCTGCTTTCGGTCAAGGGCAAACTATATATGCTGTGCGTATCGCGCTTGGGCAGTGTCGATGCTTCGTGCAGGGAACATTTGCGCTCGGCTGTCGAACGCGCCGAGGCGGAAAATGCGTCAATCGTCTGCCTTACGCCCGAGATTCTGCACGGCGAAACGTGGCACTCGTTCGATGATTCCGCACCCGTCCGTTGCTACAATATCGACGCCAAAACGATGAAAACCATGCTCCGCGCCAATGTCGGATTGGTCGAACTCACCGACGGCACCATCACCGCCAAGTATAATTGCCGCGACATAAGGTAACAGACCGGCAATGATGTCAGAAGTGCCACTTTTGGCATCATTACCCAAATACCCGAAAAGATTGACAAAGACCGAAGCGACTATTTCTGACGGAAATAAATCTGCATCGGCACGCCCGAAAAATCCCAATGTTCGCGAATCGTGTTCTCTATAAAGCGACGGTAGTTCTCGCGGATATACTGCGGCAGGTTGCAGAAAAAGACGAATTGCGGCGTCGGTGTCGGCAACTGCATCGCATATTTGATACGGATATACTTGCCCTTGGTCGATGGCGGCGGCGTCACCTCGATAATCGGCAGCATATAGTCGTTGAACTCCGAAGTCGGTATGCGGCGGGCACGCGACTTGCAGACGCGGATTGCCGTTTGCAACACCTCCAAGATGCGCTGCTTGTTCAGTACCGACGTGAAGATAATCGGAATATCGTTGAACGGCGACAGGCGTTTCTCGATTGCCTCGCGCCACTGCTTCATCGTGTTGTTGCCCTTATCGACCAAATCCCATTTGTTCACGACGATGACGCACCCCTTACGGTTGCGGACGATGAGGTTGTGAATATTCAAATCCTGCGATTCGAGTCCCTGTTGCGCATCGAGCATCAGTATGCAGACATCGGACGCTTCGATGGCGCGAATCGAGCGCATAACCGAGTAGAATTCCAAATCCTCCATCGTCTTGCCCTTTTTGCGCATACCCGCCGTATCGACGAGGTAGAAATCCATTCCGTACTTGTTGTAGCGCGTATGAATCGAATCGCGCGTCGTGCCGGCAATGTCGGTAACGATATTGCGCTCCTCGCCCAGCAGTGCGTTGGTCATCGACGATTTGCCCACGTTAGGACGACCGACGATGGTTATGCGCGGCAAATCCTCCTCCTCGTCGGCTGTGCAGTCGGCAGGCAGGTGGCGCAGAATCTCGTCCATCAAATCGCCTGTGCCGCTGCCCGACATCGAACTGATGCACATCGGGTCGCCCAAGCCGAGCGAGTAGAACTCGTGCGACGAATAGATGAGGTCGTAGTTATCTACCTTGTTGCAGACCAGAATCGTGCGTTTCTTGGCACGACGCAGAATCTCAGCCATCATCATATCGAGGTCGGTTATGCCCGTCGAAACCTCGACAAGAAACAGAATCACGTCCGCCTCCTCGATTGCAAGCAACACCTGACGGCGTATCTCGTCCTCGAACACGTCATCGCTGTTTACGGCATAGCCGCCCGTGTCGATAACGGAAAATTCGCGACCGTTCCAGTCGGTTTTACCGTAGTGGCGGTCGCGCGTCGTACCCGCCGTGGAATCGACTATCGCCTGACGCTGACCGACAAGACGGTTGAAAAGCGTACTTTTGCCCACATTCGGGCGACCTACTATTGCAACAAGGCTCATAATTATCGCTTTATTTATGCGTCTGCAAATATAGCGGTAATTTTGCAGACTAAAAAATTTAGGACGGCGGGCGGGCGATTTTGCGGAAAAATCACTATTTTTGGAGGGTTATATGCGTCAGTTGTCGGCAAAGGCTGCGGGCGAAAACTTTCGGAAACAATGACGGGAATGAGCAAAAGAGCGATTTTGATTATGGCACTCGCTGCGACGATGGTCGTCTCGGGCATAGCGTCGGCAAGCGGCAAAGAGGGCAAAAAGCAGAAGGGCGGTGCGCCGCGCGTGCGGTTCGAATGGGGAGTTACGGCAGGCGTAACCAATTCGTGGATCAAAAGCAACCTCGCCGCCGACAGTGGCATAAAGTTGAGTGCCCGCACGGGCTTCTCGGCAGGTTTCCACGCCGCGGTGCGTTTCAACAAGTGGATTGCCCTGCAACCCGAAGTACTCTACTCCTACACCCCTATCCGCATCAGCGATTCGGCGGCGGGATTCCGCACGCGGGTCAAGGCGCAGTCGATACAGGTACCCGTTATGTGTTCGTTCCGCGTATGGGTGTTGCGGTTCAATGTCGGTCCCGTCATAACGCTGATGGACAACCCGACATACAGGGATATGAACGGCGAAAAGGTACTCTTCGGCAGGGTCTATCCTACTCTCTCCTACACGGCGGGCGTGGGCGTATGTCTGATGCGGCACATGCTCATCGACCTGCGCTATTGGGGGCGGTTCAACAAGACGACCAACCACCTCTCCTACGACGCGGCACACGAGGGCAGGGAGTTCCGCACCTCGACGCAGAGCGTACAACTGAAATTGGGATTTTTGTTTTAACACCATAAAATGACGGAAGCGGTCAGCAAGGAGATTATCGTCGAGAACATCGACACGCGCGAATTGTACGGCGCGAAAAACGTATATTTGGAGCAAATCAAGGCTCTGCACCCCAAATTGAAAATCATCGTGCGCGGCTCGACGCTCAAAGTGCTCGGCAGCAAGAGCGACACGGAGCGGTTCGAGCGGCAGTTGCGCGGGCTTATAGCCTATTATGACCGCTACGGGCATATCTCGAAAGAGGTCATCGAGCAGTCGTTTGCAGGCGGATTCGCGGGAGCGAATACCGAACCTGCGGGCAGGGACGAGCACGGCGTGATAGTTTACGGCAATAACGGCATAGTGGTCAAGGCGCGCACTGCCAACCAGCAGCGGCTGGTCGATATGTACGACAAGTGCGACCTGATATTCGCCACGGGACCTGCGGGTTCGGGCAAGACCTACACAGCCATCGCTCTTGCCGTCCGCGCCCTGCGCGACAAGCAGGTGCGGCGCGTGATACTGACGCGACCGGCTGTCGAGGCAGGCGAGAAACTCGGCTTTCTGCCGGGCGATTTGAAAGAGAAACTCGATCCCTATCTGCAACCGCTGTACGACGCGCTGAACGATATGATTCCCGCCGCCAAGTTGCAGAAATTTATCGAGGACGGCACCGTGCAGATTGCGCCACTCGCCTATATGCGTGGGCGAACACTCGACAACGCATTCGTCATTTTGGACGAGGCGCAGAACACCACCCTCTCGCAGATAAAGATGTTCCTCACCCGTATGGGACGCAACGCGCGCTTCATCGTAACGGGCGACGTTACGCAGGTCGATTTGCCGCGTCGCAGCGACAGCGGACTGGTAAGGGCGATGCAGACCGTGCGCGGCATCGAGGGCATAGGCTTCGTCGAGTTCGATAAGGGCGACATCGTGCGCCACGATTTGGTCAAGCACATCGTCGAGGCGTTCGACCGCAGGGACAAGGTGCAGGAGAGCGAACAACCGCAAAATTAACGACTTATGACAGAGAATATAACCGATTTGACCGACCGTTGGTTCGTGATAGTCAATCCCGTAGCGGGTTCGGGACGCGGACTGATCGATTTCCCGCAGATTTCGCGCCTGTTGCGCAACAACGACATTCACCACGACGCCGTTTTCACCGAACACAAATACCACGCCACCGAACTGACGGTATCGGCAGCCAATCAGGGCTACCGCCGCATAATCGTCGTGGGCGGCGACGGCACGCTCAACGAGGTGGTGAACGGGCTGTTCATACAAAAAGCGGTAAAGCCTCATCAGATACTGCTGGCGGTTATCGCCGTCGGCACTGGCAACGACTGGGTGCGCACGTTCGGCATTCCGTCGCACTATTCGGAGGCTATACGCGCCATACGCGAGGAGCGGTCGTTCTTGCAGGACGTCGGCACCATAACCTACACCGAAGCCCACTACACGCAGACGCGCTATATGGCGAACGTGGCGGGTCTGGGGTTCGACGCATTCGTCATCTCGACATTCAACCACCTCAAAGTCAAGGGCTACAAAGGCGGGTGGCTCTATCTGTTCAGCATCGTCAAATCCTATTTCCGCTACAAGTCGGCAGGCGTCAAAATCCGCGTCGATGGCTCGGTCATTTTCAACGACCTGATGTTCAGCCTCGCCATAGGTATCTGCAAATTCAACGGCGGCGGCGTGCAGCAGTTGCCGAACGCGCTGGCGGACGACGGACTGCTCGATTTGACCATCATCAAGCCCATACACTGGTGGCACATACTGTTCCGCCTGCAAAAGTTGTTCAACGGCTCGATTTACGAAATCGGACACGTCATTCACGCGCAGGGACGCAACGTGCGCATCGAGGCGTCGCCGATGCTCAACCTCGAAACCGACGGCGAGTTGTTCGGCGAGACGCCCGTCGAAATCAACGTCGTACCCCGCGCAATCCGCGTAGTAGTAACCAAGGAGTTTCTCGGCGAGGATTAAGTTCAGTGGCTAGTGGTTAGTTTTTTTTCTTATAAATTTTAGCCACCAGCCACTAATCACTAACCACTTTTATACTATATTTGCGGTCGAAAACAAAGGGGTGCTGCTCCGGCAACGGAACGGCTGAGATTATACCCATCGAACCGGATACGGGTAATGCCGAGACCGGGAGTGCAAGCATAATCGCATACGAAAGCCCCTTTTCAAACTATCAAACAAAGAGTTATGAAAAGGATTTTTCTTTTTTCGGGCATTCTTGCCCTGTCGATGACCGCAGCGGCATCGGCGCAAACACAACAACCAATCGAACAGAACGATTCGACCGAAATGGTCGCGATTCAGCGTGTGGAGGTTACGGCGACGCGCGCCAAAGACCACACGCCGTCAGCGCACACACTCCTGTCGCACGAGGCTATCGTGCGCAGCAGTTACGCGCTCGACATTCCGTCGGTGCTCGCTCTCACGCCCTCGATGATTGCCACCAACGAGACAGGTATCGGCATAGGCGGCACCTCGATTCGCCTGCGCGGTACCGATGCCACGCGATTGAACGTTACGGTGAACGGCGTACCCGTCAATAATCCCGATTCCCATTCGGTCTATTGGTACGACACGCCCGACCTGCTCTCGTCCGTCGGCTCGATTCAGGTGCAGCGCGGCGCAGGCACCTCGACCAACGGCACGGGCGCATTCGGCGGAGCAATCAATATGACCACCGAGTCGCTCTCGCCCGAGTTCGGCGGATCGGCTTCGCTCTCCTACGGTTCGTACAATACCTCCAAGCAGTCGGTCGGCATTCATTCGGGACTGCTTCGCAACCACTGGGTGGTCGATGCCCGCGTCTCGCATATCGGCTCGGACGGTTACGTCGAGCGCGGTGCGACCGACCTCAAATCGTATATGTTGCAGGGCGCATACTACAACGCGGGAACGATGGTCAAATTGGTTTCGTTCGGCGGCAAGGCGCGCACCTACCTCACCTATAACGGCGCGACGAAAGAGGAGATGGCTCTCTACGGTCGCCGTTACCACACGAGCGGACAATACCACACGAGCGACGGACCGTTCGTGCTGGCAGACGGCTCGCACGTCGCATATTACGACGACAATACCGACAACTACCTGCAAATCAACAACCAGTTGCTCGTCAGCCACCGCTTCAACGAGCGTTGGGCATTGAACGTTACTGGCTTCTACACCTACGGTTACGGCTTCTATCGCCAGTACAAGGACGATGCGTGGATTGCAGGCTACGACAACCTCGACCTCGGTTTCGACCAAGCCGACCTCATTCGTCGCAAGATTATGCGCAACCACACGGGCGGTATGAACCTTGCAGGGCAATACACCTCAAAGAGAGTCGATTTGGTATTCGGCGGTTCGTGGAGCCTCTACTCATGCCCTCACTGGGGCGAACTCTCGTGGGTGGACGGCGTCGCCGATGCCTCGCTCTACAACTCCCGACGTTGGTACGACAACGACGTCCGCAAACAGGACGCCAATGCCTTTGCCAAAATCAACTGGAACATCGTCAAGGGGTTGTATCTCTACGGCGACGTGCAGTATCGCTACGTCCACTACAAGGCTTGGGGCGTGAACGACAACTACAACTGGGACACGGGCGCGATGCAGCCGATAAACGTAAACGAGCACTACCACTTTTTCAATCCTCACGTCGGTCTGAACTACGAGTTCGCCAAGCACCACACCGCCTATTTCTCCTTTGCCGTGGCACACAAGGAGCCTACGCGCAACGACTTTACCGACCGCTACCTCTTTTCAGACTTGGATGGCAAGCCGAAAGCGGAGCGTATGCTGGACTACGAACTCGGCTACCGATTCACGCACAAAATCGTCGATGCTGGCATCAACCTCTACTATATGAGTTACCGCAACCAACTCGTCCACACGGGCTTGGTGAACGACGGCGGCGACAATCTCAACATCAACGTTCCCGACAGTTACCGCCGCGGTATCGAACTGACGCTCGCCGTGCGCCCTGCCAAGTGGTTCACCTTCGGCGCGAATGCGACGTTCAGCCAGAACCGCATCAAGAACTACACCGAAAACATCGACGGCAAGCAGTTCGACCTCGGCACGCGCACCATCGCCTACTCGCCGAATGTCATCGCGGGTACGGTGTTCGATTTCCACGTCGCAGGCTTTGCCGCTGTTCTGCAAACGCAATATGTGAGCAAGCAGTACCTGACCAACGGCAACTACGACGATTTGACGCTCGACCGCTACTGCGTAACCAATCTCGATTTGTCCTACACTCTGCACACGCGCCGCATAAAGAGCGTCCGATTCGGCATCGCGCTCAACAACCTCTTCGACACGAAGTATTGCAGCAACGGCTACGGCGGTTCGTGGCTCGAAGGCGACACGCTCGCCTCGCGCGGCTCGTGGGCATACTACTTTCCGCAGGCTCCGTTCAACGTGCTGGCTAACGTAACGCTCAATTTCTAAAACGATGGACGCAAAACTCGCTCTGCAAATCGTCGGCGTCGCGCTCGGGCTGCTCTACCTGTGGTTGGAATACCGCGCCGATGCGTGGCTGTGGGTGGTCGGAATGGTTATGCCCGTGGTACACGGCACGCTCTATTTCCGCTCGGGGCTCTATGCCGACTGCTCGATGCAGGTCTATTATGTTCTGGCAAGCATCTACGGTTTGGCTGTATGGCTGCGCCGACCAGTCTCGCCGAAAGATTCGCAAAAGAGCGGGGGCGACAACTATTCGGGCATACGGCACACGCCCGTCAAAGCAATCGCACCGCTCGTGGTGGTCTATGCCGTTCTGCACGTCGCGATATATCTGATACTTGCGCACTTTACCGACAGCACCGTGCCGTTTTGGGACGCGATGACCACGGCACTCTGTATAGTCGCCATGTTTATGCTCTCGCGCAAATACTTGGAGCAGTGGTTGGTATGGCTCGTCATCGACCTTATCACTACCGCGCTCTACATCTACAAGGGCATACCGCTCACAGGCGGCTTGTATGCACTCTACTCCGTCCTCGCCGTCGTCGGTTATGTGCGTTGGCTCAGGGCGATGCGGCGGGCATAGATTTACGCATAATTATACAATACAGGAAAGAGGGGCGCACGCCTCTCTTTCTTGCGTTATGCGACGTGCTGCCGACCATTCCGCAACAAACAGCAACGAAAAATCGTGCATATTATATCACTTTTCTGCATTTTTATTTGCATTTTAGGCAAAATCCCGCCATATTTGCAAAGTGAAAATTTCACAAAAGGTTAATTAGGTTTCATAAAACATCTTAAACTATGAAAAAAACATCTACACTTTCGGTGCTTATCGCACTGGCTTGTCTTGCAGTTTCCTGCACGAAAGACGACGGGTCGGACAAGACCATCATTCCTACTCCCGACGTCAATCTCTCCGAGGCGGGTACAGCGAACTGCTATATCGTTGAGCCCAACAAGGTTATAGCGTTCAATGCGGAGTTCAAGGGCAATTCCGCGACCGAAATCATCGAGGGTGCTGCCGCTGCCAAGGTAGTTTGGCAGAGCAAACCCGACTTGGTAAAGAGCATCGCCTACAATCCTCAAAACAAAACCATCGTCGCCGAAATCAACGACATATTCGGCAATGCCGTAGTCGCAGCCACTGATGCTGCGGGCACCATTCTTTGGAGCTGGCACCTGTGGGTAGTCGATTACGATCCCGCAGCCTCGCTCTACACCACCGAAGCCAACGCTTCGGGTACCACATGGACATTTATGAGCCGCAACCTCGGCGCACTGACCGAACAGCGCGGCTCGTTCGAATCGTTCGGTCTGCTCTACCAGTGGGGTCGCAAGGATCCGTTCCCTGCAACCATCGACTTTACGGTGATGAACGACGACTACACCTACGAGGTCGATGGCGAGCCTACGCTCTATGACGGCGAAGGCAACGCGCTGAAAAAGATTCCCGAGTACAAGGATATTCACGGCACCATCGCAAAGTCTATTCAGAACCCTATGACGTTCTACTATATGACCTACAACCACACGGGCGAATACGACGAGAACAACGAGGAGATAGTCAAGAACGACTACATAACGGGCGACTGGACTTCGCCGTCCGACGACGACTACTGGGGCGGCAAAAGTATGAAGAAGACCATCTACGACCCGTGTCCTGTGGGCTACAAGGTGCCTGTATGCGACGCCGACGGAAATACGCCTTATGCTTGGTTGAAATATGCAAGTATGACTTGGGACACCGAGAAAATGGGTGCCGAGCAGAACGGTCAGTGGTTCCCTGCAACGGGTACCCGCGCCTACGCATCGGGAACGTTGGATTTCCCTAAGGGCGGCAATCCTTACAGCGGTCTGTGGATAGGTACGGCTGGCAAGGCATCTTCCAACATCACGGAGAATCCCGACCTCTACGGTCAGTATATGTTCATCATCAACGGCAAACGCACGTTCAAGGTGAACAAAGATAAGCGTTCGCAAGGTCTCTCCCTGCGTTGCGTAAAGGAGTAATCCACGATAAGTTACAAATATAAACAAACGCAATCGGCACCGCACAATTCCGTGCGATGCCGATAACGTTTTAGGCGGGAAAGGTTTAGTACCCGAATATCTCGCGCTGCGATACGAAACGGAGTTTGCCGAGCGATTGCAGATATTTCATATCCAAATCGTTGCGGTCGCCGAGTATGCAGTAGTTGTATTTGCGATCCTTGATGTAGCGTTGCTGGAACTTCACCACATCGGCGAGCGTCATATCCTTGACCTGCTCATAGACAGCCTTTGCGCGATCGACATCGGCAGGCAGACCTTTGTCCAAATTGCTTACATACCGCCACAGCACGCTCATCTTGGTCTCGCGCTGCGAAGCCATATTCGCCAGCACGCCCTGCTTTGCAAGGTCGAATGCCGCCTGCGACTCGGGCATATTCTCGATAATGTCGTCGAATGCCTCGACAGCCTGATGCACCTTGTCGTTCTGCGTAGCGATGAAAGCGTAGAAATAGTTGGGATCGTCCGTCGTGCGACCGTCGGCATAGTTGGTATATGCCGAGTATGCCAGACCGCGCGCCTCGCGCATCTCTTGGAATACTATGGAGTTCATACCGCCACTGAAATAGGAGTTGTACATCGTCGTATAAGGGTCGAGTGCCACGTTGAAACGGTCGTCGGCACGGCACGAGTACTGAATGTAATAGACCTGTTTTGCGTCGTACTGGGCGAAAGTAACCTCGGGCTCGGTAACCACGCGCGTCTTAATCGGCAGCGACTTGACCTCGATAAGGTTGTCAGCCAAGCGGTGCGAGTTGTTGAGCAGACGCACCAGCGCACCCTTTTTCTCGGGACCGTAATACATAACGCGGTGCTTCATACCCAAAAGCGAGTGAATGCTTGCGAGCAGGTCGTCGGACGAAAGAGCCGCCAAAGCCTCGTTCGTCAGCGTGTTGCGGGCGATGACCTCGGGACCGTACATACAATACTGCATCAGAGCCGAGAAATTAGCCGACTGCTCCGCCTTGTCGTTCTCGCGCTGTTTGAGAATGTCGTTCTTCACCTCGGCAAGCACTTCGTCGTTACCTGCCACGTTCGCCATATAGTCCTCGGCAACCGCGATAGCCTTTTCGATATTCTCATCTATGCCGCTTATCACGACGTATGTCTTGTTGCGCGTGGTGATGATGTCGAAATCGCAGGCAAGCGCATACAGTTCGCGCTGTATCTCGTCGAGCGACTTGGTATCGGTGCCGAGCAACTTCATATACTCGACAGCAGCCGAAATTTTCGGATCGGAATCGGTACCGAAATCGTAGAGATAGATGAGCGAGAACAGCCCGTTGGTGTCGTTGTGCTTATACAGCACGTCGATATTGCCGTTCATCTTTGTAACAGCCATATCCTTGTTGAAGTCGATGAAAACCGGCTCGATAGGCTCTACCTTCGACGCTGCTATCTCATCGAGGAATGCGCTCGACGCATCGCGGTTGGTGGCAATCGGCGTGATATGCGGTTTGTCTATCTTCTTTTGATTCTCGTCCTTGCCCTGACGTTTATAGACTATCGCATAGCCGTTCTCGGGCAGACGCTTCTGCGCCCACTCGACGATGTCCGCTTTCGTTACGCGCGATGCACGGTCGATTGTGGCAACGACATCTGCCCACTTCTCGCCGTGGATAAACGACTGCGCCATCATATATGCGCGGTTGAAATTGTCCTCGATGGACGACATCTGCTCGCGCTTGTAGTTGGCTATGATGGATTGGAGCAGAGCCTTGTCGAACTCGCCGTTACGCAGTTTCGCCACCTCGCCGAGCAACAGGTCGCGCACCTCGTCGAGCGACTGTCCCTGTTTCGGCGTACCTACCGCAATAAAGTAGCCCGCATCGGAGAGTTGCTCACCGAAGCAGGTGGCTTGCAACAGTTTCTGTTTCTGCACGAGGTCGGTATCGATCAGACCGCACTTGCCGTTGCGGACAATCGACGACACCAGTTCGAGCATCATCGCATCGTCGCTGCAAGCGTCGCCCGTAGCCCAGCCGAGGAATGCCACCTCGCTCTCCAAGCCATAAACATCTGCCGAGCGCGGTTCGGTTATATCCTCCCTGACCATCGCCACAGGCTCTGGCATATCCTTGTTTGGCTGCAACGCACCGAAATACTTGTCGATAATCTCTATCGTCGCATCGGGATCGAAATCGCCCGCCATACATATCGCCATATTGTTAGGCACATAGTATGTCTTGAAATAGTTTTTGATATTGGTTATCGACGGATTTTTCAGATGCTCCTGCAAGCCTATGACCGAGTGCTGCCCGTATGGGTGATTCGGCGTCAGCAGGCTCTGCAACTTTTCGAAAGCCTTGCCCGTGTCGTCTGTCAGACCCATATTGTACTCCTCGTACACGGTCTCCAACTCGGTGTGGAAACCGCGAATGACGGGATTCGAGAAACGGTCTGCCTGAATGCGCGCCCAGTTCTCTATCTGGTTCGACGGAATATCCTCCGTATAGGTCGTCTCGTCATACGATGTCCACGCATTGGTGCCGTCGGCTCCTATGGCGGTCATCAACTTGTCGTACTCGTTCGGAATGGCGATTTTCGAAGCCTCCTGCGACACGCTGTCTATCTGGGCATATATCGCCTTGCGCTCCGCCTCGTCGGTCTTGGTGCGATACACCTCGAACAGACGCTCTATTTCGTCGAGCATCGGCTTCTCCGCCGCATAATCCTGCGTGCCGAAATGTTCGGTACCTTTGAACATCAGATGCTCGAAATAGTGCGCCAGACCCGTAGTCTCGGCAGGGTCGTTTTTCGCACCCACGCGCACCGAAATCAGCGTATGCACGCGCGGCTTCTCCTTGTTTACGGACATATACACTTTCAGCCCGTTGTCGAGCGTATAGATACGGGTTGCAGTCGCATCGCCCGCGACCGTCTCATACCTGTACTTCGAACACGACGTTGCCGCCAAAGCCACGGCGAGCAGCGTCATAATTGCAAACTTTTTCATATACAAGCGATTTAATCAAATGTTTTTCGATAATATATCCAAAACGCGGCACTGCCGCCGTTTATTGCATTCAGCCTAAAACAAAGCCGCCGCCCAATCGCGCACTACGGGATATATGTCGCCCCACACCTCGACGAGCATCGCTATCGACAGCGCGAGTTTCAACCCCGTGCCGACGATGAACGAGAGGAACGACCCGAATCCGACCTTCAATGCGCGGACGATGTCCCGACTGTCGTGCCACAATTCGCCCGCCACCGCGCCGATGAAGGGGAAGACGATTGCCCCCACGACGCCTCCGAACACTATGCCGACGACCAAACCCGCCGTCGCACCGCGCGCTCCCGCCCTGCTTCCGCCGAACAGTCGGCTCATATATGCGGGCAAAAAATAATCTGCCGCCGACACCGCGACGGTCAGCAGCAGATATATCCCTATTCGGGCAATTGTTATTTGCGAAAACGAGCAGAAATACGAGCACAACAACCCGCCGTATGCCAGCACCACGCCGGGGATAACCGGCACTATGCAGCCGACGATGCCCACTGCGACGAAGAGCAGTGCGAGTATGGCGAGCGTCCAGTCCATACGCCTATTTCACCAAGCGGTTGGTCGCCGTGTCGGGGAATACCACGCACGGCTTAAAGACCTTCGCCTCCTCGAAATCCATCTGCGCGTATGAGATGATGATAACGATGTCGCCGACCTTCGCCTTGTGCGCCGCCGCTCCGTTCAGACAGATGACACCGCTCCCGCGTTCGCCCGGTATGGCATAAGTCTCCAACCGTTCGCCGTTGGTTACGTTCACCACCTGCACCTTTTCGCCGCGAATGATGTTCGCAGCCTCCATCAGAGACTCGTCGATGGTGATGCTGCCCACATAATCGACATTCGCCTCGGTAACGTGTACGCGATGTATTTTCGATTTGAGTATTTCGATAACCATTGCCCTATTTCAATTTTATGTTGTCGATAAGACGAATCGCGCCCGCTTGCACGGCAATACAGCCCTGCACTCTCTCGCTTTCGTCCCACGAATGTACCTGCTGCATCGTCAGCGCATCGACCGCCTGAAAATATATCACCTTCAACAGCGGATTGCGCTCCACCTCTGCCGTAACCCACGCCGACAGTTCGTCGGGCGTCATCTCGCCGACCTTTCCGACCGCCGCCGACAGCACCTCGTAGATATGCGGTGCAGCAGCACGGTGCTCCTTGTCCAAAAGCGTATTGCGCGACGAGCGCGCCAAACCGTCCGTATCGCGTATAATCGGGCAATCGACAATCTCCACCTTCAATCCGAGTTGTTTGACCATCGCGCGGATAACGGCAATCTGCTGAAAATCCTTTTCGCCGAAATACGCCTTGTCGGGTTCGACTATGGCGAACAGACGGCTTACCACCTGCGCCACGCCGTTGAAATGACCCGGGCGGGTCGCGCCCTCCATCACCTTATCCACCTGTCCGAAATCGAACACGCGCGTATCGGGTTCGGGATATATCTCCTCGACCGTCGGGAACAATACGAAATCGACACCCGCCCCGGCAAGCAATGCCGCATCAGCCTCCGGCGTGCGCGGATAGTTTTTGAGGTCGGTCTTGTCGTTGAACTGCGTCGGATTGACGAACACGCTCACGACCACCGTGTCGCACTCCTTGCGCGCACGTTTTACGAGCGAAATATGACCTTCGTGAAGTGCGCCCATCGTAGGCACGAAACCGATTTTGCCGTTGCGCACCGCCTTCAACGCCTCGCGCAACTCCTTTACTTTGCTAAAAGTTTTCATTTTTAGATATATGCGTTTACATATAGCGGCGCAAAGTTATAAAAAATTAGAAACACGTCATCGGTTTTCCCGCGAATTATTGTTTCCCGCACTTCCTACGGTATATTTACACGACTTGCAGTGCGGACTGCGCCCGAACCCCGACAAAGCCCGCCGACCGCAAAAAAACATTTCGGAATTATCTACTTTGGGCTTGTAAATAAAAAATGTCATAACGAGCCGGAGCAATCGTTAATGGAGTTGATACCCAATAAGGGTCTATGCGAACGGCGTGGTTATCTACCGCTGTTATAAATACCGCTGCTGATACCCGACACAATTGTAGATCGCCATACTCACTTACGTTCGTTCGCGATGACACAAAGGTTTTACCCTGCATCGCTCTCGCGCCTTGCGGGACAAAAGTCCAAAGCAGATAATTCCAAAACATTTTGCAGGTGCGGATTTTTTCCTATATTTGCAAAGTATAAACAACACCTAAAATCTAAATGTACAATATGAAAAAACTTATCGTCGCAACACTCGCTCTCGCTTCGGTTGCAACGCTCTCCGCCCAGCCTCAGATGAGTTGGGACGAGGCTCGCAAACAGGCGGACGTACTGCTCTCCCGCCTTACTGTCGAGGAGAAAGCCGAAATGACTCACGGCTACAATCGTTTCTTCCTGCCGGGCGTACCGTCCAAGGGCATTCCGTACATCTATACGGCAGATGCCTCGGCAGGCGTGCGCATCAACAACTCAATTCCCGACAAGTCGATGATTAAAATGCCCGAAAAGACCACGCAGTTCCCTGCGACCATTATGCTCGCATCGACATTCAATCCCGAACTCTCCTACGAGTACGGCAAGTCGGTCGGCGAAGAGGCGCGTATGTCGGGCGTGGGCATTATGCTCGGTCCGGGTATGAATATCTATCGCGAATCGCAATGCGGTCGCAACTTCGAGTACTTGGGCGAAGACCCTTACCTCGCAGGTCGTTTTGTCGAGGAGTATGTCAAGGGTATGCAATCGACGGGTACGATGGCTTGTATCAAGCACTTTCTCTGCAACAACGCCGAATTTTACCGCCGCCGCTCCAACTCGGTTGTCGATGAGCGCGCCATTATGGAGATTTACACGCCGGCATTCCGTGCGGGTATCGCCGCCGATGCTGGTTCGCTGATGACCTCCTACAATCAGGTGAACGGCGAATATACGGGTCAGAGCAAGGAGGTCATCACCGACCTGCTGCGCGGACGACTCGGATTCGAGGGCTTTGTAATGAGCGACTGGAATTCGGTTTACGATTGGAAAAAAATCATTCTCTCGGGTCAGAATGTCGAGATGCCGGGCGAGCGCAACGAATACTATTTCAAGAAGTTGCCTATGGATCTCATCGCATCGGGCGAGATTGCCGAGGCAGACCTCGACAAAATGCTCCGTCCTATGCTTGCCGCCTGCATTCGTTTCGGGCTATACGACCGTTACAACAACGGACAGCAATATGCTCCCGAGTTGGAGGCGAAGATGCCCGAACACTGCGAGACCGCCTATCGCGTTGCAGCCGAGGGTACGGTTCTGCTTGCCAACAACGGCATTCTGCCGCTTGCTGCCGACCATAAAATCCTGCTCACGGGTCGCTGGGCAACCAAAGTGCCTCAGGGCGGCGGCTCGTCGAGAGTCAAGGGCTATGACCATATAACATTTGCCGACGCGCTCAAAGCCAAATTCGGCGAGGGCGTGAGTGTTGTTGCCAAACCGACGGCGGAGCAGCTCAAAGCGGCTGATGTGGTAATCTGTGCGACAGGCACATACGACGCCGAAGGCACCGAGCGTCCGTTCGCAATGGACAAAAAGGACGAGGAGGCTGTCCGCCTCGCAGTTGCCAACAATCCGCAGACCATCGTCGTGGTAAACAGCGGTTCTGGCATCGATATGTCGGCTTGGGCTGACAAGGCTGCGGCTATTCTGTACGGCTGGTATCCGGGTCAAAACGGCTACAAAGCCATCTGCGACATCATCACGGGCGCAATCAACCCGTCGGGCAAACTGCCTATGACCATCGAGCGTTCGTTCGCCGATTCGCCTGCCAACGGCTATCTGCCGTCGGTTGTCCGTCTCAACAAGGCTGTGGGCAATCCGAACGAAAAATTCTTCTATCCGTTCACCTACGACATTCGCTACGACGAATCGGTACTGGTCGGCTACCGCTGGTATGAGACCAAGGGCATAAAGCCTTTGTTCCCATTCGGTTACGGCTTGTCCTACACCACATTCGAGTTGTCGAATCCGAAAATTCTGAGTCCGGGCAAAGTCAAGACGATTACCGACGAAAAGCCGCTCAAAATCGCGATAGAGGTTCGCAACACTGGTGCGCGCGAGGGTTCGGAAGTCGTGCAACTCTATGTGTCCGAGAATAATCCGACCGTTCTGCGTCCGAAAAAGGAGTTAAAGGCATTCCGCAAGGTTACCCTCGCTCCGGGCGAAAAGAAGGTCGTTAGATTCGAACTCGACCGTAAGTTGCTGGCTTTCTGGGACGATAAGACACACGCTTGGACTGTAAACGAGGGCGACTACACGATTTCGCTCGGCACATCGTCCGCCAATATCGTAGCCGAGTTGCCGGTTCTTGCGAAATAAGGCACTGCATATCAACATGATGGCGGGGAATATCGAATGGATATTCCCCGCTGTCATATATGTATATCGTGCTAAATCAGATGTTTCTCGGCAAAGTATTTCCACAGCGGCGCGGCGTGCAGGGCTTGGATAATGCCGCCTGTTTCAAGCAGTTGGCGCACATCGTCCGCACTCATCAGCGACACCTCTATATCCTCGCTCGGCTCGGTGTGCGGGGCATCGATGCGCTCGACGTTCTCTGCCAAAAATGTGTAACACAGATTGTTATGGTTGGTCGGATTGGGCGACAGACACATAAATTCGCTCCATCGTCCGCCACCGAAACCCGTCTCCTCCAACAGTTCGCGCTGTGCGCCTGCCAACGGCGAAGCGTCCGCGGCATCAACCACGCCAGCACATAACTCCCACATTGTCAAACCGATACCGTGCCGATACTGGTTTATCATCACGAACTCGCCCTCGCGCGTTACGGCGATGATGTTTATCCATGTCGGGAACTCGAAGATATACCAGTTCGGCACGCGCGTGCCGTCGGGCAACTCCACGCACTCGCGGCGCACCGTAAACCAATCGCCTTCGCGCGCAATGTATTCGCTCGACACGACCTTCCATTTTCGATTTTTCAGAGGTTTTATCATAGTCGCAATTCTTTTTTTGATTTTCGCAAAAAGAGGCATTTTTACCTGCAAAAATGCCCGTTTTGTAACGCCCGTAGAAAAAAAGGAAACAAAAAGAAAGAAAAGGGAAGGAAACGAAAGCGATTTTCGTCGATTCCGCTTTCCTTTTGTTGCACTTTCTGTTCGTTTTCTTTCCTTTTTCAGCAAATAGTGAACCTGCGTTCGGTTTCGCCGAGAACCTCGATGCGGACAACCATCGCATCGTCTGGAATCAACTCCTCTACCTTTTCTGGCCACTCGACCAAACATAGGTCACCCGAATAGAAATACTCCTCGTAGCCGAGGTCGAACGCTTCGGCAACGGAGTCGATACGGTAGAAATCGAAATGATAGACGGGACGGTGTTCGCCCGTATAGTATTGATTGACAATCGCAAATGTCGGACTGGTTACGGTGTCGTGCGAGCCGAGCCGTTCCATAATCGCGCTGATGAGCGTAGTTTTGCCCGCGCCCATAGCACCGCAGAACGCCACGACCGTGCGTCCGTCCAACGCCTCGACGACGGCATCGGCGACCTCCGCCAACTCCGAAAGCGAATCAATCGAAATGGTTTTCATCTTTCACTCATTAAGATACCGCAAATGTAATCCTTTTTCGGGAATTAACCAATCATTATCGTTTCGGTTGCAGGACGATGTAGGGAACAATCATCTCCTCCATCGAGATGCCGCCGTGCTGGAACGTGTCGCGGTAGTAGCGGATATGGCGGTTGGCGTCGTTGTTATAGACCAGAAAGTCGTGGTTGTAGGCGAATATGTAACTCGACGACAGGTTTATCGACGGCAGTTGAACCTCCTCGGGTTTGGTTATCTCGAACACCTCTTTCGGGTTGTAGGCGAGGTTGCGTCCCGTCTTGTAGCGCAGGTTGGCAGAGGTTTCGCGGTCGCCCTGCACCTTTATCGGATTATCGACGCGCACCGTGCCGTGGTCGGAGGTGATGATGACGGTATGTCCGTGTTCCGACAACAAGCGCAGCAGTGTAAAGAGGTCGGAGTGTTCGAACCACGACCGCGTAAGCGAGCGGAACGAGGCATCGTCCTCGGTCAGTTCGCGGATAATGTCGGTCTCGGTACGGGCATGCGAGAGAATGTCGAGGAAATTATAGACGATGACCGAGAAGTCGGCGTCATAGACATGGCGGATATTGTCGATGAGTTTGCGACCCGCCTCGGGACGGACGAGTTTGTCGAACGTCCATTTGTAGCGTTTGCCGCAACGCTCTATCTGGCGGCGCAGGAAATCCTCCTCGTATTGGTTTTTGCCACCCTCCTCGTTGTCATTGAGCCACTTGTTGGGCATCAGTTTGTCGATGGCGAGCGGCATCAGTCCCGCGAAAATAGCATTACGGGCGTACTGCGTCGCCGTCGGCAGAATGGCGCAATAGAAATCCTCGACATCGACGTCGTAGTAGCCGCGCAACAGCGAGTTTATCGAACGCCACTGGTCGTAGCGGAAATTGTCTATCAAAAGCAGCGTCGTCTTGGGATTGGCATCGACTACGGGGAAGATGTTGGTGCGCATAAGCGTATGCGACATCACGGGCGTATTCTCGTCGCGGGCGTTAATCCACTCCTTGTAGTTGCGGCGGATAAAGCGACCGAACTCGGTATTGGCTTCATTTTTCTGGTATTGCAGAATCTCGCCCACATTCGCGTCGTTGGACGACGAAATGTCGATGTCCCAACTCACAAGTTTGCGGTAGAGGTTGCTCCACTGCGCGAATGTCGAGGCGTTCTGCACCGACTGCGCGATGCGTCCGAACTCGGCACGGTAGTCGGCAGTGGTCTGTTCGGTAACGAGTTGCTGGGAATGGACGTGCTTTTTGATAAGCAGCAACATCTGGCTCGGATTGACGGGCTTGATGATGTAATCGGCTATCTTGGAGCCGATTGCCTTGTCCATAATGTTCTCCTCCTCGCTCTTGGTAACCATAATCACGGGTGTGGTCGGGCGCACGTCCTTTATCAAAGGAAGCGTCTCCAACCCCGTCATACCCGGCATCATCTCGTCGAGGATAATCATATCGTAGGCGGTTTCGGTAGCCATATCTATCGCGTCGTAGCCGTTGTTGCAGGTATCGACCGTGCAACCCTTCGACTGCAACAGCAGAATGTGCGGTTTGAGCAACTCTATCTCGTCATCTACCCAAAGAATCTTTACCATAACTTACTTTTTAATCTGTTCGTACCGTGCAAACACCTGTCGAATGGTGGCATACGCCGTCCGCATATTGAGGTCGCGCGTCCGCTCGTCGCACCAGTCGGCGCGCACGATGCCCTCGCTCAGTTGCGGGGTGAGCGGCACCCGTTCGGAAGCCGTCAGCCAAAACCACTCGGTCTGTTTGAGTTCCCACGCTCCATAAACGTTGTAGGCGTGGAGAGTATTGCACAGATAGGTTGCAATTTTCGCGCCCTTCACACCCGTCTCCTCCTCGATTTCGCGCACGGCGCACGCCTCGGCACTCTCGCCGGGCTCGATATGACCTTTGGGCAAATCCCAATGTTTGGAGCGGCGAATCATCACCACCTCGCCCTGCGGAGCGACCACTATGCCGCCCGCCGCGCGGACGAATTTGAATTGCGACGCCCAACGCTCGAAAGCGGCTGCCGCATCGTCGGAAACGCAGACGATGGAGGAGAAAGTTGCGAAAATTTTTAGTATATTCGCAGGCGAAAGTTCGGTCGCGGCATCGCGGCAAAGATATGCAGTCGAATCGGGTTCGTAATCGGCGGAAGAGACGAACTGCAACGACTTGTCGCCGAAATATACGGTTTTGTACGGTGTATGCATAACGTATGATGTTTATGAGGCAAAAATACGAAATATTGAAAACATTATGAAAAAATCTGTTCTGTTTATGGCTGTTATGGCACTTGGGCTCGGCGGTTGCAAGGAGGCTCCCGCCCCGCTCGAAATAGACAACTCGCTTACTGCCGACGAGATTGCGGCGGCAAGGCTCACTCCCGAAGTGATGTGGAAAATGGGGCGTATAGGCTCCGCAGTGCTTTCGCCCGACGGCACGACGCTGCTCTACACGCTCACCCGCTACAATATGGCGGAAAATCGCGGCGTAACGACCATCGTCGCGCAGAATATGGCGGACGGTTCGTCGCGCCCGCTGACCGACACATCGGCTAACTCGGTTGCGCCCGTATGGAGCGGGGACGGCAGCGAGATATGGTTTCTGTCGAACCGCAGTGGCTCGATGCAGATATGGGCGATGCGTGCCGACGGCTCGGCTCCGCGCCGAATCTCCGACGTCGGTGAGGGAGTGGAGAGTTTCGGACTCGCACCCGACGGCAAACACGTTTACTACACGACGCACGTTCACGTCAAGGATATAAAATCGTCGGACGTCCACAAGGATATGCCCAAGTCGCAGGCGCGCATCTACGACGATTTGATGTGCCGTCACTGGGACTACTGGGACGAGGGCGACTATTCGCACATATTCGTCGCCTCCACCGACGGGAAAACATTGACCGACGCCCGCGATGCTACGGCGACCGATGCGAGCGGTATGCCTGCCGCGTGGGACACGCCGCTCGCGCCCTATTTCGACAGCGACGAGATAGCGTGGTCGCCCGACGGCACGATGCTCGCCTACACCTGCAAACCGCTGACGGGTACCGAGTATGCCCAATCGACCGATTCGGACATATTCGTCTATTTCGTGGAGAACGGAGCGCAGCAGAACATCTGCAAACCCGTCGTTTGCGGCAAGGTGCATTACAATGGCGAGGTGGCGAAGCAGATGCCGTTCGTCGGTTACGACAAATATCCTGTATGGTCGCCGAGCGGCACCAAGATAGCCTTCCGCTCGCAACGTCGTGCGGGCAACGAATCGGACAAGGAGCGGTTGTTCGTCTATGACTGCCGCAGTGCGATGATGCGCGATTTGACCGCTTCGTTCGACTACAATGCGATGAATGTTGCGTGGGCTGACGAAAACACGATATACTTTATCGCACCTATCGAGGCGACGCACCAGATATGTCGCGTTACGCTCGACGGGGACGGCGAGGTCGAGGTCATCACCTCGGGCGACCACGACATCAATGCCTTCACGCTTGCGGGCGGGCGGTGCGTGGCTGCCGTAACGACGATTTCGATGGCGACAGAGTTGTTCGAGGTGGATTTGCAGAGCGGAGCGATGAAGCAGATAACCGCCGTAAACAAGGAGATTTACGACAACATACATTTCGGCGAGGTGCAGAAGCGTTGGGTGCGCACGACCGACGGCAAGCAGATGCTGACGTGGGTCATTCTGCCGCCCGATTTCGACGCAAGCAAGAAATATCCGACGCTGCTCTACTGCCAAGGCGGACCGCAGAGCGTGGTTTCGCAATTTTGGAGTTATCGCTGGAATTTCCAGTTGATGGCGGCGCAGGACTACATAGTCGTTGCTCCCAACCGTCGCGGTCTGCCGTCGTTCGGGCAGGAGTGGCTCGACCAGATTTCGGGCGACTACTCGGGGCAGAACATTCGCGACTACCTCTCGGCTATCGACGACGTGGCGCGCGAGCCTTGGTGCGATGCCGACCGTCTGGGGTGCGTGGGTGCTTCGTACGGCGGGTATTCGGTATTCTACCTCGCAGGGCATCACGACAAGCGTTTCAAGGCGTTCATCGCCCATTGCGGCATATTCAATTTCGAGTCGATGTACGGCGAGACCGAGGAGTTGTTCTTCGTAAACAACGACTACGGCGGTCCGTACTGGGACAAGTCGAATGCGACAGCCGTGCGCTCCTACGCCAATTCGCCGCACAAGGCGGTGGCGCAGTGGGATACGCCGATATTGATATTCACGGGCGAGCGCGATTTCCGCATTCCTTACACGCAGTCGCTCGAAGCGTTTACCGCAGCCCGCGTGCGCGGCATACCGGCGCGGTTGGTCGAGTTCGAGAACGAGGCGCATCAGGTGTTCAAACCGCAAAATTCGCTCGTATGGAACAGGGAGTTTTTCGGGTGGTTGGACAAGTATCTGAAAAAGTAGAAATACACGGAAAACTGGAGAGCCGGCGACGCAAAGTTGTCGGCTTTTTTCGTCGCGTATTTTCGCGGAAAAGCGACGCAAAGAACAGCAGGCAGGATTTATTTATGATTAAAAACGGGCGGTTCGTTGAATTTATTTTACATATATGGTGTATGTGCCTATTTTTGCCGACGTTATCCGAAATAACAGTATGAGAACAATATATATTTTCTTCATATCGCTGCTGGCTTTGGTCGCAGCCGCCTGCTCGAAAGAGGCTCTGCCGATACGCGAGGCGACCGACGGCAAGGTTACGGTCAGCATCGGACAATCAATCGACATAAAGGCGCGCACCTCCATAGCCGACGACGGCACCACTGCCGTCTGGACAAGCGGCGACCGCATCGCGCTGTGGGCTGTGGACGGTAACGGGACGCAGGCTCTTGCGGGCGACATATTCAAGATGTGGCACTACGACAGCACGCTGACCACCGCGATTTTCACGGCGAACATAACGCCGATGGCGGAGGGGGAATATACCTATTACGCCTCCTATCCTGCTCCTAAATCGGTCGAGGGGACAACAGCCCTCTATGAACTGGCGCAGGAACAGACGGCAGGCGCATTCAACGGCAGTTGCGACATTATGGTGGCGCAGCCCATCGAGGGTGCTTCGGCACTGACAGAGAAGCAGGTGAACAATCTCGACCTGCGGTTCAGCCACAAAATGCACGTTTTGAAAATAAAGATACCGCAGGGCGGCAATGCACTCGGAATGCCGATTACCCGACTGGAAATGGAATTTGCGACCGAGGTAACGGGCGACGTAAGCGTAGATGTTACCTCGCCGTCGGCACCGGCTGTGCTTACCAACGGCTCGAAAAAACTCGTTCTCGACATTCCCGACGGAGTAGATGAGGGCGGTACGGTTTGGGGTATGATATTCCCGACCGACATCTCGGGCGCGTTAACATACACGGCATATTCTGGCGGTTATGCGTCGTTCCCGCAGACTATAAACATCACCAAGAATGCCGAGCCGTCGCATATTTCGCCGATGTCGCTCGCCATTCCCGAGTTGTATCGTCTGACCGAAATTTCGCTCTCCATCGGCGAAAACAATCTCGGCGAGGAGGTGCAGTCGTTCTCCGTACTCAACGAGAGCGGCAACGTGATAAAGACATTCACCGTCAATGAGCAGAACGAGTACATAATTTCGTTCGAGGGCGAGTTCGACGCCTCGACATATTCGGGCAAGACGTTCACCGCCCGTTTCGAGAGCGAACACGCCTTGATAGACAACGCATTCACCATGCCGACCATAACGCCTTACATAAAGAACACACTGGCGCAGGGGCTGGTCGTGCCGTTGCTTTTCGAGGAGGATTTCTCGGGCGTAGGCGACATATCATCGCACGATGAATACAAGACCTCGTCGGCGGGCGATAAGAGCGGCGTATCATTCCTCTCGGGTTGGTCGGGCGGTCGTATCGGCGCATCGGCAGGCAAGGCAATCCGCATCGCATGCCGTCGCGAGACCAGTGCCGACTATACGGCACGAGTCGATTCGGCACCGTTAAAGAATCTGAAAGAGGGGGCTTCGGCGAAGGTGGAAATCACGTTCAACTATGCGATGGACCGTAAGGAGGGCGGTCTCGGCTCGGCTCCGAAACTCGGGCAGACATGCTATATGGGTTCGACGACCGATGCCTCGACCCTGTCGAGCGGTTCCGGCACGGGTACGTTCGTCAGCGATTTCAATATCAATGAGGAGGGCTTCGGCTACGACAACATTCCGCACGAAGGCAAGTTCACCATCGAGGGCGCGGGCAACACGACACGTCTTTCGTGGCGCACGCAGAACGACCACAAGGCGGGAACTACCAACGGAACGTTCTGGCTCTATATAGACAACGTCAAGGCAAGGATAGTAAAATAAAAACCAATATAACCGATTATGAAAAAATTATTGCTAATCGCATTGTTCGCTTCGATGGCGGCGGCATGCCAAAAGGATTCGGCGGAACAGAACGTCGGAACGGGCATACTGCGAATCAACGCACTCCGACCGGACAACAAAGTCGAGGTAAAGGCGACTGCCGAAAACGGCACCGACGGCGGCAAGACCGTGGCGACGCCCGAGTTGTCGGCATTCTCGCTGACAATCAAAGGAACGGACTACGACCGCACATGGACGAGTCTGAACGACTATTCAGCCGATGACGAACGTCTGACGGCAGGTATGTACGAAGTATCCATCAAGTATGGCAACATCGCGGAAGAGGGTTACGACAAGCCTTATTTCTACGCCTCCAAATCCGTGCAGGTACTCGACCGCAACCGCACCACGGAAGCCGAATTGACGGCAACCGTAGGCAATGCGATCGTGGAGGTGGCAATGACGCCCGAATTCAAGGGCTATTTCACCGAGCATAAATTCACGCTCAAAACGGCATCGAATGAGTTTACGCTGGACGAAAATCCAGCCAAAGACCTTTTCGTCGCTCCGCAGACGGTTACGCTCGATTGCGCCGTAAAGCGTCAGAGCGGCAAAGAGGAGTCGCTCGCGACGCAGACCTTCGAGGTTAAGGCACGCACGCGCCACATCGTAAAGTACGACCTCGAAAAGGCGGGCAGCGTAAAGGTGAACATCACGCTCGACGACACGCTCATCGGTTCGGAAGTGGTCGATGTGGAACTCAACGAGAATGCTTAAACGGATAAAACGATTGGGAAAAATGAATATAAAAAGTGTAATAACATTGACCGTCGCCGCTGCTGCGGCAATGTTGGCAGGTTGCGTAAACGACGACCTGCATATCGAAAATCGCAATGACTCCGGAGCGGAAAAGGGCTACCTGTCGTTGGCGGGTTTGGAGGTCGAGTGCGTTACCGACCACAAACAGTCGAACGAGGGCATCGACCCGCAGTCGCGCGCCACTCGCGCCGACGAGCCGAACATCGACCAGTTCGACTGTTCGATACTCGACGCAACGGGTACGCAGGTAATAAAGTCATTCAAATACGGCGAACGCCCGACCGAGAACATCGAGTTGGAGAAAGGCAACTACATATTCAAGATGCAGTCGGGCGAGGTGCAGGGTGCCGCTTGGGAGGCACCGGTTTACGGCGCAACCGAGCTGTTCACCATCGTCGGCAAGGAGGTAACTCCGCTCAACAATGTAGTTTGCCGACTGCTCAATATTCAGATTTCGGTCTCCTACGCAGCCGACCTGCGTGCGGCATTGAGCGACGACACGACAACGACCATAAAGGTCGATGCCAATTCGCTCGTATATGCACTCGACGAGACCCGTTCGGGTTATTTCCTCGCGCCGCAGGCGACCAATAACGAGGTTAAGGTAACCGTACAGGGAACCTACACCGCCGAGGGCAAAGAGCCTAGCAAGTTCGAGATGAACGCCTCGATAAAGGGCGTCAAGGCGGGACAGTACCGCGACATCACGCTCGTCATCGAATACTCGACCGAAGGCAACATAGTCATCAAGGCGACTATCGACGGCTGGGTCGAGGACGAGGAGATTACCTGCGATTTCTCGACGCTCATCGCCGAGGACATCATCGACGATGACGATAAGAAGCCGACCATCGTATGGCTCAACAACGACATAGACACTCCGATAACGCTCTCGGACGACAAGTTCGATGAGCGCGGCAACTGCCTTGTCGATTTCTATATCGACGTGGCTGCCGAGCGCACCATTGCGGCTCTGAATGTGGAGATAGGTTCGACCAACGGCGATTTCATCACGTCGCTCGCCGACTACAACATTCCGACATCGTTCGATATGTGCAACGCGGGTACGGCTACATCGTCGCTCAAAATCATGGGCTATGCCGTGAACAGCGAGGTTGCGGGCAAGGATAAGGTATCCTACGACTTGAAGGCGCAGATGAAGCAAATCAAGGAGTTCGCGGGTACGCATACGTTCAAGATTACGGCGAAAGACGCCAAGGGCGGCACAACCGAAAAGACACTCACGATAGTCATTCCGGGCGCACAGACGGGTCCGTCGATAGTATGGACGGGCTACAACATCGACAACCGCTACGAAATTGCAGACGGTATGAATGTCGATATAGTGGTTACGGCTGCGGCAGGCGTCAAGGCGTTCACCGTGCAGATTGTTTCCGACACCCTGACACCGAGCGAACTCGCGAGCGCAGGCTTGTGCGACAACCTCGATTTGGTGGAGCCGGAGAAATCGACCGACTCGACGGGTACGATGACCGATATGTCCAACATCGAGACGTCGCTCAACAATCTCGGATTCCCGACGCGCAACGAGGTTCTCAACAGACCAACGGTCTCGTTCTCGATTACCGGCTTCCTGCCGATGTTGAGCTTCACGGGTACGGGCGAGCACAACTTCATAATGACCGTAACCGACAACAACGGCGACACCACGGTCAAGACTCTTATGTTAAAGAAATCCAACTAATAACGGCGCATAACGACAATGAAAAAGATATTTAACATCACGGCTCTTTGCGCCGCTTGCGCAATGCTCATCGCATCGTGCGCGAAATCTGCCGACGAGCAGGCTCTCGAAATGGAAGACGGCGAGGGCGTCCTCTCGGTCAATATAGCCACCACCCGTGCCGAAATCAATGCCGACGACACGTTCGCAATGCGCATATACAAGTATTCGGACGCCACGACGGAGGGCGAGCGCGAGAAGGGTCTCGTCCGCAAGTACAAGGCACTGGCGGAGGTTCCGCAATATATCTGGCTGCTCGAAGGCGACTACTGCGTTTCGGTGCAGATAGGCGACAAAACCGACGCCTCGTTCGAAAACAAGTATTTCGAGGGTGAAAAGGATTTCTCGATAACTCCGCGAAAGATAGAGACGGTAGATGTCGATTGCGCGATGCAGAACGTATCGGCAGCGACCGATTTCGACGCCACAATCGCCGCCAAATTCACCAAGGAGTATTACGCCTACGTCAGCGCGACCGACACGTTCGACCTCGCGGCGGCACAGGCGGGCAGCGTTCCTACGCTCAAATATACGGAGAACAAGACGGGTTATTTCATTATGCCCGAAGGCTGCACCACTCTCTGCTGGTCGTTCAGCGGCGAGGACGGCGAGGGCAACACCGTAACGCAGACGGGCAAAATCGCCGACGTGAAGGCGAGAATGCTCTACACGCTCCGTTTCAAGTATTCGAAGGACGCGGGCGGCTTCTTCACGGTAACTGCCACGGTGGATACCACGGCAGAGCACTGCGAGGATAAGATTCCGTTCAGTCCGGACCCTGTCGTCAAGGGCGACGGTTTCGACGCTACGGAGCCATACGACTATGTTTCGGGCGAGCGCAAGTATATCATTACGGCTCTCGACAACATTACGGAGATGAAACTCGCACTCGGCGGCGAACAAATCGACCTGTTGAGCGGTACGCACACGGGCATCGCCGTAACCGAGGTTAACAAGAAAGAGTATCACGTTACGCTCTCCGACGATTTCTTCGCAACGCTTGCAAGCGGTACGAACGAGATTATGTTCCGCATCAAGGACGCGAGCGGCGGTATAGGTCTGACGACCGTAATCTACGGTATTCAGGGCGTGGCAACGCTTACGAGCGACAACTACGATTTGTGGAACAACACCGCCGACTTCACGGCAACTGTATTCAACTCGCCTGCCGACGTCGAAATCGGCTATCGCATCGCGGAGGGCGAATGGAGCAAGTTCGCGGCTTCGGCAACGGGCACTGCCAACACCTACGCAGCACAGGCTACGGGCTTCGCCGCAGGCAAGACATACGAGTACGCACTCTTTATCGGTTCGGTTCAAACGGGCAAGGTTCTGACCGTTACAACCCCTGCGGGTGCGCAGATTCCTAACGCGAATATGGAGCAGTGGTTCCTCTACAACGACGCGGTTTGGTGCCCTTGTTCGAGCATTACCGAGATGTTCTGGGACAGCGGCAACCACGCCTCGGCAGGTCTGCTCGGCATCGACAACAACCTGACATACAGCAGCGAGGAAGTTCGTCCCGGCTCGACGGGAACGAAAAGTGCCTACACGCACTCCATCAAGGCGAGCGTTATGGGTATCGGCAAATTCGCCGCGGGCAACCTCTTCGTCGGCAAGTTCGTCAGAGTGAAGGGTACGAACGGTATAGTCGATTTCGGTCGCGCATTCAACTTCACCGCCCGTCCTAAGGCGTTGCAGTTCTGGATGAAAAACAACTGCGGCGAAATCAATATGGGCTCGCAGGCGAGCGGTCTGGACCCTGCGAACATCTACGTCTGCCTCTGCGACCGCACGACGCCTTACACGGTGGATACCTCCGACACATCGACGCTGTTCAACCCCGAGACTGCCGACGGAGTATTGGCATACGGAGTTTACAACAGCACCGAGTCGCACGCCGATTGGACGCTGATGCGCATCGACCTCACGTTCAAGGACGAGCACAAGGTACCTAACTTCCTCGTGCTGACATTCACTTGCAGCGCGTATGGCGACTACTTTACGGGCAGTACTTCGTCGTGGATGTACATCGACGATGTGGAGTTCGTATATTAAAGTTACACTGAACGACTAATGCATCATTTGGTAAGACTGACGGCAGCACTGCTGATTTCAACCGTTGCCACCATAAACGTTTTTGCACAGGATACCCCGACGGCGGACACACTCGCCGTCGGGAATCCCGTTGCGAAGACGATGACACGCAACGAGATACGCAGCCAACGCGGAGTATCCAATCTCAAAACGCACGTCGTACCCGCAGGGCAATGGGTTTTCGGAGGTACGCTGTCGTATTCGACGCACTCCAACGACAACTACAAACTGCTGGTCGTCGAGAGCATCAAGTCGAAGGGCTACACCATCAAAGCCAGCCCGCTGATAGGCTATTCGCTGTTGCCTAACTCGATTATCGGTTTGCGTTTGGGCTATTCGCGTTCGTTTCTGGACATCGACAACGCCGACATCAACCTCGGCGAGGGCGACAGTGCACTCAATTTCGGCGTGGACTACTACTATGCATTACGCCACTCATACGACATAGCCGCCATTTGGCGACAGTATATTCCGCTCGGTCGTCAAAAACGATTCGCGCTCTTTTCCGAGTTTCAACTCGCATTCGGCGGCTCGCAATCCAAGTTCGCCGAAGGACAGCCTATTCGAGGCACCTACTCCAAGGGATTCAACATCTCGTTGGGCGTCAATCCCGGCGTGGTGGCGTTCCTGACCAACAATATGGCGGTCGAAATAAACGTCGGCGTACTCGGTATCAGTTATTCGAGTACACGGCAGGTTCACAATCAGGTCAAAACGGGCAACACCAGCACGAGCCTGATGAATTTCAGTGTCAATATATTCTCCATCGGTCTCGGTGTGGCATTTTATCTGTAAACGACTATGAAAACGAAGAAACTTTTTACACTGCTTCTCTCGGCTCTGGTCGCACAGACGCTGTTCGCCCAAACGACGGAGAGCGAGACCGTAGCACAATCGCCCGTAGTGGCGGCAGCCGACGCTCCGCGCGTAAGCAAGCCGAAACGCAACCGCATCGACCGCGAAATAGACAAACACCAGTTCGCCTTCAAAGGAGAAACCGTACTCGGCATCACCGCATCGTACGGCACGATTTCGAGCGAGGATTCCGACCTCGGGTTGATACTCGACGACATCAAGTTGCGCGGCGACGTGGTAACGGTCAAGCCGTTCATCGGCTATATGTACCGCGACAACCGCTGTATAGGTCTGCGATTGGGCTACACCCATATCTACGGCAGTCTCGGCAATGCGACGCTCGATCTCGGCGAGGCGAACGATGTCGAGGTATCGGTAAGCAATATGCGCTACACGAGCAACAACTATGCATTCGGACTGTACCACCGCTCATACGTTCCAATCGACTCGAAGGGCAGATTCGGCATATTCGGCGAACTGGAACTCTCGGGTTCCATCGGGCGTATGGAGTTCAGTTACCTCTCGGACAATACATGGAAAACGAGCATCTCCAAAATCTACAAATGCGAATTTTCGTTCAATCCGGGTTTGGCTGTCTATATATTCCCGAATGTCTGCGGTACGGTATCTTTCGGATTGGGAGGTCTGCGTTACACCCACACCCGCCAGTACGACGGCGAGCACAACTTTACGGGCAAGCGCAATTTCTCGAAAATGCGTTTCCGTCTGAACATCGCCGACATCAACATCGGTGTCAATATCCACCTGTGGAACAAGAAGAAGGACGCTCCCGTAACAAGAAGGAGATAGGCTTATGAAAAACTTTTTTTGCAAAATATCGGTCATCGCGGCTGCGGTATTTCTTGCCGCCTGCATAAAGAACGACATACCCTACCCCGTCATCGAACTCGACATTACCGAAATCTCTGTCGAGGGTACCTCGGGCGACTGCACCATAGACCGGCTCAGCCGCACCGTCGTGATTCCGCTTGCCGAGAACACCGACATACGCAACGTGCGTATCAACGGCATCAAATACACCGAGGGGGCAAAGGCGTCGAACGAACTCAACGGCGTGTTCGATATGCGCTATCCGCAATACGTTACGCTGTCGCTCTATCAGGACTACGATTGGAAAATCACCGCCACGCAGACCATCGACCGCCAATTCAGGGTCATAGGTCAAATCGGCGCAACCGAGTGGAATGCCGACCGGCATATTGCAAAGGTCTATCGGCGCGACGACTACGGCTTGGACACCGTAACGGTAACAGCCCTGCGTTTCGGTCCGTCGCCCGAGTATGCGTGGGACAGCGAGCGATTCAGCCGACAGGTCGATTTCAGCAACTCGACATATCCGCCGACGGTCGATGTGGAGTGTTTCAACCGCAGCGAACTGTGGCGGCTGATAGTCGAGCCGAAAGAGATAGGTATCGAATTTACGCGCGTTGCCGCAGGCTCCGAAGTCATCTGGTTGCGTGCACTCGGTTTGGACGGTGCCGAAACGGGCTTCCGCTACCGCGTCAAGGGCGAAAGCGAATGGACGGAGGCGGAAAAAGGTTGGTACACCTCGACGGGTGGCACGATAGAGGCTGTTTTGCGCCATTTGAAGCCGAATACCGACTACGAGGTTATGGGCTACGCCAAATCGGACAGCGGCGACAAAGAGTCGGAAATACGCACCGTTACGACTGGCATACTGTTCGAGTTGCCTAATGCAAGTTTCGAGGAGTGGTCGATAAACGACGACACCTACTACCCGTATTCGTCCGTAGAACAGGCTTGGTGGGGTACGGGCAATCCCGGCTCCAAAGTGGCGGGCATCAACATTTCGACGCCGTTCAGTGGCACGATGCACGAGGGCGCGACGGGCAAATGCGCGCAGTTGTGGTCGCAAAAGGCGAGCGTGGCAGGTATCGGCAAATTCGCAGCGGGCAATATGTTCGTGGGCGATTTCGCAGGCGTAAGAGGCACCAACGGACTGGTGCGATTCGGTCGTCCGTACACACTCCGACCGACATCGCTCAAAGGCTGGGTCAAGTACGAACAGGGGATTATCGACTGCGTACCGAACGGCGGTACGGGCGGTAAAACTCCGGGCGAGGGCGATCCCGACGAGGGCGTCATCTATTTCGCGCTCGGCGACTGGGATTTCAACAAGTACGGCGGCACGGCGGAGAGCCCCGTGTTGGTGGATACGCGCAACGAGGCGACATTCTTCAATCCGAACAACAACGACGGCATCATCGCCTACGGCGAAATCAAGTTCACCGCCTCGTGCGACTGGTACGAGTTCGAACTGCCGCTCGAATATCGCGATTTCGACCGCACGCCGACGCATATCATCATCGTCTGCACCTCTTCACGCTACGGCGACTACTTCGTCGGCAGCAAAAGTTCGATTATGTGGATCGACGATTTTGCCCTCTGCTACGACTACAAGTAGAATATCATTGCTATAAACAAAATATCGAGGAACCGATTGGAGTTTCTCGATATTTTGTTTTTGGCACAATATGCAGGTCAGTTATTGGTAATGATGCCAAAATCTTTGGCAGATCCTTTTGCGACGGTATCGTATGTCAAAGAACGAAAGGCAGTCATAATCTGCTGCCGATGCTAATATACCACATCTCGCAAGGGGTATGGTTCTATTTTCGTTACAATAATATATTCTCATAAATTCCACTCGAAATAGAACCTTCCCGCAATCGTTTTGTCGTATATTTGTCGCGCGAGGAGAGGACTTTTATTTGATAGTCAGTGGTTTGAATAATTGAGAAATGTGTCTGATACAGGTTTGAACCGGTTAGCGGTGAGGTTAGCGGTGCAGTTGGTGGCGCAACTATGGACGGCGTAAATGCCTTAAATTTAGAGGAAAACAGATTCGCTTTTACGGTCGGTGGTGAGGTTAGCGGCGAGGTTGGCGGTGCGGTAAGTGAATCGCCTATATAATGTATAGAAACAAAGAAAGAATAAAGTTTATAAAAAAGAAAAAGAAAGAGAAAGAGAGTGTGTGTAAAAAAGAAAAAGCACACATGCGCACACATGCACACATTTTTTTGATTTTTAATTTAGAGTTTTTATTTCAGAGAAACACACTCCTTAATGTGATATTTACATACTCGGTGTTTGATTTGAACAACTCCTTGTTGATTATGAGACCGTATCAAATTGCAGCAACGGAGAGAATATTGTGGAAAATTAAGAGTTCGTATCAAGCAAAGAAATGGTCTACTACGGAAGGTGGCGGTTATATCTGGCATACGACCGGTTCCGGTAAGACTCTTACCAGTTTCAAGGCTGCACGGTTGGCTACCCAACTCGATTTTATTGATAAAGTATTCTTTGTCGTAGATCGTAAAGACTTGGACTATCAGACGATGAAAGAATATCAAAGATTTTCTCCGGATAGTGTCAATGGCTCTGAAAGCACCGCCGGATTGAAACGAAATATAGATAAAGATGATAATAAAATCATTGTTACCACTATTCAAAAATTAAATAACCTGATGAAGAGCGAACGCGATTTGCCAATTTATCAGAAACAGGTTGTTTTTATTTTTGACGAAGCGCATCGCTCGCAGTTTGGCGAGGCGCAGAAGCAATTGAAGAAGAAATTTAAGAGATATTTCAATTTGGATTTACCGGGACGCCGATTTTCCGGGATAATGCTCTTGGGGCGGACACGACGGCAAGTGTATTTGGCAGGGAATTGCATTCATACGTTATTACGGATGCCATTCGTGATGAAAAAGTTCTGAAATTTGTATAATCGCCAAAACGAAATGTAATGAAAATCAAAACGAGATGCGAGATTTTGGGTGAGTGGATTTACCAAAACGAAATGCGATAAAAATTTCGCACACGCATATGTAAATAGAGAGCCTTCGAACAGTAGACTTCTCTTTTTATTGTATAGCGGCAAGACGACGGCGACAAATGGCGGTATATTCTTGGTTATACTCGATGCCGATATAGTTCCTGCCGAGTTGTTTTGCAACCATTGCAGTCGTTCCGCTTCCCATAAAAGGGTCGAGGACTACTCCTCCGACAGGAGAGCCGGCTTCGATGGGTGTTCGGACAAGTCGCGTCGGGAACATTGCATAATGCGACTCTTTGCTCGGTTCATACGACACTTTCCACACGCAACGCATATTGCGCCCATTCGGATTAGTGCGCATCATTCCTTTCGGGTATCCGCATTGTTTTTGGTAATACACGCATTTACCCACGGTACGCATCGGCGATTTGTATCGGACAAGCGTCGAACCTGCATAAGGCTCGAACTGCTGATTGAATCTATAACGCCTGCTTTTGA
The DNA here is from genome assembly GCA_963658625.1 of bacterium. Taxonomy (GTDB): domain Bacteria; phylum Bacteroidota; class Bacteroidia; order Bacteroidales; family Rikenellaceae; genus Alistipes. Next base: position 54,975 of record CAVKRC010000010.1, read on the forward strand.
CGAAGAAAAACATCTTCTCGAAATCTATCGTAAACCTGTCGCGGGCAGATGATGGCATACATGACGGTTTATGCCATATTATCTCATTGCGCAGAATCCAACCGCGATGAATCATTGCGTCGGCAAAAGCATTCGGTATATTACAAAGCGATTTACCAAGAATATCGTTAGCCGTCCGTGCCTTGCGTCCGACAACATAGTTGCGGTTATTGCCATTGGAAATACTTTGCGGATTGGATTTCAAGGAATACTTGTTTGGGTTGGAATATGTATCGCCGAGATTCACCCACAAAGTACCTGTCGGTTTCAATACGCGGCGGCACTCATCGAATACGAGCAACAGATGAAAGATGAAATCATCGCGTTTGGGTTCGAGACCGAGTTGTCCGAGCCAACATCCGCATTTCGTACAGTATCCGTTATCGTCGAATCGATGTTCGCAGACATCGCCACCTCCCCACAGAGTGGGTTCGATGCCGTAGTCCCGCATCTGCCAATATGGAGGCGAGGTAACGATACAATCGACGGAGTTATCGGGCAAGCGACGCAAACCCGTAATGGCATCGCAATTATAGATTATATTCTGTTCCATAGTTTTTTCGGGTGTTGTCATATCTTATTCGTTAAACAATGTCGCTTGGCATTCTTCATTGTAGTTGCAAACAATCCACTCCTCTTGACGGCGACGGCTCGTTTTAGACGCACTGATGGTACGCTCCACTTTGTGGATTATCCAACCATTCTTTTGTGCGTAACGGTCTATCATCTCGAATGGGAACATGGTGAGCATAAACTTACCCTTGACCGTTTCAAGCAGTTGCAGCAGTTGTTCCATATTCTGTTCGGAGAATACGCCTTCGTAGTGTCCGCAGTCGGAATTGACATACGGCGGATCGACGAAATGAAAGGCATCGAGAGCATCGTAGCAGGCAATCACATCGAGTGCGTTGCGGTTCTCGATGGTTACATGTTCCAAACGAGCACACAATGTCTCGGTGAATTCTTCTTTGGCATTGCGCAACTTCTTGGTCATCGTTCCCGAAAAGTCGTATCCGAATGTACCGTCCATCATCGAGGCGAACGACATCTTGCACAATGCCCACACAGCCCATGCCCGTTCGACTGGTGTAAAGAACTGCGGGTATGCGTTGATATGTGCTGCGTGTGCATGAATGTCCCGACAATGAAGCGTCTTGTCGATTTGTTGTTTCAGGTCGCGATAACAGGTTTGTGCGCACCAATAAAAATTGGTCAATTCCATATTGATGTCGTTGATGATTTCGGCATCAGCCGGTCGTTTGGCAAACAGCACGGCTGCACCGCCACAGAATGCCTCCGTATAGATTCGATGTGCGGGAATCAGCGGCATAATGTGTTTGAGCATTGTTTGCTTGCCTCCATAGTAAGAAATAGGTGTCCTCATATTACTTTTTACGTTTAATTGGTTATCTTTGCATTGTCTCATTTACTTTTATATACAGAAAAAGGCAGAGCCACAGACGAGGGTGTTGTCCCCGGCTGCGTGGCTCTGCCGCTATTGTGTTAAAAAGTAAGTGAGACGACTATTTAACAACGCCGGGGACTTTTTCTTGCCTGTCCCCGAAAGGCTCTACTCCCAACTATCCCAAGAGTTCACGATACGGATTGCCTCCGCGCGGAATGCTTCGAAAGCTTCCCTCGGCGTTGTACTCCGTTCGTTTTTCTTCGGACAGCAGCGACAAATCGAGTGTCGCGGCGAGTTGCTGCAATCGATGCGTCTTTACGGCATCTTCCTCGGTTTGCAGGTAGCGTGTCCGAATAATGGCATTGATGAGTTTGTCGCGATTCCATTCATCGCACTCTATCAATGTACCGCCATCGGACATCGACCGACGAGCCGACAACCGATAATTCGGGACTTGGCGATGTTGTTGCACCACCTTCGCCCGGACTTGGCGGCAATCCCGCAAGAACGGGACAACTCTTCTCGGACGACCACCCGTACTTTCCGAGCGATTGCGCACACTGCGCTTTCAAGGGTAGGCAGTTGTCGCTGTTCTCCAACAAAACAAAAGATTGCTACAACTGCGCAAATGTAACCAAGGCGATAGAAAAGGCAGACAAACAAATTGCGACCAAGCAGGAACGACTCATCGCTGCAAAGAACGATGCGGCATCGCACATAAGCAAACTCGATTTGCCGTCGCCTATTGTTTGCAGTAGCGACGAGTTCAAGTACGGAACGATTGTATGCTCGAAATCGGATATTCGGCAACTTATATATCACGCGACCGATGTCGATAGCGTTACCGTGTCTATGGAGATGCACCGTCATATTCCCGAACTTAAATTCCTGCGCACGGAAATGCCAAAACACTTTACAGATAAAAAGCAGTCGCGCGGATTGGTCGAATATGTGGTCTATGAGTTGTCGCTTGGAAAGAATACGTTTGTTGTAAAATGTGAGGCTCGCCACAAAACAGTAAAAAGCGATATTTTGGAGCGACCTTATTCTATATACAAAAAATAGCATTTGAGCCGCGCAACTACTCCCAGCATGGAGCCGGTCTGACACTCAAATGCTATGAGGTTTTACCCTCGTTGGGACAAAAATAACGACTATTATTCCGAAAAACAAGATTTTAGACGACAAAATTTTGCAATACGCATTTGAACCGCGTTTGAGCGATATTTGAACGATACCGAAATGGTAGACAAATTGGAACAAGACATACAGCGATTCACCAAACAGACGGCGACGCTACTTAATCGCAAGTTGCCCGTTGCAGCAGGCAAAATGGCGAAGCGACACTTTCAGGAGAACTTCGAGCGTGGTGGCTTTGTCGATGGCGGACTGCACCCATGGACACCCGCAAAGCGGCTCTCCTCGTCGCGCGGTTCTACCGATGACAAGCGCAAAACGCTTATGTCCTCGCGCAATCACCTGTACAGTTCTATCAACTATACTCCCGGCATGGCAAAGGTGCGGATTTTCAACGATGTCATCTATGCTCCGATTCATCAGAACGGCGGAGTGCTGCGCCCGACCGTAACGCCCAAAATGAGGCGTTATGCTTGGAGTCGGTATTACTCGCTCGCAGGGACGAATCGAGGCGGCTCAAACGGGCGAAAATCGGGCAAGAACGGTAAGTCTATTGTCGGTACCGTTGTCGAATCTCCCGAAGCGCAGATGTGGAAGCGGCTCGCGCTGACAAAAAAGACGAAACTGTCGATTACCATTCCTGCCCGTCCATTTATGGGCAAGAGTGCAGAGTTGGACAACAAGATGGTCGCCTACATCGAAAAAGAAATTCTAAGAATCATAAATTCATAGACCTATGGAAGAGTTATATCTGCTTATAGCCGAGCGGCTGAACGCTCAAATGCCGAGCCTTGCTCTCATCGACGAGGATACGGGACAACTTACCGAGACCGAAGACATGTATCCGGTCATATTCCCGTGTGCACTCATCGATGTTTCGACCGTCGATTGGACGAACGACAAGGATTTTCGTCAGCGTGGCGATGCCGTGATCACAATCAAACACGCATTCGACTGCCACGAGGATACGCACTTCGCATCGGCACGTTATCAGCAGTTTGCCGACCTGTCGGCTCGGTGCAAGCAGCACATGCAACTGTGCAGCGCAATACATCGCTATTGCTTGTGCGAAAATGTATCGCCGCTGCAACGCATACAAAGTCGGCATTATACGCTTTATGGACGGATAAAGGTGTACGAGGTAACCTTCCGCTGTAAGATTGCCGAAGATCTACTCCCCGGCGAACAGGCGTAACTGCGACATGGTGAGTTTCGGCACTTTTACCTTTGGAACGGGACGAATATCGCCTTCGGGGTGTTCGCGGCAATACTGCCGAATGATGGTCATAATGCGCTCTTCTGACAGAAAGAACTCCTGCGTGGAGAGTATGCGCAGCGCATCGTCGAAGCGCAGTCGCTGCACCTCCGTCCAGTAGTACCAACGGCGACACAACGCTTCATTGCGATTGTTGATGAGTGATTTACTTCGACCTCTCGGCATGATTGTTTTTTTGATATATCTACACAAAAATAGGGAGAAATCAAAATTTTCTCCCTATGTGCTTAATGAAATTAAGATTATATATCCATTTTGAACTGTTCTAAATTCTGTAAGAAATCAAATTCTTTATTTAATTCACAACTTTCTTCTATTATACTTTTGGCTTGATCGTTTATTTCATTCACAATATCTTTCATTTTGGAATTACTTTTAACAAAAAAAGCTACAAAGTTTATGATCGGCAACAGTGCCATTACAATTATAAATATATTTGTCCATATAATAGGAATATTGATTATTGTACAATAGTGAATATAACTACCAATTAAAAATGACAATATACAGAATGCGACGAACTCCCAAATAATATATTTTAATTTACATACTAAATTATGTTTTTCATAAAACCAACCGAATATAGAATGACATAATACAAGTATTGATAGAATGCGTAGTGTACAAT
>CAVKRC010000011.1:0-58873 GCA_963658625.1 bacterium
CTAGCCACTAGCCACTAGCCACTAGCCACTAGCCACTAGCCACTAGCCACTAGCCACTAAAAAATTGTTTGTTTTTCTGCACAAAAATGGTTATCTTTGAAATATGGTTTGCTCTGCTTTTCAATATCTTTCGTCGCTCGCCGACCCTTACGGACTGACACGGACGTTGGGCGATGTAAGGCTGTGCCGCGACGATGCGGGCGAACCGATATGGTCGGTCGGCAACTCGGCGGTCGTATTCAAGGCGACGGTCGGCGGACACGTCCGCGCACTGCGTTGCTACACCCGCCCGAAGCGCAATCTGCGGGCAATCTATCGCGAAAAGTTGCTGCCGTCCGAACTGTTCGTCTATACCGACGGCGAGCGGGGCGAGTGGTGCGATGTGGTCGTGGACGACTGGGTCGAGGGCGAAACCCTGCAAACAGCCATTGTGCGGTCGCTCGGCGACGGCGAACGAATGGTTACGCTTGCACGACAATTCGACACGCTTGCTCTCGGGCTGTTGAAGCAGCCGTGGGCGCACGGCGACGTGAAGCCCGAGAATATAATCGTCGGCACGGACGGCGCGATGCACCTTATCGATTTCGATGCGATGTATCGTCCCGAATTTTCCGCCGCCGACTGCGACGAGAGCGGCACGCGCGCCTATCAGCACCCCTGTCGGGCGGAGGTGTTCGGCAAGGAGATGGACGACTACCCCATTGCACTCATTTCGACATCGTTGCACGCATTGGCACGGAATCCGTCGCTCTGCGACGACTGCGATGCCCTGCCGATTTCGCCCGCGCAAGCCGTTGCGGGCAGGGATTCGGCTTTGGCGGAAATCGAACGAATGTTCGCCGCGGCAGGCGATGCCGTCCGTTATCGCGTGGCGAGGTTGCTCCGTTCGCCGCTGCCGAGACTGCACAGACTGACGGATTTTCTGCAATACGGGCAACGCGAACCGATGCCGCACGACGAGCCGTTGTCTCTCGACGAATATATGGGATTGTGGGGCTATCGCGACAGAGACGGGCAATTTGTCATTCCGCCCGTGTACGATTGCGGATTCGAGTTCGGCGAGGGGCTGGCTGCCGTACAGACCGGAGACAGGTGGCATTTCATCGACACGGCGGGCAGAGTGGCGATAAACTGCGCCGATTGCGATGCCGTAAAACCTTTCCGCAACGGAGCGGCTGTGAAAATCGTCGGCGCGCGTCGCACGAAAATCGACAAAACGGGCAAAGAGATAGGATAAATGCACTCAAAACACTATATTTGCAACAATATGGGAAAATTTAGACATTTGACAGCCACCGAAACCGATGCGCTGCGTGCAAACGGCAATCGCGCCGACGACTGGTCGCGCGTAACGGTTGCGCCCGATTTCGAACCGGAGCAACTGCACGACGTGCGATTGGCGGGCGATGTGCGGATAGGCAGCCGCGCGGTAATCGAAAATGCGCGCGTGGAGAATTACGAAATCGGAGCGAATACGCTCGTGCGCGATGTGGTGGCATTGGAGTGTCGCCATCGTTCGACATTCGGCAACGGGACCGGGGTCGATGCCGTAAACGAATGCGGCGGGCGCACCGTAAGGATTTTCGAGGAGATGAGTGCGCAATACGCCTACATCGCCGCGATGTATCGCCATCGCGAAAAGACCGTCGAACGGCTGAACGGCTATGCGGCGGAGTATGCCGAACGAAAGGCATCGACGATGGGACGCACGGGCGAGGGGTGTCGCATAGTGGGTGCGAAATTCATTCGCGAGGTCGCAATGGGCGACAATGTGGTAATCGACGGTGCGTCGCTGCTCGAAAACGGCACGCTGTCGAACGGGGCGAGGGTCGGCGCAGATGTCAAGGCGCGCGACTTTATCGCCGTGCAGGACGCGACCATAGACACGGGGGCGACCCTGCATCGCTGTTTCATCGGCGAGCGGGCGATTGTCGCCAACGGCTTTACGGCGGAAAATTCGCTCTTTTTCGCATGTTCGCACTGCGAGAACGGCGAGGCGGTCGCCATATTCGCGGGACCGTTCACGGTTTCGCACCACAAATCGTCGCTGCTTATCTCGGGAATGTTCTCGTTCTTCAATGCGGGCAGCGGCACCAATCAGAGCAACCACCTGTTCAAGGGCGGAGCGGTGCATCAGGCGGTGCATCTGCGCGGCTGCAAGTTCGCCAGCAATGCCTACGTTATGGCTCCCGCCATAGAGGGGGCTTACACGATGATTATGGGACGGCATGTGAAGCACCACGATACGGCGGAGATGCCCTTCTCCTATCTGATAGAGAGCGACGGGGTGTCGCTGTTGATGCCCGCGATGAACCTGCGCAGTTACGGCACGGCGCGCGATATTGAAAAGTGGCGGAAGCGCGACTGTCGCACCGTCGGGCGCGACTGCATCGACTTCGCGGAGTACAATCCCTACATCACCGAGCGCGTTATGCGGGCGGTGGCGATACTGAAAAAGTTGCACGGGGAGCGACCCGACGACGATGTCTATCACTACAACAATACGACGATTCGCCGTTCGGCTCTGCTCCACGGCATAAAATTGTACGAGAAATACATCGACTGCGCCTTGGGCGATATGCTCGCGCGCGGAGAGGCGACCGACGCGACGGAGAATTGCGGCGGTTGGGCTGACATTGCGGGGCAATACGTTGCAAAACAATATCTTGCGCGACTGCTCGACAGCGTCGATTGCGGAGAGACTGCACCGAATGCAATAGACAAGGCTCTGCGCGAATACGATGCCGCCTACGACAACCACGCGCGCAACTGGGCATTGTCGGCTCTTGCCGAGCGCATCGGGCATACGCCGAGCGACGAGGAAATCGCAACACAAATCGAGCGCGGAGCGCAGGCACGCCGCTCGATGCAGGAGACCGTGGCAGCCGACCGCGATAAGGAAAATTCGGCGGCGATGAGCGTGGGCTACGGCATAGATTGCGACACGGAGGAGGAACGCCTTGCCGATTTTCGGGCAGTGCGCGGATTGAAAAATTAGGATTATGTACACACATGAAATCACACGCCGCAACCGCACGGCATTCATAATAGCCATCGACCAGTCGAGTTCGATGCAGGAGCGCGTCGTCGTCCGCTCGCGCCTGATGACAAAGGCGGAGGCGGTGGCGATAATCACCGACCGTCTTATCGACGAACTCATTATGCGGGCGCGCCGCGAGGACGGGGTGCGCAACTACTACGACGTGGCGGTCATAGGCTACGGCAACGACGAGGTCTATCCGCTGTTGAGCGACACGCTCGATTTCGTACCGATAACGACGCTCGCCGCGCACAAGGTGCAAAGGCGCGAGATACGCTTCGAGCGCATACTGCCCTCGGGCGAGTCGGGTATGGCGCGCGAGAGCATATCGGAGTGGGTGAAGCCGCACGCGGCAGGCTCTACGCCGATGTACGAAATGTTGTCGGCGGCGACGGCACTTGTGGAGCAGTGGTGTTCGGAGCCGCAGAATGCGGAGAGTTTTCCGCCGATAGTTTTCAACATAACCGACGGCGAGGCGAACGACTGCGACGGAGTGCAGTTGCGCGAAGTGGCGGCGAGGTTGCGGAGCGTATCGACAGCCGACGGGAATGTGCTGCTTATAAACGTCCACATCAGCACCGACAACGACACGCAGCAGGCTGTCGTGTTCCCGCGCAAGGACGAAATCGGCAGGGACAATCGCTGCGCGCAACTGCTTGCCGAAATTTCGAGCGTGGTACCCGAGTCGATGAACGACGCCGTAAGGCACTATCGCAACGATTTCGCCGCACCGCCATTCGTGGCAATGAGTTACAACGCTTCGATAACCGAGGCTGTCGCGATGCTCGACATAGGCTCGCGCAGCGCAACCGTTTTAAGATAATCCGATTATGACACAACCCACAATAATTACATTCAAAGAGGCATTGGAGAGCCCTGCCGACCATTTCCGCACAATCGGCTCGGCTCTGCCCGTAAAGCGGAACGGAGCAACGGAGATTGCCCGCACCGCATTTTTCGCGGAATCGGTCGTGCGGTTCGAGGGCAGGCGGTGGCTCGTATGTATGCCGCTCACGCGCTCGGCTATTATAGCCGTGGAGCGTATGGCGAACAGGCTGAAATACATACGGAGCGAATATCTGTGCGAATACCGCGTGCTGTATCGCGAAATGGTGTTCGAGGACGGCTTGGGACGCGAACAGGTGTGCGACATAGTGTTGCAGGAGTACCCCGAGGGCGAGGTGTTCGGGCGCGACTGTTCATACGCAGGCGGGCAGTTGCGGGCGATGCTCGACGCGCTGCACGAGGAGATGGAGCGCACGGGATTTACGCACAACAACCTCAAACCCTCGAACATAATCATCGGCGACGACCGACGTATGCACCCCGTGCGTTATCACTATGCCGAGTTGGGCGAGGGGTGTCGCGACGATTTCGAACCGCTGTACGCCTTGATTGCCGACGACGAAAGCGAGGGCGAATTGCACGATATATACACCTCGTATTCAGCCGAGAACGGCGAAAATCTCGGGGGGGGGATTTTGCGGTTCCCACCTCACGACGGGCTGGTTCGTTTCGTCGAGGGCGAACTTTACGGCTATGCCGACGAACGGATGCGCACGGTAATTGCACCGAAATACATTTGGGCAGACGACTTCCGGGAAGGGCGTGCCGTGGTGGAGACCGGGCGGGGACTCGGGCTTATCGACAAGTCGGGACGCGAGATTATTCCCGCCGAATACGACGACCTGCGCTACGACATATACAGCGGCGAGTCGGAGGGCAACAAAAACGGGCTGCGGTTCGTTTTCGGTTATGACGGACATTTGATTGATAAAAGTTGAGAGATATGGAACATATAAGATGCCTTATTATCGGCAGCGGACCTGCGGGCTTCACTGCGGCGATTTATGCCGCAAGAGCCGACCTTGCGCCCGTGCTTTACGAGGGCTTGGAGGCTGGCGGACAACTGACGACCACTACCGACATAGACAACTTTCCCGGCTATCCCGACGGAGTCGGCGGGCAGGCGATGATGAACGACCTGCGCCGTCAGGCGGAGCGATTCGGGACGGAAGTGCGGTCGGGCATTGTTACCGACGTCGATACATCGGCGCGACCTTTCCGTGTTACGGTCGATGGCGGGACGGCGATAGAGGCGGAGACGATTATAGTCGCCACGGGTGCGTCGGCAAAGTATCTGGGTCTGCCGTCGGAACAGCGATTCCGCGGCAGGGGCGTAAGCGCGTGCGCGACATGCGACGGATTTTTCTATCGCAAGCAGGACGTGGCAGTGGTAGGTGGCGGAGACACCGCCTGCGAGGAGGCGACATATCTCGCCTCGATTTGCCGCAAGGTCTATCTTATCGTCCGCAAACCCTATCTGCGGGCGTCGAAAGCGATGCAGGAGCGCGTGGCGGCAATGCCGAACATCGAGATACTGTTCGGACACAATACGGTCGAGGTGTTGGGCGACGAGGCGGGCGTTACGGGCGTGCGCGTGCGCAACGGTGAGGACAAAGAGTACGACATCGACGTCGCGGGCTTCTTCCTCGCCATAGGACACCACCCCAATACGGAACTGTTCGAGGGCAAATTGGAGTTGGACGAGGCGGGTTACATACGCACCGCCCCCGACTGCTCGCGCACCTCGGTCGAGGGGATATTCGCGGCGGGCGACTGTCGCGACCCGCACTATCGGCAGGCAATCGTGGCGGCAGGTTCGGGCTGCATCGCGGCATTAGACTGCGAACGTTTTTTGGCAGAACAAAAGGCAAAACAGGCGTGATAAAGGTAACCATACTCGGCAGTGCTTCGGCGAAACCGACCGCCGACCGCCACCCGTCGGCGCAGATAGTCAATGTCGATGAGCAGTATTTTTTGGTCGATGCGGGCGAGGGCGTACAGCAACAGATGTTCCGCTACGGCTTCAATCCGTTGCGGCTCAGGGGTGTATTCATCTCGCATCTGCACGGCGACCACGTTTTCGGACTCTTTCCGCTGCTATCGACGCTCGGGCTGTACGGACGGCAGACGCCGCTCAAAGTCTATGCGCCGCGACCGTTCGGCGAGATTTTGGAGGCACATCTGCGCTATTTCGACAGCGAGTTGCCCTATGCCGTGGAGTGGGAAGAGGTCGATACGACCAAGTACCGCATCGTATTCGAGAATCGCTCGGTCGAGGTGTGGAGCATTCCGCTGCGCCACCGCGTGCCGACGGCGGGCTGGCTTTTCCGCGAAAAGATGCCCGAACTCAACGTGGATAAGTTCAAAATCGAACGTTACGGACTCTCTATCAAGCAGATTGTCGCAGCCAAACGAGGCGAGGACATCGCGCTCGACGACGGGACAATAGTGCCGAATGCCGAACTGACCTATCTGCCGCGCGTGCCGCAGTCCTATGCCTATTGCTCGGACACCAACCGCTCGGCGATGGTGGCACGGCGCATCAAGGGCGTCGATTTGCTCTATCACGAGGCGACATACGCCGAGAGCGAACGGCGTCAGGCAAAGGAGCGCGGGCATTCGACGGCTCGGCAGGCGGCGGAAATCGCCGTGGCAGCCGAAGCCAAACATCTGTTAATCGGGCATTTCTCATCGCGCTACAAGGATACGGCGGTATTGCTCGACGAGGCGCGCGACCTGTTTCCCGCAACCGACATCGCCACCGAAGGCGAAACCTATACGATATGACAAAATCGGAGATACAATTCGTTCGCTCGCTTACCGACAAGCGGGCGCGCACCGACGAGGGCGTTTTCATCGCCGAGGGCGAAAAACTTATCGGCGAAATTCTCGCATCGCCTTTGCGCGTGCAGAAACTGTATGCGTTGGAGGGCGTTTTCGACCGCTCGTCGGGAGCCGAAATCGTAACCGCACACGAAATGGAGCGCATCTCGCAACTCAAAACGGCAAACAATTCGCTCGCTGTGGTCGAGATTCCGCGCCGCACGCTCGCCACCGTAGATGCGTCGCGGTCGCTCGTATTGGCACTCGACCGAGTGCAGAACCCGGGCAACCTCGGCACAATTATCCGCTTGGCGGACTGGTTCGGCATCGGCGACATCGTATGCTCGGAGGAGTGCGCCGACTGCTTCAATCCGAAGGTCGTGCAGGCAACCATGGGCGCGATAATCCGCGTGCGCGTCCACTACACCGACCTCGCCGCTTGGCTTGCCGAACAGAAGCGCGCGGGTGTGCCGACCTACGGCACATTTCTCGACGGCGAAAACATCTACTCTGCCACGCTTTCGACGGGTGGCGTGATAGTTATGGGCAACGAGGGACGCGGCATCGGCGACGACTGCGCCGCGAGCATCACCCGACGGCTTTTCATACCGCCCTACCCTGCCGACCGTCAAGGCTCGGAGTCGCTCAATGTCGCCATCGCAACGGCGGTAATCTGCTCGGAGTTCCGACGGAGATAGTGTTCGCTTGCAGACAAGACAAAGAACCGTCCCGACCTGTAACAGTCGGGGCGGTCTTTTGCGCTGTATTCTATTTGCGCCGTTATTTGTCTGCTATTTTCAAGGAGTTCGCGCTATCTCCTTCGCAGCCGCATAGCGGGACTATGTGGCAAGGAGGAGTAGCGGAAACTACCGAAAAGAGCATCAAAGAACAAGCAAATTATTCGGCTTTGCCGTCAGAACCGAGAACCTCCTTAATCTTGTGGATATAGAGTTTCTTCATATTGTCGCGGGCAGGACCGAGGTACTTGCGAGGGTCGAACTCTGCCGGCTTCTCGGCGAATACCTTGCGGATAGCGGCGGTCATAGCCAAACGCGAGTCGGAGTCGATGTTGATTTTGCAAACCGCGCTCTTGGCAGCCTTGCGGAGTTGCTCCTCCGGAATACCTACGGCAGCCTTCAATGCACCGCCATACTTGTTGATGGTATCGACCTCCTCCTGCGGAACCGACGACGATCCGTGCAGAACGATAGGGAAGCCCGGCAATTTCTTCTCGATAGCCTCCAAAACGTCGAATGCCAATGGCGGCGGAACGAGGCGACCCGTCTTAGGATCGACGGTGCACTGCTCCGGCGTGAATTTGTATGCGCCGTGCGAAGTACCGATCGAGATGGCGAGCGAATCGACACCAGTCTTGGTTACGAAGTCGATAACCTCTTCCGGTTTGGTATAGTGGCTCTCGGCTGCGGAAACCTCGTCCTCGACACCAGCCAATACACCGAGTTCGCCCTCAACGGTTACATCGAACTGGTGAGCGTAATCGACGACTTTGCGCGTAAGAGCGACGTTCTCGTCGTAAGGAAGGCTCGAACCGTCGATCATAACCGACGAGAAGCCCATATCGATGCAGCTCTTGCAGAGTTCGAACGAATCTCCGTGGTCGAGGTGCAAAACAATCTGCGGGTGAGCCCAACCCAGTTCCTTTGCATACTCTACTGCGCCCTCTGCCATATAGCGGAGCAGGGTTTGGTTGGCATAGTTGCGCGCACCCTTCGACACTTGAAGGATAACGGGCGACTTGGTCTCTGCCGCAGCCATTATGATGGCTTGCAACTGTTCCATGTTGTTGAAGTTGAATGCAGGAACTGCATAACCTCCCTTGATTGCCTTTGCGAACATCTCACGGGTGTTCACAAGTCCCAAATCTTTGTAGTTTACCATAATATTATAGGTTTAAGAAAAATTTGTCGTTCCGTTTGTCGCCCGACCTCGTCTCTTCGGTTGGGCATCGCAAAGTTACTATTTTAATTTATTTGTTGCAAAAATTTTAATATCCGCCGTTGCGCTCCGAATACTCTTTTTGCAACTACCCTGCCAAGGTTACGCTCACGCGGGCGACCTTGCCGCCGAGCGGCGGAGCGATTTTGCTCACGCGGCACTCCACCCTCTCGATTTGCGGGAAACGCTCGCGCAGGGCGTCGATGATGTTTTGCGCCACGCGCTCGATGGTGCGTTGCGTGCGTCCCATCTGCTCCCGCACAACCTCGTAGGCGGTGAGGTAACTTACCGTACAACCGACATCGTCGCGTTCGACGGTCTCGCCCAATGGCAATGTCAGACGCAGGGCGACCTCGAAATGGCACCCCGTGCGCTGTTCCAAGGCATAGCAACCATGGAAGGCATGGAAATCCATACCTTCCAAGTCGATAGTATATAAACGTTTGTCCGTCATCGCATTAACCGACGATTACAAGGTAGTAGTTCTTTTTGCCCTTCTGTAAGAGCAGATACTTTCCTGCAATAAGATCGGCTGCGGTAACTGCGCGTTGCGGGTCGGCGACCTTCTCCTTGTTGAGCGAAACGCCGCCGCCCTGCACCATCTTGCGGCACTCGCCTTTCGACGGGAATATCTGCGTCTTCTCGGCACAGAGGTCGATGAACGGGCAGCCGAGGTCGGACTCGGCGATATGGAATTGCGGCACGCCCTCGAATACCTGCAACAGCGTCTGCTCGTCCAAGTGGCGCAGAGCCTCCGATGTCGATTGACCGAAGAGAATGTTCGACGCTTCGAGAGCCTTCTCGTACTCCTCGGCGGAGTGAATCATCGTAGTAATCTCCTTTGCCAAACGCTTTTGCAGCACGCGCAGGTGCGGTGCGGCTTCGTGTTCGGCAATAAGCGATTCGATGGTTTCGCGGTCGAGCAGGGTGAAAATCTTAATGTAGCGTTTTGCGTCCTCGTCGCTGACATTGAGCCAAAACTGGTAGAATTTGTACGGCGACGTATAGCGTGCATCGAGCCAAACGTTACCGCTCTCGGTCTTGCCGAATTTGGTGCCGTCCGCCTTGGTGATGAGCGGGCAGGTGATGGCGAATGCCTCGGCATCTGCGCCGAGTTTGCGGCGAATCAACTCCGTACCCGTCGTAATGTTGCCCCACTGGTCGGCTCCGCCCAACTGCACCTTGCAGTTCATCGTCTGATAGAGGTGGAGAAAATCATAGCCCTGCAACAACTGGTAGGTAAATTCGGTGAACGACATACCGTCGCCCTCGCCGTTGAAACGCTTTTTGACCGAATCCTTCGCCATCATATAATTGACGGTGATGAGTTTGCCGATGTCGCGGGCGAAATCGAGGAACTTAAAGTCCTTCATCCAGTCGTAGTTGTTCACGAGCACCGCCGCATTTTCGGCATCGGAATCGAAATCGATGAGTTTCGAGAGTTGCTTTTTGATAGCCTCCTGATTGTGGCGCAACGTCTGTTCGTTGAGCAGGTTGCGCTCCTGCGACTTGCCGCTCGGGTCGCCTATCATACCCGTCGCTCCGCCGATGAGGGCGATGGGACGGTGTCCGCACATTTGCAGGTGTTTGAGAATCATAACACCTACAAGGTGTCCGATATGCAGCGAGTCGGCTGTCGGGTCGATACCCAGATAGGCAGTGGTCATCTCTTTCTCCAACTGCTCCTCGGCTCCCGGCATAATCGTATGAATCATACCGCGCCACTCCAACTCTTTTATAAAATTCTTTCTTGTTGCCATTTTTATTGTTTTTTGCTTCTATTCATTAAATAAATTATTCCACATCGAGGTCTAATGCCTTTTTCAACTCCTCGAATTTGGGTGTGCGGCTTTCGATATGCCGCAGACGGTCTTCCAATTTTATGGGTCGCAGTTTCACCGCCACCTCGCGCACCTCGATGTCGAGATTGAGCGCGCCGTCGATGCAGGCGATGTCGGCAATCGTGTCGAGAATCTCGGTGCGCGCCAAGTGCAACTCGTCTTTCAACCCCTGCGACGGCACCGTCAGCCGAATCGTGTTGCCCGCGAAGGCGACCGTTTCGAATGCCGTGCGGAATCGCGGACGGAGTGCGCTCATTTTATCGATAATCGCCGTCTTTGCCGCATTCAGTTTCGTCTCGCTCTGCTCATCGACCTTGACCGCACCGCCCGACTCGGCATCGGTACCGCTCCCCGCTTTGTCTATAAGCGAGGAAATCGAACCCATAAGCGAGACGTGCGCCCTTGCCGTCGGCTGTTGCGCAGGCTCGGCAGGTGCAGGATTCGCTTTCACCGGTTCCGCTTTCGCAGGTTCTGCGACGGGTTGCGGTGCAGACTGCGGCGATTGAGCGACACGCTGTTGCGGTGTGGCAGGCTGTTGTGCCGCAGGAGCCGAAGCGGGTGCAACGGTCGGCTGCGGTTGGGCAGGCGACGATGTAACAGGTTGTGGTGTCGGCGGAACGGTTGTCGATGCAGTCGGCTGAGGCGCAGACGGTTGCGTCGGTTGCGGCGCATTCGGCTTCACGCCCGAAATATCGGGCAGAGGATAGTCGGGTTGGGCGGGAAGGCTCAGTCCGCTATTTTTTTTTTGACCGAGTGCTGCGATTTTCATCAGCGTCAGTTCGACTAACAGGCGTTGGTTCGATGCCATGCGTATCCGACCGTCGGCGTCCGAGAGCAACGCTATTGCCCCGAACAGAAAATTGGTATCACAATGCTCCGCTTGGGAGCGGTATCGCTCCATAAGCGTACCCGTGTATTCGATAAGCGATACGGCAGGACCCTTTGCCACGAGCAAATCGCGCATATGCTGGTTCAGACCCGCCATAAAAATTTGTCCCGAAAAGCCCTTCGACAACACCCGGTCGAACTCCAACAGCGCATCGACGTAATCACCCTGCGCAAGCAGGTCGGTGAAGCGGAAATAGGTGTCGTAGTCGAGTACGTTGAGCGTCTGCGCCACCGAACGGTATTCGAGCGTAGTGCCGCAGAACGAGACCGCCTTGTCGAACATCGACAGCGCGTCGCGCATACCGCCGTCCGCCTTTTGGGCGATAAGGTTGAGCGACTCCTCGTCCGCCGTAACGCCCTCGTTGGAGGCGATGTATTTGAGGTACTCGACAGCGTCCTCGACGCGAATGCGGTTGAAATCGTAAATCTGGCAACGCGAGAGGATTGTCGGGATAATCTTGTGTTTTTCGGTGGTGGCGAGGATAAAAATCGCGTGCTGCGGCGGCTCTTCGAGTGTTTTCAGAAAAGCATTGAACGCCGCCTGCGAGAGCATATGCACCTCGTCGATGATGAATACGGAGTATTTGCCCACCTGCGGAATCACGCGCACTTGGTCGATGAGGTTGCGAATATCCTCGACCGAGTTGTTCGACGCGGCGTCCAACTCGTGGATATTGAGCGACCGCCCTTCGTTGAAGGCACGGCACGAATCGCACTCGTTGCACGCCTCGGCACCCACGGGGTGCAGGCAGTTGATTGCCTTGGCGAATATGCGGGCGCAGGTGGTTTTGCCCACGCCGCGCGGACCGCAAAACAGATAGGCGTGAGCCAACTGATTGCGCTCTATCGCATTTTTGAGCGTAGATGTGATATGCTTCTGTCCGACGACGCTTGCAAAGGTCGCGGGACGGTATTTGCGAGCAGATACTACAAAATTATCCATATTCATTGCAAAGGTACTCTTTTTTTAGTAAATTGCGAAACAAACGCAGCCCGTTTTTATGCCGATTCGGTGGAGTGTGGCAGAGGGTAGCGACAAAATCGGACAAAGTACGCCGGCAAACGGACAAATCGGGACAGCAGGCAGACAAAATGCGACAAAGAGTGTCAATAATTGACAAAAAGCGACAAAGCGTCAGTCGGTGCGGGCTTGGCAAAAGATTTGCTCGAACAAGGGGCGAAACCGCTCGACAAGGGCGGTCGGAAAACAGAAAAAGAAAACGAATAAAAAACAATAGATTATGAACATCAACTCACTTACAATCAAGGCGCAGGAAGCACTGCAAAGCGCGTTCACCCTTGCCCGCAACAACGGGCAGCAGGGCGTTGAACCTCTGCATCTTCTGAGCGCAATCATCGCCGAAGACGATTCGCTCGGCGCATTTCTGCTGGGGCGTGTCGGTGTCAATGTCCGTTCGCTCCGTCAGGAGGTCGCAACGGCGATAAATCAGTTGCCGAAGGTATCGGGCGGCGACAGCGAGCAGTACTTTTCCAATGACTGTTCGCGAGTCATACAGCGCGCGATAGACTTCACCAAGAACTTCAACGACAAGTACGCTTCGGTCGAGCATCTGCTTTTGGCACTCGTTGCCGAACGCGGCACGGCTGCCGACATCTTGAAGCGCAACGGTGCAAGCGAAAAGGAACTCATCGACGCTATCCGTCAGTTCCGCAAAGGCTCGACAGTCGATTCGCAGACCGCATCGCAGGAGTTCAACGCGTTGGGCAAGTACGCAATCAACCTCAACGAGCAGGCTCGTGCAGGCAAACTCGACCCCGTGATAGGTCGAGACGAGGAGATTCGCCGTGTACTGCAAATCCTCTCGCGTCGTACCAAGAACAACCCTATTCTGGTCGGCGAAGCGGGTGTCGGTAAGACGGCGATTGCCGAGGGTATCGCCCACCGTATAGTAGATGGCGATGTACCCGAGAACCTGAAATCGAAGGTCATCTATTCGCTCGATATGGGTGCGCTCATCGCAGGTGCCAAGTATCAGGGCGAGTTCGAGGAGCGACTGAAAGCGGTCGTACAGGAGGTCATCGCGAGCGAGGGCGAGATACTGCTCTTCATCGATGAGATTCATACCCTTGTCGGTGCGGGCAAGTCGAGCGGTGCGATGGACGCGGCGAACATCTTGAAGCCGGCGTTGGCTCGTGGCGAGTTGCGCACCATAGGCGCGACCACGTTGGACGAGTTCCAAAAGTACTTCGAGCAGGATAAGGCATTGGAGCGTCGATTCCAGAAGGTGATGGTCGATGAACCTACGACCGAGGACGCGATTTCGATTCTGCGTGGATTGAAGGAGCGTTACGAGAATCACCACCAAGTCCGCATCAAGGACGAGGCGATTATCGCGGCGGTCGAACTCTCGCACCGTTACATCACTTCGCGATTCCTGCCGGACAAGGCTATCGACTTGATAGATGAGGCGGCTTCGCGTCTGCGTTTGGAGATGAACTCCGTGCCCGAGGACATCGATGCCCTCGACCGCAAGGTGCGTCAGTTGGAAATCGAGCGCGAGGCAATCCGTCGCGAAAACGACCAACCGCGTATCGAGACTCTCTCAAAAGAGATCGACGACTTGAAGGCGAAGGATTCGGAGATGCGTGCCAAATGGCAGGGTCAGCGCGACATATTGAAGCGCATACAGGAGAACAAGGACGCAATCGAGCGGTTGAAAATCGAGGCTCAACAGGCGGAGCGTCAGGGCGACTACGGTCGCGTGGCAGAGATTCGCTACGGCAAAATCGTCGAGGCGCAGAAACAAATCGACGGCTTGCAGCAGGAGTTGAAAATCTCGACAGCCAACGGCGCGATGATTAAGGAAGAGGTCGATTCGCAGGATATTGCCGAAATCGTTTCGCGTTGGACGGGCATACCGGTTACGCGAATGCTCGCTTCGGAGCGCGAAAAGTTGCTCAATATGGAGATTGAGTTGCACAAGCGTGTAGTCGGTCAGCAGCACGCCATCGAGGTCATCTCGGACGCAGTGCGCCGCTCGCGTGCAGGGTTGAACGACCCGCGCAAACCTATCGGTTCGTTCATCTTCCTCGGTACGACGGGTGTCGGCAAAACCGAGTTGGCGAAGGCGTTGGCTGAGTTCCTGTTCAACGACGAGAATATGATGACCCGTATCGATATGAGCGAGTATCAGGAGCGGCACAGCGTCTCGCGACTGGTCGGTGCGCCTCCGGGATACGTCGGTTACGACGAGGGCGGACAACTCACCGAGGCGGTAAGGCGCAAGCCTTATTCGGTAGTGTTGCTCGATGAAATCGAGAAGGCTCACCCCGATGTATTCAATATCCTCTTGCAGGTGTTGGACGACGGCCGTCTGACCGACAACAAGGGACGCACGGTGGACTTCCGCAACACGATTATCATCATGACCTCGAATATGGGTTCGACGCTGATTCAGGACAACTTCTCGAAGGCTGCAAAGCCCGACGGTACGGTTGCGCCCGAGGTATTGGAGCAGACTCGTCGCGATGTGATAGACCTGCTCAAACAGCAACTCAAACCCGAGTTTCTGAACCGTATCGACGAGATAGTGATGTTCGAGCCGCTGACTCAAAAGGACATCGAAAAGATTGTCGATATTCAGATGGGCTCCATCCGCCGTATGCTCTCGCAGAACGGCATCGCGCTCGACTACACCGAGCGCGCAAAGAGGTGGATTGCCTCGGCGGGTTACGATGCGATGTTCGGTGCACGACCTGTCAAGCGTGTCATACAGCGCGAGGTCGTAAACGAACTCTCGAAGAGGATTTTGGCGGGCGATGTGAATCGCGAGAAGCCGATTTCCATCGACGAGAAAGACGGCAAACTGACATTCGCCAACTAATCGCAAAAGGCGGTTGCAACGAAAGGTTGCGGAATCCGAAAAGGTTTCGCAACCTTTTTTATTTGTTTAGCCAAAAAATTTGTACTTTTGCAAACAGCACGCGCCGATGCGCGTATAAACCGAGCGAACAAACGAAAAACGAATAAAATAACACTTATCATGAGCGAATTCATCTATCAGGAGCCGCTGCCTATCGAGCGCGATAGGACGGAGTACCGTCTGCTGACGAAAGATTATGTGAAAGTCGTAGAGTGCGACGGTCGCAAGATTTTGAAAATCGACCCGAAGGGTTTGGAGTTGCTCTCCAAGACCGCTTACGAGGACGTGTCGTTCTACCTGCGTGCGGCGCACTTGCAGAAGTTGCGCAACATCTTGGAGGACAAGGAGGCGACCGACAACGACAAGTTCGTGGCATACACCATGCTGCTCAACTCGTGCGTGGCAGCCGAAGGCGAGTTGCCGACCTGTCAGGATACGGGTACGGCTATCTGCGTGGCTCACAAGGGCGAGGACGTATATACGGGCGTCGATGATGCGGAGTGCATCACGCGCGGCGTTTACGAGACCTACAAGGAGCGCAATCTGCGTTACTCGCAGGTGGTGCCTATCTCGATGACCGACGAGCACAACTCGGGTACGAACCTGCCTGCCCAGATAGACATTCACGCCGGCAAGCCGGGTATGGAGTACGAATTTCTCTTCATCACCAAGGGCGGCGGTTCGGCGAACAAAACGTTCCTCTACCAGCAGACCAAGGCGTTGCTGAACGAAGAGTCGCTCATCAAGTTCTTCAAGGAGCATATCAAAGACCTCGGCACGTCGGCTTGTCCGCCGTACCACTTGGCAGTCTGCATCGGCGGAACATCTGCCGAGATGTGTCTGGCTACCGTCAAGAAGGCTTCGGCTGGTTATCTCGACGAACTCCCTACCTCGGGCAACGAGGGCGGACGCTGCTTCCGCGACTTGGAGTGGGAGGACAAAATTCTCAAAATATGCCAAGAGATGGGTATCGGCGCACAGTTCGGCGGCAAGTACCTCGTACACGACGTCCGCGTAATCCGCGCTCCGCGCCACGCCGCTTCGTGCCCTGTCACAATCGGCGTAAGCTGCTCGGCAGACCGCAACATCAAGGCGAAAATCACGCCGGAGGGCATTTTCCTCGAACAGTTGGAGAAGAACCCTGCACGCTTCCTGCCGAAGGAGGCTCCTGCAATGTCGCCTGCCGTGGATATAGACCTCGACGAGGGTATCGACAAGGTACGCGAGATATTGACCAAGTACCCTATCAAGACGCGCCTCAACCTCAAAGGCACGCTCATCGTTGCGCGCGACATCGCTCACGCCCGCATCAAGCAGATGCTCGACGAGGGCAAACCTATGCCTGAGTATTTCAAGAAGCACCCTATCTACTACGCAGGTCCTGCCAAGACTCCTGCGGGTATGGCGTCGGGTTCGTTCGGTCCTACGACGGCAGGTCGTATGGATCCGTATGTGGACCTGTTCCAAAAGAACGGCGGTTCGCTGATTATGGTTGCGAAGGGCAACCGTTCGAAGGCGGTAACCGATGCTTGCAAGGCGAACGGCGGCTTCTACCTCGGCTCCATAGGCGGTCCTGCCGCAGTATTGGCAAAGAATTCGATTAAGAGCGTCGAGGTGGTCGATTTCCCTGAATTGGGTATGGAAGCGGTGCGTAAGATTTACGTCGAGAACTTCCCTGCCTTCATCATCGTCGATGACAAGGGCAACGATTTTTTCGCTCCGTTCGCGCACTAATCGGGCGCATACTCTTTCCGACACTACCCTCTTCGCTTGCGGCAAAGAGGGTAGTTGTTGTAAACAAATATGCAGGCGCATCTTTTTCGAGGGTGCCGCCGCAATAAAACACACACCGTTTCGTTGTTTTTCGTGATGAAAACGCTATGTAAGATATTGTTTGTCGCGCTCTTGACGGCTTTCGGCGCAGGAAGCGCAAGTGCCGACGACAAGGTAACTTTCGAGACAAACGCGCCGATGCTCGTTTCGACGGGCGAGGCTTTCCGCGTGGAGTTTGCGCTCAATGCCAAACCCGACGACAATTCGTTCGCACCGCCCGCATTCGACCGATTCGACGTGCTGGCGGGTCCTGCCGTATCGCAGGGTTCGTCCATACAGATTATCAACGGGCAGATGAGCAAGAGCGTGAACTACACCATAACCTACGTTCTGATGGCGCAGGAAGCGGGTGAGTTCAGCATAGGCGCAGCCGAAGCAAAGGTCAAGGGGACGACCTATCGCACCCACGAGACCATAATCGAGGTGCGCGACAACGCATCGGCGGGCAACGGGAGCAGCAACGGCGGCGACCGGCAACATGGCGGCAACACCTCATTGGAGAACAAGGCGAACAACCAAATCGGCAAGGACGACGTGATGTTGCGCCTATCGCTTTCGCGCCGCAGTGTCTATAAGGGCGAGCCTGTGCGCGCCACGCTCAAACTGTACAGTCGCGTGAACGTGGTGGGTTCGGACGGTGCCAAGATGCCTGCGTTCAACGGTTTTTGGAGCCAGCAGTTGGAATCGGAACAAGGTCCGTTCCGCGAAAACGTGGGCGGCAAGGTCTATGAGGCTTACACCATAGCCGACTATCTGCTCTATCCGCAACAGACGGGAACGCTCAAAATCGAACCTGCCGAATTGACTGTTTTGGTGCAGGTCATCGTGCAGAGCAACACCAATTACGACCCGTTCTTCGGTGGCGGACACGAGATTTACAACCTGCGCCGCAAACTCGCAACGCCCGAAGTCGCCGTGCAGGTCAAGGAGTTTCCTGCGGGAGCACCCGCCTCGTTCAACGGAGCGGTCGGCAAGTTCGATATGGACACGAAACTCTCGTCGGACAATCTGACAGCCAATTCGGCGGCGACACTGACAGTCAAAATTTCGGGTACAGGCAACCTCAATTTCTTGCAGGCTCCTCATTTGGAGTTGCCTACATCGTTCGAGTTGTACGACATAAAGAGCAGTGAATCGTTCCGTGCCGGCGGCTCGGGCAACACGGGTTACCGTCAGTTCGAATACCCGTTCATCGCGCGTGCCGAGGGCGAATACTCGATTGCACCTGTCGAATTTACCTATTTCAATCCCGAGACGGCGACCTACAAAACGCTGCGTTCGGGTGCATTTCCGCTCACAATCACGCCCGACGAAAAGGGCGGCAACGGGACGGCGGTCGTAACGACAGGAACGAAAAAGGAGGACGTGCGACTGCTGGGCAACGACATACGGTTCATAAAACTCGGTGCGCCCGCCTTGCGTTCGACCGTAACGCCGTTTATTCTCTCGCCGCTCTATTGGGCGATTGCCGTGGCGATTCTGGCTCTCTCCGCGCTTCTCTACTTTGCCGTACGCAAACATCTGCGCGACAGTCGCAACACGGTACTCATTCGCGGGCGTCGAGCCAACAAAGTCGCCGTACAACGATTCCGCACGGCGGCGAAATATATGAAAGAGGAGGATCGCCGCGCATTCTACGAGGAGATGTTGCGCGCCTTGTGGGGCTATATGAGCGACCGCTTCAACATACCCGTTGCCGACCTGACGAAGGAGAGCATCAGCGACGAACTCGCCCGTCGCGGAGCGCAGGAGGAGGCGCAGCGCGTTACGGACATCATAGCCAAGTGCGAGGAGGCGCAGTATTCGCCTGCGGCATCGGCGCAGATGAACGACATCTATGCCGAGGGCATCGACATAATTTCGAAAATCGAATCGGCAATAAAACGATAGAAAATGAGACGGATAACAATATATTTTTGCGCGCTCTGCGCGACCTTGTTCGGCTCGCTTGCGGTTGCGGCACAGGAGCGGGATTCGCTTCCTGCCGACAGCACGGCGCAGGCAACGGCAACGGAGCAAACGCCGAAAGATGAGCAGGCATTGTGTCGCGAGCAGTGGGACGCAGGCAATCGCGCCTATATGGAGGGCGATTTCGCCAAGGCATCGGAGTGTTACCAATCCATACTCGGGCGCGGGCTCTATTCTGCCAAATTGTATTACAATCTGGGCAATGCCGCATTCAAACTCGGAAAGACGGGCGAGGCGATACTATATTATAATAAGGCGTTGAAAATCGCACCGTCGGACGACGACATACGCTACAATCTCGCCATTGCCGAGGCGCAGACGAAGGACAAAATCACGGTGATGCCCGAATTTTTCCTCAAACGCTGGGCGCGCGAGGTGCGCAATTCGCTCAGTTGCACGGCGTGGAGCATTCTTTCGCTCATAGCTTTTGCCGTCGCACTTGCCTGCGTTGCGGTATTTATGCTCGCACAGCGGCTGGCACTGCGCAAAGCGGGATTCTACGGAGCGGCTGTCGCCGCACTGCTGTTGGTCGCCACGGCTTGGTTGGGCATCGCCGAACGGCGCGATATGCTGCAACGCACCGAGGCGATAGTGATGTCGTCCGCTATTTCGGTCAAATCGTCGCCCGACCGCTCGGCAACCGACCTGTTCGTGCTGCACGAAGGGACGAAGGTGCGCATCGTGACGGAGTTGGAAAACTGGTACGAAATCGTCATCGCCGACGGCAAAAAGGGGTGGATTGACGCTTACAGCATCGAACGGATTTAACGGGTATGTCGAAACTCCTTGACAATGTAGTGGGCGAACTCTCGCGCCTGCCCGGAGTGGGCAAACGCACAGCTCTGCGATTGGCGATGCACATTTTGAAAATGGAGCGGGAGCAGGTGGCGCAAATGACGGAGAGCATCGATGATTTCCGCAATAAAATTTGCCACTGCGCGCAGTGCAACAACCTATCGGACACCGAGATATGCGACATCTGCAACGACCGCACGCGCGACCGCACGACCGTCTGCGTGGTGGAGCAGGTAGCCGACCTGCTGTCGATAGAGAAGACGCAACAGTACCATGGGCTGTACAACGTGTTGGGCGGAGTGATTTCGCCGATGCAGGGGATAGCACCGAGCGACCTGAAAATCGACCTGTTGCTCGACCGCATAGCCTTGGGCGAGGTGCGCGAGGTCATAATAGCGATTTCGGCATCGGTCGAGGGCGAGACGACGCTCTTCTATCTGATGAATTGTCTGCGCAAGTTCCCGAATCTGAAAATCACCACGATAGCGCGCGGCATCGGATTCGGCGACGAATTGGAATATGTCGATGAACACACCATAACACAGGCATTGATGAATCGAAGGGAAATAGAATAACAAACTTTTACGGTTATGAATATCAAAACATTAGTTACAATTTTGATTGGTGCGGCGATTCTGGGCGGCTGCTGCACCGCCTGCAAACAGCGGGTAAAGAATGCGCGTCCGTTGGAGGGTACCGAGTGGCATCTCGTACAAATCGAGGGACGCGATGTGGCGTATGAGGAGGATACGTTCAACATCTGCCTCGAAAACGGTCGTATGTCGGGCATAGGAGCCTGCAACAGATTGATGGGCGACTACACGCTCTCGCCGAAATACGGCTTGAAATTCGGCAATATGGCAAGTACGCGAATGATGTGTCCGAATATGGCGGACGAGACCGCATTCAACATCATTCTCGACGGCACGACCCACTACGACATCGACTACGATACACTGATGCTGATGCAGGACGGCGTAATCAAAGCCGTACTCAAAGCGAAATAGCAGTGGTTAGTGGCTAGTGATTAGTGGCTAGTGATTAGTGGCTAGTAACGGGGCGGTTATCAAAACCGCCCCGTATTCGTTTAATATAAACTTTTTCTTTCTACGTTGATTGTGCGGCACGAGCGGCAGAGTTCGCCATCGTCGGTGATACCTTCCAACACCACATCGTATTTGCCGCTGCGGTCGGCAGTGTAGAACGTTACATTCGCCACGCCCGTCGAATCGGTACGGATAAAAGGTTCCCACGCGATGGTCGAACGCAGGTCGGGCGCGGACGAAAGACGGTCGGAGAGTGTCGGATATTTCGGCGAGTAGAACTCGGCTGGCTTTTGGCAACCGCGAACGACCACGCGCGCCATAGCGTCGGTATCGGTCGCTTTGGACAATCCTTCGGGGCTGACCTCCATCATAATGGCACCCGTAGGAGCCGACAAGCCGAGCATAAACGCGCCGCGTCCATCGACGAACGCCAGACGCTCGACATATTTCATATCGAAGGAGTCGATTGCCGAAATGTCGGACAGCGAGCCGTTCACATAGAGTTCGGGCGTGCGCAAATCGTCGTCCATCGAGGAAATCGCAGTCAGCGATGTCTGCTCGTTGCCCTCGTCCTCGCCCGTCTGGGCATTATCGACAGCCTCGTTCAACACGACATCGTTTTCGATATAGCGGCGTTTGGTGGTTACTGTCTGCCCGACGACGTCCAACTCCTTGAATGTCGCGAGCGCGTCGTAAACCGATGCGAAGCGCGAAAGGTCGCCGTTGAGCATACTGCCCGTATTGCCTGCCGAGAAAAACGGCGCATTGTGCTTGCGGGCGACAACGACAATCTCCTCGATGTCGATTACACGCTCGCCGCCGTCGTTAAAGTACTTCTCTTTGGCTCGCGAAAGGAACGTTTCGGGAATGGTCGCAGGAACATTTTTATACCACTCGCGGCGATAGTCGGCGGTAACGACGGGATAGTTTTCGGTCTCGATTTTGATGCGGACGGTCGTGTCCTTGCCCTTTTTGTTGAGTGCCTGTATTATATAGGAGGTGGTCGAGAATGCGTCCAGACCCGAAATTATGAAGTTGTTGCACTCGTTGAGTTCGAATGCCTCGACCTGTTTGGTCTGTGTGTTCATCACCACTATACTCGGCTTGCGGGCGCGCCCGAACAGCCCGAATACCGAGCCGCAGATGCGTTGCGAATCCTCGACGGGGTACATTATGCGCGGAAAATCGTGGCGCAACACCGCATCGAGCGAATATCTGCGCCAGCCGTTTGTCAGCATAAGCAGGTCGAGTTGTTCCAAACGCGCCTTGCCGTTGTCGTCGAAATAGGCTCCTGCGTCCTCGACATCGCCTTTCAGGTCGGACGAGAGGAGCATATAGGAGAATATCGACTGTGCATTTTCGTCGAGTACTACACTGCCCGCATCGGTAACCGACATCGCGAAATTGCCCGCGGCGGGCTTGCCGTCGGAGTTGCGCACGCAGAGGCTCATCGTAACCTTGTCGCGTTGCTCGTAGCGCGGTTTGTCGGTGGCTATATCGGCAGTGGCGAAGCGACCGTCGCGCACATAAAACAGACGTTCGGCGACAATGCGGCGCGTCGTTTTGTTTACAATAGACACCTGCGCGATGCCGTCGAACATATCGCTGTTGAGCAGTTTCGAGGGGTGCGAAAGGTTCTCGATGACCGACATCACCGCACCGCGCGAGTGGACGACGGCGGCATAATCGGCAATGGGAACATCGGGCGTGGTCTGCACGAAAAAGGTGTAGCCATCGACCTGACGCATAACGCGCACGGCTATACCCGAGCGGGCAACCGCAGGCAGGTCGAATCGCTTGGTCAAATCCGAAGCCGACGTGCATTCGGCATAGTATTTTTTGCCTGGCGCGGCGTTGATGACGAAGCGACCCATACCCTTGTATTCGGTGGCGATGTCGGTTACGAAATTGCCGGCATCGTCGTAGATTCTGCCCGTAACCGCCACGGAACGTCCGTTTACGGACTGCGCCTTGATAGCCACCACCTGCAAGATATTGCCCACGAGATTGCCGCCCTCGGGACAAAATTGCACGTCGAAATCGTCCGAGAACGAAGGCATCTGCACGAAGCGGCTCAATTCGCGATTGTTGGCGCGCACGTTCAGTTCGATGCAGTCGGTCGGATTGTCCGACGGTTTGAAGCGTATCTCGACCGTGCCTTTGTCATCGGTACGCCCCGAGCCGTTGCGCGAGCGGGTATCGACTATGGTTCGGTAGCGCACCTGCGTCGATGCGAGCGGCAGACCGTTGTCGTCGATTAGCCGCACGAAAGCCGAGACTGTGCCGTTGTCGTTGGTGCGATAACTCACTATCGGCACCACGGCATCGTCGATGGTGTTGCCTATTTCGATTTCGCGCGTAAAGAAGTAGCCCATATCGAAATTGGTCTGCCAGCGCGAATAGGCACGAAGCGTGTATCGTCCCGCGCTCAAACGCGGCGAGAGAGCGAACGTACCGACGAACTGTTTATGGTCGGCGCATACCTTGACGCGCTCGACGAGGCGACCTTCGGGACTGATGAGTTCGGCGTAGATGAATTCGGAGTCGGAGAAGCGCGTAAAGAGTGTGGCGTGGACGAGGAATCCGCTGAAATAGAGCGTCTCGCCCGCACTGTAATAGGGTTTGTCCGTTACCAAATAGAGTTTTTCGAAGACACCGCCGTTGCGGTAAAATTCGGCATAGTCGTCATAGACCTGCTGCGCAAAACTCTTCGGCGGCTCGGTCGGGACGGCAGGCTGTTTCCGTTTGGAGTGCTGACCGAAAGCGACGGACGAGAGGGCGAGCAACGCAAGCAGCAGGAGCGATTGTATCCGGTTCATAACAAAATATCCCTAAAATAAAGTTAAAGGTATCGTTTTGGCGGGAATCCGCAAAATTTTCGGGCAGAAAAAGCACCGTGCCGATTTTTTGCCCGTATTTCAAAAAAATTCGTACCTTCGCATTATAAACCGACAAATTCGGAGAGAATGAAATACAAACGAATACTTTTGAAACTCAGCGGCGAGTCGTTGCAGGGCGATGCGGGCTACGGCATTTCGCCCGAGCGGTTGCACTCCTATGCCGTTCAAATCAAGGCTGTTGCGCAATCGGGCGTGCAGGTGGGCATAGTCATCGGCGGCGGCAACATCTTCCGCGGATTGCAGGGCGCAAAGCGCGGATTCGACCGCGTCAAGGGCGACCAGATGGGTATGCTCGCAACCATAATCAACTCGCTGGCGTTGCAGAGCGCGCTCATCGGCGAGGGTGTGAAGTGCAAGGTACTGACCTCGATTCGTATGGAGCCTATCGGCGAGTACTACTCCAAGGACAAGGCTGTGGAGTATCTCGAATCGGGTGCGGTGGTCATCATCGGCGGCGGCACGTCCAACCCATATTTCTCGACCGACTCGGCATCGGCTCTGCGTGGCATAGAGATTGAGGCGGACGGCTTTTTCAAGGGGACGCGCGTCGATGGCATCTACTCGGCAGACCCCGAAAAGGACAAGAGCGCAGTCAAGTTCGACGACATCACTTTCGACGAGGTCTATCGTCGCAATCTGAAAATTATGGATATGACCGCCTTCACGCTTTGCAAGGAGAACAACCTCAACATCGTCGTATTCGATATGGACACCGAGGGCAATCTCGGGAAGGTACTCGCCGGCGAAAATATCGGCACGCTCGTACACAATTAGCAACAAACTAAAAACGACAAAAATATGGATACCAAAACGATTCTCGGAGACGCCTCCGACCGCATGAAGAAAACCGTAGATTTTCTCGAAGACACATTGGTCAATATCCGTGCAGGCAAGGCATCTATCAATGTCTTGAACGGCGTTACGGTCGATTACTACGGTTCGCAGACTCCCGTTTCGGGCGTGGCGAGCGTAACCGTACCCGACGCCAAGACCGTGCTGATTCAGCCGTGGGACAAGAATATGATTCGCACCATCGAGAAGGCGATACTCGATGCCAACATCGGACTTACGCCGTCGAACAACGGTGAGAGCATTCGTCTGACCATGCCGCCGCTCACCGAGGAGCGACGCAAAGACCTCGTCAAGCAGACCAAGGCGGAGTGCGAGACTGCCCGCATATCGCTGCGCAATGCGCGCCGCGACGCTGTCGAGGCTTTCAAAAAGGCGGTGAAAGAGGGAATGCCCGAGGACGAGAGCAAGGACGGCGAGGCACAGGCTCAGAAACTGCTCGAAAAATACTCGAAGGCGATAGATGTCGCTTTTGCGGACAAGGAGAAGGAAATAATGACTGTTTAGGCAGTCATTATTTCAGTGGTTAGTGACTTGTGATTAGTGGCTAGATAAGTGAAAGGACAGGTTACGACACCTGCTCTTTCGCTGTTTAATGAATTATTACTAAATTTATACTCTTTTACACTAGCCACTAGCCACTATCTCTTCGGTTTGCAGAGCCGATAGCCGATGGAGACGCCGATTTTGGAGGGGAGAAATTCGCTCGAACCGTTGAACGGGTCGGGATATTTGTAATGCTCGTGTCCGTGCGGATTCATCTGTATCTGACCGTCCATCGAGTAGCCGTTGTACCAACTGCGGAACCAATCGACAGCAACGAAAACATCGACCACCCACCGCTCACGGAAGCAGTGCGAATAGCCTGCACCGATACCCAACATCAGTCCGAAACCCTTGCTGTAACGATTCTCGAAAGAGAGAAATTTTTTATTCTCGAAAAGTTGCGGCTTGCTTATGTCGAAGCCCGTCATACCTGCATTGGCACTGATGTACCACCCCTGCACGGCGCGCTTGAAATAGTAGCGGTACTCGCCCGTGAACATTCCGAAATGGAGGTGGTAACCGTTTACCGACTGCCATGGCGAGAAAGTTGCATCTACCGAAAGGCTCGAATGGGGCGAAGCGACGAATTCGACCTGCGGGTTCACTACGCCGACGACCGCATAGAGACAGTTGAGTTTGAAATATATCTGCGCCGACGATGTCGCTGCCGAGCAGACGGCAAGCAGTACGACGGCGGATTTTATCAATTTATTCATAATTTATTCCGTTTAACGCTCTGCAAATATAAGCATTAAGGTGCGACAATACAACTTTTGCGGCACAATTCGCCGCAAAGTGCATAATGCGGAAACGGCTGAAATTCACCAATAATCAGACCCCTCGGCAGTTGAAAAGAGAAAAAATCTCTCCGCAAGACGCATATTTTTGCAGAATAATTCATAACTTTGCAGACTGTTAGTTAGGTAAATTGTATTATTAAACAGGACGAATATGAAAACAATCAAACATCTGTTACTGGCGATTCTGCCACTCGTGGCAATATCGCTTGCCGGTTGCACCAAAGATGATCCCGGCACGAACGGCGGCAACGGCGGAGGCGAAGATGTATCGAATTTCGATTTGAAACTCGAAACGGCAAAGGCGGGCGAGGATTCGCTCGAAATTCTCTTTACGCCGACTTCCGACGATGTGCCGTATATGGCATTCATCATCGCAAAGGCGGATTTCAAGGACGAGTACATGCAGAATCCGACCGCTCTCATCGATGCGAATCTCGTCAAATTGCAGTTCGACGCGAAACTCAACGGTATGGGCGGCGACAAATTCAGCCAATATATCGAGGGTATTCAGAACAAAGGCACCAAGACCGTCAAATTCGACGAATTGACAGCCGACACCGAATACTATGTCTATGCTTACGCAAACGACAAAGAGGGCAAGATGGTAGGCGACAATTTCTTTATCGGCAAGTTCAAAACGACCGAGCGCGTACCTTTTGCGATTTCGCTCGACGTTAAGGACGTTACCGATATGACGGCGACGCTGACAGTAACACCGAACTATACGACCGAGACATATTTCTGCAACTATGTAATGAAGGTGGACTACGACGCAATCGGCGGCGACACCAAAATTGCAGACTACTACATCAGCCTCATCGATAAAAACTACAACTCGGCATATTCGAAATATATAACGAAAGGCAAACTTACGTCTGCGAAAAGCAATCTCGTACCTGATACCGAGTATGTATTTTTTGCATTCGGTATGGACGAGAAGGGCAACATCACATCGGAAGTCGCTCGAACCGATTTCAAGACCCTGCCGTTCAATGTGGTGGATACATGCACGTTCGAACTCACCGCTTCGGACATCAATGCGGGTTCGATGATGGTGAACATCAAGCCGTCGTCGGCTGCGACACGTTACTATGTAGGTTTGACGACTGCCGATTATCTCGAAAAGGGATACTCCATTCCTGAACTCGCTGCAAGTTTTATCACCGAGGCAGAGTACTACGATGAGATAGACTGGGCAGGCAACGACTATATCTACACGGGTGAAAACGATTTCAAGTTCACCACAATGGCTGACACGGAGTACCTCGTATTGGTATTCGGTGTAAGCGAAAAGGGTCTCAGAACGACCGAGGTGGGATATTTGAAGCAGAAAACGACATCGGTAGTTCCGTCGAGTATGACTATCGATATGACTGCGAGCGATATTACGATGAACGGTGCAAAGATTGCAATCAAGCCATCGTCGCAGACGGAGAATTACTATACGGGCTTCCTTACTTACGACGCATACACCAATGTATTCAACGGCGACGACAGCAAGATTATAGAGACGCTTGTCGATTATTACGGTTCGAGCATCAGTCAATACACGCAGGCGGGAGATGATGTAATCGACTATACATTCCAGTTGGTTTCCAGCACCAAATATGTGGCATTCGCATTCGGTTTCGACGGCGGTGCAACTACGGGATTGTTCAAGTGCGAGTTCACCACCGAGGCGGCTCCCGAGGGGGTAAGCGATGCGGCTGTGGCAATACAATACGGAGTTGTAGATGGTGCGAGATACGGTAGCAACTATGCCGACTACGGAATACTCGTAACGATTATGCAGGGCAATGCTTCTGCTGCGGAGTGGTATTACGGAACTTTCAACACCCCACTCAGCGATATGTCGGACAGCAACCTTATCGCAGCATTACAGAAGAGCGGTCAGGCAAATCAGACTGAGTTGCTGACCGCATACAAATGGGATACGACGGTTTATGCGGCAACTGTTGCGATAGACAAAAACGGCAAGGCAGGTGTTCCGCAACGCTATACGATACCTATTACGAAAGACAATGTAATTACCCAATCGGCAGTACCTACTCTTTCGTCGGTTAAGCGTATGATGGACATAAACGACATCAAGGCGAAGATGCCGGCAGACAAGAAGGTCGGCAACAACACCGCGCGCGTATTCAAGGCTGACAAATACAAGTTGCACAGTTTCAACAAATAGCGTTTTTCGCACGACGATACGGTCGAAGGCTGCACCTCGAAAGTGCAGCCTTCGCCGTTTTTATTGGCATAGGCGATGCTACTGCAAATAAATTGTGCAGAAAAAACTCGGAACAATCCGCATATTTTTGCAGGATAATAGATATATTTGCAAATGATAAATGACATTAACGTTATAACCCATTTTCAATTATGAGAAAACTATTACTGGCATTTGCAGCCGTTGCCGCACTGGTCGGCTGCGACAAGGACGACGACAAGGTCGTGTATAAGGCAGAGATAAATCTGTCGGACGTTACCGTATATGCAGGCGACACCAAGCAGTTGGAGGCGACAATCACGCCTGCGACGGATGTCGTTTGGGAATGGACATCGAGCGACGAGGCTGTCGCCACGGTAGATGGTAGCGGTATGGTTACGGCAATCGTGCCGGGAGAGACGACAATCAAGGCTTCGACAACCGTCGGGGGGGGGATTGTGTTCGACGAATGCAAGGTAACCGTTGTGGAGAAGCCTACCATCGCATTGGATAAGAGCGCGGCGACCGTAAATCTCGGCAAGACTTTGGTATTGACGGCAACCATACAGCCTGCCGATATGCAGGTAACGTGGTCGTCGAACAACGAGGCTGTTGCAACGGTCGAGAACGGTACCGTTACGGGCGTGGCAGAGGGCGAAGCAACGATTACCGCCAAAATCAGCGACGACATATTTGCCGAGTGCAAGATTACGGTCAAGAATGCCAAGACCTATAAAATCGGCGATATTGTCGAGTTCGGCGGCGAGAAAGGCATAGTATTCTGGCTGACCGAGGACGAAACGGGCGGCAAAGCCGTATCGTTCAAGGAGTCGGGAGCAATTCTTTGGGCAACAGCCGAATTAAACTGCAATGCGAACAGCGAGGAAGATGGCGAACGCAATACGGAACAAATCAAAACCGTAGGTCTCAATTATCACCCCGCAGCAAAATGGTGCGTCGATTTGGGCGATGGTTGGTATATGCCTGCCATAACCGAAGGAACGACGTGGATGAAAATTGCAACGACACTGAATCCTATTATCACGGCAAACGGCGGCACTGCAATACAGTGCAGTTCTTACGACTACTACTGGTCTTCGACCGAAGGCGAGAGTTCGCCGAACGAAGAGGTTATGGTATTCCATGGCGGTTCGGGACCATACTATTCCGATGGAGATTTCAAAACCAGTCCGGAGGGCGATACTTTCGTTCGTGCCGTGCATAAGTTCTAATTTGTAAATATCGAATATCATTCGGGGCGTAGTCGAATCCCGCGGGATTGGGTTGCGCCCCGAATGGCAAAATAAGAAAACAAGATGGATTTCATTAAAAAGATAGTAGTTGCGGCTGCTCCGCTCGTGGCAATGGTTGCATTGGCTGCCTGCACCAAAGACGATTCGACCGCATCGGACGACAACAACGGCGGTGGATACAACGAGGCGTTCGAGTTGCAGATGGAGTTGGTAAAGGCAAAGGACAATCTGCTCGAAATCAAGTGTACGCCCAACGACGACACCGTTCCCTACATCGTGTTGGCGACAAAGCCCGATGCGAACAAGGCTGACGAGGAGTTGATTGCAAACCAATTGCTGTTCCAAGCCCGCCTTGCGCAGTCGCACAAGAATATGGAGAAATATGTCGAGGGTTTGCAGAACAAGGGTGGGCAGACCGTAACGGTCGGCGACCTCGACGAGGAGACGGCATACACCGTTTACGCCTACGCCAACAACGCGCGTGGCGAGGTGAACGGTAAAATTTTCAAAATCGATACCCGAACGAAAAAGAAAAGCCCGTTCGACTTTACCGTCACCGACATCACCGATATGAGCGCGATGATAACGCTGACACCGCTCGATACGCAGGCTTTGTATTTCTACGACATCGTGAAAAAACGCGACTACGACGAGTGGGGCGGCGACGAAAAGACGATAGAGTACAACGTCGATTTGATGGAGCAGGCGATTTACATCTTGGCGATGGGCGGCTACGACATCTCCTACTCCTATTTCCTCAAAAAAGGAGAGTTGTCGGGCAAATCGACCAATCTGGTACCCGACACCGACTATGTGATATTTGCTTTCGGTATGGACAAGAACGGCAACGTAACGACCGAGTTGGCTCGTGCCGATTTCAAGACAACACCGTTCGCGGCGACCGACAACTGCACGTTCGTGCTTTCGACGGCTGACGTTACGGCTGACTCGATGACGGTAAATGTGGAGCCGAGTTCGACCGAAACGCGCTATTTGGTGGGCATAACACCGCAATCGGAGACCGCCAAGAAATCGTTGGACGAGATTGCGACAGAGTTCATATCGGAGATTGCGAACCTCAACAAGCAGAACGGTATGACATGGGAAAATACGCCATATGTGGTAAGCGGAGCGCGGAGCCTTGCGTCGAAAGCGGATTTGGGCTACGACGAAAATACGTTCACGGGCGGCAGAGAGTATCTCGTTATGGTATTCGGCATCGACAAAGAGGGCAAACGCACCACCGTGCCGACAACCACCGTACAGCGTATGGCGCAGGCGGCACAGTCGAATATGACTTTCAGCATAGCCGTGCACTCGATTAGCGTAAACGGAGCAAAGGTGCAGTTCACGCCGACATCGCAGGAGGAGACCTTCTTTACCGATGTGATGACCAAGGAGGAGTACGATTCATACGGCAGCGACCAAGCCCTAATCGACTACATAGTCAATACGTTGGGCGACAACATCTCGGCATATCTTGCGACGGGCAACCACGAGGTCGATGCGACGAACTATCTCGTATCGGATACCGAGTATGTCGCATACTGCTTCGGTTACGACAAAGGCGCGACGACCAAGGTATTCAGCAAGGAGTTCAAGACCGAAAAACTCGTTACGGGCAGCGATGCAGCCGTGGCGTTGCAATACGAGGTTTTTCCGGGCGAGGAGTACAGTCCCGCATACGCAGGTTTCGCGATTATCGATGTGAATATGGTGCCTAACCAGCATGCATCGAAATGGTATTTCGCGATGACCAGAACTATGCTCGACACAATGTCGAACGACGAAGTTACGCAGTGGTTGATGACCTCGCCGAACATCAACAAGACCAACATTATGACATACGTCGATTGGGATACGACGTTGTACGCGGCAACGGTTGCATTCGACAAAGATGGTTCTGCGGGTGTTCCTGCACGCTACACGATAGAGGTAAAACAGGAGCAGACCGAAACGCAATCGTCGGTGCCTGCACTCTCGTCCGTGGCAAAGTTTGCAAAACCTGTCGTCAAAGCGAAAAAGAGTGCATTGCCGTCGGGCTTGCGCCGCAATGCCGACAAAGGCGAGGCGGTAAAACCTGCGCAAAAACTTATCGACAAGTTCAGGAAATAGTTTGCGTATAGAGAGAATGGAATCGGGGAGTGCCGAATAAGACACTCCCCGATTTCGTTTATGCTTTGAGCATCTGCCCGCGGCGCATCTTGCGGAGTTGGTAGATAAGAATCGCAAATGCGAGCAGAATGGAGGCGCAGTCGGAAATCGGCATCGAAATCCACACGCCCGTTGCGCCCAAAGCGCGCGGCAATGTCCACAACAGCGGGAGCAGGAACAGCAGTTGGCGCGTAAGCGACATAAATATCGCGAGCGGAGCCTTGCCGATATACTGGAAAAAGTTGCCCGTAACGATTTGGAAACCGACGAGCGGGAAGACCATCAGCACGATACGCATTCCCTGCGCCGCGGCTGCAATCATCGCCTGCTCGTCGCCGCCGCGCGATGAATCGACGAAGGCGCGGGCGATGTAGGTCGGAGCAAACTGACCGAGCAGGAAGCCGACCGAAGCGATGCCGATACCGCAACAAATCGTAAGCAGGAGCGTTTTGCGCACGCGGTCGAAATTCTTTGCGCCATAGTTGTAGCCCACAATCGGCTGCATACCCTGATTCAGACCCTGAATAATCATTATAAAGAGCAGCACCACGCGGTTGATGATGCCGTAGGCACCGACATAGATGTCGCCTGCACCCGCCGCACTCACCACATCGTCGGCACCCGTACCGCCATAACGCAGCAGCGCGTGATTGACGAACGCCGCCACCATCGAAGCGCAGAGGTTCAAAAGGAACGGCGCGAGACCGATGGAGAGTATGGCGACAACGATTTTCCACTCGAAGCGGAATGCCGTGCGCTTGAAATGAATGAAACTCTTGCGCGAGCAGAAGTGCGAAAAGGCGATGACGAATGCGGCGCACTGTGCGATGACGGTCGCCGCCGCCGAACCGCGTATGCCCCACCCGAACTTAAAGATAAAGAGCGGGTTGAGTGCAAGATTGACGCCCACCGCCACCAACATAACGGTCATCGACTTGCGCGGATAGCCCGATGCGCGAATCTGCTCGTTCAGACCGAGATAGAGGTGCGTGATGATGTTGCCCGCCATAATCACCTGCATAAATTCGCGGGCGTATGTGATGGTCTGCTCGGTCGCCTTGCCGCCGCTGAACAGGTAGAGAATCGGGTCAAGAAAGACGAGCATTACGACCATAATCGTAATGCCGAGCACGATATTGAGCAGTACGGCATTGCCGAGCGTCTTCTCGGCGGCTATTTTGTTGCCCTCGCCCAAGCGTATGGAGACACGCGCCGCAGCACCCACGCCGACCATCGCGCCAAATGCCGAAGCGATATTCATAATCGGCATGGTGATGGCCATACCCGCAATAGCCGCACCGCCGACACCGTGTCCGACGAAGATACTGTCGATGATGTGGTAGAGCGATGACGATGCCATGGCGATAATCGCAGGCACGGCATAGCGCAGCAAAAGTTTGCCTATGCTGTCTGTTCCGAGTGAAAGTGTCGATGAATTGCCCATATAACGGGGCAAAGATACAAAAAATCGCGGCGAGTGGATAGCGGTTCGGGGATAGAAAATAACCTATTCGATTGTTACGACCGCCTCGTTTCCACGCAGGTCGAAGTGCATAACGATTTCGGGATTGTCGAGAATTGTGCCGCAGATTAGTCGGCAGTCGAAATCGACGGAGGTAATATGCAGGTCGCGCAACAGGTCGAGACCGCCGCATCGATGGTATTTGTAGAGGCACTCCTTGGCACACCATGCCACAGCCCGAAAGTCGGGGTGTGCGGAGAGAGCCTGCTCCTGCGGCGAAAGATAGCGCGAACATACTTTGTCGAAATCGCGTTCGCGGCTCTCGATGTCGATGGCGCACGGGCGGTCGGAGATGATGACGGCGACCGAGCGATGGCTGTGCGAAACGCTGATATAAAGAGGTTTATCTTCGATTACGGGCGCACCGTATTCGTCGTAACCGATACGGACATCGTACCCTAAGTTGCATCGCACGAGCGACCGCCAAGCCAAAGCCTCGCGCCGACGCGAAGGGGCGGAGAATGATGCTGTCGCCTGCAAATCCTCGTCAGTTGCCTCGCAGAGCAACTCGTCTAACGGGCGGAGAGGCTCTATGAAGATGCGGCTACTCATTGCCGCTGACTATGACCTTTATCTTATCGACGCGGTGTCCGCTCATCGAATAGACGACAAATCGCACGCCGTGAGCCTCAACCTCGTCGCCTTTTTTGAGCAGGTCTCGATTGATTTCGAGCATAAGTCCCGCTACGGTCTCGGCACGTCCCTGCACATCGTCGAAAGTGTCGTCGTCCAATTGCAACACGCGCAACATATCGACTATATGCGTCTTGCCGTCGAACAGGTAGGTATTTTCGTTGAGTTGGCGGTAGAACGACTCATCGGTGTCGCTCTCGTCGGTAATTTCGCCGACGACCTCCTCCAAAATATCCTCCAACGAGACCAGACCCAGCGTCGCACCGTATTCATCGACGACAATCGCCATATGCACCTTGTCGGACTGGAAATCCTCCAACATGGCGTTGATTTTCTTGTGTTGCGGCACGAAATACGGTTCGCGTACAAGGCGTTGCCACTCGAATGTCTCCGTCTCGTCGATATGCGCCAACAGGTCTTTGACGAACAGCGTACCCTTGATATGGTCCAGATCCTCGTCGCAAACCGGCAGACGCGAATAGCCCGTCTCCATAATCACGCGCTTGACCTCGTCGAACGACATCGTAAGTTCGACCGACTTGATGTCCATACGCGGACGCATAATCTCATCGACTTCGCGGTTGGCGAAATTGACAATCTCCGAGAGCATACGTTTCTCCTCGCCCGACGAGGCGGTGGTCATATCGACCGCATCAGCCAACTCCTCGATGGAGATGTCGTCCGCGCCGTGCGAAGCCATTTTCCCGATACGGCTGCTTGTGTTAATCAGAATATAGGAGAGCGGCGAGACCAGCCAACGCAGCCACGAAAGCGGTTGGGCGAAAGCCAACGCCACACGCACGTTCGCTCCCTGCGCAAAGACCTTGGGCAGAATTTCGCCGAACAACAACAGCAGGAACGTAACCAGCACACCCTTGAAAAGGAAATCGGCAGTCGCGCTGTTGAATTGCAGCATATCGCCTATAATCATCGTCGTAAGAATGACTATGCAGATATTGACGAGATTGTTCACGACCAGAATCGTAGCCAACAGCGAATCGGATTTGGAGAGCAGGCGCAGAACGCACTCCGACGATACGGTCGCACGCGAACGAATATCGCGAATGTCGGCTGCCGTGAGCGAGAAATATGCCACCTCCGAAGCCGAGACCATAGCCGAAATCATCAGACAGACGATGGTCGCGACCGTCAGCCACCACACTTGCGGCGGACAACCGAGATATGTTACGAAACTCTCCATCTCGCGCTAAAAGAGTTGGTTGTCGGGAATCGACGTCGTTTCCGGTTCTTCGGCAGGCTCGTCATCGCGACAAACGGCGCGTTTGCGGCTGCCCGCAGGGAGCGTCGCCATCTTGACCTTGCGACGGACGAAGGCGGGAGTCATCTTGCTCTGCTCCACCTCGGCATAGTTGCGCGTCGCCTTGCCTATGACGTTAGACACGCCGCCCGGCTTGTGCATCGGAATCGGCGGCTTTTTCTCCTCCTTTATATCCTTCAAATCGCTGCTGCTCTCTCCGCCGCCGAGCGGGTCGATTGCAACGGCAGGCTTGACGGGCTGCGGAATTTCGAGCACCCGATTGTAGTAATCCTCCGTCGCAGGGAAGCCCGTGGCGACGATTATCACCTCCAAGTCGTTACCCAAATCGGGCTTGACGCTCGCGCCCCAGATAATGTTGGTCGGAATGACTATTCCGTTGTCGTCCTCGGCAGATGCGTAACTCTGTATGCGGTCCTTGACGCGATTGACCTCGTCGATATGGAGACTCTCGCTGTCCGAAACCGAGATATTGAGCAAAACTCGTTTCGCCCCCTTGATGCTCGTATTGCCGAACAGCGAATTTTGGAACACGCCATCTACCGCCGCTTCGGCACGGTCGTCGCCCGAGGCGGAAGCAATGCCCATAACGGCGCACCCGCCGCCGCGCATAACCTTGCAGACATCGGAGAAGTCGTTGTTCACGATGTTGGTCTTGCGGGTAACGATTTCGGCGATGCCCTTGGCGGCGAAAGCCACCACATCGTTCGCCTTGTCGAAGGCTCCGCTTATGGAGAGGTTGCCGTAGAGTTCGCTGATGGCGTCGTTGCTCAACACGATGAGCGAATCGACGTGGCGACGCAGACGCTCGATACCTTCGCGTGCCTGATTGGTACGCTCGGGACCGTCGTTGTGCGGCGGCATGGTAACGATTGCCACCGTCAAAATGCCCATTTCCGCAGCGAGTTCGGCAATGACGGGCGATGCTCCCGTACCCGTTCCCGCGCCCATACCTGCGGCGATAAAGAGCATCTTGGTACCGCAAGCCTCGAAGCAGCGGCGCACCTCGTCGATGGAGAGTTTCGCCTTTTGTTCGCCTACCGAGGCATCATTACCTGCACCCAAGCCGTCGCCCAAACAGATTTTGCGCGACACGGGGCTTTTGTCCAAATCCTGCGCGTCGGTATTGCATACCGCAAGATTGACACCCTCGATGCCCATTTTCCACATGTGATTGACGGCATTGCCTCCCGCACCGCCTACACCGAGCACCATAATCAAAGACGGAATACCGCGAAGTCCGGGGATTTCGTCCATCAAGTTATCCGTTTCTTCCATCTCTACAAATACTCTTTATCTCTACCGTTGCCAAGCACCGTTTCATTTATCCATCTTGCGACTCTGCCTATGAGTCCGCTTTTCTCCTCGTCGCGCTCCTCGTCATCGAAAATATCCTCCTCCCGTGTTTCGGGTTCGGTCGGCTGTTCGACAGGCTGTACGGGTTGTTGTACAGGTTTCACCGGCTCGGCAGGACGCTCCTGCACGGGTGCCGAATGAACGGGATTCGCTACCGCTTCGCATCGCGGTGCAGGAGCGGGTTCCACACTCTGGCGAACAGGTGCGGCAGGAGTTGTCGGACGCTCCGAAACCTCGCACAATCCGCGTCCCGCACCGAAGAGCAGCACGGCGACGGCGGTCGAATGGGAATATGTTCCTATGCGTTGCTGCGACTCCTCGTCTATGCCGTGCGTCGCCTTGCCCAAACGGACATTCACACCCGTTTCGCGACGGAACAGTTCGTCGATGTTGTCGAGCAGGGCAGAACCGCCCGTAAGCACTATGCCGCACGGAATCTTGGTCGAAAATTTCGCACTGCGGATTTCGTCCCACGCATATTCGATTATATCTTTCAGGCGAGCCTCGATAATAGCGGCAAGGTTTACCTGCAAAAAGTCCTTTTTCATCTTGCCCGGCATCTGCACGGGGATAATGACGTCGGATGCGACCATATCAGCCACAGCCGAACCGTATTTTTTCTTTACCTGCTCGGTATTGCGTTCGGCAATGCCGAATGCGTGCATATCGGCGTTGATGGTCGATGCGCCGATAGGAATCGACGCGATATAGCGCAACGTGTTGCCGCGCACGACAGCCACGTCGGTCGTACCGCCGCCTATGTCGATAACCGCCACACCCTCGTCGCGCTCCTCGTCCGTAAGCAGAGCGGCAGGCAGAACTGCCGGATTGACGCACACGTCGAGCAGGCTCAATCCTGCATTGTGGAACGACATCTTCACCCGCTCGATTTGCTCCTTTCGGCACAGCACGAAAAGGAACGTCGCCGAGAGTTTGCGACCGAACGAACCTGCGGGATCGGCAATTTCCTTGCCGTCATCGACCATATAGCACTGCGGGATACGATCCAAAATCAGTTCGCCGTCGTCAGCCACGACATTGCACATACGGTCGTGCAGGTTGCCCACGTCCTCCTTGGTGATGCAGCCTGCCGAGTCCTTGATGAAAACATGGTCGGTGTAACTTGCGCAACGGACGAAATTGCCCGAGATACCTGCGTATGCCGAGTCGATGCGTATGCCCAATTCCTCCTCCAATTCGGCTTTCGCCTCGCGGATTGCCGCGCCCACCGAGCGCACGTTGTCGATACGTCCCGACGTTACTCCGTTGGGAACGGGGCGCGACGCCACGCCCTCGATGCGTACCGTGCCGTCAGCCAATCGCCGTCCGACTGCAACCACGACGTTGGACGAACCTATATCGACGCCGACTATGTAACTTTTCTTTTCCATATATATTATTCGGTGCAAACCACCTGATTGTTATATCTTATGTTCACGACCCGGTATTTATCCCAGCCCATACGGTCGAAACCGTCTCGGTAAAACCGCAACAGTTTGTCGAAGCGACGCTCCATTTCGTCGATTTCGCCCAATTCGCCGAGAACGATGCGGAAATCGCCGCTGCGCGGGATTACCGTCAATTCGATTTTACCCGACGAAGAGCGGGAGGCGATAATCTGCACCACCTCCGAACCCCAAAACGAATCGTTTTCCAACCAACTTACAAAGTTAATCAGTTTCAGGAAATCGGCATACCTTTCCTCCGTTTTTTTTCGCTCTGCCGCCACAGCGTTTTGTCGGGCGGTAACGGCATCGATTCGGCGTCGCACATCGCGCAACAGACCGTCGTAATAGCGCACCCTGCGCCTTTTCGCCAAGCGAAATTCGTCGGCTCGCTTTTGATGCTCGTCCTCGGTCTCGAACCACACTTTTTTCAGTCGCTCCTTGCGTACATCGCGACGCATCTCCAAAAGCGAATCCTCGCGGGTATACAGCGGACGTTTCTCCCTGCCGATTTGTTTTACGCGCTCGTCGTATGCCGCCAGCCGTTCGGCAACGCAGTCGCCCGCATAACCCGCATAATCGGGCGGCACGGGCGGACGGTACTCTCCCGTAACAATCGGGACATAGAGAGACGACGACTCGGGCGAAGCGAACACGAAGCCCTTGTCGGTAACATACACATTGTAGCCGTCGGTCATCAGACGCATCATCGGTCGGCGTTGCCTTACGTCGATGCTCATCACACCCGAATAGGAGACGCAAACGTCCACTCTGCTTACAAAGCCGTTGCGCTCGATTATGCGGCGTATGCCGCAGGCATCGACCTTGTCGATAGGCGCACCGATGGTCGCTATCCCGCTGCGCAGAATCCACTCGCGCACCTTTTGCGAGGTTACGAGTTGCCCCATTTCGGTACTGTCGGCAACGGTGATATTCACCCGCTCGACCACCTGCACAGCACGGTGTCGCGACGTTACTACGGACGCATAGACGATATAGCCGATGACAATCGACCACAACAATACAAAAAAGAGTATTTTCGCTATGCGCTTCATAATCTCGGGAGCATCCTCCTTATGCTCTCTTTTTCAACTCTTCGGCAAGGGC
Source organism: bacterium (assembly GCA_963658625.1). Taxonomy (GTDB): domain Bacteria; phylum Bacteroidota; class Bacteroidia; order Bacteroidales; family Rikenellaceae; genus Alistipes. Next base: position 38,962 of record CAVKRC010000011.1, read on the forward strand.
TTCGCAGCATGCATCGATATTGCCCGCACCGAATGTTACGACGACATCGGTCGCCATCTTGCCTATTTCTGCAACCAGTTTCTCGCGCTCGACTATACGGCACGGAACCGTTACGAGGTCGGCTATCATCTGCGAACTTACGCCCTCGATAGGTTCCTCGCGCGCAGGATATATCGGCAACAACACCACCTCGTCCGCCTGCGACAGCGACGCCGCGAAATCCTTGTACAAATCGCGCGTGCGGGTATAGAGGTGCGGTTGGAAAATCGCCGTCAGCCGTCGCCCAGGGAACATTTTGCGTACCGAGGTTATCGTCGCAGCCAGTTCGCGCGGGTGGTGGGCATAATCGTCCATATAGACCTGTCGCGGAGTATTGACATAAAATTCGAAGCGACGTTTCACGCCCGCAAACTCAGCCAATGCCTTGCGCAGTCGCTCTTGGTCGAACTCCCTGCCCTCTGCTTTGCAGGCGCACCAGAACGCAGCCACGGCAGCCACGGCATTTTCGATATTTACCCAACCGGGTATGCCGAGCGTGCAGTCGGCGATAACGCCCGACGGAGTTACTATGTCGTAGCGGTAGTGTCCGCCGCCGATGAGAGCGATGTTCTTTGCATAAAAGTCGCACGGGGTATCGTAAGAGTAGCGATAGACCTTTATCGCCTTGTTACGCACCGCAACATCAACGCCGAGTTTCAGCACCAACGCCCCGCCTTCGCGGATTTGGTCGATGAATTGCGCGAAAGCCTCCTTAACCGCCTCGTGAGTGCCGTAGATGTCCAAGTGGTCGGCATCGGCAGAGGTTACGACAGCCACATCGGGATAGAGACGCAGGAACGAGCGGTCGAACTCGTCCGCCTCGACAGCCAACCTGTTCCCCTTGCCCTGCACGAGGTTGCCGCCGAAATTCTTGGACACGCCGCCCAGAAATGCACTACCCTCGCCCAGCACCCGATTGTCGAGCCACGCCACAAGGGTCGAAGTTGTCGTCTTGCCGTGCGTACCCGCAACGGCGATTACGAATTTGCCCTGCGAGAGCAATCCCAGCATCTGCGAACGCTTCATTACCTCGAATCCGCGCTCGCGGAACATCGCAAGTTCCGTGTGGTCGGCAGGTATTGCGGGCGTATAGACCACAGCCGTGCGTTCGGCATCGAGAAACTCCTGCGGGATAAGACGCACATCGTCCTCGTAATGGATTTCGGCACCCGCCGCGGTCAGTCGGCGCGTAAGGTCGGACTCCACGCGGTCGTAACCGCCGACCGTCCAGCCCTCGTCAAGAAAATAGCGAGCCAATGCGCTCATTCCTATCCCGCCGATTCCGACAAAATATATTCTGTCCTTTTTCATTATTCGCCCCAGTATTTTACGATTTCATCCGCCACCCGGTCTGCCGCATCAGGAGTGGCGAGTTTCGATATGTTTTTCGAGAGCATTGTCAATTGCTCCTTGTCGGCAATCATTCGCAAAGCGGTCGATATGCCGCAATCGACTGCATCGGCATCGGCAACCATAACCGCAGCCTTCTTATCGACCAACGCCTGCGCATTTTTGGTCTGGTGGTCTTCCGCCACATTGGGCGACGGCACGAAAAGCGTCGGCTTCGCCGCCAGACACAACTCCGACACCGTGCAGGCTCCGCTGCGGGAGATGACAACATCGGCAATCTCGTAGGCATAATCCATACGGTCGATAAATGCACCCTGCCAAACGTTTTTGGTCGGATACTGTTCGAGAAAGGCGCGCATCTCCGCCTCGTAGTAGCGTCCCGTCTGCCAAATCACCTGTATGGGAGCCTCACCGTCGAGCGTCATCAGCCACGACTTCATCATATTGTTGAGCGTGCGCGTTCCGAGCGAACCGCCGACGACGAGCAACACGGGCAATTTGTCGTCGAAACCGTAGTATTTCAATGCCTCGGCGCGCATCGTTTCGTCCTTGACGAATGCACTGCGCAGCGGATTGCCAGTCATCACTATTTTGTCGGCATCGAAAAAACGCTCCATACCGTCGTATGCCACGCATACGCTTTTGGCACCGCGACCGACGATTTTATTTACCAGCCCTGCGTATGAATTCTGTTCCTGAATAATTGTCGGAATACCCATACGTTGCGCCACCCATACTATCGGTGCGCTCGCATAGCCGCCGAATCCCGCCACCGCATCGGGACGGAACTCCTTGATGATTGCCCGGGCGCGCTTCAACGAACGCAGAATGTGCATCGGAAGCGACAGATTGCGCCCTGTCAGACGTCGTTGCAGACCGGCAATCGGCAAACCCTCTATACGGTAGCCCAAACGCGGGACGAGCGTCATCTCCATTTTGCCTTCGGCACCGACGAATAGAATTTCGACCTCATCGCCGAATCGTCGTTTAAGTACCTCTGCCACAGAGACTGCGGGATAGATATGCCCGCCTGTTCCGCCTCCCGAAAGAATAATCCGTTTCATTTCAAATCATATTATCCGAATTAACGACAAAAGTACGGATTTTTTCGCTTGCGGCAAAAAATCCAGAGACAGAAACTCGGGATTAAAGCGCGGGGTTATGTACGCTTATCGGTTTTTCTTGTTGATAAGATTGACCACGACCTTTACCATCACATCTTTCTCCTCAGTACGGCTCTCGGCAATCATCAGCGTAAGAGCGACAAGAGTGTTGTCGGCAATACGTTTATGACCGTCCTCGGCATAGAGAATGCCGTTTTTATCGAGGAACCACAGGAAAAGCATAGCGGCTATACGTTTATTGCCGTCGCTGAACGAATGATTCTTGACGACAAGATAGAGCAACATCGCCGCCTTCTCCTCAACGGACGGATAGAGATCCTGCCCGCCGAAAGTTTGGTAAATCTGCCCGATACTGCTTTTGAACGAATCGTCTTTCTCGTGAGCGAACCACTCGCTCCCGCCGAACTTCACTTTCAGGGCATTTATGGCAGACATGGCATTGTCGTATGTGGCGCGAAAAGGTTCGTTACCCGTCGTATCCGATATGGACAACGATTGATAATCATAGTGGTCGAGGGTATCGAGCGCATAGACATAATCGCCTATGACCTTGAACAATCCGTCGTATTCATCGCCCGTAACCTTGTCTTGCAGAGCAATTGTACGCGACATCAACCGCACGACCTCTTTCAACTCGTTGTAGCGATCCAATTTGAGTTGCTGATTTATGGCGTAACCTTTGATGAGGTATTGTTTGAGAATCTTATTAGCCCATTGACGGAAGCGCGTACCTTGTACCGATTTGACTCGGTAACCGACCGATATTACAACATCGAGATTATACAACGTAATCTCCCTGACTTGGGTAAACCCCTCACGCCGTCCATAATTCTTGGTCTGTGCATTTTTTGCACACACCGAATTTTCGTCGAGTTCTCCTTCTTTGAATATATTGGATATGTGGCGATTTATTGTAGTTCTGTCCTTACCGAACAGTTCCGCCATTTGGCTTTGAGACAGCCACACCGTTTCATTCTCCAACTTAACGTTCAGTTGGATTGTGCCGTCCTGCGAACGGTATATTTCGATTGCTCCGTTATTCATTTCCATTGTTTTCAATCCGTTGTTTACCGTCCCCAGTTGTCGCGGTCGAGTGTGCGGTAGTTGATTGCTTCGGCGATATGGGCAGGACCGATGTCGGCTGCGCCTTCGAGGTCGGCGATGGTGCGGGCAACTTTGATTATACGATCGTACGCACGGGCGGATAGATTCAGACGTTCCATCGCCCGCTCCAACAATGCGCGCGTCGAGGCGTCCATACGGCAGAAATCGCGCAACATACTGCCGCTCATCATCGCATTGGAGTGAATGCCGAGTCCATCGAAGCGTTGCAACTGTATATTGCGGGCGCGAATCACCCGTTCGCGAATCTGCGCACTCGTCTCCTCCTTGCGGTCGGACGACATATCGGCAATGGCGACGGGCGTTACCTCGATGTGCATATCTATACGGTCGAGCAGCGGACCCGATATGCGCGAGAAATAGCGATGTATGGCTGACGGAGCGCATGTACACTCCTTGGTCGGGTGGTTGTAGTAACCACACGGACACGGGTTCATCGCCGCCACAAGGGTAAAATTGGCAGGATACTCGACGCTGTATTTCGCACGCGATATAGTAATCGTCTTGTCCTCCAACGGCTGTCGCAGCACTTCAAGCACATTGCGTCCGAATTCGGGCAGTTCGTCCAAAAACAGCACTCCGTTGTGTGCCAGACTGACCTCGCCGGGTTGCGGCGACTGACCGCCGCCGACAAGCGCGACCTGCGATGTGAGGTGGTGCGGCGAGCGGAACGGTCGGTGTGTAAGCAATCCGACGTGTTCGCCGAGTTTACCCGCGACGGAGTGAATTTTCGTACACTCTATCGCCTCCGCCAGCGTCATCGGCGGGAGTATGGTCGGCAGGCGGCGGGCAAGCATCGTCTTGCCCGAGCCGGGCGCACCTATCATCAGCACATTGTGTCCGCCCGCAGCGGCTATTTCGAGTGCGCGTTTGACGTGCGCCTGACCCTTGACATCGGCGAAATCCTCAGCATAACGACCTTCGCGCAACTCGTCGTTCACATCGAATTGAGGTTTGGAGGCAGGTGCGATGTCGAGATCGCCGTTCAGAAAATCGACCACTTCGATAAGTTTCCGCACGGGAATCACCTCGATACCGTCCACTACGGCGGCTTCCGCAGCGTTTTCGGCAGAGACTATTATGCGTCGCAGCCCTTGCTCTTTCGCCATCACCGCCAACGGCAGCACTCCGCGAGCGGGCTTCACACCACCATCGAGCGAGAGTTCGCCCACGAACATGGTGTCTGCCAATTTATCGCTCACTACCTGCTCTGTCGCGGCAAGGATTCCGACCGCAATCGGCAGGTCGAATCCAGACCCCTCTTTACGCAGGTCGGCAGGAGCGAGATTTACCACCACCTTTTTGCCCGTCATTCGACGCGAGGAGTTCTCGAAAGCGGCACGAATACGCTGTTCGCTCTCTTTGACGGCATTGTCGGGCAAGCCGACGAGGAACAAGCCTATTCCCCCGCCCGCGACATTGACCTCGACCGTAACGCCGACGGCTCTGATGCCGACAATCGCTCCTGCAAAACACCTTACAAACATACAAATCCGAGTGGTTAGTGGATAGTGATTAGTAATTTGGTGGCTGATGAAACCGATAATTAAAACGGCGTATCGCCTATGGGTTTGCCGGGCATATCGAATTCGGTCGGTGCGCCCGACTGCAACGAAGATGGTGCCGAGGCAAAATTGTTGCCGCCGCTCTCGTAGTTATCGTATTGTTCGCCACCCGATGCCGATTGTGCAGGCGCGACATCGTAATCGGCAAACTGCGCCTGATCTTTGAGGAATTTCAACCGAACGTCAGTTACCGCTCCGTTACGGTGTTTTGCCAATATGATTTCGGCAAGTCCCGCCGTTGGCAGACCGTCCTCGGTCTGCGAGAAACCGTAATACTCGGGGCGGTGGATAAATGCCACTATATCGGCGTCCTGCTCAATGGCTCCCGACTCACGCAGGTCGCTCAACTGCGGACGTTTCGAACCTCCGCGCGCCTCAGTCGTTCGATTCAACTGCGAGAGGGCGATAATCGGCACGTTCAACTCCTTGGCAATCGCTTTGAGCGTTCGCGAGATGAATGCCACCTCCTGCTCGCGGTTGCCCTTGTTGTCCTGCGTACCGCCCGTCATAAGTTGGAGGTAGTCTATGATTATCAACTTGATACCGCTGTGAGCATACAGTCGGCGCGCTTTCGAGCGGAACTCGAAAATCGACAATGCAGGCGTATCGTCTATGAAAAGCGGAGCCATACCGAGCGGTTTGGTGCGGGTTTCGAGCATTTTCCACTCCTCGGGCGAGAGTTTTCCGCTACGGATTTGCGTACCGGTCAATCCTGTTTCGGCGACTATTAGTCGCGTCATCAACTGCGTAGCCGACATTTCGAGAGAGAAAAAGGCGACGGGGGTTTCAAAATCCACCGCCATATTCCTTGCCATCGAAAGCACGAATGCCGTTTTACCCATCGACGGACGGGCGGCGACTATGATAAGGTCGGACGGTTGCCAACCGAGCGTGATGTCGTCCAACGCCTTGAAGCCCGAACGAACACCGCTGTATTGCGAATCGTTTTTACCCGCCTCCTCGATTTGGAGTATGGTGCGACGCAGAATGTCGGACGCACTCTGCACCGAACGTTTGACGTGTCCCTCGGTGATTTTCAGAATTTCCGACTCGGCAAAGCCGATGAGGTCGGTAACATCGACGGAATTGTCGTACGACCGCTTCTGAATATCGATGGCGGAACGAATCAACTCACGCTGAATATACTTTTGGGCGATGATTCGCGAGTGGAACTCGACATTTGCCGCCGAACCCACACGTTGCGTCAGTTGGGCGAGGTATGCCGCACCGCCGACCTTGGTCAGTTCGTGCTTCGATTTGAGCCGTTCGGTTACGGTATAGAGGTCGGTGGGCTTGCGCGCCTGTGCCAATTCGTCTATCGCGCGATAGATAAGCCTGTGCGATTCGGTGTAGAATGCCGCCTCGGTCAGATACTCCTGCACCGTCGAAATCGAATCGTTTTCGAGCATCAGTGCACCGAGTACCGCCTCCTCCAATTCGACCGCAGCAGGCGGCACATTGCCGCCCATATCGGGAACGAGAGCGTCGTAAGCCGCTTTGTTGTTGGTAGATTGTTTGAAATCCTTTGCCATTTCCGTCGATTGTGTTTCAGAAAGCAAAGGTAGTAAATTTAGTGGTTAGTGGCTAGTGATTAGTGGTTAGTTTTTATTTTCAATGCCACACACCTGTATATGCGCCACCCCAAAAGACTTTTGAACCGTATATGCTTTCCAACGACTAGTCACTAGCCACTAATCACTATCCACTGTATTTTAGTCTTCGCCCAACTCCTTGCGGGATACCGCTACGGTGGCTACGCTTATGCGCACGTCGCCCTCGCAGGCGGCGATAATCGCTTCGGCGCACGAAATGACGGTTGCACCCGTCGTAAAGACATCATCGACAAGCAGGAGGTGCCGTCCGCGCAGTCGGTCGGCGTGGCGTACAGCAAAGATGTCGGCGACATTGTCCCAACGCTCCGAACGGTGCTGTTGCGCCTGACTCGGATTGTTTTTCACGCGCCTCACACTGCGGAAATCGCACTTTTTGCCGAGCGCATCGGCAACGCCCTGCGCTATGTATTCGGATTGGTTGTAACCGCGCGAAAGTCGTTTGCGCCAATGCAGGGGAATCGGAATCACCGCATCGACATCGTCGAACAATCCGCCCTCACCGAGTTCCGCACCGAACCAACGCCCCAACTTCAAGGCATACAGCCACTTTTCGCCATACTTGAATTTGTGGACGAGTTCGCGCCAGTCGCTGCCGCCGATAAACCAGAACAAGGCAGCGGCATGTTCGACAGGCACCAAGCCCCAGAATTTGCGATACATCGGATTGTCAGCATCGCGACAAAATCCCGTAAGCGGAATACGGTATCGGCATGCCGTGCAAACAAACCGCTCGCCGTCCTGCAATTCGCTGCCGCAGACAGGGCATCGCGGCGGCAAAAGCAGGGAAAGCACGTCCGTAAACGTCAGTTCCAATGCAGGCAATACCCTACTGAACATCGACATCGCAAATTATGGTTACACCTCGCGCATCGGTCTGTCGGCGGACCGTCGAAATTTCATCGCGCAGAATGGATTTTGCCTTGGCGAATGAGGCGGCAACCTCGATTTTGAGCATTATCTCCATTATGTACTCGCCCCGCACCCTATCGACCACGGGCGCGGCAGGACCGAACACGCGCGCCCCGAATCGCGCCCGCAGCCCATCGCCCAACGAACGGGAGGTTGCGGCAAGGCGTCCGACATTGCGGCTGCGTACGATTATGCGAATCAGACGGGTATAAGGCGGGTATGAAAACATCTGCCGCTCGGCAAGCAAGGCGGACGCCATGGTCTCGTACCGTCCGTCCGCTATCCACCCGAAAACGGGGTGTTCGGGCTCGGCGGTCTGGACGACGACCTCGCCGACCTTTTCGCGCCGACCGCAACGACCCGCCACCTGCATAATCAGTTGCCAAGCCCGTTCGCTCGCACGGAAATCGGGCGTATTGAGCAGGTTGTCGGCATTGAGTATGCCCACGAGCGTAACGCGGTCGAAATCGAGACCCTTCGCGATGATTTGCGTACCGACCAGAATGTCGGCTTCATGGCGGGCAAAGGCAGAAATTATGCGGTTGCAGGCTGCCGCCGAGGTCGCCGTCTCGCTATCCAGCCGCAGCACCCGCGCCTGCGGAAAGAGCATCGCAATCTCCTCCTCGACACGCTCCGTTCCGAAGCCCATAGGCACGACCTCCGCCTTTGCGCAGGCAGGGCAGCGTGTCGGCAACGGAATCGTGTAGCCGCAATAGTGGCAACGCAACGTATGCGACGCCCGATGTTCGGCAAGGGTAACGTTGCAGTGCGGACAACGCGCCGTCCACCCGCATTCGGGGCATTCGATATATGGCGAATAGCCCAATCGGTTTTGGAACAGCATCACCTGTTCGCCGCAAGCGAGGCGGGAGTCGATTTTGTCCAGCAGAATTTTATTGAAACGGTATTTGCGCTCGCCCCGCTTGACGGCGCGCAAAGTATCCGATATTATGATTTGCGGCGGCAATGCCCCGCCGTAACGTTCATCGAGCAGCACTCGGGCATATTTGCCCGCAAGCGCATTGGCATAACTTTCGACCGAGGGCGTGGCACTGCCGAGCAAACTCTTAGCCCCGTGCAGCGCGGCAAGCATCACCGCCGCATCGCGACCGTTGTAGCGCGGAGCGGGTTCGCTCTGCTTGTAACCGCCGTCGTGCTCCTCATCGACCACGACAAGCCCCAAACGGCTGAACGGCATAAAGACCGCCGACCGTGCGCCGACGACCAGATTGCCGCCTACCGAGTTCAACACACGCATATATGCCTGCGTTCGACCCGCAGGAGTCAGGCGCGAATGGCATGGCGTAACACGGTCGCCGAATGCGCGTCGCAAACGCTCGACCAATTGCGCCGTAACCGAAATTTCGGGGACAAGATAAAGCACGCCCTCGCCTCGCGCAAGGGCTTCCGCCATAAAGTGCATATAGATTTCGGTCTTGCCCGACGATGTTACTCCCTGCAACAGCACCGTATCGTGCGCGGCAAATTCCGTCCGAATCTGCTGCGCCGCCTTCTCCTGTGCTTCGGAGAGGGCAGGCAATGCGACCGAATCGGCAACGGCATCGGGCATAATTTCGCGCTCGCCGACCGAGATTATCCCCGCTTTGGCAAGAGCGTTTATAACGGAAGAATCGGCATCGACATTTCGGCGCAACAGCGTTCCGCCCGCCGCCTGCAATGCCTCGACAAGAGCATATCGCTTAAAAGAGCGTCGCCGCATACGCGACAGCGTATTACCATCGAGAGACTCTTCATTGAGCGTAAGCACCCGTTCGCAACGGGGCTTGTACGCCGTAAATCCGTTCTCGGTGGCGGAGTGAGGTTTCACCTCCGACGGCAACGCCATTCTCATCACCTCGCCGAGCGTACACATATAGTAGTCGGCTATCCATTCCCAGAACCGCATCTGCACGGGGTGCAACAACGGGCGGTCGTACAGCACGCGCAACACGCTCTTCGCCTCGCCCTTTCGGGGCGGTTCGTCGTGCAGACGCCACACTATGCCCGTATAGACGCTGTGCGCACCGAACTGCACCGCCACCGCCATACCCGGCACGGGCTGCACATCGGCGGGCAACGCAAACGTATAGAGCGGTTGCGCCAGCGGAAGCAGAATGTCGGCATATCGGTTCATCGACCGTAAAGGTAGCAACAATTTGCGAGAAAACAGACCATTTCCCGCCAAGTTTTACGCGCGCTCCCCGACTGCTCGCCCGCGCAGATGCGGATATTATGTCGTGTTCGTTATCGAAAAACGATTATCTGCGGAGTCGTCCGCAAGGTTGGTTGAATAAATTTTATGCAAGGCTGTCGCCCCGATACTTTTGTTGCCGAATTCAAAATGGTTAAGAATATGAAAAATTTAATCACGAAAGTTCTCGGCACGAGGAAGCGCAAGTATTCGGAGCCGAAATTGAAAGAGATGAGTACATCGAGCGTGCAGACGCATACGGTTTCGTTCGGTATGGTCGAAAATATATGTAGAGCGTTGTGTTCATCGAATCGGCATGCGCTGATTTTCGGCGAATTTCAGACTATAAATATGCTTCGACGAGGTTATCTGGCATACGCCATTGCCGCCATTTCGCTGCTCGGCAGTTGCACGAAGGATTGCGAGGGAGATGCCCCGAAACCCGATACGGGCAAAACTGATGTGGCGGTTACCGTGCAAAGCGACCATATCAAGCCCGCCTCGCGAGCAGAGATAGATGACGGCTACGAAAATGGAAAATTCTCGGGCAGATGGAGTGCGGGCGACAAAATCGCGCTCACGGCAGTATCGCTCGACAAGACCGAGCGTGTCGCGCTTGCATACAATACGGCGACAGGCTCGTTCCGCGGCAAGATGAATAAGGGTACGGCATCGCGCACCTATCGTGTCGTCTATCCTTACAGCACGACCGAGAATACCATTCCCTTCGGTCGCGACCGCAGACAAAAGGGCAACGCCAACAACAGCGCGTACGACGTGATGCTCTCGTCGCCCGTAACCACGATAAACACCCAAGCGGGCAAGGACGCAAAGGGTAAAAACCTCGTGTTCAATCTCAAACACCTGACGGCGACCGTTGCGGCGCATTTCACCACATCGGACACCGCCGTGGCACAGGAGAGAGTAAAAGCCGTTATCGTGTCGGCGACCGACGCACCGATGTCGGCACAATCGCTCAACATCGACACGGCGAACGGCACTGCCTCGCTCGATACGAAGGGGCAGTCGAAGCACATAGCGATAACATACGCCGCCGCGCCGACAGCCAAAGACGTGCGGGCGTTTCTGAATATCCCCGCAGGCAGGTACGGCACGCTAACATTCGACATTCTGACCGACAAGCACATTGCGACGGTCGTCTCCGCCGCGCTTGCAGACAAGCAGTGCGGGACCGGCGAACTGCACTATCTGAAAACGGACATATCGAATTGGAGCGAAATCGCCACACCTACCGCCGTATGGAGCGGCAACGCCGATTTCAAACCGATGGAAATTGCCGACGATATGACGGGCAAATGCACGCTCGGCATAACCGCGTCGGCAGGCGTGCGCAAGATGAGCATCAAAATCGACTCGCCCGTACTTACGCCGAAAGAGTTGGAGAGCGTGGGATTGGCAGCCGAAATGGATATTGTGGATAACGACCGGTATGCAAAGGCGTTGGCACAGTTCGGACTGACAACGGGCGACGCACTTATCGGCAAGCACAGCACGGCATTCAACATAGAGAAACTCGTACCATTGATTAAAGCGGTCGCAGGCGGGACGACGGGAGAAAACCGTTTCGTCATAAAGGTCGAGGACTATGCGGGCAATACGATGGAAAAGAGTATGGTTTTCGTTATCAAACCCGAGAAAAAAGAGGAGGCGGCAAGCGTTGTCTATAACAACGATGCCGACCTGTGGGCGAATACCGCCACCGTAACGGCAAAGAATGCCGTCGGCAATATCGCAGTGCGCTACAAACGTATGGGTGAACAGTCGTGGTTCGATGCAAAACGGCTCGACGGCAACACATTCCGTATCGAACCCGCATATTCGGAGATACAGTCGGCAGGCGGGCAAACCGTAAGGAAAGCGGTGCAGGGTACGGGCGTCCGTGCCGGTGGCGAATACGAAGTCGAGGTAATCGCAAACGGGACGACGGCGGCAAAAACCTCGTTCAGAGTCGGCAGCACGAAGGACGCCATTCCCAACGCAGGCATGGACGATTGGAGCGAATACGAAATAAAAGGTATGGCTGTCGGCGGCAAAGTCTCTTATCCCAACAAAACGGGCAACAATAAATTTTGGGTCAGTGGCAACAATGCCCATACGCCGTATCTCTGCACCAACGACCGAACGGCAGGCTTCAATGGCACGGGCTGTGCCAAATTGGAGGGCAAAACGGCATTCGACATCTTCGCAGCAGGCAATTTGTTTACGGGAGATATGGCATTCGGCACGACTCTCTCGACTTTGGGTTGCGGATATGCACGTTTCGGTCAGAAATACGCATTTACCGCCCGCCCATCGGCTTTGAAAGTGCGCATCAAGGCAAAGGTCGGCACGATGACGCACATCGGCAAAAACAATCCGCACAAGGAGTTCGTCAAGGGCAGAACCAAAGACGTCGCACGCATCTGTTTCTGTATCACCGATTGGCGCGAACGCCACACCGTGCAGGGCGGTATGCAGTTGGACAAAAACACTTTGTGGAATCCTGCCACGCAAAACGCTGTGGCAGAAGGCAAAATTCTCGGTTACGGCACTGTCGATATTACGGAAAGCACAGTCGGCTGGCAAGAGATTACCATACCCGCATTATGGTACGACACCGAGACCCGACCTGCCGACGGCAACTATTCGCTCGTCATATCCGCCGCATCGAGTGCATACGGCGATTACCTGACGGGAAGCACGGCAAGTTCGCTCTGCATAGAGGATTTTGAATGGGTTTATTAAGTTCAGTGGCTAGTGGCTAGTGGCTAGTGGCTAGTGATTAGTGAATAAAATAGGACGGATTTGAAATCCGTCCTATTTTTAGTATAAAGTGTCGGGTGGCGTTACATTTTATTCAACGCATCGAAGCCTTTGCCATAGACACCCATAACCGAGCCTGCCGTGATAAAAGCATCGGGATCGACGCTTTTTACGACCTTCATCAGCGAGTGCATCTCGCGTTTGCGGCAGACCACCATCACCACATTGACCTTGGTCTTGGAATACCAGCCGACGGCATCTATAACCGTTGCTCCGCGGTGCGCAACGTTGTTCATCGCGTCCGCCATAGCCACATAGTCCTTGCAGATGATAAATATCTGGCTCGACTGCTGATTACCCGTCATAATCGCATCGACCGTGTAACTCATCACGACCGTCAGCACGAAACCGTAAATCACACCGTCGATTCCGACCGCAGGCGTAATGAGCGATGAGGTAATTATAATCGAATCGCACACACGCACGATTTTGCCGTAGGATATGGTACGGTATTTATTGATAATCATCGCCACAATATCCACACCGCCTGTCGAACCGCCCTGCATAAAGCATGTCGCGATGCCGACGCCCGCAAAAATACCGCCAAGAATCGCCGACAACAGGCGATTGTCGAGGTGCAGAATATCGGGTACCGTACCGTCGGGCAATGTCAGCCAATTCTGCATCAGCATCATCGAAATCGAGAGAATAACCACGCAATAGATGGTCTTTATACCGAATCGCCACCCGACGATGAAACCCGCGAAAAGCAGCAGTATGGCATTGATTACCAATATCGCCATACCGATAGAGACGGTTTCTCCCGAGAGGTAGTACATAAGCAGACCCAAACCGCCTGCGCCGCCGCCCGCACTGTGCGCAGGCACGATGCAGCCTATCCAACCGAACGAATAGAGGAACATACCCGCAGTCATCAGCAGGTACTCCTTGACCGAATATAATATGTTTGTTTTATTTATCTCCATAACAGTATATGTTTTGGTTACAAATGTATAAATTTTTCGCCTTGCCACGCATCGAGTTCGCACAATCTTTTTTCGAGCATCGTCCACAGCGTCTGATTCCGCACCAATCCCCAGTTGCAGGCGTGGTGATAACGCGGCGGGGCTTCGCTTGCAAATCGCTCGACCACAAGGTCGGGACGCAGCCGACGCAGAATTTCGACGAAAAGGTCGATATATTCCTCCGCACTCCAATGCCTAAATCGTTGCGGTGCGCGGTCGTACTCCTCCGCCATGGGCGTATCCCTGAAAATCTGCAATTGATGGAACTTCACTGTGGTAAGCGGCAGCGCGTTGATGCGTTCCGTCTGCTCCACGAGCATTCGGTCGCTCTCGCCCGGCAAACCGAGAATAAAATGTGCGCCCGTATGCACTCCTCGCTCGGCGGTCATCTGCACCGCCCGCACAGCCGTTGCGAAATCGTGTCCGCGATTGATTGCCCGCAAAGAGGCGTCGTAAGTCGATTCGATACCGTATTCCAAAGCCACATAGTGCCGTTCGGCAAGCGAAGCGAAATAGTCCAGTTTCGCCTCGTCCACGCAGTCGGGGCGCGTTCCGACCACTATACCTGCAACCAACGGATGCGCCAAAGCCTCGTCGTACAGGGCGCGCAGGCGAGAGAGCGGTGCGTATGTGTTGGAAAACGACTGGAAATATGCCAAAAACCGTTCTGCCGAGCGGTAGCGGCGACGATGAAATTCGATACCCTCGTCGATTTGTTGCGTGATGCTTTTCGCGGGTTGGCAGTACGAGGGGGTAAACGCGCCGTTGTTGCAAAAGGTGCAACCGCCCGTCGAGACGGAACCGTCGCGATTCGGACAGGTAAAGCCTGCATTTATGGCGACTTTCTGCACCCTTCTGCCCACCGTCCGACGGAAATAGGCGGCATACGAATTATAGCGTTTATCGTCTCCCCAAACATACATAACGGGCATAAAGATACGAAAACCGACGCTCAAAACGTACGAATTTGCACCGTTTTTGCGTTTTTCGATACAATTATCTATATTTGTGAAAAATAAAGTCGTCGATTATGAAAACGAAACTTGAAATCGAATATTTCCACGCCGACACCCTCGACGAACTTGCGGCGGACGATCGCGCTCTTGTCGCCGAGGCGGAGAAAGCCGTAAAAAAGGCATACGCATGTTACTCCAAATTCAGCGTCGGAGCCGCAGCGCGTCTTCGCAGCGGAAAGATTTTGCACGGAGCCAACAGCGAGAGCGAGGTATTCCCGTCGGGCATCTGCGCCGAGCGGTCGTTGCTCTACTATGCCGAGGCGAACTACCCCGACGACCCGATCGAGACGCTCGCCATAACCTCCGACCCTTCCGACCGTGAGTGCTACCCGTGCGGAGCCTGCCGTCAGGTGATTCTCGATGTTCAACGCCGACAGGGGTCGCCCATCCGCATCATTATGAGCGGTGGCGGTACGGCATCGGTAGTCGATAAGGCAGAGGCACTGTTGCCTTTTACATTCCGTTTGTAATATGTTCAGCGAACAAGACATAATCTACGAGGACAACCATCTCATCGCCGTAAACAAGCATTGCGGCGATTTGGTGCAGCCCGACCCCGAGGGCAATTCGGCTCTCGAAAACGAAATCAAGGAGTTTATCCGCCTGCGCGATGCAAAAGCGGGCAACGTATTTTTGGGTGTCGTCCACCGCATCGACCGTCCCGTAAGCGGCACGGTACTATTTGCCAAGACCTCGAAAGCACTCGTGCGGCTCAACGAAATGTTGCGCAACGGCGACATACGCAAAACCTATTGGGCGATTGTCGAATCGCGCCCTGCCGAAGAGGAGGGCGAACTGACGCACTACATTCTGCGCGACGGCAAAAGCAACCGTTCCTACGTTTACGACTCGCCCAAACCCGAATCCAAGCAGGCGCGCCTGCGCTACAAGATTCTTGCCGCAAGCGACCGCTATACGCTTGTCGAGGTGGAGTTGCTCACGGGACGGCACCACCAAATCCGCGCCCAACTCTCCAAAATCGGCTGTCCGATAAAAGGCGATTTGAAATACGGAGCCAAGCGGTCGAATCCGGGCGGCGGCATATCGCTGCACTCGCGGTCGATGGAGTTCTTACACCCCGTCCGCAAGGAACCCGTGCGCATAGTTGCCCCCGTACCGCAGGACGACAATCTGTGGCAATTCTTCGAACAGAGCGTATGCGGGCAGTAATCCAGCGCGTAAGCGAATGCGCAGTGCGTATCGACGGCGAATGTGTCGGTCGTATCGGGCGGGGAATGATGGTATTGCTCGGCATCGAAGCCGCCGACATGCAGGAGGACATCGACTGGCTCTGCGGCAAAATCGCACGTCTGCGCATATTCGACGACGAGAACGGCGTGATGAATTTGGACATCTCGCAGGCAGGCGGCGATGTGTTGGTCGTCAGCCAGTTCACACTCTATGCCTCGACGCGCAAGGGCAACCGTCCGTCCTATATCCGCTCCGCACCCGCACCCGTTTCGCGACCGATGTACGAGCGGTTTCTCGCCACATTGGAACAGACGCTCGGTCGCCATGTCGAACACGGACGTTTCGGAGCCGATATGCAGGTCTCGCTAATCAACGACGGACCCGTAACAATCTGCATCGACACCAAGAACAAAGAATAGTGGTTAGAAAAAACAAACGGGAAGGTCTTGTCGCCTTCCCGTTTGTTTTACATAAATGCTATACCTATTTCTCTTTCCACACGGCACCGCTGTCCTTGTGGAATTGTCCCGCATCGGTCGAAAAACCCTTCCAAACATAAATCGTTTTCAGACGCGAATTGTTTTGCAAATTGCAGTATATCAATTGCGGACAAGCCGAAATATCTATGCTCTCGCCGAGATTGTTGGACGAGAGTTCCAACTCCGCAAGTTCCGTATTTTTCGACAAGTTGATTGATGTCAGCGAGTTGCCCGACAGATACAGAGCCTGCAACTTGGAGTTCTTGGTAACGTCCGCTGCCGACAAACCGCAATCGATGCACGAGAGCAGTTCCAACTGCGTGCATTTCGACACGTTTATCGAACCGATTTTGTTGGCGTCGCACACCAAATTCACGAGTTTCGTATTGGACGATACATCGAGCGATGTCAGTCCGCAATTCTGGCAGTACAGCACCCGCAGGTTTGCAAATTTTGCCGGAGCAAACGCGCCGATGCGGTTGTCGCTGACATACAACTCTTCAATGGCTGTCGAACCCAACGAAAGCGATGTTATGCCGGTGTCGATACAGTTGAGCGAACGCAACTTTTTGAGTGATGAAAAATCCCATTTGTTTTTGAGATTTTCCACATTGAGCGACACCAAATTTGGCAGCGATGCTATGTCGTACGAGTTCAACGCCGTTCCCGAAATGTTGAGCGAGGTTACCGACTGCGGCAGCGAGAGCGACGAAAGCGCAGTGCAATCTTTTACGCTGACAGTTTTCAGCGACTTGCACATCGAAGCGTCCACCGAGCGGGTGAACTCCCTGTAATCGTAGCAGTCGAGCGACTCCAACTTCGTGCAGTTCGCGAGGTCGATATTCTTTGCAAAGCGTGTACCGAGATAGCGGAGCGCATTGCCCGCCTTGGGCAGAGTGAATTCAAAATTGGATATATAAAGCACCTCCAATTTCGTCAGTTCCGACAGGTCGGCGTTAAAAGATGTTCCGCCGCTGTCTCCCACGCCATAGTAGCGCAAATTCGGGAAATTATTAAGCAAATCGTTTATAGTATTTTGACTATCTATGGCATAGCCGTAAATGCAGGTAACCGTCTCTGCCTCGGCGCGGGTGATTTTGCCATCGCCATCGGCATCTATCGGTGCGCCTTTCTCTGCCGCGAAACCGTGGTCGTATGCCCAATCCGCGTACCAGCCGTAGCGGTACTCCTGCTGAACGAGGTGTTGCAAGAGATATTTGTCGGTAAAGGTCAGCACATCGTTGCCGCTCGGCACGTGTTTTACCTCGACCTCGCATTCAGCATCAAGCGGCTTCGTCTTGTCGTCGAGCAAACCGTACACCCGCACGGCAACGGTCGTTTTGCCCGCGCCTATACCCGTAATTTTGCCGTCGTTTACCTCGACGACAGATGTGTCGTCCGATTCCCAAACCGTTTTCGTCGGCTCTTTGGCGGTGGCATTTTCGGGCAGGAACTTGATTTTCAGCACAGTGCTTTCGCCTGTCTTTATCGAAACCTTCTCCGGCGAAAGCGCGATGCCCGTAATCGGCACCACCTTGTCGGCTGCAATCACCGTAACGGCACATTTAGCAGTTGCCGTACCAGCCTGCGCCGTGATGGTCGCATTGCCCGTTTTGAGTGCATTGACAACGCCTTGTTGCGAAACCTCGGCAATCGTCTCGTCGGACGAGTTCCACTCGACGGTCGTATCCTCGGGCGAAACAGTGGCGATGAGGGTAAAACGGTCGCCCTCGACCAACTGCAATTTCGACTGATTGAGCGAAACGGTCGTTTTCGTGGCGTTGCCGCCCGCATCTCCCGCATCGTCGCCACCGCTTCCGCAAGCGGTAAATAAAAGAGCAGCACAAAATAAGAAGGCGAAAAGGGTTGCAGGCAGGGTCGAAAGTCTTTTCATCGTTATTGTAGTTTTGTTATGATTGTGGGCAAAGGTAACAATTATTGTCTGTCGGGCAAAACGCACCGCACAAACAGAACACGAAAAAGCCGTATCGGAAATTCCGATACGGCTTTGTGCCCAGGACGAGACTCGAACTCACACGGACGTAATTGTCCACTACCCCCTCAAAGTAGCGTGTCTACCAATTCCACCACCTGGGCTTCGGGAGTGCCATTTTCTGAAATAGCAGGGCAAAGGTAGATATTTTTTCGATATGCGCAAAATAAATCGGTAATTTTTTCGTCATTTCCGCCCGGTCGTCGCTCCGACCTTTCAATTTGCCCTGTGCATTTTAATTCCGCGCGCTTGTTTTTTGATTGGCAAAACGTTATCTTTGCAAGTCAAATGCTTAAATTTTCGCATACAGAATGATTGAAACACTGAAATTTTACAAGGACTTCCCCAAGCAGGGCATCAATTTCATCGACATAATCCCGTTCTTGCAGTCGCGCAAGGCATTCCGCGAGGTCGTCGAGGCACTCAACTGCGCCACGACTGCACCCAATGTCGCCGCACCCGAAGCGCGCGCCTTTCTTTTCGCGGCTCCGCTGCTGACCGAGAAGGGCAAGGTCGAGAACATTATTCCGATGCGAAAGAGCGGCAAACTGCCTTTCCGCGATGGCGACCTTGTCGAGGTACAAATTGAGAAGGAGTACGGCTTCGACAAACTCTACTACCGTCCGAGCGACATTCTCGCAGGCGTCCCTACGGGCGACACCTTCGAAATCACGATACTCGACGACGTGCTCGCCACGGGCGGCACGGCAGAGGGCGTTGCGCGTTCGCTCGAAAACCTGACATTGGAGCGCGACGGCAAACAATACAAGGTGCGCGTCAAGGAGTTCATTTTCCTTGTCGGCATACCCGAAATCCACGGTCGCGAGCGTTTGGAGAAAATCGCCCCCGTAACCACGCTGATGGACATTTAGGGCATTTTTGTATTTTATATTAACGGCTAATTTATAAGATTCATGAGCAGTAAGAGTAATGACCAAGGCAGGGCTTACGAATATGCATGCCTGAATACATTGTTTGCCGCAATAAAAAAATACAGAAATGTTACAATAACGGACAATAGCAGTATTCATGCAGCAAAGCGAGCATGGGAAACATTGTCCGAAGAACAACAAAAAATATATACCATAAGTTCTCAATCTATTGTATCAAAAATTTTCGAAATAGAACCTCGCATCATCGAAAACGACAATGACGTTTTGGAACTTCTGATACAACCTGACAGCA
This sequence comes from bacterium, assembly GCA_963658625.1. GTDB lineage: Bacteria > Bacteroidota > Bacteroidia > Bacteroidales > Rikenellaceae > Alistipes. The sequence continues at coordinate 58,527 of CAVKRC010000011.1, forward strand.
GAGGAGAATCGGGAGATGTCCGAGATATTCTAATTATTCGAAAAAATATTGATTGGGAGATTGGATTCAGCATCAAACACAATCATTTTGCAGTCAAGCATAGTCGTATCAGCCACAGTCTTGACTTCGGCAAAGAGTGGTACGGCATTCCTTGTTCCGACACCTATTGGAATGATGTGAGTAAAACTTTCGAATATCTCAATGCCGAAAAACAAAAGAGAACGAAATTCACAGAATTACCGAATAAAGAGGGCGATATTTATATCCCTCTATTAAAGGCATTTATAAAAGAGATAAACAGCCAAGCCAAAGCGCACAAAGAGGTTACAAGGAAATTGACGGAATAC
>CAVKRC010000012.1:0-58618 GCA_963658625.1 bacterium
CTCTTTCAAGAATGAAAATCTTGCGTCCTAACCGATAGACGAATGGGCCTTACCGCTATCGCCGCAAAACGGGTTTGCGACATTTAGTGGTGCAAAGGTAGTAAAATAAATGTTCCCGGCAAGAGTTTTAGGCGAAAAAATGCATGTAAAGCAGGAGAAAATGTTATCGTGTAAAGATTCGCTCTATAATTTTTCGGTCGCGCAACTCGGTCGTGGAGTACTTGTGCAGGGTGCCGCCGTCGATTACGGCGAACGAATCGCATACAGGCAATGCGGCGTCGATGTCGTGCGTCGAGAAGAGTATGCACTTGCCCTCGTCGTGCGCCAATTTTCCGAGCAGACGACAGATTTCGAAGCGGTTGGGTATGTCGAGAAAGGCGGTCGGTTCGTCGAGAATGATTGTCGGCGTCTGTTGTGCAAGGGCGCGGGCAATCATTATGCGCTGGCACTCGCCGTCGGACAGGGTGTCGATGGCGCGCTCGGCGAATGCCTCCATACCCACGGCGCGCAGGGCGTCGGCGACTATGGTGCGGTCGAGCGACTGCATACGCCCTATCCAGTTGGTGTATGGCGCGCGACCGATGGCGACTACGTCTTCGCAACGAAGGTTGGCGATGCGGATTTTGTCGGTGCCGACAAAGGCGATGATGCGGGCAAGGGCGTCGGTCGCGAGCGTGGCGGCATTGCGATTGTCGAGCATTACTTCGCCTTTGCTCGGTCGCTCGGCGGCGATTATGGTACGCAAAAGGGTACTTTTACCTGCACCGTTACGACCTACGAGGGCGCAGAGTTCGCCTTCGCGAAATTCGGCAGAGGCATCGGCGATAAGCGTGCGGGAGCCGTAGGCGAGCGATATGTTGCGGAGTGTAATCATCGGAAGAGACTGCGGTTGCGTGTTACGATGTAAATTACTATCGGAATACCCATCAAGGCGGTTACAGTATTGATAGGCAGAGTCAAAGCCTTGGCGATGATGTCGCACAGAAGCATCATCGCTATGCCGATAAGCAGCGATGCAGGAACGAGTGTGCGGTGGTCGGCGGAGACGAAAATCATACGCGCGAGGTGCGGCACGGCAAGCCCGACGAATCCGATAGGTCCACAAAAGGCGGTTACGGTACCTGCAAGCAGGGTAGTGGAGAGGAAAATCGTGCGGCGTGTACGGCGAATGTCGAGTCCCATGGTGCGGGCGTACGTTTCGCCCAACAAGAGCATATTCATCGGCTTTATGGCGATGATTGCCAGCACGATGCCGGCAAGAACGACGGGTGCGATAATCGCCAGTTGCGAGTAGGTTACATCGCCGAGCGAGCCCATCGTCCATACGACGAACGATTTGAGCGAAGCCTCGTTGCTCAGATATTGCAGAATTTCGACTGCCGCGCCTATTGCGGAGGAGAGCATCATACCGAGAATCAGAATCACCATAATATCCTTGATTCGCCGTGCAAGCGACATCACGAGCAACAGGATAGCCGCCGCTCCTATCCACGCCGCGCCTGCCGTGCCGATGGTTTGCAAAGCGGGGTGCGAGGCTATGCCCAATAGTGGCGCACCAAGCAGAAACAAGGCGACGCCGAAACTCGCTCCCGCGCTGACACCGAAGACGTACGGTCCTGCCAACGGATTGCGGAACAAGGTCTGCATTTGCAGACCGCTTGCGGATAGTGCCGCGCCTGCAAGCAGAGCCATAATCGCCTTTACAAGGCGAATGTCGAGTACGATGCTGCGTATCGATGCATCGACTTCGCTGCCTGTGAGTGCCGCTACGACATCGCGAAGCGGAATATCGACCGAGCCGAGAGCGATGTCGGCAATGAAAAGCACACCGACAGCCACTGCAAAGAGCGTGAAGAGTATGGTGTTGCGCCGCTGCATTATTCCAAGCGTTTGTAGTAGTAGAGCGAATCGGTCGGCGGGTTGCCGTGCAAAATCAGTGCGAGGTCGCGCAGTACGACATCGGGCGCGACGGCTCCCGACTCCCAAAAGTCGCTGCCACCCGTCGGTGTGGTGCGTTTGTTGTTATTGTAAACGCGATGGTTGCGCACGGCAGGCATATCGGCGAATTTCGGATTGGTGCGACGCAACTCGTCGAGTGTGGAACATTGCCCGACATTGAGCCAAATATCTGCCGTATTTGTCAGCAGTAGAGCCTGTTCAAGCGAAATAGGTACGGACGAGGTCTCCGTGTTTTCGGGATAGACATATTCGCCACCCGCATCTTCGATAAGGCGCACGGCGTAACTGCGTACCGACGGCATAAACCATGTATCGCGGTATGGTGTATTGAGCATTACGCGGGGCTTTTTTCCTTGTTTGTCTGCAAAGCGGGCCTTCTCTGCATGGTAGCGATTCTCTATTTCCATAAATACCCGCTCTCCATCTGCCTGTTTGTCGCACAATGCGGCTATGGCAACAATCCATTCGGCTTTGCCGAGCGGATACGGTTCGACGTAGTCGCCTATATAAATATAAGGTATGCCCAATTCACGCAATTTGCCTGTCAGCGCACGGTTCTCGCCCGAGATGCCGTAGAGCAATACGAGGTCGGTGCCTGCGGCGCGCAAGGCTTCGAAATTGAGATTGGATTCGTAGCCGATTTCGACAGCACGCCCCTCGTCGGCAGCGCGTCGAACGGTAGGATTCATTATGTAGTCCAGACCCGAAACGCCTGCGATGCGCTCCGCTTCGCCTACGGCATCGAACATCGCGACGAAACTCGACGAGAGGACTGCGACGTGTCGGACGGGAGTGCGAACCATTTGCCCGTCGAAATCGGCAGGAGCCTGTTCGTTGTCGGCAAGCAACAGTAATTGTTGCCGAACGCCCGACGCGCCTTGCCACGGATCGATTACCTCGATTATGCGACTTTGCCGATATGCAGAATCCGCCAAGATACGGAAACATTGGGCATAGCGTGGCGTGTAGGCAACGGTAGTCGCGTCGCTCTGTGCGGAGCGACCCTTGCAACCGAAAAGAAATACGACTATACAGATAAGTACGGTGATATGCTGTCTCATACGCTCTATTTTTTATCCAATAGTATCCGAGCCTGCGAAAGCGCGGCATCGGTAACGGTGTCGCCCGAGAGCATTTTGGCAATCTCCTCTACGCGCTCCGCTTCGTCGAGCGGACGGATTTGCGTGGTGCCCTCGCTCTTGTAAACCAGAAAATGGCGGTTGCCTTTCGAGGCAACCTGCGGCAGGTGGGTGATGTCGATGACCTGCATCGACCCGGCGAGCATGGCGATAACTTCACCCATGGCATTGGCTATACGTCCCGATACGCCCGTGTCGATTTCGTCGAATATGATTGTCGGCAGTGCAAGACTTTGTGCCAGAATCGCTTTCAATGCAAGCATAACGCGCGAAAGTTCTCCGCCCGAGGCTATTTTCTCAATCGGGCGAGGCTCCATTCCTGCATTGGCGGAAAAGAGGAAATCGACCGAATCCATACCACTCGCTGACAGCGCGACGGGTGTAAGACGAAACTCCATACGCGCGTCCGCCATACCGACTTTGTTGAGGATTCCGACTACGGCGGTGGCGAATGCAGGTGCAGCCTTTGCACGGGCATCGTGCAACTTTCGGGCAAGAGCCGTTGCCCGCTTTTCGCACTCTGCGGTGTGTTGCTCTGCTTGGGCTATCGTCTCGTCGCTGTTGATTATGGCGTTCAGTTTTTCGGTGTAGTTGTCGCGTACTCCGATAAGTTCTTTGACGGTATCGACATGGTGCTTGCGGCAGAGCGTATAGAGCGTGTCCAATCGTTCGTTCACCTGTTCCAAACGTGCAGGGTTCGACTCGATGCGTCCCATGTCGTCCGATGCCGTTGCGTCGATGTCTTTCAATTCGATTGCGACCGAGTGTAATCGTTCGGCAAAATCCGTGGCAACAGGGTATTCCGCCGAGATATGGCGCAGAGAGTTTTCTGCATCTTTGAGACGGGTCAGTATGCCTGTATTCTCCTCGTCGAGCATATTGCAAAGCCCGCCGAGAGCCTCGCCTATGCGGTCGGCATTTTCGAGCATACGCTGTTCCGCCTCCAACTCTTCCGTCTCGCCATCGCGCAGTGTGGCGGACGATAGCTCCTCGACTTGATGGCGCAGCCAATCCTCCTCCTCGCGCGATTTGTTGTTCTGCGACCGCAGTTCGGCAAGTTCCGCGCGCAGGCGACCGAGTTCGGCGTATGTCGTTCGGTATTCGTCGGCAGTCGCTCCGCATTCGGCAATGGTGTCCAAAGCGCGCATACGGAACAGTTCTGAGGAGAGTATGAGATTTTGGTGTTGCGAATGAATGTCAATAAGATAACTGCACAACTCTTTCAAGAAGGCGAGCGGTACGGGTTGGTCGTTTACATAAGCACGGCTCTTGCCGCTCGGTGAGATGATGCGGCGAATGACAGTTTCGCGGTCGTAGTCGATGTCGTTATCCGCAAAAATTTGTTCCAATCCCAAACCGTCGATGTCGAATTCGCCCTCGATGATGCAGTTGCGCGTCGTGTCCTTGATTGCGCCCGAGTCGTTTTTGGCTCCGAGCAGGAGAGACAATGCCCCCATCAAAATCGATTTTCCTGCACCGGTTTCGCCCGTGATAATGTTCAGATGAGGGTCGAATGCCACATCGAGGCGGTCGATAAGTGCGTAATTCTCAACGGTCAGATTGGTCAGCATACTATTTTCCTATCGTTTTGCAAAAAACTTCTCCATACGGTCGGCGATTCGTTCAGCCACTTCGCTTTTGGACATAAGCGGAAGGACCTCCTTGCCGTCGGCAGAGATGAATGTAACTTTGTTGGTATCGACGCCGAATCCCGCGCCCTTGTCCTGTAACGAGTTGAGGACTATGAAGTCGAAACCCTTGTCGTGCAACTTCTTGCGGGCGTGTTCCTCCCCGTCTTGGCTCTCCAAGGCAAACCCAGCAAGCAGACGGTCGCCCTTTATGCGACCGAGTTCGGCTGCGATGTCTTTGGTGCGACGCAGTTCGATGCGCAGGTCGTCGTCGCTTTTTTTGAGCTTATGCTCGGCGACCTCTTTGGGTGTGTAGTCGGCAACGGCAGCGCACATAACCGCCCCTTCGGATTCGCCGAATCGTTCGACGGTTGCGCGATACATATCCTCTGCCGAGATTACATCGACGCGCTCCACACCGGCAGGTGTCGGGAGTGCGGTGCGCCCGCTGATGAGAGTAACCTTTGCCCCGCGTTCGGCGAGAACTGCGGCTATGGCATAGCCCATCTTGCCCGTGGAGTGATTTGAGATGAATCGCACGGGATCTATCGCCTCGATGGTTGCGCCTGCCGTAACTATAAGGCGGCGACCTGCGAGGTTACTCTTTTTTTTTTCGGAAAGTGTCTGCTCTATGATGCTGACAATCTGCTCGGGCTCAGCCATACGACCTTTGCCCGAAAGACCGCTTGCCAACTCGCCTTCGGGCGAATCGACGATGACCGCGTCGCGTCGGCGCAGTGTGGCGATATTCTCCTGCGTGGCGACATGGGCGAACATATCGCAGTCCATTGCGGGTGCAACCACCGTGCGGCAGCGCGCAGACAGGTAGGTAGTAAGCAACAGGTTGTCGGCGATGCCGTGCGCCATTTTCGCGATGGTGTTGGCTGTGGCGGGAGCGATGACGAAACAGTCTGCCCATTCGCCCATGGAGATATGCGAATGCCAGTCGCCGTTTTCGGGATTGTAGAACTCGGCGGCAACTGGATTTTTCGACAGCGTTGCCATAGTCAGCGGCGTGATGAACTCCTTGGCGGTAGGCGTCATCAGCACCTTTACCTCGGCTCCTGCTGTTTTCAAAAGACGACAAAGCATAGCCGCCTTATATGCCGCTATGCTACCAGTGATACCCAATAAAATATGTTTGCCTTTTAACATATTTCGCAACTTTTATGCCTCCGCATCGTGCGGGGCAAGCCGAACTATTTAGCCTTGACGGTCGAGTGGACTTCGCCGTTTTTGCCCTCCTTGTAGAAGAGGTCGCCAGCGAGGAACTCTTCGGTGGCGATGATGGTCGGCTTCGGCAGACGCTCGTAGTAGCGCGAAATCTCGATTTGCTCGCGGTTCTCGAAAGTCTCCTCCATAGTGTCGGTCGGCGACGAGAAATCGGCGAGTTTGCGGTTGAGCTCGGCTTTGAGTTCGGCTGCAATCTGATTCGCACGACGGGCGATGATGTTCACACTCTCGTAAACGTTGCCGGTCTCGCGGTCGAAATCGACGAGTTTGCGTGTAATGGTGTTGGTTGGAATGTTCTTTTTGATTTCCATCTCTATTGTTGTTTGTCTATATTGTTTTTATCGATGTAGTCTTTCGCCTCCTTGACATAGCGGTCGAGTTCCTTGACATGCTTCGATTCGGGAAACTCCTCGATGAACGAATAGTAGGAGTCGAGCAACGAAAGGTAGCGGTCTGCCTGCTTGCCTGCAACGGAGTTGTGGGCAAGTTGATAGTTGGAGACGACTATATAATACATTATATCCTCGCGGTGAGTCGTGTTGGAGTAGTTTTTTAGCGCATTCTTGAATGCCACGACCGCCGACTTGTATTTGCGGATTTTGAAATAGGTGTAGGCATTGATGAATGTCTTTTCGTGCAGACGCTTGGTCAGTTCCTCGATAAGTTCGTTGAACGTCTCGACGCGCTGCGACTGCGGATAACGCTCCACGAACTCGGTCAGTGCGACAATCGCCTGCGCCGTCATCGTTTGGTCGCGTTGCGGCGGCGGTGCGAGGTAGTAGTTGCAGAGTGCGTACATACCCTCGGCGTCCTCGATGAAGATGCTTCGTCCGAATTTGCGACGGAAATCGTCGAACTGCTCCGACGCATCGTGGTAGTCGCGGTGTTTGAATTTGCTGCGGGCACAGAAAAAGGCTATCGAATCCTCGCGCTCGGAACCGACATAGTAACCCCGGCAAGCCTCGAACAGACCTGCAGCGCGATTCCACTTTTCGGCGTTGTAGTATTTGAGCGCGGTCGAATATATGAGTTCGGGATCACCGCTCTTGGCAATCCTGCTCACTCCTGCACAGGCGCAGAACATCAGTACGGTGCCTGCTGCAATGATTACGCTCGTCAAAAATCTCTTCATCGTCAATTCTTTGTCCGCTTGGGCAGACTAATCGTGCAAAGTTATATATTATTAACGAATCGGCAAAATATTTATTTTGTATGCCTATCGCTTTAATTTTCCGTGCTTTAACAGCCATTCGGCGATTTGCACCGCATTGAGTGCCGCGCCCTTTTTGATTTGGTCGGCAACGCACCAGAAAGTCAGTCCGTTAGGCTCTGCCAAATCCTCGCGGATACGTCCTACATACACGGGTTCGCTGCCTGCCGCGAACAGCGGCATCGGATAGTGTTTGGCTGCCGGGTCGTCCACTACGACTATGCCCTCCGCCCTCTCGAATGCCGCCCGCGCTTTGGCAGGCGTTATTTTGCGCTCGGTCTCCACCCAGATACTTTCGGAGTGGGCGCGCATAACGGGGACACGCACGCAGGTTGCCGAAACGCGCACGTCGGAGTGCATGATTTTGCGCGTCTCGTTATACATTTTCATCTCCTCTTTGGTGTAGTCGTTGTCGGTGAAGATGTCGATGTGCGGAATGACGTTATAGGCGAGTTGATAGGCGAATTTTTCGACGTGTGCCTCTTTGCCGACTGCCAAATCACGGTACTGCTGTTCGAGTTCCGCCATTGCCGACGCACCTGCTCCGCTTGCCGATTGGTAGGTCGCAACTCTTACACGGCGAATATGCGACAGTTGTTCGATTACGTTGAGAGCGACGACCATTTGAATCGTGGTGCAGTTGGGGTTGGCTATGATTCTGCGCGGAGCATCGAGTGCGTCCTGCGGATTGACTTCGGGAACGACCAACGGCACGTCGTCGTCCATACGGAAACAACTCGAATTGTCTATCATCAGCGCACCGTATTTGGTTATCGTATCGGCATATTCGCGCGAAACGCCTGCACCCGCAGAAACCAATGCAAGGTCGATGTCGCGAAAATCGTCGTTATGTTGCAACCGACGTATTGTCAGAACCTTGCCGCGAAACGCGCGGGTCTGTCCTGCGCTGCGTTCCGAACCGAAAAGGGTGAGCGTATCTATCGGGAAATCGTGCTCTTCGAGAATTTTCAAAAATTCCTGTCCCACTGCGCCGCTTGCGCCTACTATTGCTACATTCATATTTTTGTCTTTGCTTTATTCAAAAAAGTTGTCTTCAGTGTATTGCTGTTCGTCGGTCGCGTCCTGCTCCGATTGCTGACAGTCGAAACCGTGCCACAGCGGAGGGCGCACGAATGTCTCGTTGCGCGAAATGCCGAGCGAGGCATCGTTGTAAACGCGGGTGAGGAAATCGCCGACGATAGGCAGTGCCATTACCGAACCCTCGCCGCCACGTCGCAGATGTACCGACTGGTCTTCGCCTCCTACCCACGCACCTGCAACCAAGTGCGGAGTGATGCACATAAACCACGCATCGCGGTTGTTGTTCGATGTTCCCGTTTTGCCTGCGATGTCCATATCCTTGAAGCCGAACTGCCATGTCATACGCCGTCCCGTACCTGCCGTGATTACGTTTTTGAGCATCGTAAGCATAGTGTAGGCGGTTTCGCGACTTATTGCGTCCTGCGACGAAGAGGCGAATGTCGAAATCGGATTGCCCTGTCGGTCTTCGATGCGCGTTACGAATAGCGGGGTGTTGTGTACGCCCTCGTTGGCGAATGTGGCGTATGCGCCGACCATCTCGTAAACGTTCGATTCGAATGTACCGAGACAGAGGGCATAGACTGGGTCTATATAACTGTGCACGCCCATATTGTGAATGAAATCGGCAACCGCTTCGGGTTGTTTCGCCTGCTTCATTACCCAAGCCGAGTAGTTGTTGCGACTGTTAGCCAATCCCCACGAAAGCGGGTGCAGCACGCCGTCGTACTCCACTTTGCCCGCCTCCTTTGGCGACCATGCCGTGCCTACCGCAGTCTCGATTGTTACGGGCAGATTAGGCACCATGGTACACGGAGTCATTCCAAGGTGGTCGATGGCAAAGGTGTAGATGAACGGCTTGACGGTAGAGCCGATTTGACGCTTGCCCTGTTTCGCCATATCGTACTTGAAATACTGAAAATTGGGACCGCCGACATAAGCCTTGATAAAGCCCGTTTGCGGCTCTATCGCCACGAAACTTGCGCGCATTATGCGCTTGTGGTGCAGTATGGAGTCGCGAGGCGTCATCACCGTATCGCGTTCGCCCTTGTAGGTAAAGACCTTCATCGGGCATTTGCGGTCGAAACTCTCCCATATCTCCTTTTCGCTTATGCCTGCCGCCTTCATATTGTGGAATCGGTCGGAGTAGCGCATGGCGCGTTTGACGATTGCCGTAGCCTCGTCCGACGTGGATTCGACAAAGAGCCGTCGCGACGAACGTACCTGCTCGTCCATCATCGGCTGAATGACCGTCCGCAGTTGTTTGAGCAAAGCCTGTTCGGCGTACTCCTGCATCGAGGCGTTGATGGTTGTGTAGATGCGCAGACCGTCGCGATAGATGTTGTATTCGGAGCCGTCCGCCTTGTGGCTCTTGTGGCACCACCCGTAGAGCGGATTTTCGTCGTACTCCTTGCAGGCTTCATCGTAGTCCCATTCCGTCAGAAACTGTCGCCGTTTGGGACGTTCTGCATTCATTACTAATCGCAACATTTCGCGGAAATAGGTTGCCTGACCGCTGTTGTGCGATACTGGGCGATAGTTGAGTGTAATAGGCAACGCAGCGATGGAATCGTATTGAGCCGGGGTGATCGCTCCCGATTCGGCAATTCGTTTCAGTACCAAATTGCGCCGTTTGAGAGCGTTGTCGGGATTGCGCACGGGCGAATAGCGCGTCGGCGCATTCACTACTCCCACGAGCATTGCCGCCTCCTGCAAATTGAGTTCGTCGGGCGACTTGCCGAAGAAAGTCATCGCCGCCGACTTGATGCCGAAGGCGTTGGAACCGTATTCGACCGTGTTGAGGTACATCGCCACAATCTCCTCCTTGGTGTAGTTGTATTCGAGTTTTATGGCGGTAATCCACTCTTTCAACTTCGCCACGACGAGTTTCGCCGAGCGGACGATTTTGCCGTCGTTGCGCATATCGTTGCGCGGAAAGAGATTCTTTGCCAACTGTTGCGTTACGGTCGAGCCGCCGCCTTGTGCATGGTGTTGCAGGGCAATGGTTTTTATGCCTACGCGCAGGAGCGAAGGCAAATCGACGCCCGAATGGGAGTAGAACCGTGCGTCCTCTGTCGCAATAAGTGCGGCGGCGATAGGCGGTACCGTGCGCCCGGAAATACGCAACAACTGTGTCGAATCCTGCGGAAAGAGATCGGCGTACTGCACATACGAACGGTTCTGCACGAAGAATGAACCGATTACCTTGCCGTCGTCGGCATAGATTTCGGTCGCGAGATTGCTTTTCGGATTCTCCAACTCCTCGAATGACGGCATACGTCCGAACGCGCCGAGTGCGGTAAGCAACAGCATGGTAAACAAAATGCCGAGCGGAGCCATCGTTACAATCCACAGCCATTTGATGATGCGGGCGGTTTTGTCGCCCTCTTTTTTATTTTGCTTTTTCATAATTTTCGTTCTTTCCGGTTAAAACGGCAGTCCGAGTCCTGCCGATATGTACATTCCTTTTTTGTTCGGTTTATATATGGAGACGGTTATAGCCGTCGTCGCCGATGCCGGCATACGGAAGAAATTGACGTCGAACGTTACGTCGCCGCCGTAGGCGAATAGCGAGCGGCGCGTCTTCCTCGTCGTGATTTGTCCCGTGGGTGTTATGAGGAAATAGGGGCGGTCGAACGCGGCGAAATCGAATCCCAAATTCAGACGTATTCGTTTGAAATAGACTATCGACGGAATACCGCCTTCGGGATAGCACAACGGCAGTTGGTAGTTGAACGAGGTGGCAACGTAGTTGTCGCTACGGATTTCGTTGGAGGAGTAACCGCGCGGCAACAGTCGGCTCGATGTGAACGAGAACGACGAAATGGTGTTGGAAGAGCGGAAACCTCCGATAGAGGTTTGGTAGGTCATTGCCAGCGAAATGGAGTGGTGCGGGAAAAATCCCGGCAGGTAACTCTTGCCATAGACCGAAATCAGATTGCTGAAATGGGGATTGGCAGGGTTGAGTGCGTAGTTCAGCGAAAGAATGCCCCCGAACGGCGGTGCGAAATCCTTGTGTGCCGGCTCGACCGTATTTTGATAACCGATGCCGAAGTTGAGCGTATGCAGACCTTCGGAGAAACCGATTTTCGCAAGATTGGTGATGTTGGAGCCGTTGTGTTTCCAACCGCTCATTCGTGCGACCAATCCGTTGGAGTAGTTCCACACGGCGGAAATGCCGAGATAGCGGGTGTGGTAACCCGCTTGAAAGTAGAGAGGCAGAGAAAGGCTCGCCTGTATGTTGTAGTATTTGCTCAGTCGCGGACTCTCGGGAAATACGAGGTCGTATCTGCCGGTCTTTTCGTTCTTTTGGTAGGAGTAGGCGTAGTACATTCGCTGCTTGCCGCCGTAAGATGCGCTGATGCCTATATTCAGTCCCAAGCCATAGTAGCGCAACGTCCCCTTGTAAAACGAACCTTCGTCCTTGTTCCAACCCCAAGTCAAAAATCCTTCGGCACTCGACAGCAGGCTCTGCGACATAAGCGTCGCTCCGAGGTTGAAACTGAATTGCCCCTCCTCCATAATCTCGTACGGGTCGTATGATGCGGGTGCCCACGAGTGAATGTTGAACAGGTGCGTCGCTTTCGAGAAGTGGCGCGAACGGTTTTTCGTAACTGTATTCAGCGAGTCGCGCCCTGCAAAGCGTACCGTGTCGAGATTGACGACATTCCACTTTTTGCGTGGCGGATTGACGACGTTTTCAGGCAACGTTTTCGGTTCCACATAGTGCAGCCGCTCGCGCACAATCGCCTGCCGAGCCAAGTGATAACCCTCTTTGTCGTATGTGGTCAGCAACACCTGCCGTCCGTCGATGTCGGGATTGGGCGAAAACGAGCCGTAGCGCGAGGTAGATATGCGGTACTCCCTGCCCTCCGCCAAGTCGTAGCAGTGCGCTTCGTCCTTGCCCGAAGCGATTGACCCGAAATAGAGTATGCCGTTTTGCGCCCGCAGATTGCTGATGGTGATGTATGCCCCCTGCGTTATATGTTCAAAAGTGCCGTCGCCGTTTACTCGACCTATCCACATACCGCTGTCGTCGGTGGCGATGAAATAGAGATGCGCGGTTTTGTTGTCGTAGGCGAGCGAGTGTATTTCGATGCTCGCAGGAATATCGGTACGGCTCTCTTGCTTGAACTGCTTGCCCTCGGTGCGATTGATCGTTATGTGGTAGGTGCCGTTGGCGTAGTATTCCACCCAAGCCAAATGCGTCGAATCTATTGCGGTAGGGTAGAGTGTGTTGCGATATTTGCGAACGGTACGCGGACGGTGCTTGTCGAGGTCGGCATAGCAGAGTTTCGAGTTTACCCTTTCGCTGAACAGCAGGCTGCGACGATACTCGGTCCACCAAACCCGTTTGCCCGAGAGTGTCGGACGTGTGGAGATGTGTCCCGTATGGCACACGCGCCGTTCGTCGCCTGTCCGTATGTCCGTAACGACTATCGCGGAGAATGCGTCGAGGCTCTCTTTGAATGAGACGGCGTGTCTCCCGTCTTCGCAGAACATCGGGTAGGAATAGGTGGTAAACGATTTCGAATGCGGTACGGCTATGCGCGTAGAGGAATCCTCGGTCTGTGGCAACGTGTTCCAATAGGCATTCAAATCGCTGAACGTTTCGCTCGCAAGGCGGTTGATGTTAGTCTTGTAAAACTTTTTCATCGCTACCGATGTCGTGGCAAATACATACGGATTGCGCACGGCGTAACGCACGACACGGTTCCAAACATTTTCGTCGTATTTGGTATCGGCATAGGCGGTGATTTGATAACCGATGTGGTAGTGATCAGGTATATTTTCACGGTAGGAGCCGCAAAACCATTTGTCGAGATTCTTGCGCTGCTTTGTAAAGTCGCCCGCGGCGCGGTAGTCTATCGTGAAACTCGGTTGCATGGCGCGTCCGAACGACGACATCGAGGTTTCGGACAATACGGCGTCCCCTTCGATTGCCCACAACGGCATACACAACAGTCCTATGGTCGAACTCTGCTGTCCGAGCAGATAACTGAATACGCGGACTACACCGCGATTGATGTTGTTGTACTGCACGGCATGGCGGTATTCGTGGGCTGCGAGTTGTTTGAGCCAAGGCATTGAATAGCCGTCGATAGCGGGCGACGAAAGAATCTCGACGCGCTTGGGCAGCCACATCACCAAGCCGTTGGAACTGAAATTCTCGGGGTGAATGACGAACGGAATGTTCATAGGTCCGTGTCGGAATCCGAAGCCGATGTCGGGTTGCACTGCCTTGACGTAGTGAAACAGTTTGTATGCCGACGTGCGTGCGGTGTCGGGATAGATTATGCTTATCTTTTTGCCCTTGACCTTGTTCCAGTGCATCGATTCGGGATCGGCACCCCACGAATAGAACTGTGCCGATGCCTCTCCTGCGAGAAGCATCAGCACCGCCGTGAGCAATATGTACCCGATTCGTTTCGACATATCAGTTGTCCCTTATGCGTAGCGCATCAGACTTTTTTGCAACGATAGCCCTCGCCTGCGAGTATTTCGGTTACGCGGTCGCGCATATCGCCTTGAATGATTATCTCGCCGTCTTTGACCGCTCCGCCTACGCCGCAACGCTTTTTGAGCATACGTCCCAATTCCTGCAAATCGTCGTCCGAGCCTACGAACCCGCGTACGACCGTCGCCACCTTGCCTGCGCGTCCTTTCGTGTCGCGCCATACGCGCAGATTCTGCTCGCGTGGCGGCAGCGTCTGCTCCTGCGTCGGTTCGTCGGTTGCGTATTCATAATCGGGATTGGTAGAAAATACCACTCCGAGCCTCTGTTTCCAATCGTTTTCCATAATTCGGTTTATGGCTGTTTAATGTAAACATTAAAATGCCTTGCAAATTTAGTGATTATCGGGGATAAATCGTGCAATCGGCACTACAAAAAGGCTCATTGTGGCGGTATATTCTGTTGCCTGTTTGCGAATCGGGACAAAATGCGTATGGAATCGGGACAAATTTTGCGTTTTTTTGTCCCGTATTTCGGTCAAAAAACATTATTTTTGTCCCGATTGAAATGTGATGAACTATGACAATACAGACGGAAATACTGCAATTCCTCCATTATAACCCGTTGTCGAGCCGTGCCGAAATTACTGTCGGATTGACAGTTGCACCGAACGAACGAACGCTGAAACGTATAATTGCCGAAATGGTTGATGGTGGCGAAGTCGAAGTCGAGGGCAAAGGTAAGGCTACGCGATATTCGTTGTCGGCTCGGGCTCATCTCCTGATGCCACTCGATATGGAGACGTATTTCATGAAAGAGATCGACAAACGCGATGTGCAGAGGTCGTTTAATTTCGATCTGATTCAAAATATATTGCCTAAGGTCGAATTGTTTACAGATGAAGAGCGTCGGCGGCTCTCCGATGCGCAGGCGACATTTCGTGCCAATATGGATACTCTGACAGATGCTGAATATCGTAAGGAGATGGAACGACTCGGAGTAGATTTGTCGTGGAAATCGTCTCAAATAGAAGGAAATACATATTCGCTACTCGAAACAGAACGGTTGCTGCGCGAAAAGCAGACCGCCGATGGTAAAACCAAAGAGGAGGCGGTTATGTTGCTCAACCATAAGGACGCACTCGATTTTATACTTGACAATCCCGACTATATGAAGACATTGTCTGTTAGCCGCATAGAGGATATTCACAATATGCTTACCAAAGAACTCGATGTCGATAGAGGTCTTCGTCGTCGGCGTGTAGGCATTACCGGTACGAACTATTTGCCTTTGGATAACGAATTTCAGATTCGCGAAGCAATGGAAGATAGTTGTGAGTTGATAAATGCCAAACAATCGCCTTTCGATAAGGCTTTGCTTGCTTTGTTGTTATTGTCGTACATTCAACCGTTCGCCGACGGCAATAAACGCACGGCACGCATAACGGGAAATGCAGTACTTATGGCGTGGGGGTGTTGCCCGCTATCATTCCGTACGGTCGATTCCATAGACTACAAAAAGGCGATGCTGATGTTTTACGAGCAAAACAATATCACGGCGTTCAAACAGATATTTATAGAGCAATACGAGTTTGCAGTCCGCAACTATTTTTAGTTATATTTGCTGTAACAAACATGGAGAGTTATGGAAGGTAAGCGCAAACAGATAAGGCACGAGCAGATGATTGCCAAGATGCGCAAGCGTGCGCTCGTGTCGGGCAAGGTCGATTTGGCTACATTGCCGCAGCCGCTTGTCGAGCAGGACGGCAAACGTGTGGTGCGCGTATTCGTGGAGGGTTACGAGGACGTGGCGTTCTGGCGCGGGATTTTCGACCATTTCCCCAATCCTTATCTGCGCTTCGAAATCTCGGTGCCGACGCGCGACGATCTGCCCAAAGGCAAAAAGGTGCTTTTGTCGATGGAGGAGCAGTCGGACGAGCAGATGTTGCTGTGTATGGATTCCGATTTCGATTACCTGTTGAGCGAAACCGACGAGCAGTCGCGCCGTATTGTCGAGGCTCCGTTTATGTTCCATACTTACGCATATGCTACCGAAAACTACTCGTGCTATGCTCCGTCGCTTCACAATGTCTGCGTAAAGGCGACCAAAAACGATACTCGCATTTTTGATTTCGAGCGATTCCTTGCTGGATATTCTCGCACGATTTACCCGCTCTTTTTGTGGTATGTCTATTCGGCGAGCCGCAATACCGAAAATGTATTTACGTTGTTGGAGTTCAAGGCGTCGGTGCGTCTCGGCTATCTCGACATAACCGACAACGGCGAACATACTCTCGAATGGCTCGGTCGCCATGTGGCACAGCGCGAGCAGTCGCTTCGACGGCTCTATCCGCAGATGGTCGCCGATGTCGAACGGTTCGGCGAGTACCTGAAAACCAAAGGCGTCGAACCCGAGCAGACTTACCTCTTTATGCACGGGCATACGCTTATGGACAATGTCGTTATGATTGTTCTGACGGGCGTCTGCGAAAAGTTGAGGCAGATGTCCATCGCCAAAATCGTGGCTTCGTCCAAGGAGGGTGTTGCACTGAAAAACGAGATGAGCAACTATACCAACTCGTTGCGTCCGATTCGCGACGTGCTGTTGGACAACGAGAACTACACCTCCTGCCCGCTCTACAAACGGCTGAAAGCCGATATTCAGCAATATATCGAGCGCACTATCGCCGCCTTACCACGCGAATAGTGTCGGGCGTTGCCTGACTGATTAGAATTTTCGCGCTGTCGCCCGTGTAACGTTCGGTATCGATACCTTGACGGTGGTGTATCGTCAGCAACTCCGCATCGGCTACAATCTCCGTGTCGAAACCTTCGTCGCGCAGAGCGGCGGCAGCCTGTTCCAAATGCCAACTCTCTTCCAGACAGAGACTTAATGCAATAGCGGTATTGTGAATCAGATTACACTTTATGCGGAACCGTTCCAGTGTCGAAAAGACTATCGGAAATTTCTCCTCCAATACGAACGAAAGGTCGCGCGAACGCAATGTGAGTACGCTCTGATTGCGCTTCAATATGATTATCGGTGTGCGGACGGTCGGGGCGGTGCCGTTGATGACGGTACCTGTCGCCGTCTTGTCGCCGAACGGTCGCACGTAAAGCGGTATGTGCTTGTTCTGCAACGGCTTGATTGTCTTTGGGTGGATAATCTGCGCACCGCTGTAAGCCAGCTCGATGGTATCGACGTAGTTGAGTGCGTCGATTTTGTGTGCGTCGGGGAATATCTTGGGGTCGGCATTGAGTACGCCTGCGACATCTTTCCATACGGTCATCGATTCGGCATCGAGTATGTTGGCAACTACGGCAGCCGAGTAGTCCGAGCCCTCGCGTCCGAGCGTGGTCGTCGAGCCGTCGGGGGCACTGCCGATAAAGCCCTGCCCGATGAAAATCCGCACCTCCGAGCCTGCCGTTTCGCGACGTAACAGTGGCGACGATTCGTCGATTAACACATTGGCGTCCTTGTGGCGCGGTTGCGTTATGAAGCATTTGCGCATATCCACCCAGTGGTTGGCGACACCTTTGTGCGCAAGATATTCGGCAACAATCGAGGTCGAAACCAATTCGCCATAAGCGACCGTGCGGTCGTACCACTCCTCGGCGTGAGATTCGTCGTATCGTTCTGTCGATATGAAATCGCGCAACTCGTCGAAAAAACGGTCTGCCTTTTCTACGCGGTAGCCCTTGCCGAAAAGGTCGGCTATAATCGCTTGGTGATAGGCTTGACATTCGTCCGTCTCGCGAACAGCGGTCGGCTTATCTCCTTTGCGCAGAGCATCGAACACGCGCTCCAAAGCATTGGTCGTCTTGCCCATCGCCGAAACTATGATGAATAGTTCACTTTCGCCGCGGACTATCGAGAGCAGATTTCTTACGCCGTCGGCATTGCGCACCGATGCTCCACCGAATTTATATACTTTCATCGCTCTATTTTACGGGTTTGTATTCGGTGTCGGTGTTGGCGAAGAGGAATGCGAACGTGTCGGTCGTCTCCTCGATGCGTTTGGCTGTCGGCTTTCCTGCACCGTGCCCTGCATTCGTTTCGATGCGGATAAGTATCGGCGCGTCGCCCGCCTGCGAGTGCTGCATTTGTGCTGCAAACTTGAATGAGTGGGCAGGCACTACGCGGTCGTCGTGGTCGCCCGTCGTTATGAGCGTGGCAGGGTAGCGGACGCCGTCGCGTATGTTGTGCAACGGCGAATACTTGTAGAGATATTCGAATTGCTCCTTGTTGTCGCTCGAACCGTACTCCACAACCCAGCCGTGTCCGATGGTGAATTTATGGAAACGCAACATATCCATCACGCCCACCGCAGGCAGACATACGGCATAGAGGTCGGGGCGTTGCACTTCGCAAGCACCGACTAGCAATCCGCCATTGGAACCGCCCGCAATAGCCAGTTTTTTGGACGAGGTATAACCCTTGTCGATAAGGTATTCGGCGGCGGCGATGAAGTCGTCGAATACGTTTTGTTTGTTGGCGAGCATACCCGCTTTATGCCAAGCCTCGCCGTACTCCGAACCGCCGCGCAGATTGGCGACGCAGAATACTCCGCCCTGCTCCATAAACATCACTGCCGTCGTGCTGAATCCGGGCGTGAGGTTTATCTGGAAACCGCCGTAGGCATAGAGGTAGCACGGATTGTTGCCGTCCAATTTCAGCCCCTTTTTGTGCGATACGAACATCGGCACGCGCGTGCCGTCCTTGCTCTCGAAAAACAGTTGTTCGGTTACGAAATCGGCAGGGTCGAACTTCACTTCGGGAGCGTGGTACAAAGTAGATACACCGCTTGCGAGGTCGTAATGGTAATATGTACCCGGCGTGGTGTAGTTCGATACGGCATAGTATGTGTCGGTATCCTCCTTTTCGCCGTCGAACCCGCCGACAGAACCGATAATAGGCAACTCCACCTCGCGAATGAGTGTACCCTTGCGGTCGTATTGGAATACCTTGTTCTGTGCGTCGATAAGATAAAATGCAAAGAGGTATTCGCCTGCCGTACTTACGCTTTCGAGCAGAACGTCGCGCTCGGGTATGATGTCGTGCCGAGAACCGGTGCGCAGGTTGATGCCTATCAGCCGATAATTTTCCGCGCCGTCGTTGGTCAGCACCAATGCGCAGTTGTCCTCGCAGTCGAGTATGGCATAGTCGTGGTCGAAGCCCGCGAATAATACGCGAAAAGCCTTGTCGCCCTTGTGCTTGCAGAGTATCTCGGTGCCCGATGTGCCGTCGGACGAGGTGATGAATACCCACTGCCCGTCGTCGCTTTCGCCGCCAGAGAGGTAGCGCAGCGGGTGGGCAGGGTCGGCATATACGAGTTCGTCGCTCTCCTGTGCTGTACCGAGACGGTGAAAATATACTTTCTGATTGCTGTTTTGTGCCGAGTAAACACCCTCTTTCGGTGCATCGTATGCGCTGTAATAGAATCCTTTGCCGTCGCGCGTCCAGTCGGCACCCGAGAATTTGACCCAACTTATGCTGTCGGGCAGCAGTTGCTTAGTCTCGGTATTCATAACGTAGATTTTTACCCAATCCGAACCTGCCGAAGCGAGCGAATAGGCGAAATAGCGTCCGTCCTTGGTGAATGCACCCGAATGCAATGCCACCGTGCCGTCGTCCGACAAAGAGTTTGGGTCGAGAAATATCTCTTCTTCCTTGCTGTCGAGCGACCGCTTGCGCCACAATACGCTCTGATTCTGCAATCCGCTGTTGCGCGAAATATAGTACCAATCCCCCCGTTTTACAGGTGCGCTCTCGGTGGGGTAGTTCCACAGTTCGGTCAGTCGCTTGCGAATCGCCTTGCGCGCAGGCAGGCGGTCGAGATAGTCGAATGTGGTCTTGTTTTGCGCTTTTACCCAAGCGGCGGTACGCTCCGAATTGTCGTCTTCGAGCCAGCGGTAAGGGTCGGCGACCTCGGTGCCGAAATAGTTGTCCGAAACGTTTTCGCGTTCGGAAACTGGATATTCGATTTTGTTTGGTTTTATCATCTTCTTTATCAGTTTTCCTGCGCCGTATCCTGCAAAATAGCATAACATAATCACAACAGCGACAATGGCTATGCGGTTGAGAGTGGTTTTCATAAGAGAGTTTTCGCTTTTTCGTTTCCGATGCAAAGTTAGGAATTTTTGCCGAATCGTGTGTGCTGTCATATATTTTACTTACCTTTGTCTATGTTATATATAGGATTGGATTATGGAAAACAACTTTGACGAATTGAAATCGGTCATCGAACGCGCATGGGACGACCGCTCGTTGCTTGACAGCGACGAGGTGCGTGCTGCAATTCGTGCGACGGTCGATGCCGTCGATAAAGGCGCGTTGCGTTGCGCCGAACCCATCGACTTGCAACGTAGCGAGTGGAAGGTGAACGAGTGGGTCAAAAAGGCGATAATTCTCTATTTCCCCATACAGAAAATGCGCACCATGCGTGCGGGCGAGTTGGAGTGGTACGACAAAATCGACCTCAAACACGATTTCGATCGCCTCGGCGTTCGCGTTGTGCCTCACGGTATGGCGCGTTACGGAGCATACATAGCACCCGGTGCGGTGATGATGCCGTCGTATGTCAATATCGGTGCATACGTCGATACGGGTACGATGGTCGATACTTGGGCTACCGTAGGTTCGTGCGCCCAAATCGGCAAGCACGTCCACCTGTCGGGCGGCGTCGGCATAGGCGGAGTACTCGAACCCGTGCAGGCTGCTCCCGTGATTATCGAGGACAACTGTTTCATCGGCTCGCGTGCAATCGTGGTCGAAGGCGCACATATCTGTCGCGAGGCGGTGCTCGGCTCCAATGTCGTGATTACCGGCTCGACCCATATCATAGATGTTACGGGCACCGAACCGAAAGAGTATCGCGGCTACGTTCCGCCTCGTTCGGTCGTTATCGCGGGTTCGTATCCCAAGAAATTCCCTGCGGGCGAGTACAGCGTCGCCTGCGCGCTGATTATCGGACAGCGCAAGGAATCGACCGACAAAAAGACCACGCTCAACGACGCCCTGCGCGATTTCGGTGTAAGCGCATAAAACGCAACCAATTTTATTTACTCACAAAATTATAAAACAATGAAACGATTATTTGTTATCGCGCTATTGTCCCTCATGATGACGGCATGCGCAAAATCGGACGAGTCGGCAACCGTAACCGCCATCGCATTCACCCAAAGCGAGTACACGTTCAATGTCTATTACAACATCGACGGCACGGTCGATGCAGACCGAATCGGTGCTCGACCTTTGGCGCAGTATGTGAATATCTCGCCCAAGGCGGCACGCAAAAAGGCTCTCGCGTGGGTGTCGAGCGATACCGACGTGGCGATTGTCGATTCGCAGGGTATGATTACACCGCTTAAAGAGGGCGAAACCACTATCACCGTCTCTGCCGATGGAGTGGACGGCTCGTGTCTGATAAAGTGCGTCAAGTGTATCGGCTTGAAATCCATATCGTTCCTCGCTCCTGCCAAGATGGAGAACGGAGTGGCTACACTCCGAATCTATCGGGGAAGAACGGTGCCTCTGCCGATAAAAATCGAACCTGCGGCGGTGGCGGAGGAGTACGACCGCAAATGGTTGTCGGACAATGAAAAAGTTGCTATGGTCGATGATGCGGGCTGTATTACGGCTGTCGGTGCGGGCGAAGCCATTGTAACCGTAACCCTTTCCAAAAGCGGAGACGAGGAGTCGCATTCCGAAAGTTGCAAGGTGATAGTTGCCGAGCCTAAAAAATTCGAACTTTGCTATCAGTGCGGGGATACTTTTTATAAGGCGGTGCCCGATTCCGACAGTTGGGAAATCACGGACTACAAGAACCATCTGTATGCCTGTGCCGACGGTAAGGACATATATCATATCTGCGATGAAAAGGTCGGTCAGACATATAGATGGAACGTTTACAAAAACGGCGAAAAGTTGTGCAGTCTGAGTGAAACAGGCTCAATTACCGCGTTCTGCGCACGGCAGGATTATGTGGCAATCGCCATCAAATCCAAATTGATAATCATAAAACCCGACGGAACGGAGGAAAAGCGTGATATTGTCGCCTCGGATGGCAAGAAAATGTGGGGCGGCGTGATTGCGACCTCCAATAACAGGTTGTCGATAGCCTACGACGGCACCGTCTACGGCTTGGTGCGTGTCGATGACGGCACGGGTTCCATTGCCGCGATGACCCGTTATGCGACCGACGGCACGGTGTCGAGTTATCCCGTACCTTACAATACACAGGCTTCGTCGCTCGTTCTGGACGAGAATGACAATGTGTCGGTATTCGTGCATGACAATGGGGTGTTGAATACCTACACATTTGACGGCACGGCACTGAATACGACCAACTCGATGAAAATTGCGGGCAATGTCCGATCGCTCTCGTGCTGCCTCAGAAACGGTGCGGTTTATATGATGTTCAGGAGCGGATACACAGATATGACGGGTAAGATATTCAAAGATTACGAACTTTTGTACGAAATATCGGCGGATTACAAATACTATGAAACCCTAATCGATGTGTCGGCGGACGGCGACATATTCTACTGTTTCGACCGCAAGATATTCCGATATGCGGAAGGCAATCCGATTCAGATAACTTCAATCGATGCCGCTCCGTCCTATTTTGCACTGAATTACATCGACTGACGACAATGGCGATTTTCCATATACACGAGACAACTTCGACCAACGACCTGCTGCGCGATGCGAAATACCGCGAGGGCGATGTCGTATGGGCTGACTATCAGACGGCGGGACGCGGGCAACGCGGGCACAAGTGGTCGAGCGACGCGGGTGCGAACCTGCTCTTTTCGGTGGCGTTGGAACCATCGTTCCTGCCCGTTGCCGAGCAGTTTCTGCTCTCGGAGACCGTCGCGCTCTCGCTTATGGATTTGCTTGCCGATTACGGTATTGCGACCCGCATAAAGTGGACGAACGACATCTATGCGGGCGACAGGAAAATCGTCGGCATACTTATCGAACACATCTATTCGGGCGCACACCTTGCCAAAACCATCGTCGGCATAGGTCTGAATGTCAATCAACGAGAGTTCGACCCCTCGCTGCCCAATCCGACATCGATGGCATTGCAGACGGGCAGGGAGTACGACCTGCGCGAGGTTCTCGAACATTTCGTAGCACGACTGATGCACAACTACGAACAACTGCGCCAAGGCGCGAAACAACGTATTCAGGATCGCTACATAGCATCGATGTATCGGCGTGGCACGCAGCAGATTTACGCCCTGCCCGACGGTACGCGGTTCCGCGGCACGATAGTCGGCGTGCGATCTTCGGGCGAACTGATTATCGACCATGCGGACGGAGTGCGGAAAGAGTACCTTTTCAAAGAGGTCGAATTTGTATTGTAAAATTTGTGTTAGCAAAATAACAACAAAGAGAAAAAAGTTATATATTTGCGTCGAAAAGCGCAAGTTAAGTTAAAAAACATAAGTCAAACTCAAAAACATTTATCGAATTATGGCAAACGTACCTGCTAATCTCCGATACTCCGACGACCACGAGTGGTGTCGCATAGATGGCGAATATGCATTCGTCGGCATTACCGATTTCGCGCAGAGCGAGTTGGGCGACATCGTATTCGTCGATGTTCCTACCGTTGGCGAGACCCTTGCGGCGGGCGACGTGTTCGGCAGTATCGAGGCTGTCAAAACGGTCAGCGACGCATTCATTCCCGTATCGGGCGAGGTTGAGGAGGTCAATGCGGCAATCGACGCCGACCCTGCACTCGTGAACAAGGACCCGTACGGCGAGGGTTGGATTATCAAAGTCAGGATTTCCGACGCGGCGGAGTACGACAAGTTGCTCACTCCCGAGCAGTACGTTGCGTTAATCGAAAAATAGATACAAGAATTAAGGTTTAATTTTAATACACAAAATTATGTCAAAAGTAACAGTTGTAGGTGCAGGTATGGTGGGTGCCACTTGCGCCAATGTTCTGGCTTGCCGCAACATCGCAAGCGAAGTCGTTTTGGTCGATATCAAGGAGGGTCTCTCCGAGGGCAAAATGCTCGATATGTTCCAGGCTTCCGCCACTTCGGGCTACAAGACCAAACTCGTAGGCGTTACGGCTACCGATGCCGAGGGCTACAAGGCTACGGCAAATTCGGACGTTGTCGTTATCACTTCGGGTATTCCGCGTAAACCGGGTATGACCCGCGAGGAACTTATCGGCATCAACGCCAAAATCGTCGAGGGTGTGGTTGCCAACGCCATCAAATGGTCGCCTAAGGCTGTATTCGTCATCATCTCCAACCCTATGGATACGATGACCTACCTCGCTCTCAAAGCAGCGGGTATTCCTAAGCGTCGCGTAATCGGTATGGGCGGTGCGCTCGACTCGTCGCGTTTCCGTTGCTACCTCTCGAAGGCTTCGGGTGCAGGCATTCAGGACATCGACGGTATGGTAATCGGCGGACACGGCGATACCACCATGATTCCGCTTGTATCGAAGGCTTCCATCAAGGGTGTGCCTGTAACCAAACTCCTCCCTAAGAAGAAGTTGGAGCAGGTTGCTGCCGACACTATGGTAGGCGGTGCAACCCTTACCAAGATGCTCGGTACTTCGGCTTGGTACGCTCCGGGTGCGGCAGGAGCATCGGTTGTCGATGCCATCATCAACGACACGAAGGCTATTATCCCTTGCTCGGTTTACCTCGAAGGCGAGTACGGACAGAACGACATCTGCATCGGTGTTCCGGTAGTTCTTGGCAAGAAGGGTATCGAGAAGATTTTGAAGGTAGAACTGACCAAGGAAGAGGCTGCCAAGTTCGCTGCATCGGCTGATGCCGTTCGCAAGGTGAATGGTGCTCTCTACGAAATCGGTGCATTGACCAAATAATCAACCGACCATAAACGAAAACGGGAGTTGCTCGAAAGCAACTCCCGTTTTTTTTTTGTACCAGCCCGTTGTGCTCCTAAAATTTTTTCTGCCAAAAAGGTTCGGTTTTCCGAAAAATTGTGTCTTATTATATACAGAGGGACAATAAACACTCTGCCGAAATTATGAATAAAGATATTAAAGGGCTGATTTGTAAATATATAAACGGAACGCTCTCGGACGACGAGGCGGTAAGGCTTGCCGAATGGACGCGCCGCTCGCCGCAGAATGCCGTCGATTTCCGCAGCGAAATCCGTTCGCTCGAATCGCAAATGCCTGCTGCACCCGAGGCTGTTGCCTTTTGGTCGCGCGTGGCAAAGGAGCGGAAAGTTGTCGCCAAACCGACGCTTCTCAACCGTATGACGCAATTCGGTCGGCGTTATGCCCGCGCAGTAGCCGCTGTGGTTATTGTCGGCATATCGGCAGGCGTAACGTTCGGGTTGGTCTCCGACCGTAAGACTGTTCCGTTCGTCGAAACGCGGATGGTTGCCGCGACATCGAACGCACAACCCGTTGCCGAACCTGTGGTCTATACGACGGGTAACGGCGAAAGCCGTACTCTTATCCTGCCCGACAGCACTGTGGTAACGCTCAACGCCAATGCACGCCTTACTTTGGCTGCCGATTTCAATGTCGGAGAGCGTCGCGTGATGCTCGACGGCGAAGGCTATTTCGAGGTCGCAAAAGATGCCGCCCGCCGATTTGTCGTAACGTGCGGCGATAAGGAGTATATCGTTCGCGGCACCTCGTTCAATATCGTCTCTTACGCTTCCGACCGCTATTCGGTCGTAACCCTGCACACAGGACGATTGGAAGCGCACATCAAGGAGGACGTAATTCAACTCAACCCGGGCGACGAACTCCGCGTGGACGACAATCTCGGTCAGATTACCAAGCAGGCCGTTGCAGTCGAAAACTCGATAAGTTGGATTAACAACGGTCGTCTGCGCTTTTCGGAGTTGCCGCTCAAATTCGTGGCAAGTCGCCTTGCACACAAATACAACATCAAAATTCACATTCACTCCTCGGTCGAGAACATTCCTTACGACGGTCAGATAGACAACGAATCGTTGGAAGAGGCTCTGCGACTGGTTTCGCTCACTGCTCCCGTACCGCTGGCGGTAAACGAGTTCGACGGCGAATATTATGTCTCCAAACGGGCGAACATTTAATACTGACATATAAACCTAAAATACAAATTTATGATGAAAACATTTACTTCACGGCTGCTTGCGGCGTTTATGCTCGCACTGTGTGCGATGCTTGCGCCACAGCCGACAACGGCTGCCCCGTTGCTCGACGACGGTCCGCGAATTACCCTGTCGGTACATGATGTGCCGCTGCGGGAATTTATGGCTAAGGTGGAGCAAAGTACGGCTTACACGTTCTTTTACAGCAGTTCGGTGCTCGAAAATGCAGGTACGGTAACGGTCGAGGCGACTGATGAACCATTGGAAAACCTGTTGCACAGGGTATTCGACGGCTCCGGGCGCACGTTCGAGATTGTGGGCAACAAAATCGCAATCAAACTCGCTTCCGAATCCAAATCCGCTACGGGCGATGCGGTTGCAACCGATACGGCTACTGCCAAAGCGCAAAACAATGCTCCCGAGCGTCCGCATACCGTAAAGGGTATTGTGAAAGACGAAAACGGCGCACCTCTGGGTGGTGTCGGCGTGATGATTGTCGGCACGCTCAACGGTGTGATTACCGAGGCGGACGGACGCTATACCGTGTCGGTTACTCCGAGTCAAGAACTGCAATTCAGTTTCCTCGGCTACAAGGACGAAACCGTTAAGGTGGGTTCGCGTACCGAAATCAACGTCTCGATGCAGAATGCGGCGCAGGCTATGGAGCAGGTCGTCGTTACGGCACTTGGTATCAAGCGCGAGGAGAAGTCGCTCGGCTATGCCACGACCAAACTCGACGGCGATCGTTTTGCCAATTCCGCTACCTCCGCCAACTGGCTGGGCGGTCTTACGGGACAGGTTGCAGGCTTGGTAATCGACCGTTCGAACTCGGGTCCCGGTGGCACGATGCGTGTTACGCTGCGAGGCGAATCGTCGGTCGATTTGAGCAACAACTCTGCATTGTTCGTCATCGACGGCGTACCTATGTATAACACCTCGACCTCTTCGACTGCTGGCGACGATTCGACATACGCAATCGACTACGGCGACGGTACGAGCGACGTCAATCCCGACGACATCGAGAGTATTACGGTCCTCAAAGGTCCTGCGGCAACCGCACTCTACGGCTCGAATGCCGCCAATGGTGCCATCGTCATTACGACCAAATCTGGCGACAAGCAGGAGGAGAACCTTAGCGTGAGTTATTCGACAAGCGTAATGTTCGAGACCGTAAATACCTCGCCCGACCTGCAATACCAATACGGTCAAGGCGATTCGTCCGACTATTACTACTATTTGCGCAACGGCGACAACACGCGCGGCTCGGGCTATCACCCCGTTCCTGCCTACAAAAGTACGGTCAGCCTCGAATCGTGGGGTCCGCGTATGGACGGCTCGTTGCAATACCAATACTACGACGATAAACGCTCGATTGGCGGTTCGTATGACTCTGCGGGCGATTTCCAGCGTACAGCCACGCCGTTTGTAAGCAAAGGCGACTGGTTCAAATCCTATTTCCGCACAGGACAAACCTACACCAACACGGTTTCGCTTACGGGACGTATCAACAAGAACAATTCGTTGCGCGTAACCATAAGCGACTACCGCAACAAGGGTATAGTTCCGAATACGCCTAACAACAAACAGTTCGTTTCGGTCAAGACGCGCAGCAAAATCACCCGCTGGCTCTCTGCCGAGACGTCGCTCAACTATCGCCGCCAACACTGCGACAATATCCCTACATCGTCGGGTTACGGTTCGACGGCGATTATGTACGGTCTGTGGACATACGCACCTAACGTCGATATGTCGTGGGTGAAACACTATTGGTTGGACGGCAAGGAGAATGTCCAACAGGATACCTCGCTTTCGGGCGGTAAGAACAATGCCTATTTCCTTGCGAACGAATGCGTCAATACGCAGGCTCGCGACCGCGTCTATGGTAATGTCAAGTTTACGTTCGACCTCTACAAGGGATTGACGCTGATGGTACGCGGCGGCGTGGATATGAACAAGGATTTCCGTACGCAGCGTCAGGCGACCTCGACGCAGGCGAACCCCGACGGCTGGTATCGCGAGCAGAACATTTCGTCGATGCAGTATTCGGGCGAATTCCTGCTCAAATACGATCGCAAGATAGGCTCCGATTTCAACATCACCGCCAACTTCGGCGGCAGTCTGCTCAACCGCAACTACCGCCGTCATGCGCAGACCGCCGACAAACTCAAACAGGCGGGAGTCTATTCGCTTGCCAACTCGCTCGGCGAGATTAAGGTGGATAATTACGGCTACGAGCGTCAGACCAATTCGTTGTACGGTTTGCTGACTTTCTCGTGGCGCAATGCCATATTCATCGACGTTACGGGACGTAACGACTGGTCGAGTACCCTGCCGAAAGGCAACCGCTCCTATTTCTATCCGTCCGTATCGGGTAGCGTGGTTCTGAACGATTTGTTCGATTTCGGCAAGACCAACGGCATCGTCAATCTCCTCAAACTGCGTGCTTCGTGGGCGCAGGTGGGACACGATACCGCACCTTACCGCATCGAGGAGTATCTGAATAGCACCAAATTCCCGGGCGGAACGACCATTCCGACCTCGAAATCGAACAGCAAACTCAAACCCGAAATCGTCTCTTCGTGGGAGGTCGGTTTGGATTTGCGTATGTTCCAAAACCGATTGACTATCGACGCCGCCTACTACGACGGCAAGTCGAAAAACCTTATCGCCAATATGCCGGTTACCTATTCGACGGGTGAGAGCAGCGTTTATACCAATGCGGGTACGATTCGCAACTGGGGTGTCGAGATTGCTGCGCAGGGTGTCCTGTTGCGCACTCACGACGTACAGTGGAAATTGGGCGTGAACTGGTCGATGAACCGCAACAAGGTGCTTTCGCTCGGCGACGGCATCGACCAGTGGATTGTAGCTCGTTATTCGTCGCACGCGCTGATGACTGCCTACAAGGGCAGTTCGCTGACCTCGATGTACGGTAAGGGCTACAAGCGCGCTCCCGCAGGCTCTTATGCCGTATCCGAGGACGGCTCGATGCGCGATGTGTCGGGTATGATAGTCCTCGATAAGCAGGGCAAACCGCTGACGGACGAGAATCTCTCCTATATCGGCGATTGCAGTCCGAAATGGCGCGGCGGTTTCAACACCTCCGTATCGTGGAAGGGGTTGAAAGTATCGATTAGTTTCGACGGACAAATCGGCGGACATGTCTTCTCCTATACCAACTGGGTACTCAACTATCGAGGCAAGGGCAAGGCTACGTTGGCAGGTCGCGAGGGCGGTATGGTACCGCAGGGCGTCGTACTGCTTGCCGACGGCAACTACAAAGTCAACGACTACGCTATTCCGCGTAACGAGATTGCCGAATACTACCACTCGGCTTACAGCAACACCAATGCCGAGGCGAACTTCGTAAGCACCCAATTCCTCAAATTGCGCGAGGCTCGTGTCGAATATACCTTCCCGAAGAAACTTTTGGCGCGTACCCGCGTCATCAAGGGTCTGACGGTAGCCGTGTTCGGCAACAACCTCTACTGTTGGAGCAAATTCCCGGGTTGGGATCCCGAAGGAGTGTCGATGCGCGGCAACGCCGTCGTTCCGGGCTTCGAGATTCTGCAAATGCCTTCGGGCGCGCAATACGGTGCAAGTCTGAAAATCACATTCTAACACAAGATGAGCGATATGAAACGATATACATTCAAAACGATATTCGCGGTGGCTGCTGCCGTGGCTGTAATGACCGGCTGTGCCAAATTCGACGATATGAACCGCAATCCGTATGCCGTCTATGACGCGCCTGCCGAATCGTTCGTGCAGCCGATACTCTACAACACGGAGCGTGCATTGGTCGAGCGTACGCGCGACCTGATTGCGGAATTTATGCAATACAGCCTTAACCTCAGTACAGAGGTTACGTCGCAGATGAACTACAACTACTCCGTAACGGAATCGACGGTGGCTTCGTTGTGGCAAAACCTCTATTTGCAGGCGGGCAACGCCGAGTATATGCTCGATACCGCCCGCAAGGAGGAGAACCCTGCAATGACGGGTGTTGCGCTGATTTTGAAGGCTCTGACGATGTCGGGCATTGCCGACGCCTATGGCAATGTGCCCTATTTCGATGCGGCGAAAATCGCCCTGCAAAAGGACGGAGAATTGAGTTATACGACCACCTACGACGAGCAGGAGGAGATTTACAAAGACCTTTTCAGTCTGCTCGAAGAGGCTAACCGTTCGTTTGCCCGTGCCGAGGAGATGGTCGCAAGCGGCGATTTGAGCAAAGACAATTTCAGCCCGCTGTGCGACTATATGTACGGCGGCGACGTGCAGTTGTGGCGACGCTTCGGCAACTCGCTCTACCTGCGCCTGCTGATGCGCGCTTCGCTCAAAGTGCAGGAGGACGGCGGCGTTATCGAACTCGGCGAGGATTACGGTTCGCTCAACGTTGCCAACAAGATAGCCGAGATTTACGACTGCTACCTTTCGGGCAGCGGCGAATATCCCGTTATGCGCAACCGTGCCGATGCAGCATTGGTCGGTTTCAGTTCTACGAACTCGGCTCTCTACACGCCGTTCTACTCGACCACGTCGGGTATTTGGAACTCGATGATTGCCTGCTCGACCATCGTCGATAAGATGGTCGATACCTCGCGCAAGTTCGAGGATCCGCGTTACTACTACTATTTCACCAAACCCGTTGGCGCGCCTACGCAGTGGCTCAAAAGCGATTTGGACAAGTATATGGACGGCAAAATCTCGGCGGCGGGCAACTCGCTCGTAGGTCGCTATCCTCGCGGGGCGTCGGGTCAGAAGAACAATCTGCAAAATGCCGACCACTATGCTCTTATGAACTTTTCGGAACAACTCTTTATCTTCGCCGAAGCGGGTCAGCGCGGTTGGCTCGGCATAGCCTATCCAGCAGTCAAATCGCTCTATTTGCAGGCTGTTACCGAGTCCGTTCTCGAATGGAACACGACCGTTACCGAATCTTCCGAATCGGTTGTCAAATTCCTCGACACGCTGGCTTCGGAGATAGATGCCGACAACGCCTTGGAGACCATCTTGACCCAGAAATGGATTGCTACCTACTGGGTCGGCATCGAATCATGGTGCGACTATCGTCGTACCGGTTACCCGCTGCTGAAAACCAATGGTCCCGCAGCCGAGAACAACGGCATTCTGCCTACCCGTCTGCGCTATCCTGCCGACGAGTTGTATCGTAACCCGAAGAGTTATGCCGAAGCACTCGGCTCGTGGCTCGACGGTACCAACAATATGCAGACCGACGTGTGGTGGGCTTCGACAGCCGAAAGCCGCGCGATGCGTCTGAAAGGTCGTCAATAACCGTAAAAACCGAAACAGAAAGAATATGAAACGATATATAATTTCAACTTTTGCATTGCTGCTCGTTGCGCTGATGCCTTCGGGTTGCAAAAAGGGCGATACCACCGACGATGTAGTTACCACGCCTATCGAGGTTACCTACTCGCTCAACGGTGCCGAGGTACGCTCGCTGCCGTTCAATTCGGCGAGTCGCAGCGTTCGCGTCGATGTCGCGCTCAACAATCAGAATATCTACTGGAACGTCGTCTCCGATGCCGAATGGTGCACGGTGCTCGAAGAGGAGCACTGCGGCGACGGCGGTTTCACGCTCAACATCAAAGCCAATGATGATTTTGACGACCGTGTACCTGCCCGCCTTACGTTCGTGGCGGGACAGTTCCGCGGTTTCGAGATGGAGGTGTCGCAGTCGGGTAATGTATTCATCGTCAGCCAAATCTATGCCATAGGTTCGAAAGCGGCAGGCAGTGCCGAATTTGATGTCTCGGTGCAGGAGGGTGTCGAGTGGAACATTGCGAGCGATGAGTGGCTTACGGCAACCAAAGGCTCGAAGAGTGTTGCCGACGGTATGGTTACGACCAAGGTAAATGTGGCGTGGTCGGCAAATGCCGACGCTTCGCGCTACGGAGCAATCGGCTTTGTCCGTAACGGATTAAGTGAGGCTGATGCCAATTTCAACGTCTTCCAGTTCGGTAACGACGTGGCTTGGAATGAAGCGGGCGCGATGATTTTTGCGTCGAAAAATGCTGCACCTTTTACACTCAAAGCACCGGCACACATCGTCGAGAGCATTATCTGCCCCGAGAGCGTAACTTACGAGAGTGTCGAGAATGATGACAATACGGTTTCATACATTTTCACCCTTGCCGACAACCCGAGCGATACCCGCTCGTTGCGCGAACCGCGCATCGCCCTGAAAATTCAGGACAAGGCGGGCGAAATCGAACTGCCTGCCATAGCGCAGGAGTGCTATCCTGTTTCGGGTATCACCTCTGCCGAAGGTTTGGCTCTGTTCGCGCGCACTTTCAATGCGGGTGGCGACATCACGGATTGGCAGAAAGATGGCAAAGTCGTTCTGCTCAACAATATAGATATGTCGCAACTTACGTCGGCGTGGGAGCCGATTGGCACGACCGACCACCAGTTTGATGGCGAGTTCGACGGTCAGTATCGTAAAATCGCGGGCTTCGCCTCGTCGCAACCTCTGTTCGGCGAATGCAAGGGCGCGACGCTCCGCAACGTGATTATCGACGAGACGTCGGCATTCGTGTCGGCAGACGAGTACAATATCGAATACACCATCGCTCCGCTTGCGGCGCATCTTACCGATTGCACGGTGAGCGAGTGCTCCAACTACGCGCCTGTTACGATGAACGCTACTACGGGCAACAACTCTACAAAGGCATACGTTTCGGGTTTGATCGGTGTCTGCGAGGGTACTACGACACTCACGGGCTGTGTCAATTACGGTGCAGTCGAGGCGACGACCAAAGCGCAAACCGCCAAAGGTCAGGGCGCATTCTATGTCGGCGGCGTGGTTGCGCTCAACAACGCGACAATGGAAAACTGCTCCAACGAGGGCGCGATTACCGATGCGGCAATGGCTGAAAGCCACTACATTGGCGGCGTCGCAGGCTTCAATGGCGGCGAAGTTCGCACGGCTTCGAACAAAGGTGCGATAACGACCGCGTCGTTGCGTGCCGTAAAGTCCGATACCGATGACTCGCGCAATATCTACCTCGGCGGTATCGTCGGTATGAACGAAGGCGCAGTAACCTCCTCTACCAATGCGGCAGAGATTATCTCCGCTTCCGATGCCAAATTGCAGCGTATCGGCGGTATCGTCGGTCGTGTGAACAAGATAACCGAACTCTCCGCCAATAACAACACCGAACAAGGTGCGTTCAATATCAAGGGAGCCTCGACCGACTCCCGCGGTGTGCGTCAGTTAATGCTCGGCGGACTTTACGGTCAAATTGCCTGCGATGCGACATTCGATTTTTCAAGTGTTCCGAGTCGCTCAGCAGGTGCGATGACACTCTCCGCTTTCGAACCATCTGCGACAAATACATTCATCTATGTCGGCGGTCTGTTCGGACATATCGAGCGCAATGCCGCTCTGACAGTCATCTCGCCCGAATGGAACTCTGAAATCAAAGTCGATGCCTCGAAAGCCAATTGCGCCGCAATGACATTTGCCGTGGGCGGTATCGTCGGTGGCGTGGGCATTGTGGAAACATCGGCTGCGGCTGCGTTTGGCGGACACCTTACGGTAAGCGGTGCGAAAGTCGATGGCGCGATAAACCTCGCGGCAAATGATAAAATCGCACTTCAACTGCGCACGTCGGGTATCGGTGGCGTGGCGGGTTTCGTTTGCATAGGCGGAGCAACGCTCACTTCCTGCACGAACAATGCCACAGTGCAGCAGAGCGTTATGAATAATAAGTCCAACGGCTATGCACAGCACATGGGCGGCATTATCGGCTTTATCGCCGGTGGCGACAGCGAAATAAAGGATTGCACCAACAACGGGGCGATTGATAACGAACACTACAACAACAATAACTGGACGACGGGCACCAACAACAGTGGTTCGACTGGCGGTATCATCGGTGCTTTCGGCTACAAAACCACTTACGACGGTTCGATTACGGTGAGCGGCTGTGCCAATACGGCAGCGGTTAAATCCAAACGAGGTATGTCGGGCGGTATCGCGGGCTATCTGCGCGATGGCGCGATAAGCAACTGCAACAACAGCGGCTCGATGGCGCAGGGCGAACGCTCCTTTATCGGCGGTATCGCGGCGATTGTCGAAAATACCGCAGTCAGCGGCAACTCTGCCGTGTGCAACATCGGCGGAATGTCGGCGGGTAGCGAAACATACAACGGCGGCGGCGTGGTCGGTATTCTCGGCACTGGTTCGTCCGTAGAGGGTTGCTCCTATTTCGGCGAAATTGTCTGCAATTCCACCAAGACCAACAATGAAGGCGAGGTGCAGGCAGCGGGTCTGATTGTCGCCAACCCTTATGCGGGTACTACCGTCAGCGGTTGCAAAGCAGGCGGCAAAGTTACAGGTACGGCAATCACCGCCGACAACGTGGCGAATTATATTGTCGGCAACACCAACATAACGCCGACCAACTGCACATACTGGAACGGAAACTAAATAAAACCAACTTAAAATCAATAACTTATGAACGCAAAACACAAAATTTTCAGGGGGGGGGAATTTTCATACGAACCTCCGATTATTGAGTCGGTTATGATAGCCGGCGAATCGGGATTTCAAGCCAGCGGTGGTTACGACGCCGAAATCGACGATATGAACGAAGAAAACGGAATATGGTAAAACCTTAAAACAATTATAAGATGAAACGAACAATGAAATACACAACTCTTGCAGCCCTTTGCGCGACGATGTTCGCCTTCACGGGTTGCGTCAAGGACGACACAGCCGATGTCGCGCCCGCAGCGGGCAAGACCGTAATCGGCGCAGGCATTGCCGACACCCGTACCTCGCTCGGCGAGAACGTTGGCGGCACGCGCAAGGTCTATTGGTCGAACGGCGACAAAATCAACGTAAACGGTACGGCATCGGAGGCTCTTGCCGATGTACCTGCCGAGACGTCGTCGGTACAATTCACATTCGACGGGATTCTGAATCTCCCTTACAGCGCGGTATATCCCGCTTCCATCTACACCGATGCCTCGACGATTACGCTTCCTGCAACTCAGGCGTATGCCGCAGGCTCGTTCGGTGCAAATGCCGCTCCTATGGCTGCATATATAAACAGTGATGGCAACTTGAAGTTCCACCACCTTTGCGCCGTAGTGAAACTTTCGATAACCAAAGAGAGCGACGCCGACCAAATCTCCTATGTAGAGTTTCGCGGCAAGGCTGGCGAGCAGGTCTCGGGCAAATTCGCAATCGACTACGAGAACGCTGTGCTTACGGCTGCGGGTGCTGCCGATGATGCAGACAAGGCTGTCCGCGTTACCGTTAAGCGCACGCTCGGCGACGAGGCTCTCGATGTCTATATCGTAGTGCCTGCGGGCGAGTATGTACAGGGCTTCACGGTCAAGGTCATCGACGCATTCGGTCACTATATGGAGAAATCCACAGCCGACGGCAAGACGCTCGAAAAGGGTAAAATTATGGCTATGCCAGCGTTCGCATTCGTCCCTACGGCTACCGAACTCGGCGTCGAGATTCAGTCGGCTGCCGACCTCGTGCAGTTCGCCAAGGACTACAATGAGGGCAAATATGCCGGTATGGAGCCTGCGATATACACGCTTACCGACGACATCGTTTTCAACGACGAGACTAACGCGGCATTCGAGTCCATCGGTGTTACCGACAATTATTTCAACGGCTGGTTCAACGGTAACGGCAAGACAATCAAAAATTGGGTAACCACCAAACCGCTGTTCGCCTACACGGGCGGCGCAGGCAATGTTACCGACCTTACGATAGATTCGACTTGCAAGGCAACCATCACGGCAGACTACAACGCTTCTTGCACCGAAAAAGATGCCTATTTCGGTGTAATGGTCGGTCGTCATAAGGGCGATATGGCAAACTGCCACTGCAACGCTGACATCACGGCAGACGAGAACATTACATTCGCCTACACCGGTCTGCATATCGGCTCTATCGCGGGCTATGCGAGCGAGGGCGTTGTCGAAAACTCCACCGCTTCGGGCGCAATCAACCTGCCTGCAACTTTGGCTATGGCAGCGAATGCCAATATCTCTGTCGGCGGTATCATCGGTTACAACAAGAACGGTCGCGTCGAGAGTTGCACAAGCAGCGTGGCAATCACCGATAAGTCGGTTTCATCGACTCACCATATCGGCGGTATCGTTGGCGCAAATAGTGCAACGATTACCAAATCGAAAAACGAGGGTAAATTGACTCTTGCTGCGCTTCGTAACAGCGATGCTTCTCGCTATGTCAATCTCGGTGGCGTCGTAGGTCGCAATTTCAGTAATGAAGCGGTTTTGACCGAATCGACCAATATCGGCGACATCGTTTCTACGTCCGATGTCAAGATGCAGCGTATAGGCGGCATAGCGGGTACGCTCGACGGCAGCAATGTCGAAGGAACGGTTGTCGGCGGTACTCTTGCCAACAATACCAACTCGGGTGCAATCACCACCTCCGCAGGTGTTCGCCAACTTGCTCTCGGCGGTTTGTACGGCGAAATCAACTACAACAGCATGTTCGATTTTTCTGCCGATACAAGCAGTGCAACAGGCGCAATCAATGTGTCGAAATTCGAGGCTCATAGTACATACACCTTTATCTATGTCGGCGGTCTTATAGGTCATGTCAATAGTACATATACTGCCACATTGAATGCACCGAAATGCAATGCTGCAATTACATTCGATTTTTCGGCAGCCAATTCAACCGCTTATGTGCTCGCCTGCGGTGGCATACTCGGTCATATTGGTGTTATGGAAGCCGGCAAGGAGACTGGCGGTCTGCTGACTGTAACAAATGCCGAAGCCAGTGGAAAGATTATTTTGACGGCAGCCAAAGCATATACCATGCAACACAAGGTTGCCGGCTTGGGTGGCGTGGTCGGTTTGGTAGGTCTCGGTGGCGTGAAGATGACCGACTGCAATATCGCTCTGCAAATCGCTCAGGCTGCAACATGTGCTAAAACAAACGGCAACGCACAACACATGGGCGGTTTGGTCGGCTTCATCGCAGGCGGCGAGAGCGAAATATCGAATTGTAACTATACCGGCTATATGCGTAACGAACATTACAACAACAATTTTTGGAAAGATGGTTCCAATAACAGCGGTTCGATTGGCGGTATGGTAGGTGCATACGGGTACAATACCACGTTTGAAGGAACACTGAAAATTACTTCCTGTACAAATACGGCATCCAATATGCGCGCAGCACGCGGTATGGTTGGTGGTATGGCGGGATATGTGCGCAATGCAACCATCACGGGCTGTACAAACAAAGCAGGTTTGGCGAAAGGAACACACTCTTATGTGGGCGGTATCGCAGGTATTGCTGTTTCATCTGCAATTAGCGATAGTGATGCAATCTGTGCAGTCGGTGGTTCTTCTGCCGGTAGCGAAGTGTTCAGCGGCGGCGGTATTGTCGGTATTCTCTATACGGGTTCGTCCGTAACAGGCTGCGGTTACTACGGTACCTTGACATCGACTACTACCACAGACGGTGAGCAGGGTGGTCTTATCGCAGGCTCTACTGTTGCGGGTACTACTATCAGCGGTTGCAAGGCGGGCGGCACATTGCTCGGCACGGCTATCACGGCAGATAATGTCGAGGGTAGCATTGCGGGTGACAGCAACGCAACCATAAGCGACTGCACATACTGGGACGGCAAATAATGACGAAACGGAATAGTTTGAGAAAATAAAAAAGAGTCATGGCACAACCGAGCAAGTAATTTGGGTACTGATACTCTAAAATGTTCTATGCGACGGTTGTCTGCCATCTACCATTGTGTTAAACAACGGTACTGATACGCAAAACAGTACAGAGGCAGATGCCAACTAATGTTCGGCTTTGATACTTGGGGCGCGTATTGCGTCCCAAGTATAGCCGTAAAAATAGGGTAACAACAATAACGAATATGAGAAAATTTTGGATTTTTTTGACGACTGTCGCCGTGGTATTGGCAACAGCCTGCGGTAAGGACGAGACGGGTTCCAACGGTAACGGCGGCAACGACGGCGGTAAAGAGCCTGTTGTCGAGAACCCCAACATCGAGGGCTATGTCCGCGACAACGGTGGCAACCCATTGGCGGGAGTTATCGTCTCGGACGGACTCAACTGCGTCCGCACGGGTGCCGACGGCAAATTCGCTCTGGCTTCCGATTTGAGCAAGACGCGCTTTGTCTTTGTCTCGCAGCCGTCGGGCTACAAGGCTGAGGTCAGCGAGGGCAAAGCCCAATTCTACAAGAAACTGGGCGAGGGCGACGCGCAACTTATCAACGGCAAGTACCGTAATCTGCGCTTCACGCTCAACAAAATCGCAGGCGATGCCGACCGTTGGACGCTGATTCTGGCAGGCGACCCGCAACCGCGCAAACGCTCCTACGGCTACGACAAATTCGCCTACCACGCGCTCGACTGTTGCGACGATATGTGGCGCGATATGCGTGAATACAAGGAGACGATTACCAATCACGAGGTCTGCGGCATTATGCTCGGCGACCTTGTCCACGAGGATATGTCGCTCTACAACGACTACCTTAAGGGTATTGCCTCGCTCGGCTATCCGACATACAGCATTATCGGCAACCACGACAACAATCCGAAAGCCACAACCGATGATGCGGGTGCGATCGATTTCGAGAACAATCTCGGACCGCGCAACTACTCGTTCAACCTCGGCAAATTCCATGTCGTTATGCTCGACAACCTTATTATGAAACTCAACTCGTCCAACGAATTGAAAGACTACAATCAGGGTTTGACCGAAGATATTTGGCAGTGGTTGCAGAACGATTTGCAATATGTCGATTACTCTACGCCGCTTATCGTGTGCGCCCACTCGCCGATGTTCCGCCTTGCCGACGGTGGCGAGCGTTGGAAATCCACTTCGACGCAACACGGAGGCGATTACAAGAATCTGCTCTCGAAATACAAGAAGGTCTATGCGTGGGCAGGTCATACGCACAAGAATTTCAATTTCGTCTATAAGGATAAACCCGAGTTGGCAAACATCGAATGCCACACGGTCGGTCGCGTTACGGGCGAATTATGGATTAACGAGTGGATTACCGCCGATGGTACTCCGCGCGGCTATGTGGTCGCCGACATCGACGGCGAGAATATGACGTGGAAATTCAAGCCTATCGCCTACCAGAGCGGTGCGGCAGTGGGGGAGACTCCCGAATACAAATACCGCGACCTTACGCTCCGCGACGGCGTATTCTACCGCAACGGCAAAAAGGTCGATGAGACCTACCAGTTGCGCGCCTATCCTCGCGGCTCGTATGGCGACAGTTATGTCTATGCCAACGTATTTATGTGGGACGAGAATTGGGGCAAGGTTATGTTCACCCCGACAAAAGGTACGGCTGTCGAGATGTCGCGCATAACCGACAAGAATGCGAAAGACCTTGCCTATTCGGAGGTGTTCGATTACTACAAGACCAACAACTCCACGCTCGCGGGCAACAGCGGTTTCTCGCAGGGTACGACCACCCACCTGTTCCGTTGCCACTCTACGGCAACTACGGGCAGCGGCACCATCACCGCCACCGACCGCTTCGGCAACACCTATTCGACGACGGTTTCGTGGTAAACGATAATTTGAAACCTTAGAACGTTATGAAAAGACTATTTATCCTGTTCCTGCTCTGCGGCTGTGTTCTTTCAGCCCTCGCAGGCGGCATTACGACGGCAAAGGATTTGGCGGCATTCGCCGCAGCCTGCAATGCGGGCAAAAGTATCGAGGCTTGGCAGAATGCCGACGGCGCAGTCTGCCTCGAAGCCGATATAGATATGGCGAAAGAGAAAAAATTTGCGGGCGTGGAGCAGTTTGGCGGCGTGTTCGACGGTTGCGGACACTCCATAAAGAACTGGCGTGCGCAACGCGGTCTATTCGGCGAGATACTTGCTGGCGGCGTGGTGCGCAACCTGCGTATCGACGCCTCGTGCTCAATGCGTGCGCAGAACAAGGCGGCAGAGTACCGCGTGGGTTTCATCACCGATTTGAACAGCGGATTGATTGAGGATTGCGAGAATCACGGCGCGATTTCGCACCGCTCCAACTATACCGACAGCGAGGTCAATATCGGCGGTATCGTCGGTACCAACCGCTTCGTAGTTATGCGCTGTCGCAATACGGGTGCAATCGAATCGCATGCCGCCTCGACCGCGCAAAAAGGCGAATTGTCGCTCAATGCGGGCGGTATCGTCGGCGGTACGGCTCTGAAAACGGAACAATGCCCGATGGTGGCGCAGTGCGAAAATACTGGCGCGATAACCTGTGCGGGCGACTTCCCCGTCTATAACGTGGGCGGTGTGGTAGGTCGCGGAGCAAAGGCTCCCGTCAAATACAGCATCAACCGCGGACGCATCTCCGTAACCACTTCCGAAGGCTACGTTTCGGGTAACAAGGTCGGTACGCAGGCGCGTATCGGCGGCATTACGGGCTTCACCAAAGGCGACGTGTCGTGCTGCGACAACTTCGGCGAAATCCTTTCGGCAGGTACCCATTCGCCAAATGTCGGCGGTATAGCGGCAATGCCGCACGCCGCCGTAGTCGTTTGCGACTGCGTAAATTACGGTAATGTGAAGGTAACCAACGAGGCTTCGGGTTCGGTCGGTGGCATCTCGGGTGGCGTGAACCGCCCTGCACGCATTCGTGCCTGCATCAACCGCGGCGAAATCCTGTATGATGGCGTCAGTGCATCGTCCCGTTCGTCGGTTGGCGGTATTGTCGGCTCGGTATCGGTCAAACGTGATGCGACGGCAGGCACCTACGTCCGCAACTGCCTCAATACTGGACGTGTCCGTAGCGAGGCGGCGGGTAACCGCTACGCCAACCATGACCGCGCCATACATACGGGCGGCATAGTCGGCTGGCTCGCAGGTTCGGAACAGGCGAAAGTGATTATGCGCGACTGCGGCAATACGGGCGAGGTTTCGGCCGCGGTCGGTCGTTGCGGCAATATCTGCGGAGCCAACAAGGGCGCAGAGGTCGGCGGCGAGTATGTCGATGATTATGCCGTGAGTGCCGAACCTATGTCCGACGGCTCCAACATATTCGGTCGCGTGGTTGCCGACGACGGCACCCCGATCGCGGGCGTCAAGGTGAGCGACGGCGAACAGGTTGTTACTACCGACGGTTACGGCTGCTATGCCATGAAGAGCGACTTGGCAAAAGCCAAATTTGTCTATCTCTCAGTGCCTGCCGCCTACGAAATACCCGTGCGCGAGGGACAACCTCAATTTTTCCGCCGCATAGCCCGCCACGAGCGTGCAGCGATGGCTGATTTCCGACTTACGCCGCGCAAGAATGCGACCGACGACTACACCATGATTATGGTCGCCGACCCGCAGATGCGACCTTACGGCGTCGATGGCTCGGCTGAGGCTTACCGCGATGCGGTCGTTCCGGATATGGAGACTCTGCGCAAGAGCGTGAACGAGCCTTGCTATGCGATAAATCTTGGCGATTTGGTCTATAACTTTATGGTCGCCTATGACGACTATCTCGACATTTCGGCAGGTTTCGATGCTCCGATATTCAATGTTATGGGCAACCACGACTACGACCAGACGACGCTGTTCGCATCGGAACTCGGCTCGATGTACTTCGAAACTTACGTCGGTCCGCTCAACTATTCGTTCGACATCGGGCAGATTCACTACATCGTCCTGTCCGACATCGTCTATACCCGTACCTCCGCAAAAGGTCGCTATCGTTCGGGCTTGGAGGAGCGCGCCATGCGCTGGCTCGAAAACGACCTGCGCGATGTGCCGAAGAACAAGACGATAGTCGTCTGCGAACATTCACAACTCTTCAAAAAGGCTAACTCCTATTCGAGCAAGAACCTTAACTACCCGCGTTATTCGGCTCTGCTCGGCTCCTACGACCGCGTCTATTCGTGGGCGGGACACAACCACGAGAACTACTCGTTCGACTATGCCGGCAAGGGCAAGGGTATGGAGGGTATTTCGAGTATTATCGTCTCGCGTGCTACGGGAGCGTTGCGCCTTAACAAGTATCTGAACAACGACGGCACGCCGCAGGGCTATATGGTCTGCTCGGTGCGCGGCAACGATATGACGTGGTACTACAAGAGCGTAGGTCGCGATGCCGATTATCAGATGCGCCTCTATACTCCTTTGCGCACGGACGGTCGTTCGGTCGTAGCAAATATCTGGAACTACGGTGACGGTTGGAGCAGTGTCGAGTGGTGGGAGAACGGTGCAAAGGTCGCCGATATGGAGCGTTTCAACGGCACCGACTACGACTACGAGGCGATGTATGCCAATGTTACGAACAAAACCACGCGCAAATATTGTGCGCCTCAAAAGAGCCGCAATATGTTCCGCGTCGTTCCGAGTGCCGATGCGCGTTCGGGCGAGGTGCGCGTAACCGATAAATTCGGCAAGCAGTATATTTCTAAAATAGAGTGGTAATTTTCGAAATAAAGAGTTAATTTTACTGCGGCAACGCAATGGAAGAGCAACTGTTCACATACACCGACGAAGAGGTCAGCGTGCTCGTCATCAAGGTCTATCCGCGTATCGTGGCATACATTCGCGGATTCTTCGGTGCGAGCCGTTTCGCGGCGCAGGCGGAGGATATATTCCACGATGTCCTGTGCGCGTTCCTCGACCGTCGTGCCGTTATTGCACGCTCGCGGGTGCAGGCATACCTGTTCCGCAGTGTCAAGAATCGGTGCCTGAACATTGCCGCGCGCAACCGTATCGAACGGTTGTCGGTCAGCCTCGACAGCGTCAGTGCAGCGTGGGATTCACTCTCCGCACTCGACTGTATGGCGCACGAACCCGACTACGATATTGATGAATCGGTCGTTGGACTTGACGACATTATGGCTTACTCAGCCACATTGCCCGAGCGTACGCGCGACATCTTCTATATGAGTCGCATCGAGGGTATGACGCATCGCGAGATAGCCGAACGACTCGGCATCTCGGTGCGTGCCGTCGAGAAGCATCTGCAAAATTCGACTCTCGAATATCGCCGCCATTTCGGCTTCGGCAACGAAACCTCGAAACCGAGTTAAGCCCCGCGATTTCATTGGTAGTGTTTATTTTTTATCGGAGCGACTTTCTTTGTCGTTCCGATTTCTTTTGATGTACATCGTGCGTTGTGCGGATTTCGGGTGTCTTATAATAAAAAGACACTGTAACAAACTGTTGCCTAAAACATTAAAACAACCTAAAATACAACTTATGGACAAACAATTTCAACAGCGGGTATCTCGCGCCATATACGCGACACCCAGATTACAAGTATTCGCCTGCGGGATCGAGCGTGGTTTTGCAGGGTCGGACGAAGATTTCAACGATCTAGATTTTGAAAAACGCGATGAAGAGTAAAACAACTGTAATTATGAAGAAATTATTTTATTTTGCAGTTGCTGTCGCAGTGCTGACAGGCTGCTCCAAGGATATTACGACCGATGTCGATTCTGATTCGCAGAAAGGAAATGAGCCCAATTACTATGGCGGCGTTGCAGTCGAGGCTACGGTTGCCGACCCGTCTCGTGTTGCTGTCGGCAACGACGGTACGGCAAGCCGGATGAGTTGGGAGACGGGCGACGAAATCACCCTCGCCTACGCCGGCAAACCATACGTTTATGTTGCTCAAAACGCAGGTCGCACCTCGACCTTCGCGCCGAAAGATGCCGACAATGCAATTACCGCAATAGACGCAGCGCAGAGCGTAGCCACACAATTCGGTTGCGCATTACCTCTCCCAGTGAAAAAACGGCTGTCGATATTTGCGGATGACACGTGGATTTCTTTCGTATGCCCTCATCTTCACGCGCTTATCCGCTTGCGCTTGACTGTAAGGCGGAAGCCTGTCACAATATGTTAGAGACCATTGGAGTTTTGTAATGTGTTGCCGTATAAACTTTTGAGGTTATGACACCCGAAAACAGGTTTATCAAATAGCTCCAATTTGGCTATTTGGTAACTTTGTATTGCGATTTTATACATTTGTAAATCTTATACTTGTATTGTATCTATATTATACTGAAATTTGTAATGCTAAAATACTAATCAATTATGCATGGAATCTATTTAATTGTATTCATTGTTGCTTGTATTGTTTACTACCGGTTTTATGAGTCTAAATCATCGAAAGAGAAGAACCTTTCTCGAATAGAGCAGATACTGCATAGGAATGGCTTTTCTTCGGACCGTATGGCGGATGAGCAAGTTCTGGTTTTCAAAGCGAAGGGGAGGGACACGAAGTATAGGATTGTCTACGATAAACCTCTGTTTATACTAGGTGTAGTCTTTGAATTGTCCGAGAACGATGATTGGGAGATGTGTCAGGTTTGCGCCATTAATGCGATGGAGCACAACCAGTATGTTAAAGCACGTGTGGAAGATCGTACTAAAAACAATGATGATGGACGGCACATCATTACATTCTGCATCGAAGCGCACTATGAGAGAATACGTGAAATTAAGAAGGCTTTTCCCGAATTTATGAAATGGCTCAATCAAGCAGTCGATCAATACTTTGAAGCGATGG
The DNA here is from genome assembly GCA_963658625.1 of bacterium. GTDB lineage: Bacteria > Bacteroidota > Bacteroidia > Bacteroidales > Rikenellaceae > Alistipes. The sequence goes on from CAVKRC010000012.1 coordinate 44,298, forward strand.
ATAATATACGCAAACGGCAGGACAGTCGTTCTGGTCGTCGTTCCTATATCTACGAGATGGAGTACTATTTTCTGCCGAGTATGATAGATGCTGTTACTGATGGCAAACTGAACCAAAACGCGCTCTCGGATGAGTCGTGGCTGCGCCATAATATACAGGAGAAGTGCCCGTCACAGTATGCCCGAGAGTGGGAAACATTCCGAATCGAGCGAATGCAGAACTTTGGCGAATACCGACTGATTGTCTACGAATTTCCAAAACCCATAGAGATCCCCGAAGCAATATATGGTGCAGTGCTGCTCAATACCCAAACCAACCAAAGCAATTTCTATACACTGGAATATTCGTTTGAACACCGGTGGGTACTTGGCGGCATGAGCCGAACCAAACATGCCAACTACGGTACCATCGACAGTCCCGACCTTGAAAAGTTTCTTGATTGGGTCTTTGATGCCAATAAACAGTTGCGGTACTATACGGATTGTGCTCAATCTCTCGATAAGGTAAATTGATTAAAAAGATATCGTGCTTAATTTTTATGGAGATTCTAATGAATACAGACACTATGGAATTATTTGTAGTATTAGGAACGTTATGTGTAGGAACATTGCTGATAGTTGTTGTAATGATTTCACACTACAAATCTAAAATTGAAGTGTTGCAATGTAGATTAGGACTAATGATTAAAATCATTAGAGCATATATTGAAGGCAATTTGACAGATAATAGCCACCTTAAACAATTAGAGAGCGAAATGCAAAAATTCCCGTATGTACATAAAATGTTGTCTGCATTAAAATTGAGAGAGAATAATTACAATACCATCCAGCGTGAATGCCAAGCGTATAAAGATAAGGTTGATGAATTGTGTAGAACCTTGAATGCTATTCAAGATGATGCAGAGAGATTAGAAACAGAACTCCGACAGAAAAATGTTGAACTATTACGAACAAATGGAGAATTGAAGTCAATCATCCATTCTGAAGAAGAGCGTAACGAATTGCTATGTGCCAAACTCACTAATTATACGCAGTCAATAGATGAGTTGAAGACCAATAGCGAAGAGTGTAGCACTGCACTCCTGGTAGAAAAAACAAAATCTTGTCGTTTAGAGGCGTTGATCGCGGAGTTGAAAAATCAGATTCTAAAATATAAAGATTCAGACACTGATAAATCCAAACAAATAGAACGTAAATTGTTGGTCAGTGACTCGCCCAATACTACTATTATAAGAAGTACTACCCAACAAGCATTGCATGGATATAGTCATAATTATAATGCTATAAATGCACACCCAAGAGATAATTTTCTCTCTTTTGATGAATCAGAACATAAATATACAATCGGCAGTACAGAATTAAAATCAGTTACAACTCTGGTCGATGAAAGTTTTCCTCCGTTTGATGCAGAAAGGATTGCTCATATCCTTTCAAAACAAACCGGACGCTCCGAAGAAAGTTTTATACGGGAATGGGATCTTAAAGGGAAACAGTCCAGGGATCTTGGTACAGCCATGCATACCAATATAGAGAGATTCTATCTTGGAAAACCGTGTGAGATAAATGATGTTTTTGTTCAATTCTTGAATTTTGCCCAAGAGACAAAACTTATCCCGTATCGTACCGAGTGGGCTATATACGATGAAGAAATGGGAATTGCGGGAACACTTGATTTTCTTGATTATCAGAATGGAGAATACACAATATATGATTGGAAGCGCAGTAAGAATATTGTAACAAAAACAGGCAAGAAAATACTAAAATCAAAATCTGGTGTCAAGGGATATAGCCCAATATCTTCTGTGGAAGATGCATCTTATTGGCATTATGCCCTACAAACGAGTATATACAGGTATATATTGGAGAGAAGTTACGGCATAAATGTTTCAAATAGTAGATTAGTAGTTATGCATCCTGAAATCAATAAGGCTTTTGTTGTAGATGTGCCTTACATGCAAGAAGAGGTAATAGCAATATTGAATAAAAACAAACACAACTAAATTGAGATATTTTCACATGCTAATAATAATGTTAATTTCTGATTGAACTTCGTTACTCGGGCTTTATTTATTTTGTACGATAGCAATACGGACAAATCCCAAAGGCAGTAAGTAATCAGAACTACAATCATAAAATATACGACGGGTCTTAATATATGGAAAGTCTGTATATCTATTATTATTGGGACGTATTCTATCTAATGCATTTCCCCATTCTTGGTCGTTACAATGAATTCTGTGATACCAATTTCCGGTAATAAAATTATACCCTGAGCCATATCCTAGTCTAATTATTGCTGACTTTTTTGCAGCCTTACACTCTTCGGTTATAGATTTTATTTGGTCTGTATATTCATTCAATAAATCTATATCTATCTCTAATTTCTCATCATTATACCGTTCTTCCCAGAATCGCAATTCTTCATTAAGTAATGTTAACGTGTGCCTATTTATGCAACTGAATAGTGCATCTATGGATTTCATAACCTCTGGTATGTTACCTGTATATTGTTGTAGTGCCTCGCTGTATTGATTATTTGTGTCTATCAAATCTATATCAAAAATAGACGGCTCATCAGTGTATATACACTCGACAAACTGTTGCGCCTTATTGTCTATTAGAGATCGCTTTGATCTGATATTTAAGCTTACACAGTTGAAGACGATTGTTTTGGGTTGTATGTCGAAATGTGCATCTCCGACTCTTAAACAACGTAATATAGAGGTTTTTGGGTCTGTTTTTTGGAACACCTGCCCCAATATGTCTCTGCCGTGCAGTTCCCCCAGTATGCCTTGTGGGTATGAAGCAAGAATTGCTGTAACAATGGCTCCCTTGATTGAACTTCCAGGGATACATGATTTGCCTCCACTCGAAAATTGTTCCCGCAACTCTTTAATGTTTGGAGTGCCACCATACATCGTGGCCGTATGACTACACACATCTTGTAGTCTTATTTTGGGACGCGTTTTGCGGATTAATTCAAATATGTTTCCATTTTTGTTTATGGCATTGCACCATGCATTTATTCCAGTTTCGCCGATAATCCCATAAATCTTTCGTGGATCCAGAATACCCAATTCTTCGCCATTTGTTACAAAGTCCATATTACGGGACAATATGCGACCAGAACCAACGTGACATGGTGTTATTGTCGTCAGTGTGCACTGCGTGCGTTTCATGTAATTGCTATTTTCCATAAATGGTATTTATTTGAATGGAAGAGATATCGCTCTGCCATCTCTCCAAATCGGATGGCTTTCTATATTCTTGGGCAATAGATTGACAATGATGCCAAGTGGTTTTTGCCCACGTATTATCGCTCCAGAATCAACACACCATACAGAATTCTTTATAAAATGACGGAGTGAACGATTATTTGCCCCTGCCATATAACCGCCTCTTTGTAATAGTTGATAGCTGCTATTATTCCATGACTCTATTTTGACTTCTTCTTGCGAAGGAATCCATAGTGATAATAATTGATAATTTTGCGAATATGGAACTTCAATCTGCACTTCTCTAAAATTAACATCAAATTGCCCGTTGCCAACTGTTTTCCCGGTGCCTAAGCCAATACTTGAAAGTGCAGAAAATGTTCTTGTGAAATTATCAATGTCGGTCGTTTGATATATTATGCCAAGCTCAACATCCTGTCCAAGAAAAATCTTGTCGAAGAAATAAGGGGTGGCACCAAAGCCAATGTTGCCTACGCAGACTTTTTGTTCAAGATAACTGCGCTGTATAATAACATCACGACCATTACCATCTACTATTGCAGTGCCACACCTGCTTATCATTTGTACATCTATCGTTAGCGTCCCATCGGCAGCAAGTTGTTCCCATAATGGTTGCTCTATCCAGCGCAATCGTTTAATCCGTTTCAGCATTGGATCATCTCCTGACACTGTTATGCAGGATTTGTCGGGTGGCAATGGCAGAAACAATCTGCCCTGATATATGGGCATTGCCGAACTAACCTGAAAACTATCCAGGAAATCTCGTATATTTTCTCCTCCCATATCGGCATATACACTACATAATGCACCGGATACAGTGTCAGAGTATAATGTGGTCGCGCTTTTATCGTATGTGTCGCCACAACCCGATCCTAGATGAAACCCGGAATCAAAGCGAAGGCATACAATATTCATGGAGGTTGATGCCATTGCTTAATAATTTTCTATGAGTTTCTCCTCGGTTTTGATGTCATTGAATGCAATGTGCCCATATCCTCGAGAGCCATTGCCGCCTATATAATCATCTTCCAACAAATGTATCGCTTTGTCAAAATTGTCTCGTAATTGTTTTTCGTTATCTTCAGAAAAGATATTCAGAATTGCCTCAAATCGGAATTTAACACCTTTGGGCACACGCTCGTTAGTGCGGGGATTGGCTTTGGCAGTTATACGGTCTATCGAGACCTCGGTCTTTGATTCTGTCAGATACAAATCTGTGTTCGTAAGTTCATCGGGGTCGGTAATCATTGTCGCATCTCGCAATATAACGCGCGATGGTTGTGCGTCATCTCCGGCAGAGGTACCAAACAGGTGTCCGCATATTTTGGACGAGTCGGTGCAAGGACCGGCGGCGGTTTCTCGAAACCGGTATTCTCCTAAGGCGAGTTCCAATAATGAGCGCATCTTTCCTTTCAGCGAACTCCCCGGAATATATGGTTTTTGGTCGATCGGGTTACGAACGACAAATTTGTCGGGTCCGCCTATTGCCATTGCTATATTTGTGCCACCGATATGCATGCCACTCAGAAGCTCGATCTCAGCTGTATATTTGATTTTTTTGATAAGTTTTTCCATTGTCAAATGAATTTTAATCCAACAATTTAGTCTTTGCCACCTTCGGCTTTATGGAATGCAATGATTGCCTCAATCATATTAACCATATTCTTGAATGTGAATGAATCGTTTACCAAAGGGACGATTTTATCAAAAATCTCACGAAACAGACTCATATCCATATCCCGATTTGTTGCTCTTGCAGTAGAATACGCTACTTTGGGGCGCAACATATAGAAATCCGTGCGGCTTTTGTCAAACCCCTTGGTCTCTATGCGTTTCAATTCTCCGAAGATGTTGCGGATGTATGATGCAGACATTTTGTTATCTTTTAGAAAAATGGCTGCACGTTGACAGAAATCTACTCCGGCTGCATCTATGCCGGAGCTAATCCACGCTTTATTAAACGAGCCGAGGATTTCTGCTCTTTGTCTCCGCTTGTCCTCTTCGTAATCCTTGTTGCCGTTTCTCCCTTGATTTCTTCTGTCAAAGGAGGGTCTGTTGTTGTAGTTAAAATTGTTAGGCATTGTTATTTATTGTTTGTTCTTAATTCCAATTCTGCAAAGCGCGCTGCTACGGATAGAAGTTGTAACGGATGATATGGAGAATCAATCACGTTACTACTAATGGTCTTGCCGGTCGTAATGTCTTTTATACATTGTTCGATAAACTTTTGCCCTCGACTGTTGTTTGTGCGTTTCGCCAACCGGCTCAAATCGTATGAGATAAGCCATATATATCGTGGGGTGGTTATCTGACCGTCCCGAAATCGCACATTCTCATAATATCGCAACAACCGTGATACTATGGATTTGTCCAAATTTCCGTCATTTATCAAATCTGCCAATGTCTCACTGGTTTGGTAAACCTCGCGCAACTCGATATTCCAACGCATAGGCATCCCGAATACAGAAAGCGAATTTTTAGTATTTGTGTGATACCCAAATCCTTTTGCGCGTTCTTCCTCTTCGGCACTCAATTCGGCAGCACGGACAATCGGATACCTCTCCGTAATCAACACAATGCCACCGGATATACCGGTACCTGTATCACAAAATGCTTTCGCGAATTGTTCCTGTATTGTTTGTGCCATTTGCAAAATGGAAATCCATGCGCCCGCAATAAACAAATCATCTCCTCCACTGTAAATAATAACAGTCGAGTTTTTGTATCTCTCCGACCAAATGGTATTGAGCTTCTTTTTGAAAAATATATCAAGTCGGCGGCTCATCTTTCCATAGCGTGAAACTGCCGATGCACCATTGTCTATAACTCGAAAGATGTGCCCAAGATTATCAACATCCATACGCAGAACTCCCAGTCGTTTCAATTCGGTATCACGACCGACCAGATCTTCAAACGATTGCGCCCGAGCACCACAGCCTGCCATATATTCCCTGCGTATTGGAACATCGCCAAATATAGGTATGCTGTTGTCATTGTAAACGATTAAAGACCTTATATCGCCCGAGAACTTTTTAGCCTCTTGCGGGGTTGTCAGATGGTAGAAAAGCCCAAGTCCGCCCGGTTCAACAATGCAGTTGCAGTTTGGTTGCGGGCGGTTGCAAATTGCTACGCACTCCGTTCGCGGTAATGCACCACCGATGGCAATGTATTGTGCCGAATACCTCTCACGAGGTGTTGTCGGAGAGAATAGTTTAATACATAGTTTGGTGTCAAAATTGCGAAGCGGCGTGTATTTGTCATGATTCTTTTGACACTGTAATTCCGACATTACTGCGCCGAAATCAGTTTCCAATATCTGCCGAGTTGTATGTATGGCATTGAGTAGAACCATTTGCTCGTTGTGATAGTCAAATACACTCTGACTAATCTCTCTTGCAATTTCATTAAAACGGTCAGCTGTGTCGTTTTCGTATGGGATGAACAGACAAAATGTACCACCGGAATTGTATAATACGGAGGTATGCGTCAAGCCGAATTGGTCAAGGATGCGCTCAACAACAGCATCGAGTAACAGGGTCAGGTAGTATGACCGTCCCCTTAAATTACGTAATGCACTCTCTGATTTGACATCATAGATGAAACGTTGTATTCCGGTAAGACTTCCTTTTACCATCAGCCATTCATCGCCGCCATTCAACAATAGTAGATAGCGTAGCCGGTCGTATATCGACATGTCCGGTACGAGTTCCGATTTTATGGATGACAAATGTTCCTCGGCGAGTGTCAACAATGTATCATCGGGAGTCGAAGACGTGATTGCTTTGAGAAAGTTTTTGACCTGCAAATTGAGTGCAGCCTCCGCCCATTCGGATGGTTTGTCGGAAACAGAATCGACAGACAACAAATTAAGCAGATGTTCTTCCTGTAAAATATGCAATAATGCTTCTGTTATCATGAACTTGCGGTAATGCTAATCGTGTTTATGCAAATATAACAATTTTTCTTGCCGATAGCAAAAAACGCAGAAAAATTCTGGCAAGTTCTTAGTTGTTGTTGCAACAAACAGATCCCATTCGTTTGCCGTAATCCTTGTTTTAGTGGATATGGTGTACACCCCTGCAATCGCTTGATGTGTCGGGCTTTGAATTGTAATCCAGATTAAAATGGATGTGGTGTACACCTCTGACCAACAAACTCTTCATGGTATATGGGTTGTAATCCAGATTAAAATGGATATGGTGTACACCCCGACGGCACGCATACTATCGGCGCGAATAGTTGTAATCCAGATTAAAATGGATATGGTGTACACCAAGTGGCAAGGATTTTTACAACGGCGTCCAGTTGTAATCCAGATTAAAATGGATATGGTGTACACCGGGGTGGCGATGCAGAAAATCGGCAGTGATGTTGTAATCCAGATTAAAATGGATATGGTGTACACCCTAAAGCAGAAAAGCATCTAGATATTGAAAGTTGTAATCCAGATTAAAATGGATATGGTGTACACCCGGATTCTCGGACATCGATATATCGTTGCGTTGTAATCCAGATTAAAATGGATATGGTGTACACCTATCGTCAAATGTAAATGTAACAAAAAAGAGTTGTAATCCAGATTAAAATGGATATGGTGTACACCGCAGGTTGAAAAAGAACAGTCAATTTGCCCGTTGTAATCCAGATTAAAATGGATATGGTGTACACCCATAACATGCACAATAATTTGATAATGCGGGTGATATGGGAGTTTCGGAGTTCTAAAAATGGTATAATTGTGCAAAACAATACATCAAAGAGCCAATTTTTGCGATTCTACTTGCCACGTTTGGCTTTTTACATTGCCACCAATATTGTAATTCTTGTCAAATGTAATAATTTATTTGCTTGGTGAATTAAATATCGGCAAAATTTTCATATCTTTGGTATTATGAACCACATAAATACAGAATAAACTATGGCAAAAGTTTTGATTTCTTTCTTGGGAACAGGTCCAACTGACAGACTGCAATCATATAAAACAACAAAGTATCGGTTTGAACAATCGGATAATGAGTATGAATGTTCTTTTTTGGCTTCTGCCATTGCCAAAGAGTACAATGTAGATAAGATATTTCTTATTGGAACAGTAAAGTCCATGTGGGATGAGGTCTATAATTATTTTGGCAACAAAAACGGTATATTCGATAATAATATATGGGAGACTATCGCAGAATATCGTCTCAATGACAAAGTCAACTCCAAAAGTGAGTTGGAATTGCCGTGTCAAAAGGAGATAGAGGCAGCACTTGGCAAAGGGTCGAGGGCTGTTCTGATTAAATACGGACTCAACAGTGAGGAGATACGCGAGAATTCGGATATAATTCTCGGTTTGGAGCAATATCTCACTTCAAACGATGAGGTGATTGTGGATATTACCCACTCGTTCCGTTCGTTGCCGATGTATGTGATGAACCTGCTGATATTCCTAAAAGATGTCAAACATATAAATATAAGCCATATCTGCTATGGTATGTTGGAGGTGAGTGCTGAATTGGGATATTCGCCCGTAGTGGAAATGAACGAATTGCTTACTATCAATTCGTGGATTTCGGGTGCATACAGTATGCTCGAATTTGGCAATGCCTACAAAATTGCAGATTTGGTCGAGAGTATTGACAAAGGATTAAGTACGCGCCTGAGGGAGTTTTCGGATGTAAAAAACCTGAACCACCTTACATTGCTCGAACATCAATGCCAGAAATTACAGGCAATTCGCGATAATCACAATCTGCCCAAAATTGTACAAATGGTTGTAACTCCCGTGATTAGGGAATTTCTTAATCAAGTACAGCCACGAAGAACAGATAATGAACAGTACAGCCATTCCACATTCCAATATCGATTGGCGTGCTGGCACAACAACAAGTGCAATTACTTGGCGGCATACATCTCTCTAACCGAATCGATTTTGTCTCGGGCATGTGAGGAACTGAATGTTGACCCGATAATTCACGAAAATCGTGATTATGTCAAGGGCGTTTGGTGGGAGAATAATGTTTCTCGAAAGTGCGCCCAAATGTATAATGATGTTTCAAAAATCAGACATGCATTGGCGCATAGTATAGATGTGAAAATACAACAACCGCAGGAGCGAAAACTTAATAAATTTAAGAAACCGACAAATGCGAGGGAGATGATAGAATCTCTGTGTTACTATCTCAATCAATACAGAATAAAATTCCGGCAATAGAGCATGTTGATTAACCTATCCAATCACCCATATATATATTGGGGCGAATTGCAACGGAGAGAGGCATTGGAGCGATGGGGTGCAGTGGAGGATTTGCCGTTCCCGATAATTGACCCGAATCTTTCGCGAGAGGAGTTGCTGCCGATTGTCGATGACTATTTCGACAAATGCAGGGAGCGGGCAATAAAATACGGAGATGCAACAACGTTCCATATAATGGGAGAGTCGGTGTTTTGTTTTCTTCTGATAAATAAGTTGTTGGCGGCGGGGTATGGCGTGGTGGCTTCGGCTACGACCCGTGATGCCGAATATATGATGGACGGGCATAAAATTACGATGTTCAACTTTATACGTTTTAGAGAATACTGATGACAAGTATAAGAGTGATGGCTGTGAGGTTCGATTTGGCATTGCGGAATAAAGATTTGTCTCTGTTCCGCGGTGCCGTGATTGGCGCAGCCGGCGAAGACCATATTTTGTTTCACAACCATATCGGCGATGGATTTGTGTATCGTTACCCATTGATTCAGTATCGCATATCAAAGGGACGTGCTGCCTTGATGTGTATAAATGAGGGAATAGAGCAGGCACAAGGACTGTTCGGTAGTAGATTTTTGACAGAGGATATAGTACTTGGCTGTACAAACCGCGGACGAATAGGGGTTGAATTGATACGGGTGAACGAGTTCCGGCTTGCCGAACTGGACACTCCCATAAAATATCGCATATCCGGGTGGTTGCCATTCAGTCAACGCAACTATAAAGAGTGGCAGTTGATAGAATCGGATATTGACAAACTGTACAAGTTGGAGTCGATACTCACGGGCAACATAATATCGTTTGCAAAGGGTGTAAAATGGCAAATCGAAAACAAATTTGCGGTCAATATCCACCCCGAAACGCTTGTTATGCGACCATGCCCCTATAAAGGGCAAACACTAATTGCGCTGTCGCTCGTGTTTGATGTGGCATTGTTCCTGCCTTCGGGAATAGGACTCGGCAAAGGTGCATCGTTGAATCACGGCATCGTATCGCCAGTGCGGGAGTCGACAGGCGATACGGATTTGCCGTAATTTATAAGTCTTTGGCGAATATGGCGATGCCCTGCCATTTGTCATTGCGACCACAGATGGCGACACAATCGACCGCCGAGCCATCGGCAATGGATTCCAATAATTTACGACCCACATACACTCCGTCGATTATGGTATATGGATTGTTGTTCTTATCCTTGCGAATCTTTACAATGCCGTGCACTACCTTTCTCCACGATATATTTTCACCCGGAATCGGCTTGATATTTATAACGGAATTATCCTGCATTACCACATCGAAACATGCTCCGTTTCCCGTTCTCGGCAAGTGAAATTTCAGAGGCTTTATGTGGATTTTTTCACCGTGTTCATCTATTAAAGTCCACCAAATTACTTTTTTGGTCTTTTGGTCTTGGGTGACGATGGTTTTCTCGTTTTGTGAAACCTTGACCATCTGTACCGACGGGCAGTCGGAATAGATATATTCATCTGCCTTTGAAGCCCATTCGCAATACTGTTTGGTGTTGTCTGTTGGTTGTGTGTCTGCCGGCATGGAACGCATTATGTCTGTAACTTGGGACGGTATTTTCCATCCGTTTGCTTCGTATGTGCATTTGGCTTTGTTCGCTTCGTATAGCGCGTTGGCATAAAGCCCTTTATTGTAAAGCAGTTGCGCAAGTTGTACCCGTATTTTCACGACAAACTTCTCGGGAGTATGAAGCATTGGTGCTTTGCTCAACAACGCAATTTTCAAATCCGAGTCAGTCGTTAAATCCGCTAATTCATTCCATAAATAGAACTTTTGACCGTTGGTCAATCTGATGACCTCTTTGTATACCGCAATTGCCTCATCATTATGATGTCCCTTTGCCAGAATCAGGGCCTTGCACCTGCGCAGATTGTCATCTTTGTCCCATTTGTTTATGGCTTGTCCCAAAACCGACATAAATTTCTCGCTTGGATGCACCGATTCGACGGCGCAGACCTCGCGGGTGTACACGTATATCATTTTTTCGACTGATGACATAAATAATTTCTTGTCATCCGATTCATATTTCTCCCAATCTTCCGGCTGCAAATTGGTCAAGTCCCATTTGTCGATAAATTCCGAAAACATAAATTGTTCGGGACTGTCCTTCTCAACACGCACTGCTTCCCGGAGAATGCATGAGTGCAACCGCGATGGACGGTCGAGATTCAACTGCAAATAAGTATCAAGCAATCCCTTGCGGTACTCTATGTCTTTGCTGCTGTCCGCTTTTAATGCATAATATATAATCCAGCCGAATGTCTCAAATAGTGAGTGGTGCAATTCTCCTCGTTCGTAAAATATATGACATATGTTATAAGCCCTAGCTGCCAATGCCGGAGTCTTTGCATCTTTATTGGCCTGTATTACTTCCCGGGAATGCGGAATGAGCAGTTTGTCAATGATTGCCATACGCTTGGCAATCATCTCATCTTCGCCGATATCACGTATTAAATCGTGCATTTCTTCTGCCAATGCAGGCAGCTCTTCCGAAGATGCTGATTTAGACAACTCGGACAGACACCAGAACAATGCAATGCACGACCATTTGTCCCGGTTGCGTGCGATGTCGGCTCGTGCCATATTCAGAGCCTCTTCCAACTGTCCGCTCTTTCTGAGAGCAGTTACTTCTTTACACGACATATTTTAACTTAATTTTTTGATTAATTTCTGTAAAAGAGTATCGTCCTCGCCAATATCCGATGCAGCCTGCCCGTATGTTACAAATCCGGCTTTGTCAAAATAGAATTTGATTAAGGAGAATATGCCGGATGTTATAAAATAGTATGCAATGTAGTACTGTCCTGTGTGTGCGACAACATTTGTCATGGTTATGCCCAGTTCATCACATGCAGAACATATATTTGCATATAGTTGGGATAGAACACCTGTCTCTGGCTTGTAGCCGAATTTATACATATACCCATCACGACATTTTAGTGCAGCAATAATTGCCGGAGTATTCTCTGTCGTTTTTAAGGCATTATATGCCGTATATGTTCCTGCTCCATTGTATGTGCAGTCATACAATTCGGCACTATTCGGTGTAGTAATGTGATATCTGTCTTTGTATTGCAGTCGTTCAATGTTTTCTATCCTGTATGGCGTTTGCCTCAGGGCAATCTGAACCGAAAGACATTTTGCCTTTTGGAACGATGTGGCATCATCGGGCAAATACCCAACATTCCCAACATCAGCCAATGATACTGACTCGGATGGAGCCTTCGATAATTTTGTGATGCTACTGAATTTTAGTTTGTCGAATGGTTGTATATTGGGTAAATTTACTCCGTATAGTTGCTTTTTCGCACGTGTCGTTGTTGTGTAAACCCAGTGTAGCGTGTCATTATCCAACCCTGTTCGTTGAGTGTAGTCCACAAAGACAGTATCCCACTCTCCGCCCTGCGATTTGTGTCCCGTTATTGCATAACCATATTTGGCATTCAATGCATTAAAATATGGATCGACTGTTAATGCCATATTAAATGTTTCTGAGCCCTCTTTTAGTTCCGGGTGGCGTATCTTGAAATTTACATATAGGGATGTTTGTTCTATTGCCGTCAATCGGGGCTCCGAGCCATTCAGCAATGAGTCCACTATTTTCATGTTGCATACTTGACCGTATTCTGTCTGCGCTACTATATCACGGAATGTGAGTTGCACATTTACACGGCATCTGTTGCCATCGATATTTGTCCATACCGGTGCAGATTGTTTTTCCGTTGTTTGAGAGACATCCAACACTCGCAAGAAATCTCCGTTATATATGATGCCTCCGTCTACATTAGGTGTGCGACAGTTTCTGCACACTTGCAATATATCTCCGTTTTGTATGGTGTGTTTATCGGGGAAATAGGTCTCTCGGATTGCATTATTGTACAATCTTGCCAAATTGTTGGAGAAACAGATTACAACGGCTTCGCCAATGCTAGGCATAGGACATCGTTCGGTATATTGTTTAACCACATCCGATGTCGTGATGTCTTCCACTTCTCCCCGCTTGCGTATAAATGCCAAAGAATTGCGCTGTGGCGATTCCAAGCAGTTTCTTACCATTGAGGCATTGTTCAATATGGCACTTCCCTCTCTTTGCCGAATAACTTCCGTTAAATCGAAACTTTGAAAAGATATTCCCCGTGAGGCGAAGAATTCATCCTCCAATGCCGCTGAGCGATTGTCTCCGACTGGCGGCAATTGGACGGGATCGCCTACGAATATGATTTTGCCGCCACTGCCAAGTTGGGCGTATGTAAGTAAATCGTTTAGTACTATATCGGTGCCGAAGTGGAGAATCTCATTCTCTGTCTTTTTAGAACTAATCATCGATGCCTCATCGGCAATATATACACGGAGACAAGGCATTTTGCCGTCTTCTGGCTCTTTCCTCAGGTCAAACCAGAAACCGATTCCATCGTCTTTGTGATTGTCGATGTTGCCATTATTTTTGTTTTGATTGAACAAATTCCCGTTCTCATCGTGCAGATGAGATGTCGTTTTCACCATGGAATATATGGCCCGATGTATTGTGCTTGTTTGCCCATATCCGACTCGCTCCTTTAATACCTTTGTGGCACGCCCTGTCGGAGCCATTAAGTAGGCGATTTTCCCTATATTCAAAATTGCCGGCACGATGGCTCTCAAAAGTGTAGTTTTTCCTGTTCCGGCATAACCTCTAAGAATAAATACGGATTTATCACTTTCAAGAAAAGAAGTGATTGCATTTAATGCTTCGCGTTGGTGAGGATACAATGATAATTTGATGTCTGCCATATAATTTATGTCGGTAAAATGTATCTTTATAAATGGAGTCGGAGTAGATTATTGTTGATG
>CAVKRC010000013.1:0-48950 GCA_963658625.1 bacterium
ATCGGCATCCGTATCAACCGTTTGCGTATATTTTCGCCCGACCACCGCATAGAACAAAGATATAGCAAATTACGATAAAATCAAAAAGGTGAATGTTAGTCGTTGCGGGTATGGTTTTCAATTATGACAAATGTTATTTTCCTCGAAAAACTTTGCAAATTTATTTTCCAATCGTAAATTTGCAAAAAAAACATAGTCGTATGATAGAGCGAAAATTAAAATCCAAACTCTTGGAATTGGCAACGAAGTATCCGATTGTTACCCTTACGGGACCCCGACAATCCGGCAAATCCACATTGTTGCGCCATACATTTCCCGAATATAAATATGTATCGCTCGAAGATCCCGATATGCGTCTGTTCGCAACGGACGATCCGCGCGGATTTCTCGCTACATATCCCGACAAAACCATAATCGATGAAGCGCAGCGTGTGCCATCGCTCTTTTCATATATTCAGACGCACACCGACGAGGTCGGACACGAAGGTATGTATATGTTGGCGGGTTCGCACAATTTTCTGCTTATGGAGAGTGTCAATCAGTCGTTGGCAGGGCGAACCGCTGTGCTGAAACTGCTGCCGTTCTCGCATGCCGAGATGTCGGACGGCAATATCCTGCCGCAATCGACTGACGAGGAGATTTTTTCGGGCGGCTACCCTCGTCTGTACGATAAGGAGATTGCTCCGACCGACTACTATCCGTTTTATATACAGACGTACGTCGAACGCGATGTGCGGTTATTGAAAAACATCGGGGATTTGAGTCGTTTTATCCGCTTTATGCGCTTGTGTGCCGGTCGCATAGGGCAGTTGCTCAATATCTCATCGTTGGCAAACGAATGCGGTGTAGCCGTATCGACCGTTACGGCATGGATTTCTGTGTTGGAGGCAAGTTATATATGCTATCTTTTGAAACCCGACTATAACAACTACGCCAAACGGTTGGTTAAAACGCCGAAACTCTATTTTTACGACACCGGGTTGGCTTGTTCGCTGTTGGATATACGGTCTGCATCGCAAATCCCGACGCATTTTTTGCGTGGAGGGCTGTTTGAGAATCTTGTGGTCAATGAGTTCGTAAAGGGCGCATACAACGACGGCGAGGACCCCAATCTTACATTTTGGCGCGACAGTACTGGCAACGAGGTCGATTTGTTGCAGAATGTCGATGGTATGCAGTATGCCTACGAGATAAAGTCGGGAGCGACGTTTTCACCCGATTTTTTCAAGGGAATATCCAAGTGGGCGAAATTGTCGGGGGCAACAGCGGAACAATGTGCTGCCATCTATAACGGCGACCGCGATATGCAGACATCGTTCGGCAGGGTCTGCAAATGGCGTTAAACGTTACTCCTCCTCGTCGAAATCGTCGTCCTCGTCGATGAACATACCCTCCATCATCGAGTCGATGTCGCGGCGTTCCTTTTTGGTCGGACGTCCCGTGCCGCGCTCGCGGAACATAAAAATCGTCTCGTGCGGCATATTGAGTTTGTCCAACTCGCTCTGCGGAGTGATATTGGCGCAGAACTGCGGCACATCTTTGGCGGGCAGACGGTTGGAGACAAGGGCGATGACTCGGTATGTATAGGTTATCATAGTGCGACGCACCGTAATGGTGTCGCCCGCCTTTACCTCGCGCGACGGTTTGGCATACGCACCGTTTACGCTCACGCGGTTGTTGCGTATCGCTTCGGCGGCATCGCTTCGGGTTTTGAACACCCGCACCGCCCACAAGTATTTATCAAGTCGCACTTCCATAGTTTTGAGTGGCTAGTGTTTAGTGACTAGTGCCTAGTTAAATTTAGTTTTTTATATTTATATTACGTTCTTAACCGAATGGTCTAGCCACTAATCACTAGTCACTAACCACTGTTATTTATTGAAACTCGATTCGTTTTTCTCGGGTATAAGCGTCTCCTGCTCGATTTGACGGCTGACACCGAGTATGATTCCCAAGGCTATCGCCGTACAGAGCATCGACGAACCGCCGTGCGCAATGAGCGGCAGATTCTGTCCTGTCTCGGGAAACATATTTATCGACACCATAATATGCGCCAATGCCTGTATCGTTATCAGCAGCGCAAGTCCCAATTCGAGCAATCCCGCGAAAATCCATTCGCATCGCTCGAAAATATGGATTGCGCGGTAGAATATCCACAAATACAACAGTACCAGAAATATCGCCAGTATGATGCCGTACTCCTCGACGAAAAAGGCGAAAATATAGTCGCTCTCTGGGTGTGTGATTTTCGCACGCATCACGCTCCTGCCCGCCCCTACGCCGACTATGCCGCCGTCGTGAATGGCAATCATCGCCCGCTCGGTGTCGGTCAAATCGCGCACGGGTTTGTCCGCCTGCGATTCGGTCCAAAGGCTCACCCATGTATCGAAGCGTCCGCTTGCGGTCTGCGTTCGTCCGAACTCGAACATTACGAGCAACGTCCCGATTATGGCGACCGCGCCGATGACTTTCAACAACTCGCGCGACCTGATGCGCCCGATGAACATCATCACCAACGAGACGACGAATACCAACAATGCCGACGAGGTGTGTGCTTTCAGAATCACGGCACACGACACGGCTACTGGTACGAGAATCGGCAACGTGCCAGTCCGCCAAATCTTTTTCTGCTCGGGCAGCGACCAGCGGAACGGATTGAACGACGGCATTATGCGCAGCGAGCGAATGCCCTTTTGCCGAGCCGACAACTGTTGTGCAAGCAGGAGAATCGTCGCCACTTTGAGCAACTCCGACGGCTGGAACTGGAAGCCGAATACGGGCAGCCATCGCGCCGCGCCGTTGGTGGCATGACCTATGCCCGGAACGTATGCCGCCAGCGTAAGTATCAACGCCACCAAATAGAGGACGGTGGCAATGCGCCGATAGAATCGGCAGCTGAACAGATAGGCGGTGAAGAGTGCGCCGACCGAGACGACTATCGACAATATGTGATTGCGCAGATAGTGCAAGGTCGAGGGTTTCCAATAGGGACTGTAACCCATCTTGGCAACCGACGAATAGACTACCAGCAGCGACACCACGAAGAGTATCGCCACAATCACCCACAGCGCGCGGTCGCCTTTCAGGATATTGACCTTCGAAAGTATCGACGGCACCTGTTCGCGCTTGTCCTGTTCTGCCTCAATCATAATCGGTATCCAGTTTTAACTATTTGTCGAGCAGATGCTTGCGCACCCACTCCTTGAAAAGTTCGCCGCGATTCTCGTAATTCTTGAACAAGTCGAAACTTGCGCAGGCAGGCGAGAGCAATACCGCATCGCCCTTGTGCGCCGCACCTGCTGCCGCCCGCATTGCGTCGTCGAGCGAGGCTGTCGAGATGATTTGCGGCACCACGCCCGCAAATTCGCGTTCCAATTTGGCGTTGTCCAACCCCATGCAGACGAGCGTATGCACCTTCTTGCGGGCGAACTCTTTGAGCGGCTCATAGTCGTTGCCCTTGTCCGTGCCGCCTGCAATCCACACTATCGGGCGCGTCATACTTTCGAGCGCGTACCACACCGAATCGACATTGGTCGCCTTCGAATCGTTGATGTAAAGCACGCCGTCCGCTTCTCCCGCAGGTTCGAGTCGGTGCTCGACGGGCGAGAAATCGTAAATCGACCGCTTTATCTTTGCGGGAGCCACGCCCGCGGCGAGCGTCGCAAGTGCCGCCGCCATAGCGTCGTAGGCGTTGTGCAACCCCTTAATCTGCATTTTCGCGGTGTCGATTTCCACTTTCTTGTCGCCTACCGTTGCCGTAAATTTGCCGCTCGGCTCCAAAAAGGCATCGCCGTCGCCGCTTGCCGCAGCCGAGTGAGCCATAAACGGCAACTCGTGCGAACGCAACGTGCGTTTCGCCAATTCTGCACGAATCACCTCATCGTCAGCCGAATAGACGAACCAGTCGCAGGCACGCTGATTCTGCGTTATGCGCATCTTGGAATCGACGTAGTTCTGAAAACAGTAGTTGTAGCGGTCGAGGTGGTCGGGCGTGATGTTCATCAGCACGCCGATGTCGGCGCGGAACTTGAACATTCCGTCCAACTGGAACGAACTCAACTCCAACACATACCAATCATACTTGCCCGTGGCGACCGAGTAGGCGAACGACTCGCCGATGTTGCCGCCCAAGGCGACATTCTCGCCCGTATCGCGCATAATCTTGTATATGAGCGAAGTGGTCGTGGTCTTGCCGTTGGAGCCGGTGATGCAGATGGTGCGCGCATCGCCCATATATCGGCAGGCGAACTCCATCTCCGAGATTATCGGAATACCCGCCTCGCGAATTGCCTTTACGACAGGAGCCTTTTCGGGTATGCCGGGCGACTTGACCACTTCTGTCGCCGTCAATATGCGCTCCATCGAGTGTCCGCCCTGCTCGTACTCCACGCCCCACTCGTCGAGACGCGAGCGATATATTGGCGCGATATTGCCCGAGTCGGAGAGGAATACGCCCAACCCCTGCTTTTTGGCGAGTATCGCCGAGCCGTAGCCGCTGATACCTCCGCCGAGAACGATGATGGTCTTTTGTTTCATCTATGCTTTTTTTAAGTGGTTAGTGTTTAGTGACTAGTGGCTAGTTAATGTATTGTGTTTATTTGCTGCGCAAAATTATTCTTTCTTGCCACTAATCACTAGCCACTAGCCACTGATTTTACCTTATTTTCAACGTTACAAGGCTTATCGCCGCCAGCATCAGCGAGATAATCGTAAACCGCGTAACGATTTTCGTCTCGAACAACCCCTTCTTTTGGTAGTGGTGATGCAACGGCGACATTAGCAGTATGCGCCGTCCCTCGCCGTATTTGCGTTTGGTGTATTTGAAATAACTTACCTGCACCATAACCGACACCGCCTCCACGAGGAATACGCCGCACATAATCGGCAACAGCAACTCCTTGCGAATGCAGAGCGCGAATACGGCGATGATGCCGCCGATTGCGAGCGAACCAGTGTCGCCCATAAAAATCTGCGCGGGGAACGAGTTGTACCACAGAAAACCTATGAGTGCGCCGACCATCGTCGCCGCAAAGACTACCAACTCTCCGCTGTCGGGTATGTACATTATGTTGAGGTAGTCGGCATATACGATGTGTCCCGACAGATACGCCAATATGCCCAGTACGGCGATAATCGGTGCCGACACCCCCGTCAGCAGCCCGTCCAGCCCGTCGGTCAGATTCGCCCCGTTCGACACCGCCGTAACGATGAATATGGCGATGACTATGTAGAGAATCCACGCCAGCGTCTCGTTGCCGCCGACGAGCGCGCCGTAATCCAACTCGTTGTTTTTCAGGAACGGAATGGTCGTCTTTGTGGTCTTTTCGGCGCGGTCGTCGAGATGGATTTTCTTGACCGTCGTAACGACCTGCTCGCCCGAAGCCTCATCGACAATCTTCTGCTCCACGGGTACCGACGTATGCTCGCGCACGACCACCTGCTGCGAGAAACACATCACCGTGCCGACGATAATGCCCAAACCTATCTGCCCCACGATTTTGAACTTGCCCTTCAAACCCTCCTTGTGGTGGCGGAACACCTTGATATAGTCGTCCAAAAAGCCGATTGCACCGCACCACAGCGTCGAGACTATCATCAACTGAATGTAGATGTTGTCCAACCGTCCGAACAACAGTATCGGAACGACGATGGCGAGCAGAATCAGCACTCCGCCCATTGTCGGCGTACCCTTCTTTTCCAATTGTCCCTGCAAACCGAGGTCGCGCACGGTCTCGCCTATCTGGTGGCGACGCAACGCATTGATTATCGGGCGACCGAACACGATGACTATGAGCAGGGCGACTATATTGGCAATCGCCGCACGGAACGAAATGTATTGAAACATTCCGCTGCCCGGCAAATCGCATACCCTGTCGAGATACTTGAATAAGTTGTAAAACATTGTCTGTTATCTTTTTTTTCTAATTTTTCTTTTTTAGTAGTTAGTGCCTAGTAGTTAGTGGCTAGTGGCAAGTGATGGTATTTTGTGTTTATTTTCTTCGCAAAATTTATAATCCATATAAAACCCTATTTGCCATATAATTTATATTATTCTAGCCACTCAAAAACTATCTTCCGAAAGTCTCGAACCACCCCTTTACGCACTCCTTGTCATTGAAATGGTGCTTCTCGGTGCCGATGATTTGGTAATCCTCGTGTCCCTTGCCCGCTATAAGTATTATATCGTTCGGTTGCGAGAGCATCACGGCAGTCTTTATAGCCTCGTTGCGGTCGCTTATTTTCATATAGCGGCTGCCCGCCTCTACGCCCGCCTCCATATCGCGCAGTATGTCGTCGGGATTCTCCGTACGCGGATTGTCCGACGTGAATATGGCGAGGTCGGCATACTTCACAGCTATCGCCGCCATCTCGGGACGCTTGGTCTTGTCGCGGTCGCCCCCGCAACCGCACAGCACTATAAGCCGCTGCCCTTTTGCGCGTATTTCGTCGATGGTCTGAATCACATTCTCCAATGCGTCGGGCGTATGGGCGTAATCGACAATTGCCGTCGTATGGTCTTTCGCCGTAACGAACTCGAACCGCCCGCTTACGGGGTGCAACGTACTCAATGCAACGAGTACCTGCTCGCGGTCGAAGCCGAGCAGGACTGCCGCGCCATATACCGTCAGCAGATTGTAAGCATTGAAGCGACCGAGAAAATGCACCCACACATCGCGCCCGTCTATGCGCAGATTCATTCCGTCGATAAGCATTTCTATGATTTTGCAACGGAAATCCGCCATCGAACGCAGCGACAACGTGTATTTGTGTGCCACCGTGTTTTGAAGCATTACGCTGCCGTTGCGGTCGTCGGCATTGACCAGCGCGAACGCCGTAGAGGGCAGATTGTCGAAAAACAACTTCTTGGCGCGTACATACTCGGCAAATGTCTTGTGATAATCGAGGTGGTCGTGCGTGAGATTGGTGAAAAGTCCCCCCGCGAACTCTATGCCCGCGATGCGCTCCTGCACTATGGCGTGCGACGAACACTCCATAAAACAGTATTCGCACCCGCAATCCGCCATCTCGCCCATCATCTCGTTCAGCCGCAACGTGTCTGGCGTGGTGTGCGTCGATGCTATGCTGCGGTCGTCGATTTTATATACCACCGTCGAAATCAGCCCTGCCTTGTGTCCGAGTGCCCGCACGAGGTCGTATAGCAGCGTCGCGATGGTCGTTTTGCCATTGGTGCCGGTTACGCCGACCACCTTCATTCTGTGGCTCGGATTGCCGTAGAAATTGGAGGCTATGGTCGCCATCGCGCGCGACGAGTCATCGACCACTATGTATGTGCAACCCCCTGCCGTACCCTCCTCGGGCAGATGCTGGCACACTACCGCCGCTGCACCCGCCTTTACAGCCGATGCTATGTAGTCGTGCCCGTCGGTTTTGGTTCCCGCGACGGCGAAGAAACAGGCTCCTGCGCCCGCCGTCCGCGAATCGTATGTCAGCGAGGCAATCTCCCTGTCGGTCGTCCCGACCGCCTCGCGATAAGTTACGCCTTTGAGTAATTGTTCGAGCAACATATTTTTATGTTTAATTTATATTTTGCATTGCGTGCAGCAATGCAAATAAAATACAAGTCATGCCACACTTGCGTCAGCAAGTGAGTTGGCATCTACCTTTGTTTAATTCGCTTCGTTTATTGTTTTAAGCCACTCTCCACGTCTATTTCAACACTATCGTTACCTTATTCCCTCGCCTTACGCCCGTACCGGGTGCAGGCACCTGCTCCACCACCTTGCCGCTGCCCGAAAATGCGACCTTCAATCCGCGGTTTTCAAGCACAAACACGGCGTCCGACAAGCCCATACCCCGTACATCGGGCATGGTGTTGTTGGCTGTGGCTATCGGCGTTATCGTCAGCGTACCGTCCCCGCCGACCGAGGTCTGTCCCCAGCCCGTGCGACTGCTGCTCTGCGCCCGTTGCGAAAGGCGCGAAGCCACACGGCGGATTTTCACTATGTCGCCGCCCTTGACATAGGTAGGGCGATATTCGGCACTTCCTTTCGTCTCTTCGCCAGCCCAATTGGTTTCGCGGTTGTAAAGGAACGTGCAGATTCTTTTCTGTACAGGTCCTGCCAACCCCGCTCCGTAAACCGTCGTGCCGCCGCTGCCGCGTTTTTTGAAAATGGCAGTCATCACCGTATATTTCGGTTTGTCGGCAGGAAAATATGTTACCATCGAGCCGAGATAGTAGCCGTCGCTGTACTTTATGTTGCCCTGCGCGAACTTTGCCGTTCCCGTCTTTGCTCCCACGCGGAACGCGCTCGCCTTCTCGCCGAAATAGGCTTTGGCTGTACCCGTCAGAGCCACCTCCTCCAAGCATTGACGCGCCGTTGCAAGTGTCTTGTTGTCGGCTATCTTATCGACCAACACCTTCGTCGGAAACTCCTCTACCGTATAATCGCCACGCTTCAAGGCTGTTACCAATCGCGGCGCAACCATACGCCCGCCGTTAGCCACGGCATTGTAGAGCGTCAGTGTCTGAATCGGAGCGAGTTCCAATCCGTAACCGTAACCCATATTTACGAGTGTCGTATGCGGATACCACCCCTTGTAGCGATGTTCGGGTACGTTCGGCTCATATATGCGCGGCGATACCTCGCCCAACTTTTCCAATCCCATCGGGCGGTCGAGATGCAGCGATTTCAGAAAATCGCAATACTCCTGCGGACAATCCTTGTAGGCGTTGTATATCGCCTTGGTAAAATAGACATTCGCCGACTGCGCAAATGCCGTCAGCATATCTATTTTGCCGCCTATGTTGTGCGAATCCTGCACTTTGGTCTTTGTTTCGCCCACCTGCACCATCTTGCCGTGCCCCGTGTCGTATGTCAGCGACAACGGCAGATGTCGGTCGCCCACCAATGCCAGCAGTGCTGCGAGTTTGAATGTCGAACCCGGCTCCATACGCGAGCCGAGCGCATAGTTCTTGATTTCGACATATTCGCCCTTCGAGTTGCCGAGATTCGCCATCGCAAGTATATCGCCCGTCGCGCACTCCATCACGATGCTCGTTCCCCAAATGCCATGCTCCTCCGCGAGTTGCTTGCGCAGAGCCTTATCCACTACGTCCTGCACATCGGTATCGAGCGTCGTTACCACGTCCATACCATCTACGGGCTCTTTGTACTCCGCCCCATCTACGCGACCGTAGAAGCGCGGCGCGATGCACTGCAACCACTCGTAACCGTTCTCGCCTGCCAACTCCTTGCGATAGGCATTCTCTATGCCGTAGTTGCCCTGCTGTCCGCTGCGACCTATAAGACGCCGTGCGAGATTGTTCTGCGGATAGACGCGCGTATCTTTTTTCTCGATTGTATAGACCCGCCCGAGCGACTCGTTGAGTATCGGATACTCTTTCAGTGTCTGCCACTCGTTGAAATCCACCTCGCGGAACAACCGCGTATAACTGTGCCTGCGCACGGTGTCGTGTATTCGCAGCGTTACGGTCGGTTTGCCACGCAAACGGGCAATCAGCCGTGCGAAAAATCCCTCGCCGTTGCGCACCACGCTGTCGCGCCCGTTCACGAGACGGAAACACTTGTCGCGCTCGGCAAGCATTGTCCTGTAATAATCCTTTGCACTGCGGTCGCGGAAATAGGCGGCAAGCAGTTTCGAGAGCGAATCGGCATCTTCCACAAACCGCTCGCGGTTGTCGAAACCCTCGCTGCCGAAGTCGAAAATTATGGACTGACGGAAAATCGAGGTCGCCAACGGCTTGCCGTCGCGGGCGAAAATCGAACCGCGATGCGCCGCTATGCTGTCCTTGAAAATTATGGTTTTGCGGAGTTTCGCGGCATTGATTGCCGTCTCGCGGCTTACGAATTGCACATAGCCTATGCGGACGAATACGAGTATCGCCACCAGAGTAAAGAAGCCGTAAAGCACCTTCACCCTGCTCGTAATGTCCGAAATCATTTTCCGCTTATGCTCTTCCATAATTTTTAAGTTTTCAGTGGCTAGTGTCTAGTGTCTAGTGGCTAGTCGTGGTATTTTGTATTTATTTGCTTCGCAAAATTTATATAAATCCTATTTGCCTTATATTTTATGTTACACATTCTAGCCACTAATCACTAACCACTAGCCACTATTTGATTACATTGTTAGGAGCCAACGGGTCGTACAACTCTATGCCCCTCTCCTGCAACTGCTGCATTATCGCCGAGTGCGACGACTGGTTGTAACGTTGCTCCTTCATTCTTATCGACCGCTCGTGCAACAACTCCACCTCGCGCTCCAATCTGTCGCGCCGCATCTCCAACTGCAAGGCGGCAAAGAGTGTAACGATGCTCACGAAAAACATCAGCGCGATGTACGACACATAGTTGTAAAACCGCGACATCTCGCTGCCTACCAATATGTCGCCTGTCAGAAATAGCCTTATCCCGCGCAACCAACGCGGACATTTGCGTTTTGGCTCCTGCGCCGCCTGCTCCTCCTGTTCGCGTTGCTCGTCGGCAGCCATATCCTCATCGGCTTCGCCCGCCACATAACGACGTATCTCGCTCCGCGCAAGGCGTTTTATCTCCTCGCGCTGCTCCTTTTCGCGCCTCTCCTCGGGCGAATCCGTCAGATATTCCTCGTCGTAATCCTTCATTTCAGTGGCTAGTGGCTAATGGCTAGTGGCTGGTATATTTTTGTTATACCAACCATCAGACACCAATCACTTTCTTATATTGTATTTATCGTTTTTATATCAATTTATATAAATTTTTATTTTTCAGTACATTCTAGCCACTAATCACTAGCCACTAGTCACTTACTTTTATCGCCGCCCTCAGTTTCGCCGAGCGCGAACGCGGATTTTTTTCAATCTCCTCTGCCGTCGGCACTATCGCCTTGCGCGTTACGACCTCGAACGGCACGGTCGCGCGACCGAAAAAGTCCTTCTCCACCTCGCCGTCGAAATTACCCGCACGCATAAAATTTTTCACTAAACGGTCTTCCAACGAGTGGTACGAAATCACCACCAACCGCCCGCCGGGACGCAATACTTTCAGACTCTGCTCCAACGCCATTTTCAACGCTTCCATCTCGCCGTTCACCTCTATGCGCAACGCCTGAAAGAGTTTGGTCAGAAATTTCGCTTCGTCGCGCTTCGGCGTGCATGGTGCCACCGCCGCCACGAGTTGCGCCGTGGTCGCTATCGGCTCCTTTGCCCGCGCCCGTGCTATGCAGGCGGCGATTTTCCACGTCGTCTCCAACTCGCCGTAATGGGCGAAAATCCGCCCCAAATCCTCCTCGCTGTACGAATTTACAATGTCGGCAGCCGTCATTCCGCCCCGCGCGTTCATACGCATATCCAACGGAGCGTCGCCGCGAAACGAGAACCCGCGCGGCAGGGCGTCGAAATGGTGCGACGATACGCCGAGGTCGGCAAGAATGCCATCGACCTGCCTCACCCCGCGCAGACGCAACGCACCGCGCAGAAAACGGAAATTGCTCTCCACATAGTGGAATCGTGCGTCGTCGGGAGCATTGGCTTTGGTGTCGGCATCTTGGTCGAACCCGTACAGCCGCCCGCCCTCGCCGAGCGAGGCGAGTATGCGCCGCGAATGCCCGCCGCCGCCGAAAGTCAAATCGACGTAACAGCCGTCGGGCTTTATATCGAGCAGACCGACAGACTCTTCCAACAATACGGGCGTATGATACGAGGACATTTTTGCCTAATTTATAACGGTTTCCATTTAATCTCTGCGGGGCTTTTACCCCAACGGGATAGTTCCGACAAAGTTACATATTTTTCATAAACCCGCCGCCTGTCTCGCGCGATTTTATTTACACGCCCAAAGTGGATAATTCCGGATTTTTATACGGCGTCAGCCCAATCCCCATAGCCCGCCTATTTCTCTTGTAAACCCTATAAAACCCTATTCACCCTACCCCCGCAAGGCACTTCTGTGCCTTGTGTAAAACAAAAAATGTCATAACGAAGCCGAGCATCATATTACGATACTGATACCCACAGACACACTATGCTCGGCTGTGGTTATCTACCATTGTTCTAAACCACATTCCCAATACCCACCTCCCGCAAGTCGCGAGCAGCGACGCCGCGTCAAACAACAGCGTTATACCACACCCACGACGCAGTGGGTGCGTTGGTATCTACCTTTGTTTTATCAAATCCCAGATCTCCTAGAACTCCCAGTTCTCTTAGATCTCCTAGAATCGTCAGCACGCGACAACCCTCCCATTATTCCCGTCCAGTCCTGCTGTTCATTTTAAGTAGGGGTTTACAACGCTGCCGTAATAAAATTACCAATTCGTGTAGCATTTTTGTTTTTTTAGGTGCGGATTTGCAACGCTCTTGTGGTCGGCACGGAGGGAGTATACTTGCGTATATGACCTGCGTGTCGGACACAAACGAAGGCAGCAAATCCCGCATAAAAAACGAAAATAAATAAGAGAGCGACCTTTCGACCGCTCTCTCCCCACAAATTAACCCTCAATTATGCTCCCTCCGAAAGACTTCACCCAGATAAACATCAAGATAGAGTAAATCCGCTTCGCCACAAAAGACCTGTGACAGTAGAAGGTCTTCATCGGAAACATTCTGTTGACTTGGCTTGTCAATATCTTTCATAAGCGACTCCGCTAAATTCTCGTTCTGTTTTCGACAATATAACGGATGCCTTGTCGTCATTATTGTACAGAATCAACACAAAATCAATTTTTTTTCGTGTATCATCTTTCGCAAGTTTATCAGAGCGTAGCGCATTCTGCCGAGTGCGGTGTTTATGCTCACATTGGTTTGTTCCGCTATCTCCTTAAAACTCAACCCCGAAAAGTATCTCAACATTACCACCTCGCGTTGTTCGTCTGGCAACATCTCGACCATCGTGCGAATGTCCTGTTCTATCTGTTCCGAGACCATTCGGTCTTCGACGGTCTGCTCCGCAAATCGAAGCGTTCCAAGAACGTTGTAGCCGGCATTCGACTCGTTTACCTGCCGATTCTGCTTCTGTGCGCGAAAGTAATCTATCACCTGATTGTGCGCTATGCGCAGAATCCACGAAAGAAACTTTCCGTTGTCCGCATATCTGCCTTCGTCAATCACCCTCACCGCCTTTATGAAAGTCTCCTGAAAAATGTCTTCGGCTGTGTCGCCGTCCTTGACCATCATTCTGATATAGTCGCGAACTCGGCGGCTGTGTCGTTCAATGAGACTCGAAATGGCACTTTTGTCACCTTCCAGATAACTTGCAAGCAACACTTGGTCGCTCATTACCTGTGCGTTCATACTCTTTTCCTTTCTTTACTGGTTCAGAGTAGAGGTGTTTCTTATAGGCAAATCGGTTTAGTTAAACTTACTTTTCGTTTTCGGGAATTACCACCTCCGGTAATCCTTTCTGGCAACAAAGATAAGGCAAGTTTTTCAATCCGCCAAATACTTTTCGTCAATTTTTTTTGCGACAAATCGCCGCCAGCCGTTGCCCTGTATGCCGAAATCGGCACCACAACGCATTTCGGACGCGATTATTGTGTCCCGCCGATTATTTTGTCCTGTCGGTGAATCGCCCAAAACGGCAGGCGAAATTTTTTCTGCTTTTTTATTTGGGTAGTGATTGGGGTAGTACTACCCCAATCACTACCCAAATCACTACCCAAATCGCCGCGCCGCCCGCCCGCACTTCTATTCCAACGATTCCCCGCTCCGTTCAATATCTTTGCGCGATTTGCTGCCCGTAACGAGCCATACGCCGCCGAAAATCAGAATAACCGCCAACCCCTTGACAAGATTGAACGAATCCAACCCCCAGCATACCGCAACCATGCAGGCGACTATCGGCTGCACATAGTTGTACATACCCGCCACGGTCGGACGCAGCCGTTTCTGCCCGATGACTATGAGTATATAACTCAAGAATGTCGCCCCGACTACGATGAATGCCACCCCTGCGATATGCGTCGTTTCGAGTGCGCTCCACTCTGCCGAGAGCAGGTCGCGAGCCGAGAATGGCATCGTGAAGATGAATGCGTATGTGAACAGCCATTTCATAATGGTAATGAGCGAATAACGGCTGACGAAATTCTTGAAAAATACCAGATACGAAGCGTAACTCAACTGCGCCAGCAGCACGAGCAGGTCGCCCCAAATATGCGTCGATGTGTCGGTCGCAGCGGCGGTCGCGGTTTGTGCCGACGAACTGCCCAGAATAAGCATCAACGCTCCCGCAGCACCTGCGGCAATGCCCATGACCTTGCGCCCCGTGATAGGCTCTTTGAGGAAAAACGCCGCCAGAATCATCGCCCACAGCGGCATACTCGTCGTGATAATCGACGCATCGCCGGGCGAGGTAAGCCCCACGCCGAAAATGAAACAGCCTTGATTGAATACTATGGCGAGCAACGATGCCACGATAAGCCGCAGCATATCGCGCGTGCCTACATGCTCTTTGGGCGAGAATAACGATGCCACCCAAAACAGCACCATCGCTCCGCCCACACGCAGGTCGGTCAGCACGAGCGGCGTTACGGCTCCCGTGAGCATAATGGTTTTGGCTATCGGCGACATAAGCCCCCACATACAGTTGGCGGAGAACATCGCCAAATGCCCCTGCCACGAAAAATGTTTCGACATATTGCAGATTTGTTTGCAAGTAAAAAGGGCATCACGATTAGTGATACCCTCGATTCGATTCCGACAATTTTAGTAACTGCGTGCGAACAAAACGCGGCGGTGCGACGGCTTGCCCGTGAATATGCACTTGCCCTCCTCCTCTACGGCGTCGAGCGGAATGCAGCGGATAGTCGCCTTGGTTGCCTCCTTGATTGCCACCTCGGTCTCCACCGTGCCGTCCCAGTGCGCGGATATGAAACCGCCCTTGTTGTTGAGTACATCTACGAACTCGTCCCAAGTATCCACTTTGGTAATCATCGAGTTGCGGAACGCAAGAGCCTTATTGAAGATATTTTGCTGTATCTCGTCCATCAATCCTGCCACGCGCTCCACGAGTCCCTCCTGCAGTACGGTCTCCTTTTCGAGCGTGTCGCGACGGGCGAGTTCGATGGTGCCGTTCTCCATGTCGCGCTGACCGAGAGCCAAGCGTACAGGCACGCCTTTGAGTTCGTACTCGGCGAATTTGAAACCTGCACGCACATTGTCGCGGTCGTCGATTTTTACGCGCAAACCTTTGGCGCGCAATCCGTCGGCAATCTCGTTGAGACGGGCGCGAGCGGCTGCGAGTTGCTCCTCTCCTTTATATATAGGTACGAGTACGACCTGAATCGGAGCGACCTTCGGTGGCAGTACCAATCCGTTGTTGTCGGAGTGTGCCATGATGAGCGCGCCCATCAATCGCGTCGAAACGCCCCACGATGTAGCCCAAACGTATTCTAATTTGCCCTCGCGGTTGGCGAACTTCACGTCGAACGCCTTGGCGAAATTCTGCCCGAGAAAGTGCGACGTGCCGCTCTGCAAAGCCTTGCCGTCCTGCATCAGAGCCTCGATTGTCAGTGTGTCCTCCGCACCGGCGAAACGCTCGTTCGGCGACTTGTGTCCCACGATTACCGGCAGCGCAAGCCACTCTTCGGCAAACTTCTTATAGACCATCACCATACGCATAGCCTCTTCCATCGCCTCCTCGCGGGTCTCGTGAGCGGTGTGTCCCTCCTGCCACAGGAACTCGGCAGTACGCAGGAACAGGCGCGTGCGCATCTCCCAGCGCACCACGTTAGCCCACTGGTTGCACAAAATAGGCAGGTCGCGATATGAGTTAATCCAATTCTTGTATGTGTTCCAAATGATTGTCTCCGACGTAGGACGGACGATGAGTTCCTCCTCCAACTTGGCATCGGGATCCACGACTATGCCCTTGCCGTTCGGGTCGTTTTTCAGACGGTAGTGCGTAACCACGGCGCACTCCTTGGCAAAACCCTCGACATGGTGAGCCTCCTTCGAGAAGAACGATTTTGGAATAAAGAGCGGGAAATAGGCGTTCTGGTGTCCTGTCTCCTTGAACATCGCATCGAGCGCGTCGTGCATCTTCTCCCAAATTGCATAGCCGTAAGGCTTGATGACCATACAGCCGCGGACAGCCGAGTTCTCGGCAAGTCCCGATTTTACGACCAAATCGTTGTACCACTGCGAGTAGTTGTCGTCGGACTTGGTCAGATTTTTAAGTTCTACTGCCATATTTTTATTGCATTATATTTTTCGTTCCTTTGGCTGATGCAGACAAAAAACTACCTCTGCATTCAACACGCAAAGGTAGTAATTTTTTGCGGAATAATATAGTTTAGACTTGTAGTCCCGCAAGTCGCGAGAGCGACGCAGCGTAGAAAATAGAGCCATTCCACGCCTGCGTATCTTTGCGGGCGAGATGGAATCTACCATTGTCTTTATTTTTTGGTGACTAATTGCCGATTGCCCTCTTTTAGAATCGAAATCCTGCTGTCAGTATCACCGAGTGGCGGAACAACTTGGTCGCGAGCGTCGGACTTGCCCCATCCTCGCTGTCGTTGTAGTAGTAGAACGTCTTATAGTCGGTCAGCCTGTTGCGCGTATATTGGTAAGCCAAATCGAGATAGAACGTCTTGTTGAATGCTATGCCGATACCAGCCCCGCAATAGTCCGTGCGATAGATGACGGGCGAGGAGAATACGGCACTCTTGTCTTTCAGTCCGCCTGCCCACAAGCCGTAGCCCGCACGCAGAGCCAACTGCGGAATGATGCGTACTTCCGCTCCTACCCGCAACGTGTTTGAACCCTTGAAGTTGTCGCGTGCGAAATCGTCGAATGCCCCCTTGCCGTAAGGCGAATTTTTGACGCGAATACCGTTGTACCAGTCTCGCTCGTAATCGACCGATATGACGGCGAACTGCCCGATGGTGTACGATGCGCCGAAGAGCATACGCGACGGCGAGAGAAAATCCCACGAGTCGGGACCGTCATCGACCAACTGTGCCGTCGATTCCGAAAACGGCGGATTGATGTAACCGTTGCCGTCGAGCGTATAGCCGTCGGGATTGGTCGTCATCGACCTGACTGCCGATGTCATACCCGCGCGATACTTGTAAGTGAGCGAGTAGTATGTCGGCGTATGGAATGCGAAACCGAGCCGCAACCCCTCTATCGGTCGGTAAATCACGCCCAACTTGAAATTGACGCCTGCACCGCTTATGCGCGACGATTGGTCGTAATTGACATAATCCATACAATAGTTGAGCGACGACTCGGCTGAGTACCGGTAATTCTCGCCGTAATAGACGTCGCGCCGCATATATACGCTGTGTATGCCGAGCGAAGCACCTACATATACCTTGTTGTTTATATTCAGCCCGAGCGAAACGAGATATTCTCCTATCGAACCCCTGTTCTTGACGGTTGCGAACTGCCCGACCGAAGCATCGGCAATCATATCGCGGTCCCACGCGCCCGATTTGTCGCCTGTCATACCCGTGAAATAGCCGAGCGATGCTCCCCACAGAGCGGGTTCGACGTCGCCCCAATAGAAGTTGTCGCTGTTGAGATAGCCCGAACCGATGCCTGCACTTTGCATTTGCCGCGCGTAAGCATCGGCTATCGATGCCCCCTGCCCTGCGACGGAGGTCGAATAGCGATAGTTGAAATCGGCTATTCGGTTGTAACCGAATCCGAAATTTATTGCCGTAACGCCCGTCGCACTCTCGCGCAGTTTCAGCACGAACCCGAGATTGCCCACCCCGAAATTGGTGCTGTTGGTGCGCTCGAAGCGGTCGCCCGATGTCTTGCTGTTGCCGAACGAGAGCATCGGCGTAATGCCCACCTCGCTGTGGCGATACATACCCAAGCCCGCAGGGTTTATCGACATCGACGAGAGGTCGGCACCGAGCGAGGTGAATGCCCCCGCCATAGCCGCCGCGCGCGCCGTGCCGAATGCAAACTGCGTCTGCGAGAGGTTGAACATATCCATAGCCGACACCGCACTTTGGTCGAGTACCGTGCCGCCGAAATCGTAACTGCCTTGTGCGCCCGCACTGCTCGCTCCCGCAAGGAGCAGCACCGCGAATATGGTTGATAATCTGCGTTTCATAATGATAATCCTTAGATTTGGAAATTATCTGCGTCGTTGCCCACCGCCGTGGCTTCCGCCAGAGTAGTTGCCGCCACCCGAGTAACCGCCCGAATAGCCGCTGCCCGACGACGACCCCCTGTTGTAGGACGACCCGCTGTTGTTGTTCCACGAATTGCCGTCGCTGCGCGAGTTCCACGAACTGCCATTATTGCGCGACCCGCCACCGTTGCCGCGATACTGCCCCGAGTTGCCGTTGCCACGGTATTGTCCCGAATTACTCGACGAACCGCTCCCGCGATATGTGCCGTTCTGATTGCCGCGATATATGCCGCTGCCCGTGGTCGTACCGCCGCCGCGACGCACTGTGCCGTTATAGTTGCCGCCGCCGTAATTTCCGCGCGTTCCACCCGAGTAGGCAGGATTCCCCCTGTACGACGACCCGCCGTTGTGCGGACGGTGAACCACGTCGCCATAGCGCGGACGGACGCCCCAACCGTCACCGTGATGCGGCGGACGCGACGGATAAGGGTGGTAATGATGATGGTACGGATAACCGCAACCCCAACCATAGCCCCAATACGGGTCGTAGCCCCAATGCCAATCGTACCACGAATAGCGCGGATAGCCCCACCATGCGTAGAATGACGGCGTCGCCGACCAGCCGTAATACCAACTGTACGACGGAAATGCCACCGACGCGCCCCATGTTCCGAACATCGATGTGATGTATTTAGGCTCCACCCACACTTGGTCGCCCGAAACCATCACGTTGTAGAATGCCGGGTCATACGCCGTGGCGTAACTGAATGCGTCGCTGTACCGCAGCGAGTAGTAACTCGACGGCATACGATATGTAGGCGACGAAAAACCGTACAGACGGCGTGCGTATGCACTTTCATAGTTGTCCGCAAGCACCGCCTCGTAAGGATTTACGCTCCCCGCATTGTATGTTGCCGAACCGCCGTTCGCCGCCGCATTGGCTTCCGCTTCGGCGATTTTCGCCTCCCACTGTGCCCTGCGAGCCTCTGCCTGCGCTTTGGCAAGTTCCGCCTCCGCCTTTTGGCGTTTGGCTATTTCGGTCTTGTTGTGTATCTCGTACAGGTCGTCGCCGACCGATGCCGTTTTGAATGCCGACGCGCAACCCGCCATGGCGAGTGCCGTCTGCAATAAAATCATCGTAATCAGAATCCGTTTCATGGTCGTAGCGGTTAAAGTTACTTTTTGCATATAGAACGAAAAAACGAGCAAAAGTTGTATCGTCCTCAATACAAAAGTAGTAAATAAGTCCGAAAAATCTGCATTTTAAGTACCGGAACGGTAAAAAATTCAACCGAATCGACATTTTTTATCGCCGAAACGACGAATGATAAAAAAGAATTTATATCTTTGCACCGCAAAATCGCCCAAAATCTTTTGCGACAGCGGGCGACATTGCGTGGGGCATTGTAAAGGAGAGATGCCGGAGTGGTCGATCGGGCCGCACTCGAAATGCGGTGTACGGGTAACTGTACCGGGGGTTCGAATCCCTCTCTCTCCGCAAAGAAATTATCAGTGTGGAGAACGACGACAAGACGATAAGTCTTGTCGTTTTTTGTTTTGAGCGCGAGCGCAACAAATTTATTTGTAGATATTTGCGCTCAAAACAAAATAGGTGAAATGTCGCCGTCGTTCTCCACACTGATAATTTCTTTGCTTGGACGCCCGCGGCAGCGCAGGGAAAACGGCACGAAAGCGAAGCGTGTGCCGTAATCCCTCACCTGCATCTTATCGCGGGGCGTCCGAGAGAGCAAAATGTGTTACCTATCCCCCTAAATCCCCCTTTCTGTAAAGGGGGACTTAATTTTCTTCCAAATAGATTTGACGGAACGCGGTATAAAACAAATCAGCGGCAAATAAGCCGCTGTTTCGTAGAACAGCGGAGAGAGAGGAATTCAAACTTGATTGACGGGGGTTGCGAGGCGAAATGTGTCCTATTTTCAAAGGTCGCCTCGCGAGTGCTTCGCACTTCGAATCCCTTATAGTTGCATTTTCGCAAGTCGCGAGCAGCGACGCAGCGTCAAATAAAGGCGTCATGCCACACTCGTTGAAAACGAGTGAGTTGGCGACCGACGCTGCGAGCGAGAGCAGAGACTGCTTGCAGGCTTTGCCGAGCCGCGAGGAGGAAAACCGCAGGTTATCTACCTTTGTATTGTTGATTTTGTTAATTCCTAGAACTCCTAGTTCTCCTAGACCTCTTAGATCTCCTAATATACCCCCCCCCAAGAAAAAAAGCCTACCCGATAAACAGTCCTATCTGACAAACGAGGGTATAGAAAAACGCAACACCGATGGTAAGACACAACACGATAAGCAACGCATTGAGTACCTTTGCCGACGGCTTCGATGCTCCTGCGGCGGTGGCGGTGCGGATATATTCGCGGAAGAAGAGATAGAGCGCAGGCACTATGCTGCATGCGAGCAGGTAATCCTCGGGAATGCCGAAGAAATAGACCTTCGACAACCCTATCAACGCCCAGTGGCAGAGGAACATAGCCAGCACGATATTTACGCGCTCCGAAAATGCGAGCATCAGTGCGATGGTGAATACCGCTACCGAGCATGGCATTACGGGCGAGGTCATCTCGGGAAACGAGCGACCGAGAGCGAGCGATACGAGCGGGTAGATAAGCGGCATGGCGAACAGAAAGAGTGCGAATGCCGTATGGTTGTGCGTGCGTTCGAGCGAGGCGTGCTTGACCAACAGGTCGTAAACCCAGATGCAGCCCATAATCGCCCAAAACATCGCCAGCATATCATGAAATTCGCGCTCGCGGCAGAATACCATATAATACGCGCCCGCAATCCAAAAGTTGAGCAGAGCCATATAGCACTTCATCGCTATACGCACCGTGCGACTCGGTCGCAGGTAGAGCAGGACGGTAAGCACGGCGGCGACAATGACCCAAACAATCTGCACCTGCCATGTCGCGGCATTATAGGCGGCTATCGTTTTCCAAAAAGTTTCCATCTGTTGCTAATCGTTTTTGCGTCGCGTGAGCGAGAATGCCCGGCGGCTGAATATGAAAATCGGCAGTGTCGCACCTGCGGCGAGCATTGCGACCACGCTTACCGAGACTGTGGCGTTGAGGAAAAATTCCTGCATATAGCGCATGCCTTCCGCCTCGTCGGAGAGCGATTGCAGGAACATAATCAACGAAAATACGGTCTTGTACAGGTATATTCCCGGCACCATCGGCAACAGCGCAGGAATGTATAATACGGTCATCGGGCAGTGAACCCCGCGCCCGAGCCAGAGACTGCCGAAGCCGATGACCACGGCGGCGCAGAGCGATGCGGTGGCTATATCGACACCCGCATAACGCATAAGGCAGAACCGCAATGCGTGTCCTACGGCGGCAAGAGCGGCGATGCGCGGAAAGGCTCGCATCGGCGGGTCGGAGATTGCACCGAATCCCATGGCGGCTATGGCGGCGAAAAAGCCGTCGGCGAGTACATCGAACACTACCATAACAGCGAATCCTTAACCATTAAAATCGTTGCCGACAGCCCGATTGCTATGCAGAATACCAAAAGCAGCGCATTTATAAGTCGGCTGCACCCGATGAGAATATGCCCCTCGACTATATCGATGACGCCGTTTATGAGCGGCACGCCCGGAATCAGATAGAGCGCACTCGTGGCTATGGCGATTTCCGCCGTACAGTCGAATCGCAGAGCCGAAGTGGAGCAGAGCGAAGCGGTGAACGCGGAGATGATGAATACAAGGAAGTGATTGACCTTGTGCGCCGTAAGTCGTTGCTTGACGGCAAAACCCACGAGCGTCGAGGTGAACACTATGCTGCACGCCGTCCAGTCGCCATTGAACAGCCGGCAGAACGAGGCATTGGCGAGCGAAGCCATGACGAGGACGAAAATCGGGTCCATATACGGCTTGGCTACCAACTGTTTGTATCGCTCCCGTATCTGGTCGAGCGACATGTTTTTGTCTATTGCGTCCCAACTGAGCGCACTCAAATCGGAGTTGCGCTCGAAACTTATCGGCAGTGCGGGAATGCTCACCACTCTCGTTACCGATTCGCCGCTTTCACCGTCGCGTGCGGTGAGAATGGTACTCTTTTGGAACGAGGATAACTGCACATCTACGCCCTGCGACAACCCTATGCGGTGGGAGTTGCGTATCACACGCGAGGTGTGGACGCCCGACCCCAAAAGATAGGTGGCGTATTCCGATACGAAGTCGAGTATTTCCGATAACTCTTTTCTGTTTTTCATTACAGCCGCAAAAATAGCGGTTTTCCGGCAATAAACGATACCCCCGCTCGCGAAATTTTCTGAATGATACGACTTCGGACCTGTAATTCCGCAAGTCGCACGTAGCGACGCAGCGTAAAATAAGCCTGTCATTACGAGGAGCGTAGCGACGTGGTAATCTACCATTGTGTTATCAATTCTTAGAACTCCTAGTTCTCTTAGATCTCCTATATATATAAAAAAGTCATTGCGAGCCCAAGCAACCGAAAATGTTGCTGATGCCCAATGCCGTTCTATGCGTAGGGCGTGGCAATCTACCATTGTCGTAAACCACCTTGCTGATACAAAATGGTACTATCGCGTCTCTACATTCTCCTACAATTTTCCCCCTCTGCGCAATATATTGTCGAAATTTTCGATATATTTGGGAGACCAAAAACCTTAAAAACTATGGGCAATACGAAAATTTCCGCGTTGTGGGACAACGTGAACCTGCGTGCCGTAATCATCGGCACGGCAGCGATTATATGTACCTCGATGCTCTGCGCGGCGGCTCTGCGCATCGGGCTTTCCGACCGTCAGGTTACGGTTACGGGCTTGGGCGAGACCGAACAGACGTCCGACTGGATTGTGTGGTCGGGTACGGTGGCATGCAGCAGTACATCCCGTACCGAGGCTTATCGCAAGGTGGAGGCAGACCGGGCGACAGTTGCCGACTACCTGCGCAAACAGGGCGTAGCCGAAAGCGACCTCTCCTTCTCTGCCATTATGATAGAGGCGGAGTACGACGACTATTACACGGCGGACGGGCGTTATGCGGGTCGCCGATTCCGCGACTATCGCGCCCGTCAGACCTTCACCGTGAAATCCGCCGAGGTCGATAAGGTCGAGACCCTTTCGCGCGATGCGATGTCGCTGATTTCAAAGGGCATCGACATCGAAAGCAATATGCCGCAATACTATATCCGCAACTTGCAGGAGTTGAAACTCTCGCTCATCGACGCCGCGACAGCCAACGCGATGCTGCGTGCCGAGAAACTCGTCAAGGGCTTCGCCCGCATCAAGGACATCAAGAGCATCGACATCGGCGTATTCCAAATTACGGGCTTGTACGGCAACGATGAATATACCTACGGCGGAGCCGACAACACATCGGACAAGGTCAAGAAGGTCAGCATCACCGTCCACGCCACCTACGGAATAAGGTAGTTTTTAGTTTTTAGTGGCTAGTGGCTAGTGGCTAGTGGCTAGTGGCTAGTTAAATTTATAAAAAAATAAAGTTAGGAATAATTTTGTATATAGAGCATATAACAAAGAGCAATAGCAGGCATCGAGCCTGCTATTGCTTTCTAGCCACTAGCCACTAATCACTAGCCACTGAACTTA
This sequence comes from bacterium, assembly GCA_963658625.1. GTDB lineage: Bacteria > Bacteroidota > Bacteroidia > Bacteroidales > Rikenellaceae > Alistipes. The sequence goes on from CAVKRC010000013.1 coordinate 23,643, forward strand.
ATACCGTACACCCCTGCTCAGCCGCCTGAATTCCGAGAGCGTTTTGCCGGTGTACCTCTTGAAAAAACGGCACAATTCACCCGTATCGGGAAAGTCGAACCGCTCGGCAATCTGCTTTATCGACATGTCTGTCTTGCGCAATGTTTGCTCTATTTCCATTAAGGTGTTGCGGAGAATGAACGGCTTGGCGGGTATGCACGCCATCTCGTGCGTCAGTACCGACAGATACTTCGGCGAAATGCACAGCGCATCGGCGAAATATGCCACATCGCGTTGCCCGGGATTCGCCATCATCATCGCGATGAACCTGTCCATAATGTGCCGTTTGTGGTTGCTCTGTGTCGTGTCTATGTCGTTGAACCTTACCACCTTGTCGTAAATGTCCAAATACATGTTGCGCACGAGATTGACCACTATCTCGTGCCGACAGATATTGTCGCGGTCGCCGATTTTGGCGACGAGCAGACGGAAATATGTCGTGGCAAGGTCGTAAAACCGTTCGTCGTCCAACCTGTATATGGGATTCTCTGCGATATGGTTGATGAACGAACTCGGTATATTGTACATCACCTCGTCGAATATCTTGTCGTTGGCATAACTCAGCGAATATGTCGCAAAGTCGTCCGAAACCTCCGTAACCGACATCGTGTCGCCCGGAAGCAGATGCACGAGCGACGGCGACTCCACCTCGAAGCGTCGGCTGTTGTGTTCGATGACAGCCCGCCCCCGTGTTGTCAGCAAAATATATCCGCGGTTGCGCTTTGTTCCCGAAAAATGGGACGGCGCATTGTTGCCGTATTCGGCAATCGAAAATCCGCTGTCTCTTCCCGCTCTTTTTTTCTCTGCCATAAGTCGATTCTCTTTTCGTGTGCAAAGATAGTTCCGAAATGAGCAAAATGAGCCCCGATTTGTGGAAAAAATGCTAATTTTTGCGGAAAAAATGCACATAAAAACAGCCTTGTTTTTTGATACCTTTGCCCCGCAATTAATATGAAAAAGATGAAAAAACATTTGAATTTGACCGCCGGCGCAATCGCCGTTTTATGTGCCGCAACGCTTTCTGCGTGCGGTTCTATCGAGCGCGAACACCGTGCGGCGGACTACGCCACAATGATTGTGGAAAAGGGTGAAATCACTCTGTATCAGGACTATTCGGCGACCATTCGCGGTCGGCAGGACACCGATATTTTCCCGCAGGTGTCGGGAACGATAACGCAGGTGTGCGTCAAAGAGGGCGACGAGGTGCGACGCGGACAGACGCTTTTCGTCATCGACCAAGTGCCTTACAAGGCGGCATTGCAAATGGCTGACGCCAATGTGCAGGCAGCCGAGGCTGCCGTCGCAACTGCTTCACTTACAGCTGATAGCAAACAAAAACTGTTCGACAAAGGCGTAGTTTCCGACTTCGATTTGCAGACTGCCCGCAACGCTTTGGCAACGGCGCAGGCGCAGTTGGCGCAGATGCGCGCGGCGCAGGTGAGTGCAGCCAACAACTACTCCTATACGACGGTAAAAAGCCCGTCAGACGGCGTTGTAGGCACGATTCCGTACCGTGCAGGCGCACTTGTCTCGCCTCAAATCCAGCGTCCGCTTACGACCGTTTCCGACAATTCGCAGATGTATGTCTATTTCTCGATGACCGAAAATCGTCTGCTCGACATCGTAAGCAATCACGGCTCGATGCGCGAGGCGGTGAAGGCGATGCCCGAAGTCTCTCTTGTATTGAATAACAATACGTTATATGCCGAAAAGGGGCGCGTCGAGAGCGTCAGCGGCGTTATCAATCCATCGACCGGCACCGTAAGTTTGCGCGCCGTATTCCCCAACAAGGGCGGCTTGCTGCACAGCGGAGCATCGGGCAATGTGCGTATGCCTGCCGAATACAAGGATTGTATCGTGATACCGAAAACCGCCACATTCGAGATTCAGGATCGTATATATGTATATAAGGTAGCGGACGGTGTGGCGCATTCGGCTCCGATTGACGTTGCAACTATCAGTACCACAAACGAATACATCGTAACGAACGGTCTCGCAGCTGGCGACGAAATCGTTACGGAAGGTGTTGCCCTGTTGCACGAGGGCGACCGCGTCAAATCAACGGCAAAGGAGGAGTAAGCGATGGATTATCAGTCAGTTATTCGCCGTCCGATATTCGCCGTAATGTCGGGTGTGGCGATTGTGTTTTTGGGCATAATTTCGCTCATCAACCTGCCTGTCGAGCAGTATCCAGACATCGCACCGCCGACGGTGCTCGTATCGACCACCTACCCCGGAGCGAGTGCCGAGGCTGTGCAGAAGAGCGTTATCGCGCCGCTCGAACAGAGCATCAACGGCGTGGAGAATATGCTCTATATGACCTCGTCCGCCTCGAACAACGGTATGGCGGAGATTTACGTCTATTTCCGTCAGGGTACCGACCCCGATATGGCGGCTGTGAATGTGCAGAACCGCGTGTCCAAAGCGACGAGCCTGTTGCCGACCGAGGTTATCCAATACGGTGTAACCACGCAGAAGCAGCAGCCGAGTATGCTCGAAATCTTTGCGGTATGTTCACCCGACGGCAGATTCGACGAGCAGTTCTTGGCGAACTATGTGAAAATCAATATGCAACCCGAACTGTTGCGTATCAAGGGCGTGGGCAACATCGTTTCGTACGGAGCCGATTACAGTATGCGTATATGGCTCAAACCCGATGTGATGGCGCAGTACGGCTTGGTGCCGAACGACATAAATGCCGCGCTTGCCGAGCAGAATATCGAGGCTGCGACGGGTGCCATAGGCGAAAATTCGGAACAGCCGTTCAAATATACAATGAAATACCGCGGTCGTTTGGAGCGTCCCGAGGAGTTCGGCAACATTGTCATCGCCTCGACCGCAGACGGCGAGGTGTTGCGCCTGCGCGATGTCGCCGATGTGGAGTTGGGACGATTGAATTACGAGTTCGGCGAGAGTGCCAACGGTTGCCCGAGCACGACCTGTATGGTGTTCCAGATGGCAGGTTCGAACGCGACGCAGATTATCGAGGATATAAACGCATATCTCGACAAGGCGAAGGAGTCGATGCCCGAGGGTATGGACGTGCGCATAATGTTCAGTTCCAACGACTTCCTCTATGCGTCGATTCGCAACGTACTGTGGACGCTGTTGGAAGCCATCGTGCTGGTTACGCTCGTGGTGTTCTTCTTCTTGCAGGACTACCGTGCGACGCTCATACCGGTGCTTTCGACCGTGGTGTCGCTCGTGGGTACGTTCATATTCTTGGCTGTGGCGGGTTACAGCGTCAATTTGCTGACATTGTTCGCGTTGGTGCTTGTCATCGGTACTGTGGTCGATAACTCCATAGTGGTCGTCGAGGCGGTGCAGAGCAAGTTCGATGCGGGTTACAAGTCGCCGATGCTCGCCACGCGCGACGGTATGAAGGACGTTACGGCGGCGGTCGTTTCGTGTACGTTCGTATTTATGGCGGTGTTTATCCCTGTGGCGTTTATGGGCGGTACGACGGGTATATTCTACACGCAGTTCGGTCTGACAATGGCGGTGGCGGTCGGTATCTCGGCGGTCAATTCGCTGACGATGTGTCCTGCTCTGTGCGCCGTGCTTATGCGCCCTGTCGATAACTCGCCCGAGGCTGAAAAGACATTGCTCGGACGGGTGCGCAAGGCGTATTCGGTCGCATATTCCGCGTCGCTCAAACGCTATATCGGCGGTGTGCGCTACTTTATCGCCCATAAGTGGTTGGCGGGCGCGTGCGTCGTTGTGGCATTGGCGGCATTGGGCGTATTGATGAAGACCACCAAGACGGGCTTTATACCTGATGAGGATACGGGTGCCGTATTTATAGATGTGGCTGCGGCTCCGGGTTCGTCGCTCTCGCAGACCCAAAAGGTTATGGGCGAAATAGAGGAGAGGGTAAAGACTTTCCCCGAGGTGGAGTCATATACGCGGACGGCAGGTTACAGTATGATTTCGGGTATCGGTACATCGTTCGGAATGTTCGTCGTCAAATTGAAGCCTTGGGACGAGCGTTCGGGAGCGGAACACCGTGCCGATGTCGTTGTCGAGCGGCTCAATGGCGCATTGCACGAGGTACACAACGCCACGGCATTCGCCTTTGCACCGCCTATGATTATGGGTTACGGTAACAGCAACGGTTTCGAGGTACACCTGCAAGACCGCGCTGGCAACGGCATAACGGCGTTGGAGCAGGTTGCAGGGCAGTTTGTAGGCGCACTCAACGCCCGCCCCGAGATTGCGATGGCTTACACGACATTCGCTTCGCGCTATCCGCAATACCGCGTCGATGTCGATGCGGCGCGCTGCAAGCGTGCGGGCGTGTCGCCGAGCGAGGTGTTGGGCGTGATAGGCGGCTACTACGGCGGTGTGTATGCGTCGCAGTTCAACCGCTTCACGAAGGTATATTACGTCGTAACGGAGGCAGCACCGCAGTATCGTATGGACGTGCCGTCGCTCGACAATATATTCGTGCGCACGGCGGCGGGTATGTCGCCTGCGAGCGAGTTCGCCACGCTGACCAAAACCTACGGAACGGAGTCGCTTGCGCGGTTCAATCTCTACAACAGCATCTTAATCAGCGGCAACGCTGCCGAGGGCTATTCGTCGGGCGATGCAATTCACGCCATAGAGGAGACAGCGGCGCAGGTATTGCCGCGTGGATACGGATTCGAGTTCGCGGGCATCTCGCGCGAGGAGGCGCAGTCGTCGAGCAATACGGTGTTCATATTCATGGTAATCATCGTGTTGGTTTACATCATTCTCGCGTCGCTGTACGAGAGCCTCTTCGTGCCGTTCGCGGTGCTGTTGTCCGTGCCGTTCGGCTTGGCTGGCAGTTTCCTGTTTGCGCAAATCGCAGGTTTGGAGAACAATATCTATCTGCAAACGGGATTGATTATGCTTATCGGTCTGTTGGCTAAAACGGCGATTCTGATTACGCAGTACGCTTCGGTCGGTCGTCGCTGCGGAATGAGCATCGAGGAGGCGGCATTTACCGCCGCAAAGGAGCGTCTGCGCCCTATATTGATGACGGCACTGACGATGGTATTCGGTATGTTGCCGTTGATGTTCTCGACAGGTGTCGGGGCTAACGGTAACCGTTCGCTCGGTACGGGTGCCGTGGGCGGTATGTTAGTCGGAACGCTTGCGCTGTTGTTCATTGTGCCGGTGCTGTTCGTTGTGTTCCAGCGCATACAGGAGCATTTCAAACGTCCCGAGATGAAGCGGGCTGACGAGGCGCGTCGCTTGGAGATTGAAAATTTGAGAAAGGAGAACGAGTAATATGAGAAAGATAATTCTGTGTGCCGTTGCCGTCCTTGCGTTCGGCGGTTGCGGTATCTACAACAAATATGAGCGTCCCGACGGCATCGACACGACTGCCGAAAACGTATTCCGCGGCGAGGCGGCGGAAGCGGCGGATTCGACGCGCAACTTCGGGGCGACCGAATGGCGCGAGGTCTTTACGGACGAGTGTCTGCAACGGCTTATCGACTCGGCGTTGGTGAGCAACACCGACCTGCGCGTGGCGCGTCTGCGGGTAGATGAGGCGGAGGCTTCGCTCAAAGCGGCGCGATTGGCATACGTCCCGTCGTTCGCCTTTGCACCGAACGGTGCGGTGAGCAGTTTCGACAACTCGAAGGCGGCGTGGACATACAACGTGCCGATTACGGCGAGTTGGCAGGTGGATTTGTTCGGCAAACTGACCAATGCCAAACGTCAGGCGCGGGCTGCGGTCGAGGGCAGTCGGGCATATCATCAGGCTGTGCGTTCGCGGGTGATTGCGAGTGTGGCTAATACCTATTATACGCTGCTTATGCTCGATGCGCAACTTGCCGTGTCGGAGCAGACGGCGGAGAGTTGGCGCGAGGGTGTGGAGACCATGCGCCTTATGAAAGAGGCGGGAATGGCTACCGAAGCCGCCGTGCGCCAGTACGAGGCGAATTATTATGCCGTGCAGTCGTCCGTGCTCGAATTGCGCGACCAGATTTTTACGGTCGAAAATTCGCTGTCGGCGATATTGGGGCAGACGCCTGCGCATATAGAATGCTCGACGCTCGACGGGCAGCAGATGCCTGCCGAATTGCATACGGGCGTGCCTGTGCAGTTGCTGTCGGCGCGTCCCGATGTGGAGTATGCCGAAAAAACATTGGTGCAGGCATTCTATGCGACCAATGCGGCACGGGCGGCACTCTATCCGTCGATTTCGCTCTCGGGTAGCGCAGGGTGGACCAACAGCGCGGGTGTGGCGATAGTCAATCCCGGCAAACTGTTGCTGTCGGCTGCCGCGTCGCTCCTGCAACCGATATTTCAGAACGGCGCGTTACGGGCAAGGCTGAAAATAGCCAAGGCACAGCAGGAGGAGGCGCAACTGCAATTCCGTCAGACGGTGCTCAATGCGGGCAACGAAGTGAACAATGCGATGGCGTCGTGTCAGACGGCGCGCGCCAACCGCACGTTGTGCGAGCAGAAGGTCGAGGCTCTCTCGTCGGCGGTCGAGAGTACGCGGTTGCTTATGCAGCACGGCACGGCGACATATCTCGAAGTGATAGTGGCGCGTCAGGCTCTGCTCGGGGCGCAACTCGATTTGATAGCCAATCGCTTTGCCGAATTGCAGGGCGCGGTGAATCTCTATCAGGCTCTCGGGGGCGGGAGAGAATAGTCCGACCGCGACAAAACAACGGCGGGGTGGTTGCTATACCACTCCGCCGTTTTGTTACAGAGTCTGTCGTCCGTTAAAGTTCGTCGGGCATCGCGACTTTTTTGCCTGTGGCGCGGACGGTCGGCATCGGCGCATTCCAGTTGCGGAGTTTGGTGCCGAGCGACTTCGCCATCTCTGCCACACGCTCGGGATACTTGGCTGCTACGTTGTTGTGCTCGCCGATGTCCTCGCGCAGGTTGTAGAGTTCGAGTTCCGACGTGTGCATACGATAGACGAGTTTCCAGTCGCCCTTGCGGATTGCACTCAGGAAGTCGATGTCGTCCTGATCCTCGAAACGGAGTTGGTGCGGGTAATGGAAAACGAGTTCGCGCTCGGGGTCGATGCCCGTAACCGACTTCGGCAGAACGTAGGCATTAGCCTCTTTCTGCGTCTTGATTTCGCCGCGCTTCATCGCCTTTTCGACAGCCTTCGAACCGTCCGTTACCAGACGCACGATGCTCTCGCCGTCGATGGTCTGGTCGGTCTCGTAGTGCTTCACGCCTGCCAGTTCGAGCAATGTCGGGAAGATGTCTTCGGTCGATACGGGAGTATTGATTCGAGTGCCCGCGCTGATTTTCCCGCGCCAGCAGAACATCATCGGTACGCGGATACCGCCCTCATAAACCGAACCTTTGCCCTCGCGCAACGGCAGGTTCTGGGTGTGGAGTTCGCCGCCCTTCTCGCCGCCGACGCTATGTCCGCCGTTGTCGGAGTAGAAAATTATAATGGTATTGTCGGCAATGCCCTTCTCCTCCAAGAAATCGAGTACGTCGCCGAGGCTCTTGTCCATACCCTCGACCATCGAGGCGTAGCGAGCCTGCCCTTCGTCCATACCCATATCTATATATTTCTGCGCAAAACGTTTGTCGCGCTGAATAGGCGTGTGGTTGGAGTAGTGCGAGAAGTAGAGGAAGAACGGAATGTGTTGCTTTATCGGGTGTTCGAGCGTGCGCAGTGCCATACGGGTCATCGCCTCGGTCAGATGGACTTCGGTGCCGTAGTATTGCGACATATTCTGTACCGAGCCGTAGTCGCCCTTGTAAGGGAGATTGCCGAAATTGTCCTCGGGCAGATAACTCTTGGGGTGTCCGTTGCTCGAACCCGCGATATTGACCACGAAGCCCATGGTGTAAGGGTTGGAACCCGGAGTACCCGCAGGTCCCCAGTGCGCCTTGCCGACGTGAATGGTGTGGTAGCCCGCATCGCGGAGCAACTCGGGCAGCGGAGTGGCATACAAGGTATGGTTCAGACCATAGACGTCCGCCTCGCCTTTGAGCGAAATCGGACACAGTGCGTTGTGGTTCCACTCGGGGTGGGCGAAAATGTCGTTGAGGTTCTCGTTCGTTGCTCCCGGGTGTCCGCCGATGGCATCGGGAACGATGTCCTTGTAGAGCGAAATGAACGATGTGATACCCATGTGCGCCGAGTTCATACCCGTCATAAGGCAGGTGCGCGTAGGCGTCGAAACGGAGCAGGCATAGGCGTTGGTCATCATCACGCCCATTTTCGCAAGACGCTCCATATTAGGAGTGTGGAAGCGCAGATTGTTGGGATAGGCCTCCTCGCCGAACGGAAGCGATGTCTCGGTCCAGCCGAAATCATCTACCAAAAAGAAAAGAATGTTGGGACGCTGCTTTGCATCGGCATTTTGCGCCACGGCGAGCGGCGCGAGCAAAGAGAGTCCGCAGAGTGTTTTGTTTATCGGTTTCATAATTTTATAATTGGTTTATGTATTGTTACAATTCGTCGGGCATCGCGACCTTTTTGCCCGTGGTGCGGACGGTCGGCATAGGTGCATTCCACTCGCGCAGTTTGTTGCCGAGCGATTTCGCCATTTCGGTTACGCGCTCGGGATATTTTGCGGCGAGGTCGTTTTGTTCGCCGATGTCCTCGCGCAGATTATAGAGTTCGAGCGATGAGGTGTGCATACGATAGACGAGTTTCCAGTCGCCCTTGCGGATTGCACTCAAAAAGTCGATGTCGTCCTGATCCTCGTAACGGTACTGGTGAGGATAGTGGAAAACGAGTTCGCGCTCGGGGTCGATACCTGTAACCGACTTCGGCAGAATGTATGCGTTAGCCTCTTTCTGCGTCTTGATTTCGCCGCGTTTCATCGCCTTTTCGACTGCTTTCGAGCCGTCCGTAACAAGGCGGACAAGGCTCTCGCCGTCGATGGTCTGGTCGGTCTCGTAGTGCTTCACGCCTGCCAGTTCGAGCAGTGTAGGGAATAAATCCTCGGTGGATACGGGAGTATTGATTCGCGTTCCTGCGCTGATTTTGTCGTGCCAGCAGAACATCAGCGGTACTCGGATACCGCCCTCGTAGCACGAGCCTTTGCCCTCGCGCAGCGGGTCGTTTTGCGTGTGCGGTGCACCGCCCTTTTCGGCACCGATGCTGAAACCGCCGTTGTCGGAGTAGAAAACGATTATCGTGTTGTCGGCAATACCTTTCTCCTCCAAGAAATCGAGCACGTCGCCGAGACTCTTGTCCATACCCTCGACCATCGAGGCATAGCGCGCTGCACCCTCGTCCAAGCCTGCGTCGCGGTATTTCTGCACGAAACGCGGGTCGCTCTGCACGGGCGTATGGGTGGCGTGGTGCGAAAGGTAGAGGAAGAACGGAATGTGTCGTTCTATCGGGTGTTCGAGCGTGCGCAGAGCCATTCGCGTCAAAGCCTCGGTCAGATGGACTTTGGTGCCGTAGTACTGCGACATATTCTGCACCGAACTGTAATCGCCCTTGTTGGGCAGGTTGCCGAAATTCTCCTCGGGCAGATAACTTTTGGGGTGTCCGTTGCCCGAACCTGCGATATTGACGACAAAGCCCATGGTGTAGGGGTTGGAACCGGGTGTTCCCGTAGGTGCCCAGTGCGCCTTGCCGACGTGAATGGTGTGGTAGCCCGCTTTGCGGAGCAGTTCGGGTAGCGGCGTGGCATACTCGGTATAGTTGAGAGAGTAGATGTCGCTTTCGCCTTGGAGGTCGATAGGGCAGAGCCCGTTGTGATTCCATTCGGGATTGGCGAAAGTATCGCTCAAATTTTCGTTGGTCGAGCCGGGAAATCCGCCGATTGCGTCCGACGGCATATCTTTGCATAGCGAACAGAACGAGGTAATGCCCGTGTGTGCCGCATTCATTCCCGTCATAAGGCTCGTGCGCGTAGGCGTCGATACGGGGCAGGCGTAGGCATTGGTCATCATCACGCCCATTTTCGCCAGACGTTCCATATTCGGAGTGTGGAAGCGCAGGTTGTTGGGGTATGCCTGCTCGCCGAAAGCGAGCGATGTCTCGGTCCAGCCGAAGTCATCGACAAGGAAGAAAAGAATGTTGGGACGCTGTTTTGCATCGGCATTTTGCGCCACGGCGAGCGGCGCAAGCAAAGAGAGTCCGCATAGTGTTTTGTTTATAGGTTTCATCGTTTTTCGGATAGTTTCATGTTCGGTTGTCTGTACAAAGTTATAAAAATATCCGAAAAAGAGAGGAGACCATTATCGCCGATTTTTGTTTTCGGCTAAAAAACGCTACCTTTGCTGTTCGGCGACGCAAAAGCGTCGCACTAAAACTCAAAACCGATGAAAAAATTTTTGATTCTTTCGCTCTGCCTTGCAGCGGCGTTTACGACTTTGGCGCAGAATCGTGCCGAGCGTATCCTGCGCGAATTGCGCAATCCCAAATCAGATTATGTAGCGGTCATTTCGCATCGCGGCGACTGGCGCAACTATCCCGAAAATTCGTTGGAAGCCATCAATTCGGCTATCGAAATGGGTGTCGATATTATCGAAATGGACATTCACCGCACTGCTGACGGCGTGCTGGTGCTCTGCCACGACAAGACCATCAACCGCACCACAAGCGGCAAGGGCAAAATCGCCGAAATCACATACGACTCGATTCGTCGTTGCTGCCTGCGTTCGGGACACGGTATCAAGATGCCGAAATACCACATGCCTACGCTTGCCGAGGCTCTCGATGTGTGCCGTAACCGTGCCATGATTAACATCGATAAGGGTTACGACTACTACGATCAGATACTGCCGATGCTCGAAGAGCGCAATATGGTCGAGCAGGTAATCATCAAAGACAAGAAGGCTCCTGCAAAAATCGCGGCTACGCTTGCCCGCCACGAGCACAATATGATTTATATGCCGATTATAAACTATACGGCGAAAAAGTGGGAAAAGCACAGCAAGTTGTTCGACGACTATCTTGCGAGCGACCTGCACCCGCTGGCATACGAGATGTGCTGGGACGGCACGCTCAAAGGTGAGCAAAAGCAGTTCGACCGTGTGCTTGCATCGGGTGCGCGCCTGTGGATAAATACGCTGTGGGATTCGCTCTGCGGTGGTGAGAAACACGGTTACGAGGACGACCGCGCCGTCAAGAACGAGGAGGCGGTTTACGGCAAGGTGCTGAAAATGGGCGCGACGATGATTCAGACCGACCGCCCTGCAATGCTTATCGCATATCTTAATAAAAAGGGACGCCATACGTTGAAATAATCATGGGTATATTCTCGAAAATAGGGCGTTTTTACGCCATCAGCGAGCCATCGGCAACGAAAGTCGATGCATCGACCAAGGAGGGACAACGTTACTACCACTCTTTGGCATTCCAGTCGTTTATAGCCGCCACGCTTGGTTACAGCCTCTACTATGTATGCCGCACGAGTCTGAACGTTATGAAAAAACCGATTCTCGACAACGGCATACTCGATGCCACGCAACTCGGCTATATCGGTTCGGCTCTGCTTATCGCATATGCCGTCGGCAAATTCGTGAACGGTTTTATAGCCGACTACTGCAACATCAAGAAATTTATGGCGACGGGACTTATCATCTCGACGCTCGCCAACTTAATAATGGGCGTTTTCGGCTTGGCGTCGGGACTTACGGCGATAACCACATCGGTTATGTTCGTCGTATTCGCGATAATGTGGGGCGTGAACGGCTGGGCGCAGTCGATGGGTGCGCCGCCGGCAATCATCTCGCTCTCGCGTTGGTTCCCGCTCTCGCGCCGCGGTACGTTCTACGGCTTCTTCTCGGCGAGCCACAACCTCGGCGAGTGGTTCTCGTTCGTATTCGTCGGGCAGGTGGTCGCACTGGCAGGTTGGCAGTGGGGCTTTTTCGGCTCGGCGATTGCAGGCGCGATAGGCGTTTTAATCGTGCTGTTTTTCCTGCACGACACGCCCGAGAGCAAAGGTCTGCCTGCTATCGAGGTGCTGTCGCATGAGAGCAAGGAGGCTCCAAAAAATGGAGAATCCACGAAAGAGATTCAGCGACAGGTGTTGCGTTCGCCTGCCGTATGGGTGCTTGCCGCCGCTTCGGCATTTATGTATGTAAGCCGCTATTCGCTCAACAGTTGGGGCGTGCTGTTCCTGCAAGAGGCAAAGGGCTTCGAGATGGGTGAGGCGACGTTCATCATCTCCATCAACGCCCTGCTCGGTATTTTCGGTACCGTGCTGTCGGGGTGGCTGTCCGACGTGCTTTTCAAGGGCAATCGCAATGTGCCTGCGCTGATGTCGGGCATACTGCTCTCGGTGGCATACGCCTTGTTTATATATGGCGGCAACTCCTATACCGTCAATATAGTAAGTATGGTGCTGTTCGGCATCGCAATCGGCGTGCTGATTTGCTTCCTCGGCGGATTGATGGCGGTCGATATAGTTCCGCGCAAGGCTACGGGTGCCGCGCTCGGCATCGTGGGTATGGCGAGTTATGCCGCAGCCGCGTTGCAGGAGGTCGTTAGCGGATACCTTATCAACAACAACATTACAGAGACGGTGAACGAACTCGGCGAGACGGTAAAACACTACGACTTTTCGCAGGCGGCAATCTTCTGGATTGCGGCTTCGGTGATTTCGTTCCTGTTGCCGCTGCTCAACTGGCGTCGCAAGGTTCAAAACGATTGAGAAAATGGCAAAACACGCCTCCAAAACGGAAAAGACCAATGCTGCCCGACTGCTCGATAAGGCGGGCATACGATACGAACTCATACCCTACGAGGTAGATGAGAATGACCTTGCAGCCGCTCATGTCGCCGCTTCGCTCGGCGAGCCTATCGAGCGCGTATATAAGACGTTGGTACTGCGTGGCGACCGCACGGGGTATTTCGTCTGCATGGTGCAGGGCGGCAAGGAGGTCGATTTGAAAGCGGCGGCGCGTGTGTCGGGAAACAAGAGTGCCGACCTGATTCCGATGAAGGATTTGCTCGGCGTAACGGGCTATATTCGCGGCGGTTGCTCGCCCGTAGGTATGAAAAAGCCGTTTCCGACCTTTTTCGATTCGACGTGCGAGGCGTATGACTATATCTATGTCAGTGCGGGCGTGCGCGGGTTGCAACTCCGTATCGCTCCGCCCGATTTGATTCGGTTTGTCGGTGCAACGGTCGCCGAAATAGAGCATTAAAATATGGAGCAAAATAGGAACGGGCTGGTGTGAAACCAGCCCGTTCCCTTTCTTAAAACCAGCCACTAATCACTAGCCGCTAGCCACTGAATTATTTGTCCTTGCGTTTTTCGATTTGGCGTTTGAGCGCGTCGAGTGCAGTATCGACTGCCTCCTCGAAGGTCTTGGCGCGCTGTTCGGTAACTATGTCGCCACCGGGAACGTGCAAAGCCACCGAAGCGACCTTGTTCCCCTTTTCGCTGTCCTTGTCGAGGCGCAATGTTACATCTACACCCGTAGGGCGGTCTGCAAAGCGTTCCAAACGCGACATCTTTTTCTCCACAAATTCGAGCAACTGTTTGCCTGCGTCGAATTTCACTGATTGAATCTTAACGTCCATAGTATTTGAATTTTATGGTTAGCGGTCGATACACGACCAATTTTTTATTCATCTGTCCTTTTCCTCCCGTTGTGCGGGTGCGCCTTGGCGTATGCACGCTGCAACTGCGTGATGCTGTTGTGGGTGTAGTTCTGCGTCGTTTTGAGCGACGAGTGTCCCATCAACTCCTGTATGTCGCGCATATCGGCATCGCGGTTGAGCAGGTGCGTTGCGAAAGTGTGTCGCAGAACGTGGGGACTTTTGCGCCCCTGAACATTCGCTTCCTGCAACTCCTTCTCGACAATCCGCTGCACGGAGGAGCGCGAAATCGGTTTGTCCTGTTCTATGCTCCGTTCCGTAAATATCAACGGAAAATCGGTGCCCGATATTATGCCCGCATCGTTTGCCGTGGCAATGTATTCGGCAATACGTCGCGCCACCTCGGGCAGAATCGGAATCACGCGCTCCTTGTCGCCCTTGCCGCGCACTTTGAGCGTGGAGTATCCGTCGGTGAAGTCGGTGGAGCGTATGCCGCACAACTCCGCAAGACGTATGCCGCAACTGTACAGCAATGCCACTATAAGTGCGTTGCGCTGTTCGCGGAAATCGTGGCTCGCGCTCTGCTCGCGCACATTGTCGAGTACGGTCTCCATTCGCGTCTCGGGGACGAATGTCGGCAATCGGTGCGGCGTTTTGAGCGACGATATGCGTTTGAAAATATCGTGTTCCATCTTGCCGCGTTTGCGCAGGAAGCGGAAATAACTCTTCAACGACGACAATTCGCGATTCATCGACGCGGGTTTTATCTCGTCCTGCTCCACACGGTGCAAAATCCACTCCCTCACATCATCGACCGTAACCCGTTCGGGCTCGAACTCATCGACCGCAATACCTGCCCGCTTGCAACACCACGTCGCGAAATTCTCCACATCGCGACGATAGTTGCGAACTGTCAGCGGCGAATATCTCCGTTCGGCTTCGACGTATTCTATAAACTCCTCGAACATCTCTACCTCAAAGATAACAAAAAATCTGCCGATTTCATAATTGTCTGCCCGAATTTTATTGCACTATTGTTTTCGCATTGTCCGCAATCTGTTCGAATCGTTTGCCTCAAACCCTTGTCGCTCCAAAATTCTGTAAAAATTTTATTATTTTCAAATCGTTGGTAATTAGCATATTATATGCGATTGATAAAATTTCTGAAAATTTTATTGAAAATTTTTAATAAAAAACTTGCACGGTATCGAAATCCGCCTTATCTTTGCACTCGAAGTTTTAAGGTTCATTTAGGTTAGTAGTTTTAGGTTGGTTGAGGAAATCGGAAGGTTGCGACATCTGGTCGCTAAGACTCGCGGGAGGTGCTCTCTCGGGGTCGAAAACCTCCGAAGACCTCATTTTTTATTTTAAGGCTATCCTTATAAAATCGTTTTTAAGTCGCGCCTGCTTCCTTAGTATGCACAAAGCCCGAAGGTCATATACGTCGAGTATACTCCCTCCGGGCTTTATGCAATAGCGTTGCAGCCATCGCCTTAAATTCCGATTTTATATTGAATAATGTAATAATCGGTGTCGCTAAAATAAACCGGTGCAATCCATATAAAGGATTGCACCGGTTTTCGTTAGGGCGGAGTGTCTCCGCGCTATGCTAATAGGCAGGAAGAGTAGTGCCGTCGAGCGTCAGGAAGCGGGTGTCGCCATGTTCGGTTGCGCGGAGTATTGCGTCGCCCGTGTAGGTGATTTCGCTCTTTGCATCGTTGTAGTTGAACGTTACGGAAACCTTCTCCGTGCCTGTGCCGTCTGCCGTGCCGACCTCGATATCGGAGACGGTCAGCGTTTTGGCACTGTCGTCGAATGTGTACGATGCCGTGCAGTTAAAGTAGAATACATATTGATAAGAACTAGGGTCTATCGCTTGCAAATATACCCATGCCGAACCTTTGGACTCCGTATTGTTTTTGTCGGAATTGAGTTTTACAGCCATCATGCCGAAAGTGTTGCTACCGTCAAATTTCGGATTGACGCTCTTGCGGAAGTCGGTTTCGCCGTCCCAGTCGGCTGCCGCAGGCACGAACTCGGTCAGGGTTTGGTCTTTGAAATTGAAATAGCGCGTGTCGCCGCCAGATGTTGCACGGAGCACGATTTCGTCGGTGCAGGTAAGCGACTTTTGGTCGTCGGCAACCGAGAGCGTGATGTTGATGCGCTCGGAACGTCCCGATGCCGTGCCGACCAATATGTCGGACAGCGTGAGTTTGTGCGTTATCGCGTTGTAGGCGTATGACGGCGTGCATGCAATGGCTCCCGCCTTTTCGCCCAAATCGACAACGAATTTTGCCAATCCTTTATTCTCTTTGCCTTCGAAATCGCTGTCGAGCGTAAGACTTACTTTGACTGCGCAGGCTGCGCCATCGTACACGCCTCCGTTTGCACTCTCCAATACGAACGATTTAGGACCGTCCCATTCGTCGTTGCGAACCTCGGAATAGGTCTTTGCCGACTTGTCGAGCAGGAATGTGCGTGTATCCCCCCCCGAAACAAAGGTCAGCAGGTTGCCCTCTATGGTATAGGTGCCGTCCTCCTCGCCGTATTTCGCATTGCCGAATCCGTCGAGAACGAGTGCAGGTTGCGATGCGCTGTCCTGCGATGCGTATGAACCGAATTCCGTGCCGCGCGCGGTGAATACGGGCGCACTGCCTGCAATATGGTCGTAACGATAGAATGCATCGTTGCCGTCGAGAATAAATGCGCTCGAAGCCTCGGCAATCGAAGTGCCACTTGTGAATTGCAGGGAGACAGGCGTAGTCGCCAACTCCTGTTTCTTTATGAAATACCACGATTTGGCACCGTTTCGCGTCAGTTCGACAAGAAAACGCATACCGTATGTGTCGCCGGCTGCGCAGGCATAGTCGAAATCGGCGGTCGAAGCGAAATAGAATTTCATATTCTCCGGCTTGTCGGATTGCAGGTCATTCGTATATGCAAACACATCGCCGTTGTCGAACCATTGTCCGCTCAATCCGTAGTCGGCACGACCATAGCCGTCGTCGCTGTATTCGTGTATGTAGGCAAAGCGGTTGTGAGCCTCGTCGAACGAGTAGCAACCATCGAAATCGAACGCATTGGCGTCGGTCGTATTGATATAGAACGATGTGTTGTAGTTGAGCGTAAAGTTGATGACGGGCTCGTTTGCGCTGAACAGTTGTCCGTCGGCGACTTTCACCTCGTAGCCCTTATATGTACCTACGAATGCCTTTCCTTTGTAATCGGTTTTTTCGGTTGCCGTGGTCTCGATGGTTATATCCTCGTCGGGCATAAAGCATGTCCAGCATTCGCCGAAATCGGGGTCTTTGTCGTCGTATGTGATTTCCAAATTTTCGCCACTCGCCGAGGTAGCCTTAATCGCTGCCGTGTAACCCAATTCGGCGGAGTAGAGGAATTTGACGGGCTTGCCGACAACCTCGTCGAATATGCGGTCTTTGGGCTGTGCGTCCCAGTTGTCGCAGCAGTTGAGCATGGTCAGTACGGAGTGCTCGCCCTGCTTCGGTGTGATGATGTGGCGGTCGAGACCTGCTTCCAGTGTAACGACGACATTAGCCGCAGGCATGGTGAATGCGTATTTGTATTGCGAGGTCGATTCATCAACCGAAATCAATTCGCAATCGACGTCGTTCGCCTTTGCCGATGTGATTTTTCGCGCTGCATTTGCCATGGTTACGGTGAATTCGACTTTCTCTTCCACCGCAGCGGTGGACGGACCCTCGACGGCAAACGCAGAACTCTCGGTGTAGGTAATTCCGTAGGCGTTGTGCGCCACATAGACCGTGATGGTTACATCTTCGGCAGGCATAATGAACGAATATACGGCATCGACATCATCGCCCGAAATCTTTTTGCAGAACTCCAAGTTGGCGGCAACGTTTATTATGTGATAGGAGGCGTCGGTTACCTTGACCGCAACCTTCACTTCGTCGCCTACGGCGGCATCTTTGTCTGTCGTTACGGCATACTGCTCTCCCGAGACGGTGTTGATGGCGAATCGCAAGGCATCATCGGTTTTGCTGTCTTTGCAACCGGTTGCAACCAACCCTGTAAAAAGTGTAAGTGCGCAAAGCAATCTTGTAAAAATTTTCTTCATATTATTACGGTTTTTGTTATAAAATGTTTTCTTGTTCTTATTTTATGCTTTCAATTTGTAATAGAATAAATATGCATATTGTGAATAGGCGAATTGAAATGCCTATATCGATTATATCTATTTTATGAGGTTTTGCGGTGGCGGAACTCGCCTTGAAAGATGTGAATGATATGCAATATTATCTATTCCTGCTGCAAATATATGAATTTTTCGGAATACGAATAGACTTTTGCTTAAAAAATGACACAACAAAATAAATCGGGCGCAATAATGATTGCGCCCGATTTATTTGTAACGGCAAATACGGTGCCGCCTATTCGCCCGTAATATCCTCGAATGTTCGTGCCGTCATATCGAGGCGGTAGGTTGCCGATTTGCCGGAAATATATTTGACGTTCAGTATATTGTCGGCAATGGTATAGTTGCCGGATTCGGTCGATACACCGGGCATTTCACCTTCATATGCTATTTTGTCGAAACCGTCCAACCGTATGCGCGGGAACGAGCCGCCACCCTGCTCGGTAAAGTAGCCGCCCTCGGCTCCGCGCAGTGTGAAAGTGAACGGCAATCCCGTGTTGTCGCGACTGAAACGACAGATGTAGTCCCATGTGGTGGCATCTTCCGTTGCGGGACCTACGTTAATTTTCAAATAATTGGAGATGGAATATGGGCTGAGGGATGCTCTCGTACCGCTGCAAGAGACTCTTTCGACGTACGTCGGATATTCCCTCGATTGTCCGTCGGTTGTCCATGCCATAAGGAAATATCTTCGCCATTTGCACTTATACATGTCGTAGTTGTCGGCTTGCTCGATAAGCCAGTATTTGCGGGAAGTGCCACGCATGCAGCAATAATAGAAATCCTCGTTGGCGGCTATAAATTGACACGGCTTGTTTTCGGTTAAGTCATCGATATAAAAACGGACGCTGACGACATCGTACTCCTTGTAGTCTGCCGTCTCGTATTTGTAAAATACCTGACCGCCAACGTTCCATTCACCTTGTTTCTCATCGTTGTTTATGCAGGTGAAGGTATTGTCCGATTCGTTGAAAGAATATTGCCCGGATATTTTATTCCGTCCACTTGTGCTGAATGTACCATCGGCGTTGAGTGTCAGGGTAATATTCATTGAATCGGGAGTCAGAGACTCTCCTGAATGTGTCCCGGCTGGGTTGAGAATATAGTAACCCCTATATGTGCCCAAGAACGGCTTGTTCCTGTACATCATATCGGTAGTGGTTTCGATGCGTACTGCCTCGTCGGGCATTACGAATGCGAGGCAGTTGCCCTCCTCGTTCTTTTCAGTTGCAACTGCTATCTCCGTACCGCTCTTTGCGAGGACTTTTGCGGTTGCCGTATAGCCGTATTCGGTAACGCAACGGAAGCGGACGGTGTCGCTCTCGAATGCTTCGTATGTACGGTCGGCAGACTCGGTGTCGGCATCGAAACTGTTGAGCATCTCGATTGTGGTGCGTTCGTCGGGCGCGAGGGTTATGGCGCGGGCGGCGAGTTTCGTCTCGAAGTAGATGACGACCATGGATGCGGGCATGGTGAAGCGGTAGGTGTATTTGCCCGTAGCCCTGTCCGCCGCGATTTGCTCGCAGACGGTAGCCGGGTCGATATTGACGGCATCGACTTTATGGCGTTTGTTGCGCATCATTACCGTAAATTCGACCGTCTCGCCCTCGGCTGCACCGTCGGGTCCGTTTACCCGGAACAGCAAATCGTCGCAGTCGTAAACTATCGGCAGTATATCCTGCGCAACGGTTGCGAAAACCTTGACGGGATAGGCGGGCATCGTAAACGAATAGACGGCTTGGGTATTGTCGCCCGAGATGCGTCGGCACAATCGGTCTTCGGCAGCGACCGAGGCGATGTGGTAGTTGTAGTCGGTGGTTCGGATCTCGACGCATACCTCGTCGCCTGCGGCGGCATCGGCAGGGGCGGTCAGCGTGTAGTGCTCGTCCTCGATTACGGAAATAGGGAAGCGTTGGACGTCGATAGTTTTGTCCTTTTTGCAACCGACCGAAATCGCGCTCGCGCCTGCAATCAGAAGGGCGCACAACAATTTTGTGAATGTGTTTTTCATAGATTTTGGTGTATTAATGTGGTGTTAAGTGTTTTCGGGTTATAAAAAAAGCGACAGTCGTCGAATTGCGTATCGGCGGCTGTCGCTACTGTATGAACATAACAGGTACGCAGACCTGTTGTCTGTCTTGCTTGTTCGCCGAGGGTTGGGTGCGGGATTGGTTATCTGCGGCTCTCTTTCGCCTCGATGCACTCGGTGGCGTGAGGTACTCGCATAAGACGCTCCTTCGGAATCAGTTTGCCTGTGGTTTTGCAGATGCCGTAGGTCTTGTTTTCGATGCGGACGAGTGCCATTTCGAGGTTCTTGATGAATTTCATCTGGTGCGATGCCAAACGTGCGCACTCCTCCTTGGAGAGAGTGGTTGCACCCTCCTCCAACACCTTGAATGTCGGCGAGGTGTCCTCGGTATCGTTGTCGCCCGTATGCGTGATGGTCTGACGCAACGATTCGTAGTCGCTGCGCGCCTGTTCGAGTTTGCGGAGAATCAACTCCTTGAATTCAGCCAATTCCGCGTCGCTGTAACGCTTTTTCTCCTGCTCTGCCATAATTGTAAACAGTTTTGTGGGTATCTCTTGCCTATATTTCGTACCGTCGGCGGAACATTTTTCGTGCCACCCGTGCGGTAATCGGATAGTAAAGTTAGCAATTTTTTGTTATTCCTGCAAATCCGACGGGAGTTTTTTACAAAAAAGAGGCGTTGCGGTTTTGTGCCGCAACGTCTCTTTTCTATCCTCTGCGCTACTGTTTTATACGTGTAACGGCGATTTTCAGCGGTTCGTCGTTTACGTCGGAATCCACTACGAATTCGCCCTGCGGCTCGGTTGCGGTGTGGACATCGACTGCCAGCGTCTGACCGCCGATATATTTGCCGAACTCGGCGACGGCATCGGCGACCGAATCCTTTGCCTCGATTTCGACGACGATTTTGTCGGTAACCTCGAAGCCCGAATCCTTGCGGATATTCTGAATGCGGTTGATGAGTTCGCGCGCAACACCCTCGCGGTGCAGTTCGGGCGTAACGGTGATGTCGAGTGCAACTGTAAGTTTGCCCTCCGACGTTACGAGCCAGCCCGGCATATCCTCCGAGGTAATCTCGAAATCGGCAGGAGTAACAGCGATTTGTTCGCCGCCCAAGTCGAGAACGGTCTGCTCCGATGCCTCGATTTCGGCGATGCGCTCCTGCGAGAATGTCGCTGTCAGTGCGGCAATCTGTTTCATATACTTGCCGTAACGAGGACCGAGTGTCTTAAAGTTAGGCTTGATGCGCTTGGTGATAACGCCCGTGGTGTCGTGTATGAGTTCAATCTCCTTTACGTTCACCTCGTTGCGAATCAGCCCCTCGACCTTTTCGATAAGGTGTTCGGTCTGCGGATCGAGTACGGGGATAAGAATCTTCGTAAGCGGCTGACGCACCTTGATATTGACTTTGCGACGCAGAGCCAGCACCATCGACGATACGCGCTGTGCGAGCGACATCATCTGCTCCAATCGTTCGTCTTTGAGCGAGGCGTCGCTCTTCGGGAACGAGGCGAGGTGAACCGACTGCTCGCTGTGGCGACCGCTCATGGCGTTCAGGTCGCGGAATATGCGGTCGGAGATGAACGGTGCGAACGGTGCGGCAAGCATCGATACGGTTTCGAGGCAGGTGTAGAGCGTCTGATATGCCGCCAACTTGTCGGCATTCATCTCGCCACCCCAGAAACGCTTGCGGTTCAGACGAACGTACCAGTTCGAGAGATTCTCGCCCACGAAATCCTGTATGGCGCGTGCCGCAGGCGTAGGGTCGTAGTTTTCGAGCGATGTCGTAACATTGTCGATGAGCGTATTGAGCAACGAGATAATCCAACGGTCGATTTCGGGACGCTCCGAAACGGGTATCTCTTTCTCCTTGCCCGTGAAGCCGTCGATGTTGGCGTAGAGCGCGAAGAACGAGTAGGTGTTGTAGAGCGTGCCGAAGAATTTGCGGCGCACCTCATCGACGCCCTCGACGTCGAATTTGAGGTTGTCCCACGGCTGCGAGTTGGTAATCATATACCAGCGGGTGGCATCGGCACCGTAGCGGTCGAGTACCTCGAACGGATCGACGGCATTACCCAGTCGCTTGGACATCTTGTTGCCGTTTTTGTCCAACACCAAACCGTTGGAGATGATATTCTTGAATGCGACGCTGTCGAACAGCATCGTCGCTATGGCGTGCAACGTGAAGAACCAGCCGCGCGTCTGATCGACTCCCTCGGCGACGAAATCGGCAGGGAATACCTTGTCGAAGCGGTCGGCGTTCTCGAACGGGTAGTGCAACTGTGCATAAGGCATTGCGCCCGAGTCGAACCAAACGTCGATGAGGTCGCTTTCGCGGCGCATCGGCTCGCCCTTTGACGAGACGAGGACGATGGAATCGACGTATGGCTTGTGCAGGTCGATATGCGCGGTCGAGTAGTTCTCTTTCGACATATCGCCAACGCGGAATGTCTTGTAAGGATTCTCCTTCATCACGCCTGCGGCAATCGCCTTGTCTATCTCGGCAAACAACTCCTCGATTGAACCGATACATTTGAGTTCGGAGTGGTCTTCCGTAGCCCAAATTGGCAGCGGCGTTCCCCAGAAACGCGAGCGCGAAAGGTTCCAATCGACCAATCCTTCGAGCCACTTGCCGAAACGTCCCGAACCTGTCGATTCGGGTTGCCAGTGAATGGTCTTGTTGAGTTCTATCATACGGTCGCGCAGAGCCGTGGTCTTGATGAACCACGAGTCGAGCGGGTAGTATAATACGGGTTTGTCGGTACGCCAGCAGTGCGGGTAGGAGTGGGTGTGCTTCTCTATCTTGAAGACCTTGTTTTCGGCTTTGAGCGTTACCGAGATGTCGATGTCGAGCGTCGTGTCGCTGTCTTTCAACGCATCGTCGTAGGCATTCTTCACATAGCGTCCCGCCCAAGGCTTGTAAACCTCGACATCGACGTATTTGCGCACGAAATCAGCGTCCAAATCCTCCAAGCGGAAGAAGCGACCGCTGCGATCGACCATCGGGTAGTTCTTGCCCGCAGCGTCGGTCATAAAGAGCGGCGCGATGCCTGCGGCGCGAGCCACGCGGTCGTCGTCCGCACCGAACGTAGGCGCGATGTGGACGATACCCGTACCGTCCGAGGTGGTAACGTAGTCGCCGACGATGACGCGGAACGCATCGCCCAACTCCGCCATAGGCTTGACCCACGGAATGAGTTGTTCGTAGCGTATGCCCTCCAAGTCGGTACCCTTGTAAATCTCCGTGCCGATTTCGAACGTTCCCTCCATCTTTTTGGTGAAGTAGGTCGGGACGAGGTCTTTCGCCATAACTATGGTCTCGGCGATGTCGGTATATGGATTGCGGCACTTTACGCGCACATATTCGATATTGGGACCCACGCACAACGCCGTATTCGACGGCAGCGTCCACGGCGTGGTCGTCCACGCGAGGAAGAAGAGGTCGCCCTGCACATCTTTGAAGAGGAACTCGCTGCGCTCGTCGCGCACGATGCGGAACTGCGCCGTGCAGGTCGTATCCTTGACATCGCGATAGCAACCCGGCTGGTTCAACTCGTGTGTCGAGAGACCAGTACCCGCAGCAGGGGAATATGGCTGAATGGTATAGCCCTTATAAAGGAGACCTTTCTCGTACAGTTTTTTGAGCAGATACCACAGCGTCTCGATATACTTGTTGTCGTAGGTGATATACGGGTCGTCGAGATTGACCCAATAACCCATCTGGCGCGTCAGGCGGCTCCATACACCCGTGAATTTCATCACGTCCTCGCGGCAACGGCGGTTGTAGTCCTCGACCGAAATTTTCTTGCCGATGTCCTCCTTGGTTATGCCGAGCGATTTCTCGACGCCCAACTCGACTGGCAGACCGTGGGTATCCCAACCCGCCTTGCGATGTACCTCGTAACCGCACTGCGTCTTGTAGCGGCAGATTATATCCTTGATTGTACGCGCCATAACGTGGTGAATGCCCGGCATACCGTTTGCCGACGGCGGACCCTCGTAAAAGACGAACGTGGGGTGTCCCTCGCGCGTGGAGATGCTCTTGTGGAAAGTGTCCTCGGCGTCCCACTCGTGCAATACCTCCTCTGCCAATTTGGGCAAATCGAGATTTTTGTACTCCTTGAATTTCATATATAATTTTATTTCTATTTTATACGAATGTGCAAATTTATTAAAAACGTGCGTATAAATAAAATTTTTATCGTTATGGCGCAAATAAGAAAATGCTATTCGGCTTGTGTAATGCCTTTTGCAAGTAGTGTGTTTTTTATTTGTACGGCTATGTGGTATGCTAAATTTACCGGCACAGCATTTCCTATCATTTTGTAGCCATAATCCAAATCGTCATAAATAAATTTGAATGAGTCTGGAAACGTTTGTATGCGAGCAATTTCACGGACTGTCATTCGACGATAAAGGTGTTCGCAGCCATCTGCAAATTTCTGTTTATTCAAACCAACCTTGACCATTTTGGGAGCCTGCGGATGCAACTGGCATTGGCGACCGCTGGCTTGCACTGTAAATCCCGGTTCGTCCCATGAACGAACGCGATTTCGAGACATAAATATCGGAGAAAACGCTCCTGTAAAATATTCGTTATTTGGGACTTTGCAGGAATTGCCATTTGTGCGATTGTGTTCAAGTGCAGGAATGGCGGAATCTTGCAAATTCCAAATGCTTTCTCGTAATGTAGGCTTGTGCTTTTGTGGCTTTGGGTATTCGAAATTATGGATATTCAAATCTTTGCGAAATCCGATAAAGAATACTCGGTCTCTGTCTTCCGGGACATCGTAATCGTTAGCATTGAGCATTTTCAGATTTACATCATAACCGGCATCGTCAAATAATTCCATAAATGCAGAAACCGCTTCGGAATGACGTTTGGCTAACATTCCGGAAACATTTTCAGCCACAAAAAACAGGGGCTGCTTGTCCCGTAAAATTCGTATGTATTCGTAGAATAATTGTCCTCGGGCATCTTGTATGCCTTTTAACGAACCGGCTTCGCTCCATGATTGGCAAGGAGGACCACCTATTATTCCTATTGCATTGTTAGGAAATACAGAAGAAGGAACTTTTCTGATGTCTCCTTCAATTAGAAGGACATCAGGAAAATTCGCTCGAAATGTGCGACAAATTTTAGGGTCAATTTCATTGGCTGTTATTGTCTTAAATCCAGCTTTATGAAATCCCAAATCCAATCCCCCTGCGCCAGAAAAAAGACTGATTAACTTTAACATGACTCTTTCCAGTGGCAGTTTATGGTGATGATTGCAGTCGGCATACCAACTATTTGAATGTCGAATTTCAGACTTGGAACGACGAATGTCTCGGCATTGTGTATTCGGAATGAAAATTGCCAGCCGTTATTCATACATAATTCGACCGTATTCGATTTCCCCGGAACAAAATCCAAATGAATAATTCTGGTCGGTAATGCTACTGTCGGAATAATAACGGTGGCGTTCTTTTGTTTACTGTTTTGGTTTAGTGTCCCGTGTAGATTATAAGATTGAATTTGGGTAGTATGTTCTTTATCTATACTTACTATCTTATAAAAATCGTATTTTCCTATTAAGTATTCCGTCAATTTCC
>CAVKRC010000014.1:0-47941 GCA_963658625.1 bacterium
AAGCCTATGAAACGGCGGTCAGGAAACTCGGTAACATACGCCTGCACGAAGCGCAGCGAATCGGGGCTTGCAACGCGCCGAACGAACGGGCGACCGTGGCATAACTGTTTCATCTGAAACGCCTTGCCGTTGCTGTCGATAAGCAGATAGCCGTTGTCGTAGGGCTTGTGCGTCGTCGCATTGCCTGCGATGCAGCGGGCAGGGAATGCGAAGCCGTTGTCTTTGAGCAGGGCGGTATAGCGTTCGCTCTTGCGCGGCAGAATGCCGTTATGCTCCATACTTACAAATTCGATGCCCTCGTCGGTCGTGCGGAACAGGTCGTCGGGCATACCGAGACCGCTGTGGCACGAGGCGGCGTTGAGGAGTTGGTACAGCCCTATGTGCGGACGGTTCTCCTCGTTGGGCAGGGCGCGGAATACGAAATTGCTCTGCTCGATTGACTGCACGCAGACCTCGCGCCCGTCGATTGTGGCGGGCAGCCGTCCCTCCTGCGCGAGTTGGCGGGCATAGACGGTCGGCATAATGCTGTCGAACTGCCGTTCGGTGTATGGGTTGCCCGCGAGGTCGTAGCCTGCCACGTCGTCGCGACCCTCGAACGAAAATGTCGCGAAATCGTGCGTTACGGGGCTGTACAGCGTCAGCGGCGACTCGTGTGGCGACGAAAAGAGGAAGCCGTAGCACCAAGGCAATGCCCATGCAAGCAACAGCGTTGCGAGGGCGATGATTATGGTTTTGATTGCTTTCATAATTTTTACTTATTTAGTCTTGGCAGCCGCGTCGGAACCTATCGACCGAGTGGAGCGGGAAAAAGAGTGCGCAAAGGCATACGAGCGCAAGCCACGCGAGCAGGACGTTGCCTGCCGCAAGACTATCGTTCAAAAAGCAGAGACGCAGGACGCCCGCCGCGACGAGCGCGTCGAATCCGCGGCGTCGCCAAGTGGGTTCGAGACATATCCACGCCCCGAACAGATAGGCGTCAAAGCCTGCGACATACCACGGCAGCATGGTCGTAACGACCGCGTGAACCAATTCGGGTGCGAGCGGCTGGCGGAGCCAAAGGTCGATAATCGCGATTTGGACGACGAACAGCCCTGCAAGCCAAGCCAAGCCGTAGCCGAGCATGGCGAGCAACATCGCGTTGCGATTGTCGGGCAGATGCAGCGTCAGTTTGAGGCGGTTCTGCACCATCTCGGGAACGAACTGCGCCACGGCGAATGCCGCGCCGAGCAGTGCGGGCAGATAGCGGAACGAGCCGAAAAGCACATCGCCCCGTTCGAGTACGGCGAGCCATACGCTTGCCGCACCGCTGTAAGTGTACCTGCGCCATACGGCGATAATCGCATAGGCGGTGAATGCGGCGAACACGAGCGTCGCTATCGGAATTATGCGGCGCATCTTGATGCGCTCTTTATAGAATATAGCCTTGTTCATATCCGTTTAGTATTTGCCTGTCAGACCGATGAATGCGTCCTCCAAATTGAGCCGTTTGCCTGCCATGTCGTCGCACGCGATACCGCGCTCGCGCAGCAGTTCGGCGACTTTCTCCGGTTGTTCGAACGAATAGAGTTCGGCGCGATTGCCGCCGATGCGCGACGGGTGGCGGAACTCGGGAGCCTCGGGCAGTCGCTCTCCCTCGGCAAGCGTGAACTCGTAGCGGCGGAAGCGGTCGAGCAGTTCGGCGACGGGCATCTGTACGAGTATGCGCCCGTAATCCATGATGATGCAGTCGTCGATGAGCCGCTCCATATCCTGTATGATGTGCGAGGTGAGAAAGACCGTCGTGCCGTGTTCGCGGGTGTAGTCGCGCAGGTACTCGACGAACAGTCGGCGATAGCCCGGGTCCAAGCCCATCGAGAAATCGTCCAATATCATCAAATCGGCATTCTGCGCCAGTATCAGCCCGAGAGCCACCTGCGACCGCTGTCCGCACGACATACGCGAGAGGCGTTGCCCCGGTGCGACGTGCAGGAGTTCCATCAAATCGTAATATGCCTTGCCGTTCCAGCGCGGGTAGTACTGCGAGTAGAACCGCTCTATCTCGCGAATGGTCATAAAGGCATATTGGATGTGTCCCTCCAATAACAGCGCAATGCGGGCGCGCGTTTGCGCCTGCATTGTGCGTATATCCTCACCGAAAATCAGGCATTCGCCTGCGGCCGGTGCGAGATAGCCGTTGAGAATGTTTATCGTCGTGGTCTTACCCGTGCCGTTCTTGCCCAAGAGTCCGAGAACCCGCCCGCGCGGGACCTCGAAACTCAGGTCGTCGTATATCAGCCGTTCGCCGTAGCGGTGGGTAAGATGCCGACATTCGATTACATTGTCTGCCATACCGTTATCGGAAAAGACGTTTTAGTGCGGAGGTTTTCTCCTCGACCAACTCGTGGTACTCCTTGCCGTTGCCCTTGTAGATGAGTTGCTTGACGGTGCCGCCCACGCGGTCGTCGGCAAACAGTTGCTTGGCTGCGGTCTTGTCCGATACGTCGTAGATGAAGAGCGACGCTTTCATCTCGCTCTCCTCGTCGGCATTTTCGGCAGCGATGTAGAGCGTAGCCGAATCGTAAGGGTTGAATACGAGTTGTTTTACGGTGTAGTTGTCGCCCAGCGAGATGTAAGGCTCGGCATCGAATCCCGTCTCGTTGTCGTAGTTCAGACGGTAGATGTTGCCGCCATTGGAGTAGTAGAGTATAGGCGAAATCGGATTTACTGCGGTTGCCGACGTCGGCAGAATATGTCCCGTAGCGTCGATTTCGTTTATGAACGATTCGGCTTCTTCGTATGTTTCCCAATCTACAACCGCTTTTGTGCGATAAACCTTTACATTGTTGCCGTTGGCGGTAATCGCCATTACGGCTCCCGAATCGTAACGTTTGGCATCGTCGAAGTACATACCGTCGCACGCCATAAGGTTCATCAACTCGCCTTCGCAAACTTTCTCGCCCAAGAAAGCAGTGTCGTTGAGGTACAACGATGTAACGTAGAGGAACTTTTTGCTGTTGTTGTCGAAATAGACCTGCAAATAGTCGCTGTCGTCGGTCTGTCCGAGTACCGCCATTTTATCGGCAACCGATACGCCGTCAGGGAATGCTTCCGAACCGGTTGCGGTAACGAACGAGCGGTCGCTCGCCATAATGTGGTTCTTGCCGTCGCCTACAAAATAGAGCGCACCTGCCCAAAGTCCGACACCTGACTGTGTACCCGCAGGAGCGTAGATTGCGCTCGGGGTGAAATCGCAGGCGATAGAAGCCTTGACCTTCATATCGTTGGTGTTGAGTGCATATACAGTCGTAGGGTTGCCCGTTGCTACGATAACCTCATAGTTCTCGTCCGAAAGGAGTGCTGCATCGGGCGATGTGAGGCACTCACCGCGCCAGCAGAGCGACAAAGCCTCCTTGCCCAGTTCGATGGTCGGGTTGTTATCCTTGAAGGCATACGGGCTGGCAGGGGTGGATATGATGTCCAATCGCTTGAAAGTCAGAATCGAACCCTCGCTCGTCTGGCTCAACAGCAACAGACCCTTGTTGTAAGGCGAGGTAACATTAAGTGTAAACTCCGCGATTTTCGCGCCGTTCTCGCTGATTGCCTTGAAATAGCAGTAGGCATCGTTGAGCAGTTCGTCGCATTTGAAACGGAGCGTCTTTTCGGTACCGACTATGGTTTGGTCGATACTCCACTCATACTCCACGCCCGCTTCGTTGTCGTTGTCGAGGACGACATTCGGCGTGATTTCCAGATACTCGTGCAGGCCGAGTGTGTAGGCGTCTGCGACGCCCGTAACCTCCTCGATGGTCGGCGGAACGGCAACTGGTTCGCCCGATTCCTTTTCACAGCCGACAAATGCCGAGAGGGCGATTGCGGCGGTCAATGCAAGAAAGAAAAGTTTTTTCATAATGTTGTTATTTTTAATTGATTAAACATAAATTTCCTATACGATCCAATCGACGTCGGGGAACCGCTCGCCGTATTCGGGGTGAGCCTCGAAATAGGCTTTGACCTCCTTGAACGTGCGCAGTATGGCGTATTTGTTCTCCTTGACGTCGGCACTCGTTATCGGGTTGCCCCACAATTCGATGAATTTCTGGTATTTGCGGACGCTGTATTCGCCCAGCCACTGCGAGAGTTCGTTCCACCAGTCGGGACAGTCGAGGCGGTTGGTGAAACAGATGATGACGCTGCGGTATTCGACGACACCCAATCCGAAATCGTCGGTCGGCTCCATCTCCAAGCGCAGGCGATATACCGTCTCGTCGTCCAGCGCAAGGCGGTGAATGCGTATCGGAATGGTGGTCGAAAGGGCTTCGGCAGGCATCGTGCGGTCGGTCTCGAATGCGTCGTAGTGCAGGTCGGCAACAGCCGTGGTCTGCTCGGCGTCGATGCGGACGTGGTAGCGGCGGTCGTGCGGAGCGGGCGAGCCGACAATCTCGACGC
The DNA here is from genome assembly GCA_963658625.1 of bacterium. Taxonomy (GTDB): domain Bacteria; phylum Bacteroidota; class Bacteroidia; order Bacteroidales; family Rikenellaceae; genus Alistipes. The sequence continues at coordinate 4,426 of CAVKRC010000014.1, forward strand.
CGATAAACATCGTCGTATCCTGCACCGCGAACGGCTCCTTGCCGAACGAGAAATAGAGCGAGTCGGCGGTGAAATCGACCAACTCGTCGCCCTTGTACGAGAAACTCTCCTTGTAGTTGCAGCCGACGGCGGCAAGAGCCATCGCGAACGGAATTATGTATCTTACGAAAATGTTTTTCATCGCTTCGCTTAGTTTATGCCCGATTCGTTTTCGTCCTCGGGTAACGGCAGTATGTAGGTCGCATCGGTGGCAGGGTGCGTCTTGCCGTTCAACCCCTCCATCGGCAGCGAGAAACGTTTGTAGGCGAAAAATATCTGCCCTTCGCCCCAATACTCCTTGGTAATCTCGTTTACGAGTTCGGCGCGGAACTTCGCGGGCGTATCTATCGCCGAAGCGTCGAGCGGGTGCAACCCGCGGGCGGTAACGACCTCGTTCAAGTAGCCGAGAGCGGCAGTGCGGTCGGTCGCGTAGGTCGATTCAGCCAAGATGTAGTACAATTCGGGCAGGCGCACGAGGTTCGGTCCCGGAATGCGTCCCGACGGCACGATTTGATCCTCGTCGTAATACTTGTCGTAGAATTTGGTGGTCAGCACTACCGAGTGTACCCACTTGGTGCGGGTGAAATAGGCTTGGTAGCGGTAGTCGTTGTTGGTCGAGGTAAAGGTCGAGGTGCGGAAAATGGTTTGGTAGTTGTCGCGCACGATGTTGAGGTTGTTGGTAAGGCGCGTAGGGTAGAGCCTCGAACGGGAGTCGAGGTACATATTAGGCGCGTGCAGCCCGAACAGGCACTCGGTGCGGGCGGTATAGCCCATAAACAGGCTCTTGACCTGCTCCTCGCGAACGAGCGAGAATGAACCTTCGAGGGCTTTTAGCGCGTACTCCTTTGCCGTCGCGCTGTCGCCTGCCCAGTTCGCTACGCGGGCTATAAGTGCCGCGGCTGCATATTGCGAGACATACAGCTCCTCGGGAGTGCGGTCGGCGGCGGGTGAGGCGTCTTTGAGCAGGTCGTAGGCCGCGTGCAGGTCGCGCAGCACCTTTTCGCAGGTTTCGCGGACGGTACTCCGCTTGGTCGGATTTATCGAGAAATGTTCGACGTAGGGAATCGCCGTCTCGTCGGGACGCGAAAAGTCGGGCGCGAACAGGCGCAGCATATCGAAATGCAACATCGCGCGGACAGCCAACGCTTCGCCCTCTATGCGCGGAAGAATAGGGAACGAGTGCTTGCCGACGTTGTCCAACACGCTGTTGGCGGCGGCGATGGTGCTGTATGCCTTGTGCCAAATCGCGTCGATTCGCTCGCGCACGTCCTCGTCGCGGTAGCGCAGGTCGTAGGTCTTGGTGAGCGTCGTCTCGTTCGCCTCGTAGTCGTTGTAGTAGAGTTGGGCGATTTCGTCGATAAAACCGAACGATAGCGATTCGCCGTAGAGCGAAGCATCCGCCATCGAGGCATAGACGCCGTTCATCGCGTCGATGAAGCCCTGCTCGTCGTCGAACATCTTGTTCTTATTGACAATGCCCGGAGTGTCGATGTCGAGGTAACTGCACCCGCAGAGCATCGCGCCTGCCGCGATAATCGTAAATATGTGTTTAGCCCTTTTCATCGTATCATCAGAGGTTTATGTTGAGCGAGGCTTGGAATGTGCGGGCAAACGGATAGTTCAGACCGCGCTCGCGACGTATGGACGAGATGTTGAACACGTCGCCCGTCGAGAGCGAGAGCCGTATGCGGCGCAGGTGCAGGCGACGGCAGAACGAGTCGGGCAACGAGTAGGATATTTTTATGGACGAGCCTTCGAGCGCGTACTCCGTTGCGACGAAACGGTCGGTCGGCGGAGTGGTCTCGCGATTGGCTATGTTCTTGTAGCGCGCGTGGTCGCCCGGAGTTTTCCAACGGTCGTAGAATACGCGGCGGTCGGCATTTTCGGTCGGCGATGCGCCCTCGACCTTTGTGGCGAGCGTCTGGTTGTAGATGGTCGCGCCGAGCCGATAGGCGAATGTCATCGAAATATCGAGCGAACGCCACGAGAACGACACTCCGAACGAACCCTGCACCTTCGGCGTGGTGTCGCCGACGACATATTTGTCGCGATAGTCGTAGGTGTAGGTCGGATTGCCGAAGCGGTCGATGAATACCTCCTTGCCGTTGGCGGGGTTGATACCTGCTGAGCGCATCACTTTGAGCGCGGTCATCGACTCGCCCTCCTCGTAGAATGCGGCGGGGAGCGATGACGAGGAGCCTGCCTCGTTCTCGGCGTTTTTGTTTTTGAGATAGTTGCTTATGGAGACTATGCGGTTGCGGTTGTGGCTCATATTGAGGAATATGTTGAGGTTGGTGCGTCGGCTCTGAACGGCATTGCCGCGCAGGGACAACTCCACTCCGCTGTTGCGTATCTTGCCCAAATTCTCCTTGGCACTCGTGAAACCTATGTGCGAGGGCTTGGAGATGTCCATTATCAGGTTGTTGGTCGTGTCGTAGTAGAGGTCGATGCTGCCCGTCAGACGGTCGCGCCACAGACCGAAGTCGATACCGAGGTTGCGTTTGAGACTGCGCTCCCATTTCAGGTGCGGATTGACCATCGACACGGGCAGTGCGCCGATGCCGCCGTTGTATTGGAGCGACGACGAATACCGGTAGGAGAGTTGCGCCTGATAGGGACTGAATCCCGCATTTCCGACGAAACCTATGCTCGCGCGCAGTTTCAGCAGCGATACTATCGAATTGCGGAGCCACCGCTCGTTGTGAATGTTCCAACCCAGACCGACCGAACCGAACGGCGCGAATTTGTTGTCGGCACCGAACTTGGACGAACCCTCGTAGCGGAACGAGAGATCAACGAAATAGCGGTTGTGCCATATATAGTTGGCATTGAGATAGAAACCGAGCATTCGCGACCGATCCTCGCTGCCTCCCGGTCGGCTTTCGGCATAGCCCGCAGCCATCGACGGGTGGTCGAGTTTGTCGGAGAGAATGCCGAGCGCGGAGAAGGAGTGCGTCTCGGAACGGGTCGATTCTATGTTCATTCCGCCCGTGATGCTCAGCAGGTCGGACTCCGCCCCCTTGTGTTTCCAAGCCTTGTTATAGACGAGGAAAGCGTTGCCCGAGATGTTGTGCGAGGTGCCGTTCGACATATCGAAACTGCCCTTTTTCGCAGGATCGACCGTATTGTTGAAGCGTTGCGAGAGCGGGGAATAGAAGGTTTCGCCCTCGCTCTTTGAGAGGGTGTAGGAGACCGACGCCTCGAATCGCAGGTCGCGGATTATGTTCCAGCGGAAACGGAACGTGTCGATGAAACTGCCCGAGCGACTGCTTATGTAACTGTTGAGTTGCTTTTCGTAGAGCGGGTTGGCTGTGCTGAACGAGAGTTCGCGGTTGAGCGAACCGTCGGCATTGTATGGCACATCGTATGGGTTGAGCGACACGTAATCGGAGAACGAACCGTAAGGCACATCGTCCGACGAGCGTTGGCTGAGCGAGGTTATGTTCTGGAAAAACAGTTTGCTCATATCGCCGTAGGTGAGGTTGATGCGCAGCGACGAGGTCTGCTTGTCCGACTTGTCCATAACGCCCTTGGTCGAGTTGTAACTTCCCGAGACGTTGTAGCGGAAATCCTTGCTGCCGCCCGAGAGCGTGAGGTTGTGAATGTGGTTGAAACCCGTGCGCAGAGCCATACGCTTCCAGTCGGTATTGACCCCCGCATTGACGCGCTCCAACTTCTCGTAATACTGTTTCTGTCGGGCGATGTCGCTGCTGCTCGTCCCCTTGAAATCGCCGTAAACGCCCGCCTGCCGCTCGTATTCGAGTTTGTCGCGGGCATTGAGCAGACGGTAGTCCGAAAGGTCGGGAACGCTTACCTGAAAGTTACCCGAGTAATTGACGTGCAACCGTCCCGCCTCGGTCGGTCGCGTGGTGATGACGATAACGCCATTAGCCGCCTTCGAGCCGTAGAACGAGGTCGCCGAGGCATCTTTCAGCACCGAAATCGACTCGATGTCGTCGGTCGGCATATCGAAAACGTAGGATATATCGACCTCCGAACCGTCCAGTATAAAGAGCGGCACGTTGGTCGAATCGCCCTCGATGAAACTGCTGCGACCGCGCAATACCATATCGGGTATTTTGTTCGGGTCGGAACCGTTGGCGATGTCGTCGAAAATCTCGAAACCCGGCGTTTGCAACTGTATTATGTTGAGTACGTTGGTATGCACCAAACCCTCGATTTCCTCGCGTTTGATGACGAATGTCGAACCCGTGTAACTCTCCTTGCGCTTATCGACGTAGCCCGTAACGACCACCTCGCCGACATCGGTCGCGCTCTCTTTCAGCCGCACGTCGTACTGTTTTTGGTCGGGTTTCAGGGCGATATGCTCCTCGCCGTAGCCTATCATCGAGACGTGCAGCGTCTTGGTACCGCGCGGACAGGTGAGCGCGAAACGTCCGTCCGCTTCGGTCGCCACACCGTGGGGCAGGTTGTCGGCATCGTAGATTACGACCGTCGCACCCACGATCGGTTGCTTGGTGGCATAATCGGTTACGCGCCCCGCAATGTGTTGCGACTGCGTGGTCTGGGCGGATACGGCAATGGACGCAAGACACATCGCGCAGGCGAGTGCGAGACGTAAGGTGTTGATTATGTTGCGGAAACCAAATATTGTCGTCATATAACCGATTTTGCGCTGCAAAGTTATGGCGACGGTGCGAACTGCGCTATTGTAATTTTTCGGCATTTTGGCGGGTATAAATACCAACAAATGGTAATAGGGCGAAATGTCGGCGATAACTACTTTTGCAGCGTGTTTCGCAATAAATAAGATGTATATATGTTCAGAAAAATTCTAATCGTTTTTTGCGTCGCCGCTCTGTTTGCGTCGTGTGCCGCCGATGAGACGGAGCAGACAATCGCCACGCAGCCCGCAGAATCTGCACCGACGGGTGTTGCGGTCGCGGGCAGATTGCGCGTAAAGTTCCGCGAAGGGGCTGTGCCGCAGGAGATTGTCCTCTCGCGCTCGGGCGAGGTGCGCACGGGTATCGAGCCGCTCGACGAAAAGGCTGCGCAACTCGGCATTACGCAGATGCGGCGCGTGTTCCCGCCTGCGGGACGATTCGAGGCGCGGACGCACAAGGCAGGGCTCGACCGCTGGTACGACGTGTGGTACGAGGGCGGCTGTTCGGTAACGCGCGCCACGGGAGAGTTGTCGCAAATCGAGGCGATAGAGTATGCCGAACCCGTCTATAAGGTCGAGCGCGTCGGCTGGGGCAGTGCTGTGGCGATTGCACCCGAGAGGCTGCAACGCCCGGCGGATGTGGCGACCTATCCCGTAAACGACCCCGACCTGCCGAAGCAGTGGCACTATATGAACGACGGCTCGCTGCCCGATGCGGTCGCGGGTGCGGACATCAACCTTTTCCGCGCGTGGGAGGTTACTGCGGGGCGGAACGATGTCATTGTGGCGGTCGTCGATGGCGGCATCGACTACGAACACGAGGATTTGGCAGGCAATGTCGGCAACTGGGCGGAACTCTACGGCGAAGAGGGCGTCGATGACGACGGCAACGGCTATGTCGATGACATCTACGGCTGGAACTTTATCTATACCGACAAGGCTCCCTACGGCTCTAACCGCATAACGCCAGTCGAACACGGCACCCACGTCGCGGGTACCATAGGCGCGGAGAACAACAACGGCTTGGGTGTCTGCGGCATTGCGGGCGGACGCGGCAACCACTCGGGCGTGCGTATGATAAGTTGCCAGATGTTCACCGAGAACAAGAACGACAACGGCGACGAGATAGTCGCACTCAAATACGGAGCCGATGCGGGCGCAGTCATAAGTCAGAACAGTTGGGGCTACTCCAATATGTACGAACTGCCGCAGATTGCGCAGGAGGCGATAGACTACTTTATCGAGAATGCGGGCGTGGACGAGAACGGCGTGCAGGTGGGTCCCATGCGCGGCGGAATAGTGATATTCGCCGCAGGCAACGACGAGCGCGACTACAAGAGTTACCCCGCCTGCTACGAGAAGGTACTGTCGGTGGCAGCCCTTGCGCCCGACTATCGGCGCAGTTACTACTCCAATTTCTCGTCGTGGGTAGATGTGGCTGCTCCGGGCGGAACATACGAATATATGCACCGTTACAGCGACGAGTGCGCCGTGCTTAGTACCCTGCCCGACAACAAATACGGCTATATGCAGGGAACGTCGATGGCTTGCCCGCACGTCTCGGGCGTGGCGGCGTTGGCTGTCTCGAAATATGGCGGCGAGGGCTTTACGCCCGACAAATTGTGGGCATATTTAGTGCGCGGTACGCACGAGGTCGATTCGTACAATCCCGATTACAAGGGACGGCTCGGCTCGGGTCTGGTCGATGCCTACCTCGCGGTGTCGATGGACAAGGGCATACGTCCCGATGCCGTTACCGACCTCGAACACAGCAATACGGCTGGCGAGGTCGAACTCACATGGAGCATTCCTGCCGACGGCGACGACCTGCATGCCGACTCGTTCATACTGATGTGGCGTGTCGGCACGCTCGACAATCCCAATCCCGAAGTATTGCCCGAAGGGGCGCACAAGGTCGTGCTGCCCGTGCGCAATATGAAGGCGGGCGACACTATGTCGTACATACTTACCGACATCGCCGAGCAGACGCGCTACACGGTGGCGATTATCGCCGTCGATCCGTGGAACAACCGTTCCGATACGACCGTCATCTCGTTCGGTACGCCTGCCAACACGCCGCCGACGCTTGTCCGCGAGGGTGCGGACGGTGTCTCGGTGGCATACAACACCACGGCGACGGTGCGCTTCCGTGTCGATGATCCCGACAGCGTAACCTTCACATACGAGTTGCAGGAGACGTCGGGCGCAATCTCCGTGCGCAAGGAGGACAAAATGCTCTGCTTCGACATATTCAACTACAAGCGCAAGGCGGGCGAATATACGGCGCACATCACCGTCAGCGACAATTTCGGCGCGTCCGATTCGGCTGATTTCACTTTCACGCTGCTGCCCGACGAGGCACCGAAAGCGACCGACGCCTTCAAGCCCGTCTATCTGGGCGGATTCGACAAGACTGCCGAATTTACCCCGTCCGACGGCTTTACCGACGAGGTGAAACAGACGGTAACCTACGCCCTCGAATACGACCGCGATATGCTCTACCTGCAACCCGTCGGCGGTCGCTACCGCATTATGCCGTTGCGCTACGGTCGTTCCGAGGTTACGGTCGTCGCTACCGACGAGGGCGGCAACGTCGGGCGCAATACCTTTGCCGTCGTGTGTCGCGACGAGTCGCGCGGCGAGGTGAGCATCTATCCCAACCCAGTGCGCGACAAGATGAAAATCGCCATGGGCGACGACGTCGATGGCGTGCTGCACATCGAGATATTCGATACGGCAGGGCGGCGCGTCTTTGCAGACAATGCGGCGATTGCTCCGACCGAACCTGCCGTAGCCGATTTGTCGTCGCTCGGCGGCGGTTCATATACCGTAAGGCTCGCATACGAGGGTCGCGAGTGGGTACGTCAAATAGTAAAATTGTAGAGAGATGAGAAGATATTGTTCGTTGATTGTCGCCCTCGTCCTGCCTTTGTGGTTATCTGCACAAGGCTCGGGCGCATTTTTGACCAACCCTGTCGATGCCCGCACGGCGGCAATGGGCGGTGCGGGCGTGGCGGTGTCGGGCGATGCCTTTGCCGTGTTCCGCAATGCGGCGCAACTGCCGACTGCGGGAAATCGCCTTTTGGCAGGTTACACCCTTACGGCGTCGATGCCCGATATGTCGGCGCGCTACCAACACACGGCGGCAGTCGCCTTCAAACCTGCGGCACGGCAGAGCGTATATGCGGGATTCCGCTACTTGGCTCAACCCTCGTTCGAAAGTTTCGACGACGAAGGCAATGCACTCGGACGACTTACACCGCGCGATATGGCGGCGGAGGTAGGCTATGCGCGATTGTTCGGCAAGGAGTTCTCGGCATCACTTACGGCACGCTATCTGCGACTGGATTTGGGTGGCGTGGCGCGTGATGCGGTGGCATTCGACGTAGGTCTGCTCTATCGGCACCGATTTTCGGAGACAAGCCCGCTCGCGGCGGTATCGGTGGGTGTGCAGGCTGCCGATTTCGGCACATCTCCCGATTTCGGCGGCGGTCGTCGTCCGTTGCCGTGGCGCGTCAAGGCGGGCGGTGCGGTCGATTTGCGGCTTGCCCGTGCGCACGAACTGACGCTTACGGCGGAGACCGAATATCTGCTACGTCCTGCGGCATTGCGGGCGTGGTCGGGGAGTTTCGGTGCGGAGTACCGTTGCTTCGGCATAGGGCTGTTGCGCGGCGGTTACCACCTCGGCGACCGCAGTGGCGGCGGTTGGCGTTACGGCACGGTCGGAGCGGGCGTGCAGTGGCGGTATTTCGGTATCGACGCCGCCTATCTCATTACGGCGCGCAAGTCTCCGCTGCACAACGGCTGGTTGGTATCGTTGCGATTGAATCTGTTGTAAATCAGGGAACAGGGTCATAACCGCTGCCGCCCCACGGGTGGCAACGGGCTATGCGTTTTACGGCAAGCCACAACCCCTTGAATATGCCGTAGCGACGCAGTGCCTCTATCGCATATTGCGAACATGTCGGCGTAAAACGGCATGCGGGCGGAGTGAGCGGCGAGATGCAGATTTGGTAGAAGCGCACCAATCCGATGAACGGCAGAGCCGCTATACGGCGGCACACGCTACAAACTCTCTGCAACCAGCGCAAGGACACGCTTGACGGCATTTTCTATGGTTTTATAGTCGTGAACCTCCTTGGTGGAGTAGATGAGTGCGATTTCGACCGCACCCGTTTTGCCCGCGCCTGTGAGAATCGACTTGTTGAGACGGTATGCCTCGCGCATACGGCGACGCAACAGATTGCGACGGTTGGCGCGCTTGTGGAATTTCTTTGGCGTGGAAAAGAGTATGCTCGCCGAGAACTCGGCGTCGGGTTCGGCATAGACGATGTAGCGGACGGGATAGACGAATCCCCCGCGACCCTCGCCGAAAAGTCGCCGTATTGCACCGAACGACCGCAGTCGCTCCGCGCGGGATAGTCCGTTGTCCGTTGCTGTCATAACAGGGGGTATTGTGTCGTTTGCGGAATGCCGCTATTTCTTGACGACGCGGTTTTTCTTGGCGAGGCGGCTCTGCTGAGTACGGATAAACTCCTCCTTGTCGCTGTTGTCGGCAAGCGAGACACCCGTAACCTCCACGCCCTTGCGCACTTTGTCGATATAAATATCGACCGCCTTGGCAAGCGACGGCGCACCGGGCGATGGTGCCGACGCCTTTACCGTGATATTGCTGTCGAGAGCTAACCGCAGAGTACCCTCGCCGAAAGTGGCGATGGTCGGCAACTCATCGACGGGCAGTTTCTCGCAAATCGCCTTGACGTCCCACGGCGAATAGAGCAACAGCATATCGTAACTTTTGAGTTCCTCCGCCGAGATGTCGCTCGCTACGGTGCGGGCGAGAATCACGGGCGTATAGTTGATGTGCAGGCGCATAAGTGCCTCGGGAATCTCGGGCTTGTGCGGTTCGCTGAGTGCGAGCAGGATATGCTCGTCTTTCTGCTTTATAATCAACTCCATCAGCCCCGTGAACGAGCCGTCGGCAAACGATATTTTGCGTTTGCGGTAAACGATGTATTTTTGGAGATAGAGCGCGATAGCCTCGGTCGAACAGATGTATTTCATCGTTTCGGGCACGGTTATGCGCGCGTCCTCGCAGATGCGGAAAAAACTGTCGATTGTCGTGCGGGCGGTGAATATCACTGCCGTATGCGAGAGAATATCGACGCGCTGCGAGCGGAACTCCTTGGGCGATACGCCGATAACCTTGATAAGCGGGCAGTAATCGACCTGCACTTTGTATTTCTCCGCCAATTCGTAGAACGGCGATTTTTCGATTATCGCCGGACGTGGTTGCGATACCAATATCTTGTTTACTTTCACACCCATATTTATATATTAAACTCCCGCACTTCCGCGCAAAACAGGTGCCAGCAGAAGAGATGCGGGGAGTAATTCCACGCCGCAAAGATACAAAAACCAATGCAAAATCGAAACTCTTTGCGAAATAAAGAGCGAGAGCGACTCTTTAAGAAACAGAATTACGGAGAGGCACGCCTGCACGAGAATAATGCCGAGCCACACATTCGCCGTTTTCGCGGGCGAAAAAATATAGAGCATCGCCGCGGGCAGAATCGTCAGAATTGCGGTCGAAAAATGGAGCAGTTTGAGTTGCAGAATGCCATCGCATACATCTTTGCGCCCGCTTACCAAACCTATGCATTGCACCATCGCATATTCGGCGAGTACGAATGCCGCAAGCGCGGCGATGCAGCCTCCGAACGGGAGCCACACTCCCTCGCCGAATATCTCCGCACTGCCGCCCGTGCGGTTGTCGGTCAGAAGCACTGCGACCATCGCCACCGTGATTATGCCCGTCGCCGCGAGCGCGAGTGCGACATTGCGTCGGTCGGCAGGATTTATCTGCTTGCGACTTATTCGGCGCATTATGCCGCCTGACGCAGAGGCGACTAACGAGCGGATAACGTCGGCTCGACGCAACAAAACGAGCATATAGACCATAACAAGCACGAGCGATACCGCTTGAAACACTCCGTTGTCGGCAGCCGATACCGCCGACGTCGCCGATGGCATACCGCCCTGCACGAGACGGGTCGCCGCGCCGAACAGGTCGGTGGCTGAAAGTGTATCGGGGTTTATTATCGGCGGATTCATAACTTATTCTGCCCGTTTGAGAGTTACGCGAATGGTCGTACCCTTGCCGATTTCGGAGGCTACGACGGCGATTTTGCCGTGGTGATACTCCTCGACTATGCGGCGCGAGAGCGAAAGCCCCAAGCCCCAGCCGCGCGTCTTGGTCGTGAAACCGGGTTGGAAAATGCGTTTCCAGTTCGACTTGGCAATGCCCTTGCCCGTGTCGGTAACGTCTATCCACACCGTCTTGTCGTCGGAGCCGATATGCACGTCTATCGAGCCGTGTCCCTGCAAGGCGTCGAGCGAGTTTTTCATCAGATTCTCGATGACCCACTCGAACAGTGCGGTGTTCATATTCGCCTTGACCGTGTCGATTGCCAAGCCGTTATAGTCGAGCGTTACATTGCGCGGAATGCGCTTGCGGAAATACATCACCGTATCGCCCACTACCTCATTCACGTTGGCGACGGCAAGCGGCGTGTCGGAGCCGATTTTCGAGAAACGATCCACGATTTTCATCAGATGCGCCAAATCCTTCTGCATCTCATCGACCGCCATCTGATCGACGGGTTGCGAGCGCAGATACTCTATCCACCCCAACAGCGACGAAGTCGGCGTGCCGAGTTGGTGTGCGGTCTCCTTTGCCAGCCCTATCCACACGCGGTTCTGTTCGTCCTGCTTGGTCGAGCGGAAAGCGATGAATATGACGATGACGAAGACGATGATGAGCAACATCTGTATATAGGGGAAGATGTAAAGCATCATCAGCGTCGTCGAGCGACCGTAGAAAATGATGTGGTTGTGTTCGTTGGTCCACCAAAAGCGCACCACTATCGGCGTGTTGTCGTTCGACATACGGTCGAGCACCTTGTGCAGATGCTCGGGATTCTGTGCCACCTCTTCGGGAATGAGATGGTAGGAGACGACGTTCAGATTCTCGTCGGTGATGATGAACGGAATGTTGTTGCGGTTGTTCACTATCGCCCCGATAAGCGGATCGCCCGTATAGTCGCCCATCGCATCGCGGTTGATGCGCTCCATCGCCGCCGCCCACAACTCCACGTCGTGCTTCTCCTTCTCGCGCAGCGAATCCGCCATACGGTTGGTGATAATGAGCGATATGCTCACAAGCGCGACGCCCGACAGCAGCACTATCGAGCGACCGTGTTTCTGTATTTTCCTGCGAACCGCCTCCAACATCGCTATTTCCCGTTATTGCCCTTCTGCGTATCCTGCTCCGTGGTTATGCGTTCATACTCCGCCGCATCGTGCAGAAGCGCGATTGCCCGCTCAATGTCGGTATCGTCCGGAAGCGAGTGTTCGATTTCGCCCTCCGCGTAGGCGAACCGCATCATGATGTTCGACTCGATATACTCCTCTATCTCCTTGCGGTAGGTGCGCAGGTTGCTCATCTTGTCGTCGTGCAGACGCTCGTCTATGCTTCGCAATGCGTCGCCGACGGTTTCGTCCAACCGCTCCTTTTCGAGCGCGCTCCGCAGAGCGTCCAACGCACGGCGCGACTCCGATTTGTACGGTATCTCGCGCTCGGCCACCATCTTTTCGAAATCGGCATAGTCGGCATCGGTAATCGCGAACTTCTTGCAGTCGATATTGTCGGCGTGGTGGCGACGCATATAGTCGTCGCCGAAGTCGTCTATCGCGCCTGCCAAATAGAGCGCGACGGCGAAATTGCTTACATATTTCTGCTCGGTGGCGATGTCGGGAGCGATGCCGCCGCCGTCATAGACCTTGCGCCCGCGCGCCGTGCGGAACTCGCCGACGAGCGAATCGGGCATCATCTGCGCACGACCGTCCGCCGTGTAGCGCACCGCCTGAATGCAGCGACCCGACGGTATGTAATACTTGGCTGTGGTCATCTTCACATAGTTGCCGAAGCCTACGGGTGCGGTCGATTGCACCAAACCCTTGCCGAAACTGCGCTGACCTATGAGTACGCCGCGATCCAAATCCTGAATCGCTCCCGATACGATTTCCGCCGCCGATGCGGTGTTGTTGTTAATCAGCACGGCAAGCGGGGTGTCGGGCAGCAACGGCTCGTATCCAGTCGTAAAACTCTCGACCGCCGAGTTGCGCCCGCGCGTTTCGAGTACCTTGGTGCCTTTCGGCACGAATAGCGAGAGTATCTTTATCGCCGACTGCATCACGCCGCCGACGTTGTTGCGGTAGTCGAGAATCAGAGCGCGCAGGTCGCCCTCTTTTTGCAGGGCGAGTATGGCGTTGCGCATATCGTCGTAACAGGTGTCGGTGAAGTCGGCGTGGCGTATGTAGCCGATGCCGTCGGCAACGTAGCCGTAGTAGGATATGCTCGGAATGGCTATGCGCTCGCGTCGGATTTTGTGTTCCTCGCGCTCGCCGCCGATAAGCGTCTCTACCGTAACGCGAACGGTCGTGTTCGGCTCGCCTTTAAGGAGTTTGCTCACGTCCGATGTGGTCAGCCCCTTGGCGTCCTTGCCGTCGATGGCTACGATTTTGTCGCCTATGCGCAGCCCTGCACGGTCGGCAGGCGAGCCTTTGTACGGCTCGGCAATCATCACATACTCCTCTTTTTGGCGAATCAGCGCGCCTATGCCGCCGTATTTGCCGGTGGTGAGCGTCTCGAAATCGGACATCTCGCTCTCGGGGATAAGTACCGTGTACGGGTCTAATTTGGCTGTTATGCCCGCCGCGCCGCTCTGCATCATATCGTCCGGCTTGATTTCATCGACATACGAGGTGTATAGCGCACTCATCAGATTCGCCATCACCTCCATATTGCGCCCCAGTCCAAAATCGTTTCGTACTGAGCGTATGCCGACGGCGAGTATCGTTACGACGGCAACAAGCACCGCACCCGCCTTTATGTATCGTCTCTTATTCATTTCTGCGATTATGATTGGTTATGTAAGCCTCCAAGCGCAACGACACCCGCACCACCGTGCGGCGTATGCCCGTCAGACAAATCCACTGCCCGTACTGTTCGACCACGACCTCGTCCTCGTAGAGCAGGAACAACTTGCGCAGCCCGTCGGCACGGAACGTCAGGCGACCGTCGCTTTCGCCGATGAGCGAATAGCCCGACGCCTCGAATGCCGCGACAATCTGCTTGCGGTTCTCCGCGATGTCGCCCTCGACACGGCGCGTGAGGAACGACAGACGCGGATATACGGCGGCGAGTGCCACCATCGCGCCTAGCATCAGCCACCCGCGCTGTGTGCCGAAAAGTATCGCGCATGTGTCGCCGAGCGTCAGCACCGTCTGCCCCGTGGCACTCATCAGCCACATCAACGCTGCATATAAAACGCTCAACGCCACAAAATATTTCACACTGCGAATAATGTATCTTTTCATTTTGTTTGTGTTTTGGTCATCTTTTCTATTGCCGTGGCTGCATCGCGCATAAGCCATTCGGGGGTTGAGGTGGCTCCGCATACGCCGACGCTTGCAGCAGAGGTGAACCATTCCGCCTGCAATTCGGTCGGCTCCTCGATATTGTAACTGTGCGGATTGACCGAACGGCAGATGTCGAACAGCACCCGCCCGTTGCTCGATTTGCGCCCGCAGACGAATATCACCGCGTCGTACTTTGCGGCGAACTCGCGCAGGTGTCCCTCGCGTGAGGAGACGCGGCGGCAAATGGTATCGTCCGCCGTGAGCATATCCGCCGACGGCAGGCGACGGCGCATCTGTTCGCAAAGTTCCTCGAACAGCGCGACGCTCTGCGTGGTTTGCGAGAGAAAATATATCGGTCGCGTGAAGTCGATTCGGTTCAAGTCCGCTTCGCCCTCGATGACGATGGTCGGCTCGGCGACCTGCCCCGTCAGCCCGACCACTTCGGCGTGTCCGCGCTTGCCGAGAATGACGACCTGACCGCCCTCGGCACGCATCGCTTCGTGGGCGCGAACGACCTTTTTCTGCAATGCAGCCACGACGGGACATGTCGCATCTATGATTTCGATGCCGTGCTTCCGCGCAAGAGCGTATGTTGCCGGCGGCTCGCCATGCGCGCGAACGAGCAATCTACAATCTTTCGGCAGCGAGGCTATCTCTTCGTGCGCCACCGTGCGCAACCCCAACCGTTCTAACCGTTGCACCTCCATACGGTTATGCACCACGTCGCCGAGCGAGCAGACCCTGCCCTCGCGCAACGCACTCTCCGCCTCCGAGATTGCTCTCACAACCCCGAAACAAAAGCCCGATTTGTCGTCTATCTCGATTTTCATTAGGTCTGTGGAATATATAGGGAGACGGGAGACGCCTGTTCGGAATCTCCTACTGCAACTCTTTCTGAACCCGCTCGAACTGGCGGTCGAACCACTCCATCTGCTCCTCGACGGTCATATGGCTGTTGTCGAGAACAATGGCGTCGGCAGCCTGACGCAACGGCGAAATGGCGCGCGTCATATCCGCCTTGTCGCGCGAGATGACATTTCCCAGCACCTCGTCGAACGACACATCATCGCCCTTTGCCTGCAATTCGGCATAGCGACGCTCGGCACGCACACGCGGGTCGGCAGTCATATAGATTTTGAGTTCGGCATCGGGAAATACGACCGTGCCTATGTCGCGCCCGTCCATCACCACGCCGCGACGTTCGCCCATCTGCTGCTGCATGGCGACGAGTTTCCTGCGAACCTGCGCAATGGAACTTACCGCGCTTACGCAGTTGCTGACCTCGATTGTGCGTATGCGACCTTCGACTAACGTGCCGTTTACATATATGTCGCTCGCTCCGCGTTGCGGGTTGAAGCGGAATGTGATGTCGATTTCGGGCAGCAGGGCGACGATGCGCTCCTCGTCCGCTATGCCCGAGCGGATTGCCCCGTGTTCGAGCGCGTAGAGCGTTACGGCGCGATACATTGCACCCGTGTCGATGAATATGTAGCCTAATCGGGCGGCTATCTGTTTGGCGAAAGTGCTTTTGCCGCACGACGAGAAACCGTCGATGGCGATGACTATCTTCCTGTTTTGTTTAGTGCAAGATTCCATTCGGAGTGATGGTATAAAAAGTTGAAAGAATGGTATAGACGCCGAGCAATCCGACGATGATGCCTGCGACATGGTTGATTGTCAGCATGTGGCGCGGACGGAACCGGCGGCGGAAGAGGCTGATGAGCGAGGTGAGCAGCGTCCACCAAAGCAGTGCGCCGCAGAAAAATCCGCCGATGATGATTGCGCTCGTCAGCAGCGAGGCAATGTCCTTGCTCTCACCCGCCGTGCCTATGCCGAACATCGCGAAAAAGGCGAGAATGTAGGGAATCACGACCACGAAATTGGCAATCGTGAAGCCGAACATCGAGGCGAAATCCTGCCATGCCGACGTCTTACCCGCGCGGTTGCGGCGAATCTGCGGAATGGGATTCTGGAAAAAGATATATACCCCGACGATTACCACGAACACGCCGCCCACGACCTGCAAAACCCTGCTGTACTGCTCGATTTGCGCCTGCAACATCGAGTAGAAAAAAAATGCGATGATTGCCATGAGCGTATCGGCGCAAGCCACGCCTGCTCCCGACATGATGCCCGAGCGTCGGCTTTTGCTGAGCGTTCGCTGAATGCACAACACCGCCACGGGTCCCACGGTTATGGACGCGGCAAGCCCGACGGCAAGTCCGCGCAACATAATCTCTATGATTGTAAGCAACATATCGGTTTTCGGTTCGTTGCCGCAACGCCGTTCGCGTGCGGGATTTCCAAAATTTGCTACAAAGTTAGGAAATTTTCCGTGCCGACTGCGCGGTTGCCGATATTTTTTGGCAGGGCGGCGATATAAATTCGCGGGCGGCGGAAAAATATTTTTCCATGGATATTTGCGGGGCGGTCAAAGAGTTTTTTCGTATATTTGCATTACTAAACTATCGCGCCTGCGGGCGAATCTTAAACGTTAAAAAATTATGGCAGAGAATACGCAAATGGGAATGGACATCGAACTCGATGCCGAAGTTGCACAGGGCAACTACTCCAATCTGGCTATCATATCGCACTCCACGTCGGAGTTTATTTTGGATTTCGCAACCATCTTGCCGGGACTACCCAAGGCAAAGGTTCGCAGCCGCATAATCCTCACGCCCGAGCATGCCAAACGGCTGTTGCTGTCGTTGCAGGAGAATATCCAACGCTACGAAACCAACATCGGCAAAATAGAGATTCCCGCCCACAATGTTCCGAATCCGGGCGGGAAAATGGCGTAAGCGCAGTGGCTAGTTGCTAGTGATTAGTGGCTAGACGGACATCGTGTAGAACTATGAGAGATATGAGGTCTAAGAGTTCTAAAAAAAACAGACACCTGCTATCCTAGAACTCCTAGTTCTCATAGATCTCCTAGAAAACAGCCGCACTTGACCACTTCCCTGTTATCCCCGCCGACACCCTATCGCTTTGGCGAAATCGGGTTGTGCCTTGAAAATCGGCTCGCATCGCAACCACAATTCGCGGGCGAGAGCCTGCGGCGACGGTCGCTCCGAGGAGATGTCGCGCAGGTACTGTTCGTCGGTCGGGTGTTCCTCGGCGCGCAGTTCGTCGGCAAAGGCTCGCTGTCGGCGCAGATGTTCCGCCGCCGCAGGGTCGATTGCCCCCTTTCGCTTGAACGACAGCCACGCTTCCGCCAATGCTTTGAGCGGCGACTTGTCGTCAATGTCCATCATCGTCTCTTCCAGACAATCGGCATCGCCGAGCGCGATATAGCACAGCGCGAGTATCGGCGTGGTCTCCAAACTGTCTTCGGGGTCGCAATCCAACAACAACTCCGCCTGTGCCGCCGCCAATTCGGCATCGCCCGCCACAAAATTGTCTATCGCCGAATCGTGGATAATCTCCATCGCCGCCCGCGAATTGGCGTGCGAGCGGTCGAGTTCCACCGCCTCGTCGTCGGGCAGAGCCTCGTAAATATCTTGAAATGCGAGAAACCTCTCGTTGCAGGCGCGCTCGAAATCGCCCTGCCGCTCCGCTTCGCGCGAGAGTTCGAGCCTTCGAACGAGATTGCCCTCGTCGCCATGTCCGACTACGATGAATGTCTGATTGTCGGTCGGTTCTATCCGCAGAGCCTTGCGTGTCATAACTGTTCCAAAATTTTATATGTGGTTTGCAATATCGCTTTGCCCTCGCGCAGTTGCGTCGCCGTGCTGTCGGGCGAAATCACGCGCGCCGAGGTGCAGTCGTAAACCGTCGCGCAGTCGCTGTCCACCACACCGAACCCGTTGTTGAATGTGTAGTAGCCGAAATGCGGCGCATCGGAGCCGAATATGTCGCGACTGAAAGGAAAATCGTCGTGCGCAATACCCATTTGCGCGAGCAGTGTCGCAGCCAAATCGGTTTGCGAGGCGTATGTCTCCACCGTTTCGGGTGCCGCAATCCCCCCCCCTGTCCACAACATCGGAATGCGGTGCCGCTCGACCGCACTGCCCGCAATGCCGTAAGGGTAGGAGTAGGCGTGGTCGGCGACGATGACGACGAGCGTGTTGTCCCAATCGGGCGATGTACGCAACGTATCGACCACCTTGGCTATGCACTCGTCGGCGAACGCCATGGAGTTGAGCATTTTGTCGTCGAATCGTCGCGTCGGCACATCGAACGGTTCGTGGCTCGACAGCGTCAGCCATGTCGCGAAAAACGGCTTTCCACCTGCGCGACACTCCTCTATGTGGCGCAGAAATGCCTCTGCCACCACATCGTCGGCATAGCCCCATTTGGCTGTCGGCGCGTCGATGTGCAGGTCGTACTGCCCGATAACGCGCTCGAAGCCTGTGCCGTAGAGGTACGATGCCGTGTTGGTGAAATCGGGGTCTCCGCCATAGAGAAAACTCGTCGCATAGCCCTCGCGTTGCAACGAACGGGCAATCGAGGCGAGCCGTCGGCTCTTTGCGGGATTTTTCATGACCGACGAGCGGGTTTGGGCAGGAAATCCGCTCAACACCGCCACCATTCCGCGGTCGGTGCGGAACGAGTTGGCATAGAGATTCTCGAAATAGATGCCTTCGCGTTTGAGCCTTTGGAAATTGGGAGCGACCGCCACACCGTCGATAACCTCATCGACCGTCGAACGACCGAAACTCTCCGCCAAAATCAACACGACGTTCGGACGTCGCGATGTCAGCCGTGTCTTTGTCGGTGTGCCGTTGTCAGTCCCGCGCACCTTATCGAAAATCGTGCGGCACTCCTCGTCGCCGAAAAACTCGTATTCGTGCGTCCCTTTGTCGTAGGCGGCCGAGGCGAGCATCGAAAATACGGGATTGACCGCCGCGTGGTTGAGGAACATTCGGTGGCTGAAATATACTTTGGAGATGTTCGCCGTCGAGACGCTTACGCCTCCGCGAATCGCCAAAAACAACAACCCTCCCAAAACAAGAAAACCGACCGAAACGGATGCCCTTATTCCGATTTTTTGCTTCGCACCCGCAGTCGGTTCAAACAGTCTCAATACGCACATATAGCACCACACCGCCACGACGAAATCGGCGACGGCAACAGCCGAATATCCCGCAAACTGCCACGCCGTAACGCTTGCCGCAGCCTCCTTCGGCGTTGCGAGATACTGCATTACCGATACGTCCAACGGGAATGCCCAATACTCGTACAGCCCGAGATTGCCGACGAAAATCAGCGCGGTAACGGCGGCAATGGCTATCAGATACCATTTTATTATCGACCGCCACCATTTCGCAGGCAGCCACACCGCTGCAATAACGATAAACAAAGGTATGACCGCCACATAACCCGCCACGCTCGCATCGAGTGTCAGCCCGTGCCACAGCGTCGCGAGATATTCCGCCACGCTCGCATCGGCTGCAAGTGCGGCGTAGCGCACCAAAAATACGATGTGCTGCACGACCGACAGCACGACGGTCGCGATGAATAATGCTATGATAAAGAGCAGATTGCGTTTCATCTTATTACTGCCGTTTTAACGATTTCCGTTTGTCCCTGCGCAACTTCCGACACATCGCCGCCGTTACGATTGCGGTAACTGCTCCGCCGCCGATATACGCGCCGTCCGATACTCCCCAACCGACGAATTGCGGCGATACGAATATGAACGAAGCGCAGATGAACGTCATAAAAATCGCAGGCGCGAGCGCAACCCATACGTTGCGGCGTTCGTTGTTGAGATATACCACTATGCACCACAGCACAACGGTCGCCAACGCCTGATTCGTCCACGAGAAATATCGCCATACGACGCCGAAGTCGATAAAGGTGATGACCAATCCGACGGAGAACAACGGCAGGGCAATCATCAGTCGGCGCACTTTGCTGCGCTGGTCGATATGGAAAATGTCGGCGATAATCAGTCGTGCCGAGCGGAATGCCGTGTCGCCCGAGGTAATCGGCGCAGCCACCACGCCCAGTACGGCGAGAATGCCTCCGACGATGCCGAGTGTCGAGCGCGAAATCGTGTTCACCGCCCACGCCGCATCGTTGCCGTGTTCCGCCATCGTGTGCGAAAGCCCGTCCGCTCCGCCGAAAAATGCCATGGCTATCGCCGCCCAAATCAAGGCGATGATCGACTCGGCAATCATCGCGCCGTAGAACACCGTGCGACACTCGCGCTCGTTGTTCACGCATCGCGCCATAAGCGGCGACTGTGTGGCGTGAAAGCCCGAAATCGCTCCGCAGGCTATGGTTATGAAGAGCGTCGGCACAATCGGGAATTTGTCGGGCGCGAGTTGGAAATTGTGGAACGTTACCATCTCCGGCACCTCGTACCTGCCGAACAGAATTACGCCCAACAACCCCGCCGCCATAAAGAGCAACGCTGCGCCGAACAGCGGATAGAGCTTGCCGATAAGTTTGTCGATGGGCAACAGGGTGGCGACGAAATAGTAAACTATGATGATGCCTACCCACGCAAGATAAGGCACCTGCGGAATCATCTCGCCCAAAATCTGTGCGGGCGACCGCAAGAATACCACGCCGACCAAAACGAGGAGTACGATCGAGAATACGCGCATGAACTGCTGCATGCCGCCACCGAGATAGCGACCGACGATTTCGGGAATGCTCAACCCGTCGTTGCGCACTAAAATCACGCCCGATAGAAAATCGTGCATCGCGCCCATGAAGATTCCGCCGAAGGTAATCCACAGAAAAGCGACGGGACCGAAACATGCCCCGAGTATCGCGCCGAAAATCGGACCTATGCCCGCAATGTTGAGCAGTTGAATAAGAAACGTGCGCCAGCGCGGCATCGGAACGTAATCCACGCCGTCGTACAGCCGTTTGCTCGGCACTTCGGCGGCAGCGTCTATGCCGCAAACGCGCTCCAAATAACGCCCGTATGTGAAATATGCCGCCACCAACAGGGCGAGGCAAATGCAGAACGTAATCATTTTCGGTAGTTTTGGTGATACAAATTTATGCAGATTCCGATAAAAAGTTCCGTTTCCGCACAAAAACTTTGCAATAATTTGCACAAATCCGAAATTTTTTACGATATTTGCAGTCCGAAGCGGACATTTCGTTGCCGAATTAGCTCAGTGGTAGAGCACTTCACTCGTAATGAAGGGGTCCCGAGTTCAAGTCTCGGATTCGGCTCACAACCAAGGCAACCGCCCTCGGAGCATCTCCGAGGGCGGTTCTTTTTTGCAACGTCTCCTCCCGCAACGGGTATTCGCGCAAGCATATATGCAAGTCGGTTGTTGCTGTCGCAAATCGGTTGCAGGAAATCGTTTAGCCTGATGATTTACTGTTCTCCCGCCGCATGGCACTCGAACCACGGGTTGTGCAAATCCTCCTTATTATATAATAGCGGTTTGCGATCCGGCAACGAATACGTCGTGCCGCCCGCCTCTTTAAGTATCAACTCCGCCGCTGCCGTGTCCCATTCGTAGGTGCTCGTCGTGCGCGGATAGTAATCTATTGTCCCCTCCGCCAAAAGACAGAATTTGTAGGAACTGCCCTGCTCGACTATCTCGGCATCGGGGTGCCGCGTGCGCATTCGCTCGACATATTCGGCAGTCTCAGCCGTTTGGTGCGAGCGCGAAACGGCTATGCGGAACGGTCGGTGCGAATCCCTGTCGAGCGGCAACCTCGTGCGACGCGCGCATATCTCGTCGTATGTGTAGTCGGCATTTTCGTCGGGCGCAATTCCCATCAGCAGATATGCCCCGAGATTCTGCTCGGCGACATACGCCTTTTGCAGATACGGTACATAAACCACCGCGCCCATACTTACATTGTCGGACATCAGCGCGATATTGACCGTAAACTCGTTGTTGCCCTTGATGAATTCGATTGTGCCGTCGAGCGGATCGACCAACCAGAAGAGTTCCCAGTTGCGCCGCTCGTCGTAGAGCATTTCGCGTCCCTCCTCGCTCAAAATCGGTATGCGCGTCTGCCCCAATACCTCCTTGATTTTGTTGTGCGCCACACGGTCGGCGGCTGTCAGCGGACTGTTGTCGCTTTTGACCGTTATGTCGTAGTCGTTGCGGTTCTTATATACTTTCATTATCTCGGCACCCGCGCGGACTGCCGCATTGAATGCACGCGGGAGCAGATAGGCTCGAATATCGTCGCTCAGCATCTCGGTTCAGTGTTTTATAGGTTTAGTAAAATTAGTTCTTTTTTCTCATATTCCAAAATATATGCCGAAAAATTGCGGCAAAATTTCGGACATTCCCGCTCGGGGTATTGTGCATAAAGAAATTTTTACTATATTTGCAGGCTGAAATTATGTTTGAAGCATAACACAATAAACAAATGTTTGTAATAGTAGAGATTGCAGGTCAGCAATTTAAGGCTGAAAAAGGTCGGAAACTCTATGTTCACCGTCTTCCGGGCGACGAAAATTCGTCCGTGAGTTTCGACAAGGTCCTGCTCGTAGACAACGGCGGTCAGGTCAAAGTTGGCGCACCTGTGGTAAAAGGCGCCTCGGTAAAATGTAAGATTCTGCGACACTTGAAGGACGACAAAGTCCTCGTGTTCAAGAAGAAGCGCAGAACCGGCTATCAGAAGTGCAACGGTCACCGTCAGTATCTGTCGCAGGTTCTCATCGAAGACATTGTTGCATAATTAAAATTTAGAGAAACATGGCACACAAAAAAGGTGTAGGTAGTTCCAAGAACGGTCGTGAGTCGGAAAGCAAACGACTCGGCGTCAAACTTTTCGGTGGTCAGTTCGCTAAGGCAGGCAACATCATCGTCCGTCAGCGCGGTACTGTTCACAATCCGGGCGAGAATGTAGGTATGGGCAAGGACCACACCCTCTTCGCACTGGTAAACGGCACGGTAGTCTTCACCAAGAAGGCTTCGGGCAAATCTTATGTAAGCGTCGCTCCGCTCAACTAATCGCGAGGGGAGAGGCTGACGCATTCATTGCGTCATAATAATTAAACCGGTCTGAAACAGACCGGTTTTTTCGTTTGTATGGGCATCTATTTCAACCTCTCCCGTGCCCACGGCATTACGAGCGCAGGCGGCTGCCCTGCAAGCAGCAGGTCGCGCATTCGTTCCATGTATGGCGTGGCGTGTTCGAAAAACATCTTGTATCCCTCGCACAGCACGTTCAGCCCATACTCGCCCGTCGAGTCGGTCGCGAAGCGGTGCTTCGGACACTCGCCATGACAAAGCGCGTAGTAACTGCACCGCCGACACTGATGCGGCAGCGACGAGCGTTTGCGCACGCCGAACTCGAACTGCCTGTTGCAGTAGGCGAGTTCGCTCAATGTGTCGCGATTGATGTTGCCGAGCCGGTACTCGGGATAGACGAAGTGGTCGCACGAATAGACGTCGCCGTTGTGTTCAACAGTCAGTCCCGTGCCGCAGGTCTCGCATAGCGAGCAAATCGACGGTTGCGCCCCGACGAGATTGGCGAGTGTGGCATCGAACAACTGCACATACCGCCGCCCGACATCGCCGACTACCCAGCGGTCGAATACCTCGCACATAAATTCGCCGAATCCGCGTGCCGATACCGACCACGGAGCGACCTGCGCCTTCTCGTTTTCGGGCGACTGTATGCGTTCGTCCGCTAGCAACTCGGCTACGGGCAGAAACTGCATGAACTGCGAGATGCCGCGCAGAAAATCATATACCTCGCGCCCGTGTCCTTCGCTGTGTATGTTTATGGTCGATAGCGTATTGTAATCCACCCCCGTGCGATACATCAACTCCACCGCCCGCATCACCCGCGCAAAAGTAGGCTTCCCGCCCGCATCTACTCGGTGAGCGTCGTGAATCCGCTCGGGACCATCTATGGAGATACCGACCAAAAAGTGATTGTCGCGAAAAAAGTCGCACCACTCGCGATTCATGAGCAACCCGTTGGTCTGTATCGAGTTGTCAATCTCGCGCCCTTCGGCATATTTGCGTTGCAACTCCACGGCGCGACGGTAGAAATCCATTCCCGCCAAAAGCGGTTCGCCGCCGTGCCATGCGAACGACAGCACGGGCGAGGCATTGCCCTCGATGCTGCGCCTTATGTAGAGTTCGAGCAACCGCTCGTCCATCTGCGGCTCGCGATTGTCGTATAACGCCGCCTTGTCGAGATAGTAGCAGTATTTGCATCGCATATTGCACAGCGAACCGACGGGCTTTACCATTGTAGTAAAGCCGCGTCGTTCGTTGCGTCTGATGTAATCCTCGTATTTGAATTCGGTTGCCCGAGCCATCGCCTACTTGTTCGCCTCGTATTTGATGTTGAACGGCTTATGCTCGGCAGGAACGTGCGAAGCGTTGATGTAGCCCCACATGCGCTCCACGATTTCCGGGTGCTTGTGCGCCACGTTGTTGCGGAAATCCTCCACCTCCTTGCTCGGCGTGGTCAGGTCGTACAACTCCATCGCGCGGTTGCCCTTGTTCACGTTCTGTACCAAGCCTTTCCACTTGCCCCAACGCACGGCGAACATACCGCCCTTGGTCGGATATTCCCAGTAAAGGAACTCGTGCTGCTGTTGCTTCTTGGCTTTGCCCGAGAGCAGCGGAACGAGCGAAATGCCGTCCGTCGTCGGCGTATCCACACCCGCGAGTTCGCAAATTGTCGGCATGATGTCGGTGAAATCGCCTATGTGGTTGCTTACCGTGCCGCCCTTGTGCATCTTGGCTGGCCATGATGCTATGAACGGCATACGGATTCCGCCCTCATGCAGCGACCGCTTGCCCCAGCCCTTGCCGCAACGGAACGGCTGCGCACTGTCGAACCATACCGTCGGCGACGAGGCGTTGTTCGCCGGACCGTTGTCCGAGGTGAAGATTATAATCGTATTGTCGTAAATGCCCAATCGCTTCAACTCTTTGACCAATTCGCCCACCTGATGGTCGAAATAACTTATCATCGCCGCGTATGTCGCATGCGGATAGCGGCACGGATAGTAGTTGTGTGGCCAAGTGTTCTTGTGGAAGATGTCGCCCGCCAACGGCTCCTCGTCGCCGAACTTCTCCACATATTTATCGACCCACTCCTTCGGTGCCTGCAACGGCGAGTGCGGCAGCGGGGTAGTCCACATCAGGAAGAACGGACGCTCGGCATTCTCATCTACGAAATTGATAACGTTCTCGAACATCACATCGGGCGTGTAGGTCTTGCCTGCCGAGAATTTGTCGTAACTGTGTATGTCGCGCGGGTCTGCACCCTTGTCGAGCGGCGTACCCGGATTGAGATACTCCTTGTTCAACTGCTCCTTTTGGTCGTTTTTCCACAGGTAAGGCGCATAGTAGTTGTGCGCCAATCGCTGGCAGATGCAACCGTAATAGAAGTCGAAGCCCATCGTCCACGGACGGCTCTCGTTGGCAGGACCGCCTACGCCCCATTTGCCGACCATGCCGGTGCGGTAACCGCCCTGCTGCATCACCGAACCGAGTGTCGGCGTACCGGCTTTGAGCGGGAACTGACCTTCGAGTCCGGGATCCATATATACATCATCGTAATTCCACACGCGCGGGTCGTCGTTGTGTACCTCCTCGTTGTCGCGAATCTGCGAGTGTCCCGAGTGTACACCCGTCAGCAGACAGGCGCGCGAAGGCGACGATAACGGTGCTGCGGTGTACATATTCGTAAAGCGTATTCCGCGCTCGGCGAGTGCATCTATGTTGGGCGTCTCGGTCTTGGTCTGACCGTAGCAGCCGAAATCGCCCACGCCTGCATCGTCCATCAATATGAAAATAATGTTCGGGCGTTTGTCGTTGTGGGGTTTTTCGGTCTTGTCGGCAGCCGACGCCGGCACTGCCGCAACCGCAGGAGCAGCCGCGCAAAGTGCAATTTTGCTTAATTTGTCCATTTGTCAATATTTGGTTTATCTTCTCTGCAAAGATACTAAAATGAAACCACAAATAAAAACCGCCCCTCCCTGCCTCCTATTTTTGCGTCCTGCCCACCCCACAGAATCAGAAAACAGTGTCATCGCGAAGCCGAGCATCAAATTGCGGTCGTAATACCCATCGATGCTCCATGCTCGGCTGTGGCGATCTACCATTGTGAAAAACGCTTTGCAAATCCCCGATAAATTTCTTAGACCTCCTAGTTCTCCTACAACCCCTACCCCCCCCCTATAAAATAGATAAAATGTCATAATGAGCCCAAGCAACCGTAAACGATGCTGATACCCGATAACTCTCTATGCGCAGGGCGTGATTATCTACCATTGTTCTAAACCATATTGCCGATACCCGCCTCCCGCACGTCGCGCGCAGCGACGCAGCGTAAAATAAAGCGTCATCCCACACGCGCAAATTTGCGCGTGAGTTGGGATCTACCTTTGTTTATTTTTGCGATGCTAAAAAGCAGCGCAAATCTTAGACCTCTTAGTTCTCCTAGTTCTCTTAGTTCTCTTAGTTCTCCTACAATCCATATCTCCCATATATAGCCCTATAACGCCCTATCCACCCTATACCCCCTTATCTAATTTTTGCCGAAAAAGACAAAATTTTCTACCTTTGTATTGTCAAGCGACATACAACCGCTTGACGGACATACATAAAGTGTTTTTCGCACGTCCTTTACATGAGAATGTAGCAATTTTCGACAAAGAGAGGGCAACGAACAGCACTCATTTCTTGTACAGATGTATGGTTGGGCGTTTTCTGCGCCTGCTTTGCGTTGTACAGGTGTGGGGCATTGTTAGTCGTTTATTCTCTTTGGGTTTTGCTACAACCTTCATGTAAATGAACACGAAATTCAACTCCACACTTTCTCATTTTACTATAATTAACCATGTCGTACAGGAGTCGGTGCGACACAAAAAATTAAACGTTATGAGAAAAATTCTCAACCAATCCTACTGTGCGCCCAAGATGCGCATCGTGCAACTATGTATCGAACGAGGTTTTCAGGCGAGCCTCGAAAATCCTGTAACCGACCCAGAAATCAATTGGTAGCCATGAAAAAGATTCTGTTTTTTGCAGCCGTGGCAACGATGTTTGCCGCCTGCACCAAGGACGCGACAAAAGATTTGGCTCCTGTGAAGCCGACCGACACGCTCTATGCAACCATTGGCGATGACGATTCGCGCGTGCAACTCAACGAACAAATGCAAACCGTATGGACGGAGGGCGACCGCGTGTCGGTGTTCAATAAGACAACGGGCAACCGCCGCTACAAATTCACGGGCAAAACGGGCGACCGCACAGGCGAACTGTCGTATATGAACGGCGGCACGACGGGCGATGAAATAGACCAAATCGTAGCCATATACCCGTACAATGCGGCTAACGAGATTGCCTGGAATGGTACAATCAAAACCGCAATTCCGACACAACAAACATACTGCAAAGATGGTTATGGCATCGGCAGTAACATTATGGTTGCGCGAAGCGACGATGAAAATTTGTCGTTCCGCAATGTTATGGGTTGGATAAGGGTGGCTCTGACCGGCGAAAAAACGATTAAGAGCATCGCTTTGCAGGGAAACAATAACGAATCCCTTGCGGGTGATATAACCATCAAACCCAATCTGTCTGTTACGATGATGTCGGGTGCAACGGGTACTATTACGCTCGATTGCGGCGACGGCGAGACGTTGTCGAAAGAGAAACCGACATATTTCTATATTGCTGTATCTCCGCAGACTTTCGAGAAAGGCATTTCTGTTGCAATCACCGACAGCGATGGTAATAAGGCGGAATTGAAGAAATCGATCGCTATTACCGTTGCACGCAACCATATCGCACCGATGGCTGCGTTCGAGTGTGCAATCAAAGAGAGCGTGTCTGCCAAACAAATCGCATACACCACATCGGGCGATGAACCTATCACGCCCAGAAGCTACACAGGCAATATAGTATCGCACATATTCGAATCGGGCAGGGGCGTAATAACATTCGACAGCGAGCAAACTGAGATTGGTGATTCTGCATTCCGCGATTGCACGGGTCTGACAAGCATTACCATTCCGGATAGTGTTACCTCAATCGCCAGTTATGCATTCTCCCGTTGCACAGGTTTGACAAGCATCACCATTCCCGACAGCGTTACATCAATCGGCGAATCGGCATTCGAAGGTTGCACAGGTTTGACAAGTATTACCATTCCCGACAGCGTCACGTCAATCGGTGGAGGTGCATTCTGGTGTTGCACAGGTCTGACAAGCATTACCATTCCCGACGGCGTTACGGAAATAGGCGAGAGGGTATTCTTTGGTTGCAAGAGTCTGACAAGCATTACCATTCCCGACAGCGTCACGTCAATCGGTGGACGTGTATTCGAAGGTTGCAAAAGTCTGACAAGCATTACCATTGGCAACAACGTTACGACAATAGGCGATGCAGCATTCCGTAATTGCTATGGTCTGACAAGCATCACCATTCCCGACAGCGTTACATCAATCGGCGAATCGGCATTCGAAGGTTGCACAGGTTTGACAAGTATTACCATTCCCGACAGCGTCACGTCAATCGGTGGAGGTGCATTCTGGTGTTGCACAGGTCTGACAAGCATTACCATTCCCGACGGCGTTACGGAAATAGGCGAGAGGGTATTCTTTGGTTGCAAGAGTCTGACAAGCATTACCATTCCCGACAGCGTCACGTCAATCGGTGGACGTGTATTCGAAGGTTGCAAAAGTCTGACAAGCATTACCATTGGCAACAACGTTACGACAATAGGCGATGCAGCATTCCGTAATTGCTATGGTCTGACAAGCATCACCATTCCCGACAGCGTTACATCAATCGGCGAATCGGCATTCGAAGGTTGCAAGGGTTTGACCAGCATTGCCATTCCCGACAGTGTTACATCAATTGGCGATTCTGCATTCAGTGCCTGCATGCGCTTGACAAGCGTAACCATTGGCAACAGCGTTACGAGAATCGGTGATTATGCATTCAACGGTTGCAAGGGTTTGACCAGCATTGCCATTCCCGATAGTGTTACGACAATCGGCAGTTCTGCGTTCTCCGGTTGCACG
Organism: bacterium; assembly: GCA_963658625.1. Lineage (GTDB taxonomy): Bacteria > Bacteroidota > Bacteroidia > Bacteroidales > Rikenellaceae > Alistipes. The sequence goes on from CAVKRC010000014.1 coordinate 33,513, forward strand.
GGACTGACAAGCATTACGATTCCCAACGGCGTTACGACAATCGGCTATCAGGCATTCTACGGTTGCACGGGACTAACAAATGTTACCATTGGCAACAGCGTTACGGAAATCGGCAAATATGCATTCGAGGGTTGCAAAGGATTGACCAGCATTACGATTCCCGACAGCGTAACGACAATTGGCGGATCGGCATTCAGTGGTTGCACGGGCTTGACAAGCATAACCATTCCCGACAGCGTTACGACAATTGGCTCATCTGCATTCGGCGGTTGCACGGGACTGACAAGCATTACGATTCCCAACGGCGTTACGACAATCCACAATTATACATTCAATAGTTGCACAAGTCTTACAAGCATTACTATTCCCGACAGTGTTACGTCAATCGACAGTTGGGCATTCAAAGATTGCACGGGACTTACAAGCATTACTATTCCCGACAGCGTTACATATATTAGTTATGCATTCGAAGGTTGCACAAGTCTGAAAGGTGTATATATAACCGATATTGTGGCATGGTGTAATATATCATTTAGCGGTAATTATGGCAATCCATTATATTATGCTCATAATTTATATTTGAATGGTGAATTGGTCAAAGACCTTGTTATTCCCGACAGCGTTACGAGAATCGGCGACGGTGCATTCTATGGTTGCGCAATGACGAATATAACCATTCCTAACAGCGTTACGACAATCGGCAAATATGCATTCTACGGTTGCAAAGGACTGACAAACGTTACGATTCCCGACAGCGTAACGACAATTGGCAACGGTGCATTCAATGGTTGCAAAGGTCTGACAAGCGTTACGATTCCCGACAGCGTTACGGAAATCGGCAGTTCTGCATTTTATGGTTGCACAGGTCTGACAAGTATCACCATTCCCGACAGCGTTACTACAATTGGCGAATCGGCATTTGCTTATTGCAAGAGTCTGACAAGCATTAACATTCCCGACGGCGTTACGGCAATAGGCAATAGAACATTCAATGGTTGTACTGGCTTGACAAGCGTTACGATTCCCGACAGCGTTACGACAATCGGCGAATTGGCATTTGATGATTGCGAAGGTCTGACAAGCGTTACCATCGGCAACAGCGTTAAGTCAATCGGCAGATATGCATTCTGGAGTTGCAAAGGTCTGACAAGCGTTACCATTCCCGACAGTGTTACTACAATTGGCGAATCGGCATTTGCTTATTGCAAGAGTCTGACAAACTTATATTGCAAACCGACTACTCCGCCGTCATTGGGAGATCGTGTATTCGCGTCTATTTCATCGGATGCGAAAATTTATGTACCTCGTGCATCGGTTAGTGCATACAAGTCTGATATGAATTGGAGCGACTATGCTTCTGAGATAATAGAATACGACTTTTAATTAACTTATTTACAAACAACTAAAAAACAAAGAGCATTATGAAAACAATTATTTTGAAAGGCTGTCAGGGGTCGGGCAAAACGACGACCATACTATTGGTGTATTATTTTTTGCTTAAAGACGGAGCAAAGATTGTCGTGCCGCGCACAAAAATAACGGGCAGAGATTTCTATTGCGTATTGGAGTATAAGGGCAAGACGATATATATCGCTTCGGTGGGAGACGACAAACGCGATATTTGGTATCATATCGATACGGCACTGTCGGGCAAGGTTACTTACAACAAAGACGACAAGGAATTTACATCGAATGTCGTATGCGATGTTTGCATCGGAGCAAGCCATTTTGCCGGCACCGATTTCCTCGCCGACTACAATCCGATAATAATCGATAAAACTGGTTATCGGGACGACCTTTGCGACATTGCAGACGCGCAGACAATCATAAATCGGATATAATTTCTGCGGTCGTATTTTTCGGGCGCACGACCTGCGGGTCGTGCGCTTTTTTTTGTGCTATATTTTCTGTTCGTGCGATGTTTCACCCGATGCGGGTTTTTATATAAAATGTCATAATGAGCCCGCGCAACCGTAAACGATGCTGATTCCCGATAACCTTCCATGCGCAGGGCGTGATTATCTACCATTGTTATAAACCATCTCAAAAATCCCCGATAAAATTTCTTAGTTCTCTTAGTCCTCCTATAAATTCTATCTTCCCTATCACCCCTATTCTCCCTATAAACCCTATACTTTCCCCCGAAAAAGGAAAGAAAACGAACAGAAAGGAAACAAAAGGAAAGCGCAATCGGCGAAAATCGCTTTCGTTTCCTTTCTTTTTGTTTCCCTTTTTTCTACGCGCGTTACCCGACGGACAGAAAACCGACGAGCCGACAGCCGAATTTTCGGTGTAACTTTTTTTCGCCACATTCCGAATAATTTATTATCTTTACAGCCGTAAAAATCGGCACATTATAATTTTAAGACAAAATATGACAGATATTTTTGAACGTTTGGAGCGAAATGCAGGAGGTCCTATCGGACAATATATGAAGGACGTCCACGGCTATTTCGCATTTCCTAAACTCGAAGGCGAAATCGGTCCTCACATGCGTTTCCGCGGCAAAATGATGCTCAATTGGAGCCTCAACAACTATCTCGGCTTGGCAAACCACCCCGAGGTGCGCAAGGCTGACGCCGCAGGTGCCGCCGAGTTCGGTATGGCAGCCCCTATGGGTGCCCGTATGATGAGCGGTCAGACCAAATACCACGAGCAGTTGGAGCGCGAACTCGCCGAGTTCGTCGGCAAGGAGGACGCATTCCTGCTCAACTTCGGCTATCAGGGTATGATTTCGATTATCGACTGCCTGCTCACGCCGCGCGACGTTGTGGTCTATGATGCTGAGGCTCACGCTTGTATCATCGACGGTCTGCGCCTGCACAAGGGCAAGCGTTTCGTATATGCCCACAACAACGAGGAGTCGTTGCGCCTGCAACTGCGCCATGCCACAGAGTTGGCGAACGAGCAGAACGGTGGCGTGCTTGTCATCACGGAGGGTGTCTTCGGAATGAAGGGTGACCTCGGTTTCCTCGATGTAATCGTCAAGGCGAAAAAGGATTTCCAGTTCCGTCTCTTGGTCGATGACGCCCACGGCTTCGGTACAATGGGTCCCGGCGGTCGCGGTACTGCGGCGCACTTCGGTGTTGTCGATGGTGTCGATGTGCTGTTCAACACATTCGCCAAGTCGATGGCTGGCATCGGTGCATTCGTCTCGGGTCCGCGTTGGCTCATCAACCTGTTGCGCTACAATATGCGTTCGCAGCTCTATGCCAAGTCGTTGCCTATGCCTATGGTTATCGGTGCGCTCAAACGTTTGGAGTTGATTCGCAATCACCCCGAGTATCAGCAGAAACTGTGGCAAATCACCAACGCCCTGCAAAGCGGTTTGAAGCAAAACGGCTTCGACATCGGCGTAACGCAGTCGCCTGTAACGCCTATTTATATGAAGGGCGGCAACGAGGAGGGTACCAACCTTATCGTCGATTTGCGCGAAAACCACGCATTGTTCTGCTCCATAGTGATTTACCCTGTCATTCCTAAGGGCGAAATCATCTTGCGCGTGATTCCTACGGCAGCCCACACGATGGAGGACGTGGAATATACGATCAACGCATTCAAGGCTGTGCGCGACAAGTTCGAGGAAGGTGTTTACCGCTCGCAACCTATTCCGCACATGGCAGACCCCGATTTCAAATTGCGATAAAGCATTGTAATTATTTATGGCAGACAGCGTCGTTCGGAGCGAGTCCGAACGACGCTGTCGCATTGTTGCATGCGTTTTATAGATTGAATGCCTCTTTGAGTTCCTGCATCTGCGCCTCGGTCATACCCGCAGGTTCGAATCCCATGGAGCGTCCCGCGATATAGATTTGCGCCGATTTGGAGAGTGTGTCTATCATATCGAACGGCTCTATCACATCGGGACCCACGCCCAACGCGCCGTGTTTCTCCCACAGCACTACATCGTATTCGTCGAGTCGGGCTATGGTCGCATCAGCCAATTCGAGCGAACCCGGCAATGTATAGGGTACAATGCCTACACCCTTAGGACAAAAGGCGCGGGTTTCGGGAATCATACTCCAAAGGAGATTGCTCAACACATCTTTGCCGAGAAATGCGGGATTGTGCGTCATTGCAATCAGTTCGGTCGGGTGGGTGTGGATTACCGCCTTTTGATTGCGTCCGCGACCGAGCAGATAGTCGTGTATCAGCAGATGCGACGGCAGTTCGGAAGTCGGGCGTATGTATTTCTCTGCCACTATCGTATAACTGCGACCGTCGTCGGATATGCGGATTATCGCCATATTGTCCATAGGCGACGAATTGACATAACGCATACGGCGATTGGTGCCGGTTACAAGGAAAAAGTTGTTGCGCAGGTTCTCTGCGGGACGAGCCAACTCTATCGGCTCTCCTATCGGCGGCAACGCGCGGACGGCATCGTCCACCACATCGGTAACATTGTACGATATGTTGCCGCCATTGCGCTCCGCCCAGCCTTTCTGCCACAAATACCCGGCGACTTCGGCTACTTCCGCTATGCGTTCCGATAATTGTTTGTTGTAATTCATTGTTCGATTGTATTAAAATAACGATGGAAAAAATATGGAAAACAAAAGTATTGCAAGTCCCGACACGAGAATCGAGATCGTTTTCGCTCCACAGCCCTTCCACTCTTTGAGAACAATGCCCCAAAGATTGGAAAACAGCACGTTGAGCGACATAAGGATACTCCACGAAAATGCGAGCAGGACAGGCGCATCGTTCAAAAAACTGCGTCCCATTTCCAGTCCGAAGAATTGGGAGTACCACAAAACTCCCGACAGCGCGCAAAACAGTATGTTCGCTGTCAGTTGTCTGCCTTCGACCGCAAGGTATTCGCCACCCGTGTGGTTCTTATGGTTTTGATGGAGACAATACGCCGCATTCGTCAGAAATCCGCCGAACGTTACGAGCGCGATTACAGGCAATCCCGCAAAAAGCGCATTGGCTCCCGCCTCGTGCATGGCATTGCGAATCGGCGCACCGGCATCGAGTCCCAACGCGAAACACGCGCTCATCAGACCTGCCAATACAGCGACCGCCAATCCTTTGGTAAGGGCGAAGTCGCGGACGGCTGCCGTTTTCTCCTCCGCACTCATATTCTGCGACCGCAACGACCCAGCATAACCTATGACGGCTATTCCCGCCAATGTTACGCATACCCCCAGCAGGAGCAGCAATCCGTCGCCGTGCAGCAAATCGGTACCGGCAAAGAGAGCCGGCAACAGCGTGCCGAATGCCGAACATGTGCCGAGCGATACCGATTGCCCGAGAGCGACGCCGAGATAGCGCATAGACAGTCCGAATGTCAGACCGCCCACGCCCCACAGTATGCCGTACACGACAGCATTCAATGCACCTCCCGCACCGAGCATGGAGAGAATCGATGCTCCTTCGGGCATTGCGATAACGGCACCCGCAATGGGGAACACCAGCCACGCGAATATGCCCTGTATCAGCCAGAAGTTCTCCCAACTCCACTGTTTTACCTTGCGGATAGGCACATACGAACTCGACTGTCCGAAACTGCCGATGGCTATAATCAACAAGCCGATAAGCGTATTCATGGTCTATTGCCGTTTGGAGGTAACTTCGCGCTCGTATTTTTCGACATCGGCTATATACTCCTCGCCAACCGGCACCCCGTTCTGCAAGCAGAAGTAGTTGTAAACGTCTGCCCACGGCATGGATTTGCTCTCTTCGAGCAGAGCCAGACGCTGGAAATAGCGATTGTCGGCTTCGTAGTTGCGCAATTTTTCTATCGGAGTCAGCAGAGCCGCGAGGAAAGCCTTTTGAGTTGCGCGACTGCCGATGATGTAGGCACCGATTCGGTTGATGGAGGCGTCGAAGTAGTCGAGACCTATGTTCACACGATTGAGCGCATTTGCCCATACAATCTCCTGCGCCAACATCTGCACGCTGTCGTTGAATATGACCACATGGTCGCTGTCCCAGCGCACAGGTCGGCTTACATGGAGCAGTATCTCGGGCGAGAACAACAGCAGGGACGAGATTTTGTCGTAAATCTCCTCGGTAGGGTGGAAATGTCCCATATCCAATGTTGCCATCAGTTTGTTGGTTATGGCATAACCCATATAGAATTCGTGCGAACCGACCGTGAAACTCTCCAATCCCGTACCGAAGAGTTTGCACTCGACGGTATCTTTTACATGCTCGAATTTGTGTTCGAAAATTTTATCCAACGAATCTTTGAGCAACGACCTGTAATAGTATCTGTTTACGGTCAGGTCTTTCGAGCCGTCGTGTACCCACAGATTGTGGCACGCTTTGCTGCCAAGTTGGCGACCCATCTCATCGGCTATGCGACGACTGCGCACAGTATGTTCTATCCAAAAATCGCGAATGCCCTTGTCGGGATTGGCGAGCGACAGATTGCCGCTCTTGGGGTGGGAGAACGATGTCGAGTTGAAATCGAGTTTCATATTGTTCTCGCGAGCCCAATCAATCCAACTTTGGAAATGTTCCGGCTCGATTTGGTCGCGATCGACCTTTTTGCCTTTGAAATCGCCGTATATGGCGTGCAGGCTCAATCGGTGGTTGCCGGGTATGAGACTCTTGACCTTCTCTATGTCGGCGCGCACTTCGTCGATGTTGCGAGCCTTGCCCGGATAGTTTCCCGTAGCCTGAATACCGCCAGTGAGTTGCCCGTCGGGGTTCTCGAATCCCGTAACATCATCTGCCTGCCAGCAGTGTAGCGAGAGCGATATATTCTGCAATGCGGCAAGAGCGGCATCGGTATCCACACCGATTTCTGCATAACGCGCCTTTGCCGTTTCGTAAGCCTTGATGATTTGTTCCTGTTTCATGTGTCAGTCTGTTTGTAAAATGGTTATTGTTTTTTATTTATCGGTTTCGGTTGATGTTTTTGCCAAAATGGTTTCGAATCGTTCGTATGCCGACTGCCAAGCGGCGGTATCTTCCGGCATATATGTTTTTGTCGGTACGCACCGCGCTATCATCCGGCGCATCTCCGACAGCGACGACACCCTGCCCGCCGCATACGCCTGCATCATTATATTGCCGATTGCCGTTGCTTCGGACGGACCCGCCACAACGGGAATGCCCGTAGAACTGGCTGTAAACCTATTCAACAGTTCGTTTCGGGAGCCGCCGCCTATAACATGCAGTTTCTCGATGGGGAATGGTGCCAACGTGCGGAATGTGTTGAGTACTTTGCGATATTTGAGCGCAAGGCTCTCGAATATAGCTCTCACCGTTTCTCCGTGATTGCGTGGGGCTTCCTGCCCGCTGCGCACGCAGAATTTGGCGATCTCCTCAGGCATACAGTCCGGGTGGGCGAAGGCCTCGTCGTCGGGATCTATCATTATTTTGAAAGGAGTCGCCTCCTGTGCCATCTTCACCAGTTCGGGGTAGGTATATTCACAGCCCTCCCGTTTCCACCATTTGAGACACTCCTCCAACAGCCACATCCCCGTAATGTTTTTCAGCAGACGGGTTGTACCCTCTACACCTCCTTCGTTGGTGATGTTGCAGGTGAGTGTCCGCTCGTCGATGACCGGTTCGCGCACCTCGATACCCATCAGCGACCATGTGCCCGAACTCAAATAGGCGAACCGCTCGTTCTCGGCAGGAACGGCTGCCACAGCCGATGCGGTATCGTGTCCCGCGACCGCGACAACGGGTATCTGCTTCAACCCGACCCTGTCTGCCAGTTGTTTTTCGAGCAGCCCGATTTGTTTGCCCGGCATTACGATGTCGCAGAAGAGTGCCGGGTCGATACCCATTGGGGTCAATAAATCGGATTCGATTTTGCGGGTATGCGGATTCAGCAACTGCGATGTCGATGCGATGGTGTATTCGGTTACCATATTGCCCGTCATCAGATAAGCCAGAGCGTCGGGCATAAACAACAGCTTTGTCGCTGCCGCCAACTGCGACGAGCCGTTTTTGCGCAAGGCATACAACTGATAGAGCGTATTGAACGGCATAATCTGAATGCCCGTGCGGACATATACCTCCTTGCGGGACATAATCTTATCGAAATACTCTGCGGGAATCCCCTCCGTGTGCGGGTCGCGATAGGCATACGGCAGACCGAGCAACGAACCGTCTCTGCCGACGAATGCGAAATCCACGCCCCATGTGTCTATCCCGACGGAGGTAATCTCCACACCTTCGCGTGCGGCGGCTCTCAGCCCTTCGCACAAATGCTCATAGAGCGAAAATATATTCCAATAAAAATGCCCGTCCAACGGCAATACCCGATTGGGGAACCTCGTAAGTTCCCTGATACGAAGTTCGCCGTCCGTCAAAGTTCCCAAAACGGTACGCCCGCTGGTCGCACCCAAATCAAACGCTATAAAATGTTGCATCTTAAATAACTCAAAATTACTGATTTTATATAATTTTTACTATATTGCAATGTCGTTATTTCAATTTTTGTATATGGACAACTCGATCCATCTTAAATATCTGGCGGTAAATCAGGCCGACATCAAATGGGGCTTGACTATCAATTCGGTCGGTTTTCAGAATATTGCGCCCAATATGCCGTATCCTCCCGGCAACCACCCGTCACGTTATCTGTTCTCTACCGATGCGGGCAGAACGCTAAACGAGTACCAACTTCTCTATATCACTCGCGGCAGGGGCAGGTTCGCTTCCAAAGCCACGGGGTACGGTCGTTACCAGCCCATCGGCGAAGGCTCCATGTTCCTGTTGTTCCCGGGCGAGTGGCACAATTATATGCCCGATCGCGACACCGGTTGGAACGAATTTTGGATCGGATTTGAGGGCAGTCATATAGATTATTGGACAGCCAACAATTTCTTTTCGCCCGAAAAACCGATTTACAATGTCGGCATACACAATGAAATCGTACAACTCTATCATCAAGCCATAGAGGTCGCGATAGAACAGAAGTCGGGATTCCAGCAAGTGCTTTCCGGCATCGTCAATTACCTTTTGGGACTGGCATATTCCTACGATAAGAATTATGTTTTTGAAACCTCCGCATTGGTCAAGCAAATCGGCAGGGCAAAAATCATGATTGCCGACGATTTCAAAAACATTCGTCCCAAGCAAATTGCGGAAGAACTCAATATGAGTTATTCCAATTTCCGCAAGGTATTCAAGGAATACACCGGTTTCGCCCCTGCACAATACATACAGGAGGTGAAACTTACCAAAGCCAAAGAACTACTTACCAACTCCTCCATGCCCATCAAGGAAATCGCATTTCTTATGGGCTTTGAAAACCACGAATACTTCTTCACGGCATTCAAAAAGAAAAACGGAGTAACGCCGGCTGATTATCGACACATGACCCAAGGCGGTGTCATCGTGCAGGAATAGCCACCTGCAAAGGTTGTTTGATAAAAGGGTGCCGGTGCTTGCCGGCACCCTTTCCGGTTTGAATTTTATTGTCCGTAACCCGGGTTCGGCTCAATAAGCGGATTGCCCGTTATGGCATCGTTAGGAATCGGGAACAGCTTTAAGTCGGCGTTATTCGTCGCCTTGTGATCCCACCAGTCTGCCTCTACGAATTTGTCCCAACGCATAAGGTCGGTACGACGTCGTCCTTCGCCGAGAAATTCGATGCCCCATTCGGTCAGCATACGCCATTCGTCCAAATTGGCTACCGTGCATGGATCGGGATCGTTTTCGTTCTCGAAGTTGCGCTTGCGCACGTCGTTTATGAGACTTGCTGCCTCGCTCTTGTTGCCGCTGCGCCATTTGCACTCTGCCAACATATACTGAACCTCTGCCAAACGCGCCATTACAAAGCCGGCTTTCCACTGATTCGGGTCGTCGTCCGGAGCGATAGGATACTTGATAAGGCGTACGCCCGTATTCTCTTCACCCTCGTATTTGGTGGACGGTACATCATCGAGTGTCGGATATGTGGTGCCGACAAGCGAAGTGCGACCTACATAATCGACCAATACAAGCGGTTTGCCATCATGGACGCTGCTCTGCCCGGAGACCATAACCGGTTCGCCGTCCTTGACTATCGGACCATGCAGAAGCATACCTTCATAATCGCCATTGCCGTTGTATTTGTAGCATACCTTGCGCAAATCGGCATCGTTGAATCTTTCGAGCGTACGTCCCAACTTAAAATCGGCGTCGGTGTACAGCTCGCCATTCGGCTTGTGCGACGGCATAATTGTAATGCCGTTCATCGTTCCCGCGCCTTTAAGCCCGAAGAACTGGTCGAGCATATTGGGTTGGTAGAACCACGCCACATAGGTGTTGTTCTGCAACTTGTTCAATGCCGACGGAAGCACCCAGATGTTTTCGGGGCTGTGGAGGTTGTCGAACCCGAATGGTCCGCGCCAATCCGAATCCATCGAATAGTTGCCGTATGCGCCGGACATAATTTCGTTGCAGAGCGTTTCGCATTCGTCGTAGTGATCCTCTTTTATGTAGGTATGCGCGTTGAAATAAAGGCGTGCAAGCAATACCGCTGCCGCACCGCGGTTAATCGTGTAGTCGATTTCTGTGCTTTCGTCTTTTATCGGCAATACCGTCAAAGCCTCTTTCAGCAATTTTTCTATATGCAGATATGTATCCTTTGCGGAACTGCGCGGCTGAGGTGCCACGCCGACCGTTCCCTCATAAATAGGCATTCCGCCATAGAAATCCAATCCACGCAGATAGAAATATGCGATTAGAGTCTTCATCTGTGCTATGTGCCCTGCACGATCTTCCTCCGTGAAACCGACTTTTGCATAATCGGCGGCTTTGAGATCCTCTATTACTTCCAACGACAACGCCACGCCGGTAGTAACCAGATTCCATGCATTGTTAATGTAAGGATTGGTCGTTCCCCAGTTGTGATTCTGGAAACGGAACCACTCGCCACCCGTCCATTTCTGCTCCTTCTGGATTACGGCGAACTGATCGGCGCAAAGTTCCTGCAAGAACCAAAAGCCGACACCATCGCCGCGCATTTCCGAAGCATAGAGATGCGTGAACGGACGACCCATTGCCGAATAAACATCGTTTTTCGTTTGGAAAAATGTCTCGGGGGTTACCTCGCTGTACCATGTCGGATCGAGATTGGTGCAGGCGATACCGCTTGCCAAGGCTGTCAGTGCGACAATGCTCTTTATTATGTGCTTTTTCATATTTTACTTGTTCTTTTAAGTTAGAAACCTATCTCGATACCAAGTACATAAGTGCGCGTGCGCGGATACTGGTTCATCATTTCGAAGCCCGGTGCCAAGCCATTGACATTTACCTCGGGATCCATACCCGTGTATCCTGTCAGTGTGCATACGTTGCGTACGGTGAAATAACAACGGAGTTTCTCTATATACTTGACTTTGTTGCGAGGTAATGTGTAACCGAGCGTAATGGCGTCGAGTTTCAGGAAATTGCCGTTTTCAAGCCAATAGTCCAGCAACATCAACTGATCGATATTGGTTATCGCCTTGTTGCGACGGTATGCCGAGCGCAAGAGGTTTTGTCCCTCCGTAATTTTACAGTTCACGCCCTGCGTCATATCCGTTACGTTGTAAACGTCCTGACCCAACCAACTGCGGAAATAGAGATTGAGATCCCAGTTGCGGAAGCGCACCGTATTGTTCCACGAAAGCATAGCCTTTGGCAGACCATTGCCCGTCTGTACACGGTCGGCATCCGTTCCCGATGCGTATGGAATAATTTGATTGTCCTTGTTGTAAATCATAGGTACGCCGTCCTCCTGACGCACGCCGGCGAAACGATAGAGGAAGTATTTGCCGACCTCCTGCCCGCCGAAAATTCGCACTGCCGTGCCTCCTCCGTGAGGCATTGCCTGCAATTCCAAACGAGTATCTTTGTCCATACCTTCAAACCGCGATTTGCCGACAAACGATCCTACGAGCGAGGTGTCGAATTTCCAATCTTTGGTATCGACGATTCTGCCTGCCAACTCGAATTCGAAGCCGTTGTTGGTTATGTCGCCGATATTGACCGTAGAAGTGGCATATACTGCCGGTGGCGAAGCGACCGGAATCCCGCTGTAAATTACGTTCTCGATTTTTCGGTTGAAATAGTCCAGACGACCGCTCAGACGATGGTTGAAGAACGAGAAGTCCAAACCTACGTCGAGTTCTTTCTTGACCTCCCATTTCATATCGCTGTTCTGGTTGTGCATCAGACCGTAAGAGGTCAGCCATTGCCCCTTGTAATAGACCCACGAATCTTTGGCATACATACGATATGCCGTATTAGTATTGAAACCCTGATTGCCTGTGGTACCATAACTGACGCGCAGTTTCAAATCATCTACCGCATGGACATTGCGCATAAATTTCTCCGAAGAGATGCGCCAACCGGCAGAGATGCCCGGGAACAAACCCCAACGGTGTTTCTTGGCAAATTTGGACGAACCCTCATAACGAAGATTGACAGTCAGGAGATAGCGGTCGTCGAACGAGTAGTTGGCACGACCGAAGAATGCTATGAGACGGGTGGTCGGGCTTTTGTATGAACTCATCGAGGCTTTGCCGTCGGTAAGATATGTTCCTGCGCCGAGATCCCACGGACCGAGACCATCTACGAGAAAATCGGTGTTGCCTGCCGAAAAACTGTCGCCGTTGAACTCTTGAAAAGAGTATCCGAGTACGGCATTGATCGAATGCCGCTTGAAACGGCGATCGTAGTTGGTCGTAACATCGAGCAGTTTGTCGGTAGATTGTGCAAAACTGTGCGAAGCCGTACCGTTGTAGTGGTTTTCAAGAGACTCGCGATGCAGTTTCGACACGAAATTTTCGCTTTTCGTCTTGACGTGCTTGTATGCCGTCTGTGCCGTTACCGACCAATGGTCGGTAATGTTGAGTTTGAGCGAAATGTTCGCCAACATCAGGCTCGACGAGTTGTTGTTGTCGCGCAATTTGACCTCTGCAACCGGATTCTTGAAATACGGCTGGTTCAGAATCATATAATATCCCGATGCACTTGTATTGTCATAAATCGGGTATGTCGGATTGAGACTCGATGCATATTCGAAAATGCTGTTATCGACACTCGTCCACTTGATGTTGGTGTAGTTGATGGTTGCCGCCAACTCCAATCGGTTGTTGAGGAATTTGAAATAGGAACTGAGCCGTCCTCCTATCTCCTCACGGTCGTTTCTTATGGCAAGACCATCTGCCTCGCGGATATAACCGCTGGCACTTACGCGGTATTTGTCGGAACCGCCATTGGCAGAGAGCGCATAACGCTGGCTGAACGGAGCCTTTCGCGTAACCGCATTATACCAGTTTGTCGAACCTCCGAAGTCATAGGCGTTGCCAAATCCCGTGCGACCATACTCGCGGAACTCGGCTGCTGTCAGTAAATCCGGAGTTTTGGCTATCGACTCCAATTGGAGTTCGGTGGAGAAGTTCACGGAAAGGCGACCTGCCTGCGGTCTCTTCGTGGTAATGAGTACGACACCGCCTGTGGCGCGTGTTCCGTAGATGGCCGCAGCCGATGCATCTTTCAATACCGTTATCGATTCGATGTCCTCTTTTGCTACGAGGTCTATCTCCGCACCCGGCACGCCGTCGATAACCACCAGCGGACCTTGATCGCCATTGACCGAGTTCACGCCTCGCAATTGAAGCGATACACCGGAGTTGGGGTCGGCTCCATTCGTGGATTGAATCGACAATCCCGGGATTTTGCCCTGAATCGCCATAAGCGGCGAGTTCGTTCCGGTGGTGAAATCGTCTTGCGAGATTTTCGACACCGAATTGGTCAGGGAACGTTTGTCGATGGTTCCATAACCGACTACCACCACAGCATCGAGATTGGTGTTGGGTTCGAGCGCGATTTCGAAGGAGGTTTGTTTGCCGACGGAAACGGTCTTGGTAACATAACCCACAAAACTTACTTCGAGGCTGGCTCCGGGAGCGACATCAATGGCAAAAGAGCCATCGACACCCGTAGTGGTGCCGTTTGTCGTATCTTTCTCTACGACATTTACGCCAATCATCGGCTCGCCGATTTCGTTCACAACCGTACCTGTTGCCTTGGTTTTGGGTTGAGCGGCGCATACCGAAACCGACAACACCGAGAAGCCGATAGCCAGACACACGAACATCGCCTGTCGCAGACATCTCGATGCCAGATTCGATTTCGAGCCCGTGTTAAATTTCATGACAATATTTTTCATTTGTTCATGGATTTAGGTTAATAAAATTTGATAATTTGGTTTGCTGGTTGGTCTGATTGTCCCGTTCATTATTTTCCCGTTATTCCTGAAAATAATATACGGAGCGGAATTGGTGTCTTTTACGTCATACACTATTGAAGTTTTAAGTTAATATTCCGACAAAATCCGATTTGTCTGTTAAGGTTCAAACAAAATTATACAGTATTTGCAGGTGTCCGATTAATCATTTTGATATAAAAATTTGAAAAAATGATACAATATATTGTTTTGTCAATATGTATAATTATATGGGCGTAACGAGCAATGGTGGTAC
>CAVKRC010000015.1:0-47209 GCA_963658625.1 bacterium
GATCAGCCTGCCACTATCAAATGAAAGGAATAGAATTATGGAAAGGAAAGATGGTAAGGGTATATTGTGCCCGTACATGAAATGGCGTAACTGTGTATTTGATTTAATGTTAAAAATAATAAAAATAGATTGCCTATGGCAGAAGAAACATTCAGATTCGACCTGTCGGTGTCGCAAGAGCGATACGCAGGTAAATGCTCCGATTGGGGCAAGGTTAAATATCGGACATTAACGCTCGATATTGATGCTTTGGCGGATTATATCCGCAAGGGGTACTGTTTTACCCATACGTTTAATAATGTTGGTAGCGATGGCAGTTTCTCTTGCAAGGAGAAAACAATCGCAAATTTCAACCATACCAACACAGTATTCATAGATGTCGATGACAGCAGCCGAACTGCAATCGATTTCTATAATACAATCTCTCCTCAACCCACACTCCTTTATACCACACCAAGTAATATAACGGGAGAAAATAACAGATTCAGACTTGTATATCTGTTTTCCGATACTATCGACAGTAATGATGAATACAGGAAGCAGGTCGCCAAGATAGCAGGCAGTATAAAAGATAAAATTTCGGATTTTTCTTTTGATGCCACATCTGTCAATTGCTCACAGCAAATGGGCGGCAATGGTAGGGAGGATTGTATTCTTTTAAGAAGCAACAGAGTTTTTTCTTTTGATGACTTCTCGAAGTGGAACTACTGCATTCCCAACACTTATAAAAAAGAGGGGAGAAATGATATAACTCATAGAAATGCAGCTGTTAAGGAAGAGACAGAGATAAAGATACAGGATAGGGAATTTATAGAAAACTTTTGGACAATAGACAGCATGCAAAGTGCAATAAATTTTCTTACAACCTACCAAGAGAAATATCCTGTCTTTGAAAGTACACAAGTAGATGCAGATATTCCGTATATAGACCTCAACAGCAATGATTATGTAGAAATATCGAGAAGATACTATGTAAAGAAAGACGAATACGGGAACAACCATTCAATACCCGTAAAAATCAGAGAGGGCAACCGAGAGCGAATACTCTTCAATAATGCCTTATTACGGCTGAAAATGAACCCGCAGATGACATTCGAGAATCTGCTCTATGCTATGGTTTACGAAAGACAAATATGGATCGACAATAGCGATGGGGAGTTTACGAACAGTATCCTATATAAGATAGCCAAAGGGGCATACCTAAAAAGGAAGACATATAACATCTCCAATGCCACGGAGGGACAGAAACGGCGACGGAAGAAGACGAACAAATGCGGGTGCAAGGTCAATAAGACGTTCTGCGACAAATATGGCGTAAGCGTCCGCTCAATGGCAAACCGTATGCGTACCGATGCCTCCAACAAGGTATTGCAACAGCACTACGACTTCTCGAAGAGCGTCAAGGAAAACAGTCGCCTGCTAAAAGAGAAAGGCATAAAGCCAAACGGAGAACGCAGGCTGTATGAATTTGTGAAATGGTATAAAAAACAACTTTAATAATAAATAAAAATGAAACGATTTAATGAAATTGCCAACTTCAGAAAGATTGAAGTAAAAACCGATTATTGCGCCCTGAAAACTGCGTTGTACAATACTAATGGCATAATTTTGAAGTATATTGAAGCATTCGCTTTCCCCGAATTGGTCGAGGCTGCGGACAAAGAACTATGTGCTGCATTTGAAGCGATGAAGGCAATAAAACTGACAGAAAAGCATGAGCGAGAACGTGAGAAAATGATTGATTGTGGTAGGTATATGATACGTTCCTTGCGTGCATATTTGAAGACATTTACTTATGGCTCGGATTGTGTAAACGCTGCGGTTACAACTGCAAAATTTCAAGTCAGAGATTTCTTAAATTCCAAAAAGACGATGACCATTGAGCGCGGATTGGAATTTATGAAACGCAACCAATTGGTGTATGCTGCCATCAAAAGCGTGGAGCAAAACTGCAAAACAAAGGTCGATGTAGGAACATTTTACCGTTTGCAGGACGATGTGCGTAATCTTATTGACGGCAGATTGGACTCCTACGCCTTTGCCTGAAACATCAAAATCGACCGATTTGCAAGCATATATGCAAACATTCTATTACGCATAATTGCTAACCGATTGATACTACGCAGTATTTGCAATAAGGTTCGAATCCTGTACAGACTATGTCCTAAAAATAACCCCTGCCCGTAGAGGCAAGGGTTACAGACATTGTCAAAAATCAATCTTTGTCAAAATGATTGTCTTGTCGAGCATCTTCGCATAGTGTTGCGTCATTTGTGTATTGCGGTGTCCGAGGATCTTCGCAACGACCTCGATGCTGATGCCGCTGTTTATCATCATCGTTGCTGCGGTATGTCTTGCAATATGACTTGTCAGCCGCTTCTCTATTCCGCACAGATCGGCTATCTCCTTCAAGTACGAATTGTATTTTTGGTTGGTCAGCATCGGCAACCGATAGTCGTAGCGTCGCAAAATCTCCATCGCCGTATCATTTAACGGAATAGTGTATTGCACGCCCGTCTTTACACGGTGCTTCTGAATGTAGTGTACTCCGCCCTGCTGTTTGATGTCTTCTCGGCAAACGCTTGCCAAGTCTGCGTATGCCATTGCGGTGTTTGCAGCGAACAGAAAACAGTCGCGAACCTGATTGAGTCGTTTTATGCCGAACTCTTTCTGCTTTATGCGTAGTAACTCCTCTTTAGTCAGCGGATTGATTTCGACCTCCTCCTTGCGTATGCGCAATTTGCGGAACGGATTGCGGTCTATCATGTCGTTGTCTATCGCGTAGTTGAATATGGTTTTGGCTTTTGTCAGGTAGCCGCACAGGGTGCCGTTACCCAACTTGGCTGTATTGAGCAGGTAGTATTTGTAGTCGAGAATATCCGAATTGCATACCTGATTGAGTGGTTTGTTCGCAATTGCCTGCTTGAATCGTTCGACCACCAACCTGTATTTGTTGTAGGTGGTTTGGTCGATGTCGTTGCCTATTTTGCTTTGCTCGATACGCAGAAATTCGGCAAACAGGTCATAGAGCATCGTCTGCTTTGACTGAAATCCGCTTTTTATGTATCCGACTATCTGCTGCGGCGTGGGAGTGGTGCCGTTGCGGACGGCTTCGGTGTAGTATTCGGTAACACGGTCGCGAACGGAATTGCAGTAGAGGCGAAGCGGAGCATCGCTGTTTCGGTTTCGCATCGCTTTTTTGAATTGATTGGGTTCGGCTTTGACTTCCAAAACGGTTGCGGCACGATTGCCGTTTACGTTTATCCACAGCTGAATCGGGCACTCTCCTGCCTTGTTTTTGCGGCTTTTTAGGCACGCAAAGGTTAAACTGAACATAATGGTTTGTGTGTTAATTGTTTGCAGCGTTCGTGCAAACAATTGTGCTGCGCCGAAGAGTGTTTGCAAACGTGTTTGCAAAACTGCGCCGAAAGAGCCGAATGGACAAAAAAAAGAAATCAGTCAGAGGCTGTTGTAATGCCGTTTCTGACTGATTTGCTGCTTTTTAGGGGTGGAAGAAGGGATTCGAACCCTCGACCTTCGGAACCACAATCCGTCACTCTAACCAACTGAGCTACATCCACCATCTGATTCATCTCTGAATCGGTGTGCAAAAGTAATACCTTTTTTGTTTCTCTCCAAATTTATTCGGGGTAATTTTTCGTTTGCTGGCGCGTATTTGCGGAATTTCAGGCCGCGGTAGGGCGGATAGGACTATAATATGGCGGATAGGTATAGGGCGTAGGGAGAAAATAAAAAGGGCTGTGCGGGAAGGTGCACAGCCCACGACCACCGTCGGGCGGAATTTTATAGGTGAAAATTATTTGAGACGATGGAGCGTATCGCGGTCGAGAAGTTGAATCTCCACTTTCGGAGCGTATACTGTTGCGGTCATATTCAGACGCTTTACCGATGAGAGCGCAGGGACTGCCGACTGTGTGGCGGTGTCGGGTTTCTGCGGAACAGCGATAGTATAACGTTGTGGCGTACCCGCATTGCCGTCTTTGTCGATGGCAAGGGTTGCATAGTATAAAGTCTCGCCCCAATTCCAAGCGTAAAAACGCTGTGTTTGGTTCTGTCCGCCATTATTCAGCAATGCGTCGGTAAGTTCCGCATCACTGAAATCATCAATAGGCGTTGATGACCATCCGGAATACCAATTCGCAGTATCGGCATACGGTGTCATATATATTCCGACAATTGCTTTGTCTTTATAATCATCACCGTAAATTGCACCGTCGTAGATTTCGTAATTCAGTATGACACCGTTGCCCGCAGGTGCAGGCTCGGTAGTAAATTCTTTTGTAAACAGAGGAGTGGTGGCTCCGCCGTCGAATCCGAAAGCGAATGCGATATATTTTGTGCTTGGCGAAAGTCTGTAAGTAAGACTTGCATCGCCTTGATAAATATAAGAGTACATGTCTGCTCCATATATTGAGGCAATCTTATTTATATCGTTGTCGAACGAATTAATATAGGTTTCGTACTCCATTACATCAAAAAAGTATTTTTCGCTTTGCGATGATGGCAAGGCTGCAATCGTTGCAGAATTCATCGATATGGAAGTTAATGAGATGTCGATTGTCATATCGGATGGTGTCGGCGATGCCGTTTTTTGGGTCAATGTTGTGATTGCGGTCGAACGTTCACCGTTGGCATTAACACCGAAAACATAAAATATATACTCTGTATCCGCCAGTCCCCAAGAATAGCCGAGATCTCGTAATATGTCGAGGCTTTGAACTCCATTGTGCAAAAGATCAGTTGTCGTCCAATCGACATTGTCGTAGTTGCCATTAGATATAATAATAGACGCTTTTTGTTCCAATGATTGGTCTGACAGATATTTGGGAATTGCAAGACCTACATAATAGCGGGTAGCCTGTGAACTCGGAACTATATTCACGGTCATTGATGTTGCTGTAATAGCAGATGCAGAAAGAGTAAATATACAGTTGTCGGTTGGCACAAATGGTGGTGTCTTAAAATGGACGTTGACCAAAGGCGTTGTTATAGAGCCGTCTTCATTTATACCCAATATATAAAATATATAATCGGTATCGGAATCTACGGGACTTATTGTATGTGTGCCTTTTCCGTAGTCGAGGCTGTAATATGTGTTTGCCGTACCCTTTGCGCTTGCGACGAACGATGCAATAATATCCTCTTCGCTTATGTTGTCGCTCACACGAACGGCTCGGTGCATATAAGTACCTGTTGAATTGTTCGGTATAATGCGTACGGTATATGAGTCGAAAGTGGCAGTTACAAATTCGACATCTATTTTGAATTTCTCTTCCTCGTCGGCGAGTTGCGCCATCGGGGTGATGTGGTTGCGGGTAATTTCGATTTGGTTGGCGGTCGATTTCTCGAAAGTGGTGCCGTCGGAGTAGGTTACGATCATCGTGATGCCGTTGGCAAATGTCTGCGGAGCGAGGGTGAAATAGAATGCCGCAGGGGTCTCGGACAATGCCACGCCCGAACCGCAATCGAGTGTAAGCACGCGTTCCTCATCGAAAACGAGCGTGCCGCCGACCTCGCTGTCGTCGAGTGCGGAGCCGTCGCCCATAACAAGGCGAGGTGTCTCGTAGTCGATTACGGCACGACCCGACAGCCGTTCGCCGTTGTTGCCTTTGAGCGTGATGCTCGAAACGGTTTTGGTACCCGAAAGTTGCAGTTTGAGCCAGCCGCAGAGATTTTTCAGCACGAACGAGTCGGAGGTGCCGGTCGAGACCATAATGTTGGAGCCGATGCCGTAACTGTCTGCCGTGTAGTATTGTACGGCAGGAATGTCAGCCGAAATCGTCTGCTTTTCGGCGTTGAGGGTATAGTCGGCGGAGTAGGGATATACGATGACAGCCTTGCCGATTGTCGCGCTTGCGGAATTTTGCATTTCACGCACGAGGTCGCCGCTCTTGTCGCAAGTATTGCCCGTGAAACGCCAGCAGTCGTTGGCATCGGTGTAGTAGAATACCGAGACGCGGTCGTCGGCATTCCATACGGTTTGCATCGCGTCGTTGAGTTGGATTTTGGTTTCGTCCGCGAACGATACGCTGAGGCGGTCGGGCGCGGTCGGTGCCAAGTCGCAGGTTTGGTCTTTCGCGCACGAGAAGCAGAGTGCTGTCGCGGCGAGTGCAAGTAGAATTTTTTTCATAATGTTGTTGATTTTTGGGTTAAACATTTACCATTCGATTTCGTTGTCGATTTCCGGATTTTCGAGGCTCACCTCGAAGCCGCGCTCTATGCGCAGCGATACCATACGCACAACGGGTGCGCGATAGAAGGGAGAAAGCGGTTTTTTCATAACGGCTCTTTTGTTTTGCGACCGCGGGGCTCCTGCGGGGTCAGTTAATTTCGGTTTTATAAAAAGAAAGTGTGGAGCCGTTCGTTCTCCCGAGAGCGGATTCCGAAACGACACCACAACATAAAGACACCATACCCGTATCGGCGAACGGGCGGAGATGCCGCAATGCGACCGATACAAGGCGTCGAGTGTTGCTTGGGTCCCTGTCGTGATTGAAATTTTCCGGATTTCGTATCGGGGATTAGCGAAACACTTTCACTAAAATATGTATTATCAAGAACAAAGATAGGAAATTTTGTCGCAACGACAAAATTTTTCAGTGGCTAGTGGATAGTGATTAGTGGCTAGATGGGGTATGACGGGGTTCTTGTCGGGTGCTGACGTTTATAGGAGATCTAGGAGAACTAGGAGTTCTAGGAAGCAGGAGACATTATAAAAACAATGGTAGATACCAGCTCACCCACTACGTGGGTGTGGTATGACGATGTTGTTTGACGCGGCGTCGCTGCTCGCGACTTGCGGGGCACAAGCCCAAAGTAGATAATTCCGAAATAAAATACATCGGCAGCGAAAAAATAAATCTCTGCTGCCGATGTGTTGCGTGGCGGAACGCCTCTGCGAAATATGTGCGGATTAGTCCTTGTATTTTATGACCGTATTGGGGTGAATAAAACTTATATACCTATCCACATTTATATATGGGATTTCCCAGCCCGTTTTAAGATACAGTGTTGCGAGCGACTCCATGCGGCACGACATTGGCATTGACGTTTTGCCACCGCCCAAATCGGTTTTGCTTACATCCAACGTCGTGAGCTGGTTGCCGCCGCAACCGAAAAGATACAACGCCGAGCACTTGTCGAGATTCAACTCCGTCAGTTGATTGGATTGACACCTTAATATCTCCAATGCGGGTTTGTCGCCGAGAATGAGGTTGCTTATCTTGTTGTAGTTGCAGTTCACTTCCGTAAGTACGGTATTCTTGCTGATGTCCAGAACGCTCAATTGGTTGGATGCGCAATAAAGATGATTCAGAGCCGTATTTTTGCTGATGTCTAAAACACTCAATTGGTTGTCCGAGCAACTTAATATCTGCAAAGCCGTATTCTTGCTCAAATCCAAGGCACTGAGTTGGTTTTCCCAGCAGTACAATTCCTTCAATGCCGTGTTCCTGCTTACGTTCAGCTCTTTCAGGTTGCATCCTTCGCAACGCAGTATTTCGAGAGCGGGGTATCCGCCGATGTCCAATGTCTCGATTTTCGTGTATTGACATTTGAGGACTTTGAGTGCCTTGTGGTTGCCCAGACTGAGGAATTCGAGATCCCACAAATAGGAACAGTCCACCTCTTTCAGTGCCGTGTTGCGGCTCAAATCCAACTCGGTGATGTGGTAACGCCATGTGCATTCCAATGCCGTCAATGCCGTAAAGTACTCTATGCCTTTGAGTGAGCGTATGTCGTAAGTGTCACTTTCCATTTTGAATTGCACATCCTTGCCGGCATATTGCTCGTTCCACGCCTTTGCATCTTTGATGGTGAGAATGCCGTCGCCGTCCATATCGACATTGCCGCTTCCCAACAGCCACCCCTTGAATCCTGCATCGGGAATATAGAGTTCGCCCATCTCCGAATTCACCTTGACGACAGCCATAGGCGTAACCTGCGACCGCACGATTGCAAGCGGTGCGGTGGTTTTCCTTTCCAATGTTTCGCCGTTGCCGAAAGCGACGGTAACGGTTATGCCGTTTTGGAATACGACGGGTGGCAATGCAATCCAGAAATCGACGACCTCGCCCGGAATAAGCCCTGCGCAGTCGGCACAATCCAGTTTCACATAATCCTTTGCCGAACGTGGGTCGAATGTTACGACAGGCGCACCCGCGTAAGAGCAGGCGACGATGGCATCGCCGCTCAATTCCTCGCCATTGTTGCCCTTGACGGTAATGTCCTTGATGCTGTAATAGCATTCGGGGCTTCTGAGCCGCAACTTGATTGCGCCGAACAGATTTTTGAACGGCAGTTTGTTGTCCGTCTTGTCAGCCGATACCGCGACCATCGGAAATGCCCCGTCGCCGAACGAGCCGACTGTATATTTCTGTACATCGGGTATCGACACCGACAGGGAGTGGTTGCTGCCCGAACCGCAGTATGCGATATGCCCGTAGGGATAATAGGCGATGTTGGCGTCGAATACCGTCTCGCCGCCCGCATTGAAACTGCCTTCCTCGACCTTTACCAGTTTCGTGGTGGTCTTGCCGCCGAAACCCTCCTTGACGACGTATTCGTCGTTGATGTCCTCGCCGCGAAAAATGGAGACCTTGTCACCCTCTTTCCACAAAACGTTCCGCCCGTCCTCGGTAACGGTTTTTGTCTGCGTGTCGGCGGATATTTCCGCATAGAACTCTGCGGGGGCAGTGCCGTTAATATCCACGCATTCCGTGCTTTTCTCGCACGCCGACAGCGTTGTCGCGCATAGTGCCAACGCAGCCAATCTTAAAAACGATTTTTTCATAGTTGATTTGTCGGATAAGTTTAATTTGTAAATGGTCTATTCCCAGCCCTGCTCTTCGCCCTCATCGATGGGCTCGGTCGATAGTTCGAATCCGCGCTCCGTTATTACGGTTATCGGAATCGCGGCAGGCGGCTCGTAATTCGGGGTTTTCATAGGCAGTTGTCGTTATGAGTCAATAAAATGTATGCGGACAATCGGGGTGTTAATTGCTTGTCTCGACAAAGATAAGCAATTTTGGGAAAATGTCAAAACGGCGGACGAAATTCCGATTTGTCGGACGAAATGGTGGAAATAAGCATAATTGTTCTATCTTTGCACCCCGTTAGGTTATTTTTTAAGAAATTTTAATATCATTCGCAAATGAGTTTTTTTGATTCGGTAGATTTCCACCCCAAATTCTTTTCGGTCATTCGCCACTACGACAAGGCGCAACTGTCGAAAGATGTGATGGCGGGAATCATCGTCGGCATCGTCGCCATTCCGCTTGCCATCGCATTCGGTATCGCGAGCGGGGTAGGTCCGACGGAGGGCTTGGTTACGGCGATTATCGCGGGTTTGCTCATCTCGCTTTTCGGCGGTTCGAAGGTGCAAATCGGCGGTCCCACGGGGGCATTTATCGTGATTATCTACGGCATCATTCAGCAATACGGCGTGGGCGGACTCGCCATTGCGACCGTTATGGCGGGCGTGATGCTGGTGCTGATGGGCGTTTTCCGCTTGGGCAGCGTCATCAAGTTTATGCCCTATCCGATTATAGTCGGCTTCACGGGCGGTATAGCCATAACGATTTTCTCGACGCAGATGAACGACCTGCTCGGTCTGGGCATCGAGAAGGTGCCGGCGAACTTTGTCGAGAAGTGGATTTGCTACTTTCAGAATATCGACAATATCGACTGGTGGACATTCGGTATGGGCGTGGCGAGCATACTCGTAATAATTTTCACGCCGCGCTTTTCCAAGCGCATACCCGGCTCGCTTGTGGCTATCGTGGTGATGACGCTCGCAGGGTGGCTGCTCAAAACATACGCGGGCGTCGATTCCATCAAGACCATCGGCGACCTTTATGAACTGCCG
This sequence comes from bacterium, assembly GCA_963658625.1. Taxonomy (GTDB): domain Bacteria; phylum Bacteroidota; class Bacteroidia; order Bacteroidales; family Rikenellaceae; genus Alistipes. The sequence continues at coordinate 9,887 of CAVKRC010000015.1, forward strand.
TCGGGTCTGCCGTCGTTGCGCGTGCCTTCGCTCGGCGACGAGCCGTTCTTCTCGACCGTGCAGTCGCTGTTGCCCGTGGCGTTTACGATTGCAATGTTGGGAGCGATAGAGTCGTTGTTGTCGGCTATGGTGGCTGACGGCGTAATCGGCGACCGCCACAACTCCAATACCGAACTTATCGGGCAGGGTATCGCCAACATCGTCGTTCCGTTTTTCGGCGGAATTCCCGCTACGGGTGCAATCGCGCGAACCATGGCGAATATCAATAACGGTGGACGCACGCCTGTGGCAGGCATCGTCCATACGTTCGTCCTGTTGCTCGTTTTGCTGTTGCTCGGCGGACTGGTCGGCGCGATTCCTATGCCGTGTCTGGCTGGTGTGCTGATTATGGTGTCGTACAATATGAGCGGTTGGCGCACGATTCGTTCCATCTGCCGCCACTCCAAATCGAGTATTGCCGTACTCTTTACGACGCTGCTGCTGACCGTCGTTTTCGACCTGACAATCGCTATCGAGGTCGGACTGGTTATGGCGGTCGTGATATTTATGCGCCGAATTATGGAGAGTACCAACATCTCGGTCATTCGCAACGAGATGGAGGTGCATCACGACGGCGAGGCTGCCGACGAACGCCTTGTGATTCCTGCGGGTACGGAGGTGTATGAGATTGACGGTCCGTTCTTCTTCGGTATCGCCAACAAGTTCGACGAGATGACGCGCGGCAGGGACACCCAACCGATTCGTATCGTGCGTATGCGCAAGGTGTCGTTCATCGACTCGACGGGCTTGCACAACCTCGAAATCTTTATCCGTTCGTCGCTGGACGAGGGTAGAACGGTGATTCTTTCGGGCGTGAATGCCAAGGTGCGCCACTCGATAGAGCGTGCGGGCATAGTCGATTTGGTCGGCAAGGAGAACGTGCTCGACCATATCCACAAGGCACTTTTGCGCGCCGACGAGGTGTCGCGTTCGCTCGGGTTGCAGGACAAGACCGAGTAGAAGGATTCGCTATATACGGGACGAGCCGAAGCATTTGCGCTTCGGCTCGTCTTGTTTCCGGTTGCGGAGTGTTATTCCGCCATAAAATTCTTGGTCTCCATTCGCGAGTAGTACTGCTGAATGAATGCCTTTATTCTCATTGTCAGCGCATTGTCGGCTTCGGTTTCGGCAATCGGGTGTTCGCGCTTGTAGTCGTTGCGGTCGTATATGCCCGTAATTCGACGCTCGTCGAAAAAGGCGATTCGGTCGGCGGTAACTGCCTCGAAACCATTATCGTAGCATAGCACGAACGGCTCGGTGGTCGGCTCGTTGAATATGTCGCGCCCGAATGCGAAATAGGGTTCGGTATTGCCCATAAGTCCGAGCAGGGTAGGCATCAGGTCGATTTGCGAAACAGGCTCGGCAGATGAGCCGTGCAACGCACCGTCGGGCGTGTATATGAAGCCTATAATGTGATGATTCTCAGGGAATGACCGCGTTGCGTCGGCGAATTTCTCGCTCGAAACGTGGTCGGCGACAAAGACGAATACCGTGTTTTGAAACCATTTCTCGCCCGCACAGCGTTTGAAAAAGAGACGGAATGCGTTGTCGGTATATGCCACGCACTTGTGGTTGAGCGTATGTCCCTGCGGCAGACGGTCGCGATACTCTTCCGGCACGACGAACGGGTGGTGCGACGTAAGGGTGAAGAGCGTTGCGAAGAACGGCTCGGGCAGTTGCGTGGTGTCGCCCAAGACCTCGCCCGTGTATTGCAGGAACGGCTCGTCCCAAATGCCCCAATAGTTGTCGAAGTCGTTGGTACCGTGAGACTTTTCGTAATCCTCGCGACTGAAAAACTGCGTGATGCCTGCCGAATGCGCATAGGCGTCGAAGCCCATCGACCCCGAGTGCGAACCGCAGAAAAAGGCGGAGGAGTAGCCCTTGTCGCGCATAATGCGCGGGAGTTTGCGTGTCGGAGCAAGTGCCTGAGGCATAAGGATAAACGGCGTTTTGAACGACGGAATCGAACCGAGTACGGCAGGCAGTGCCTGAATCGAGCGGGTGCCGTTGGCATACATACGTTCGAAGCAAAAGCCATGACGCATAAGCGAATCGAGGAACGGCGTGTAACCTTTAACCTGCTCGTTCTCATATAGTTCGGGCATAAGGTAAGCCGAATGCTCCGCCGACATACTCTCCATTACGAACACCATGATATTGCGCCCGCGCAACAGCCCTTTCGTCGGCGAAAGTGCCGTCGAATCTGCTTGATGTACAGGCGAATAGATTGAGCTCAGGGTGGTCTCGTCGAAGTAATGTTCGTACTTTATGCGTCCGTTCCTGCCTGCGGTACGCAGTATGCAGAACGGATTGGATAACAGCAAGTTAGCCTTGCCACTGTCGGTGGCATAGCGCGTGGCGTTTGACATCGCTATGGGGCGTGTCATACGGGTAAAGCCGCCGCGCATACCCGCAACCGAGAGCAGAACGACAAGCGTAAGTAGCACAGTACCACCGAGATAGTAGGCGGGTTGATTGGCGAAAAACGGTTCGGGTCGAGCCTTGCGCCGTCCCGCCCATGCAAGCAGGGCGATAAGGGCGATGCCTATGAAAAAGAGCGGCAGGTTCTCGCCTAAAAACTTGAAAATGAGAGAAATGGAATTGTCGTTATCGGCAAAAAGTATCTCGTCGGAAGTGAATCGTTTTTGGGTGTAACGGAAATAGACAGCGTCCGCAAGGTTGATTACGACGATGAGTAATGCGTTGATTATCACATAGATATAATAGAGTATCGTCTGCCACCATCGCTTTTCGCGCAGATGTAACGGTATGAGCGACAGCACGATAAGCAGACAGTTGGCGTAGAGAATCGATACGGTGTCGAAACGTAACGCACCGATAATCAGCATCTTGCACTCGTCGTATGAAATCGCGCCGATGATAGGGTAGTTGTACCACCAAAACACCGCGCGGCAGATAGCCAACACGATGTATAACAGCACGATACGCCACGCCAACAGAGCAAAATGACTTTTCGTGAATATGTGCAAAATTTCCCGAAAAATTGGCATTTTTTCTCTATTTGCAGGCTTTAAGGGACATATCGAGCGATTTTATCTGATGTGTCAGCGCACCGACCGAAATAAAATCGACACCCGTCATCGCATAGTCGCGCAGAGTGTCGAGCGTGATGCCGCCGCTCGATTCGGTTTCGCACCGACCTGCGACTTTTTCGACAGCCTTGCGGGTCTGCTCGGGAGTGAAATTGTCGAACATTATGCGGTCGACTCCGCCTGCGGCGAATACTTCGTCGATGTCCTCCAACGAGCGCACCTCGCACTCGATGGGAATGTTCTTGCCCTTCTCTTTCAGATAGGCTTTCGCAGCCTCGACAGCCTTGCGGACGCCGCCCGCGAAGTCGATGTGGTTGTCTTTGAGCAGAATCATATCGAACAGCCCCATACGGTGGTTCTCGCCGCCGCCGATTTTGACAGCCATTTTGTCGAGTACGCGCATACCCGGCGTGGTCTTGCGGGTGTCGAGTACTTTGGTGTGCAGGTCTTTGATACGGTCGGCATAGACGGCAGTCTGCGTCGCCACGCCGCTCATACGCTGCATAATGTTGAGCAGTATGCGCTCCGCCTGCAACAGCGACTGTTCGCGCCCCGTAACGTAGAATGCCACATCGCCCGGCTCGACGCGGTCGCCGTCGTGGAGTATCTGCTCGAATTCGATGGTCGGGTCAAGACGCTGCAATACCATTCGGGCAATTTCGATGCCTGCGATAACGCCTTTCTGCTTGCACAGCAGCCGCATACGCCCGCGCGCCTGCGGCGGTATGCAACAGAGCGATGTGTGGTCGCCGTCGCCTATATCCTCTTTAATCGCCAAATCTATCAGTGCATCGACGTATGGTTTGTATTCCGCTTTCATAGTCTTAAAAAAGTAGTTTTTCGTTATTATATATCGCCCTCGCTTTCGGAGTTGTGCCACTGGTAGGTAACGTGGTATTTCCCGCCTTTGAGCGTAAGCCAAAATTCGATTACGACGCTGTCGTCGTCGATGCTGCCCTTGACCTCGCTCATCTTGTAGTTTTCATAAGGTACGCCGCCGATGGTCGGAACCACATCTTTTTGGTCGATTATCCAGCTCGTTACGTTGTCCGTGTCGCTCGTCTGTTTTACAAACGGCAGATTGGGCAGCGTGATGGAGAGTTGCGGCATCGCCTCTACGAATCGCACATTTATGAAATCGAAAGTCAATACCTGCTTCGACAGATTGGAACAATAAGCATGAGCCGATACGCTCTCCTGATTATAGGCGGGTTCGCTACCGTCTTCGAGAATGGTGGTAAGTTTGCCCGAGTAGGAGTGTTCCCAACTTACGGGAATTTCGTAAACGTATGTTACATGGTACTCCGTGCCGTTCAATGTGAGCCACAACTCCATTTTCAGGTTGTTGCCCGTTATAAGTCCCTTGACAGAGCGCATTTTGTACGCCTCGTAAGGTACGCCGCCGACAGTCGGGATAACGTCCTTGGAGTTGATTACCCAGTCGTACTGATCGACGTTCTCGTCCTCGTTGGCTTTGAACTCGAACGGTATGTTGGGCAGACAAACGGACTGCTTCTGCATACCCTCGATAAATTGCACGTCTTCGAAAGTGAAGTTGAACATCTTTTTGGAGGTGTCGAACCAGTCGAGCAGAGCCGATACGTTTTGCGCCGTATAGACCTGTTCGTGGCTGTCGGCGATTTCGGTTGTCAGTTCGCCCGAACATCTGCGTTGCCAACTTGCCGAGTTGTGTCCCGTTTTCATGCACGATACCGCAACCATTACGGTAAGTGCTGCGAGTAAAATCTTTTTCATTTTCCTTATCGTTTTTCGTTAAATATCTATGCCTGCCTTTATTCCGAAGGCGAACGGTCGTCCGCGTTGCAGGAAGCGGTTGCCCATCGACTCGAAATAGAAGACGTCGTAGTGCGTCCCCGTTATGTTGCGCGCCCACACCTCTACGCTGTAACGTCGGTTGCGGAAGCCGACTCTGCCGTCCAAAAGCGGGTAGAAGCGTTGCGAGGCGTCGTTGCTCTCGTTCCACCAAATGCGTCCTGCGCCCGTGAAGCCGATGCCGACCTCCATTTGCCACCTTGCAGGCAGTGCGACGGTGTAGGTCGCCTGTGCCGAGAGCGTATGCTCGGGCGCGTAGGGGACACGTTTGCCGCGATAGTCGTGCGTGCCGCTGCGAAAGCGGGTAAACCGTGCATTCGTATAGCCGTAGGCGAGCGACAGTTCGACCGCCTTATGCGGTGTGTAGCGCAACGAGGTCTCGGCTCCGAAACTGCGTGCGCGTCCTGCGTTGGTCATCATTCGTCCCGTGGTCTGCCCCTCGGGGAAGACAGTCAGTTGTCGGTCGAAACTCATTATCAAAAATAACGCGAAATCTGCCGTAAATCGTGCGTCGCGAGTGGAAAAATGTCCGCCTGCCTCCACGTTCCAACTATGCTCGGGTTTGTAGGTTACGGTCTTTTCAATGTCGCTTGCCGCGCCTATGCCCATTTTCTGCTTCAAACGCTGTTGCAATACCTCGGAAAACATCTGGGTATTGAACCCGCCCGCCTTGTAGCCTTTCGCTGCCGAAAGATACAACATATTTCGTTTGTCGCAATCCAAATCGACGGAAATTGTAAGTTTGGGCAGCCATTCGGCAAACGATTTTTTCAGCACGCCCGTGTCGTCGATTTCCACAGGTACGGTAGTCGGTTTCGTCCCGTCGCTTGGAAATGCGGTATAGAGCGTGTTCGTTGTGCTATGGTAGCGCATTTGCACCGCCTCGTAGTCGAATCGCAAGCCGAGAGCGAATCGCCACCGTCCTGCGCGCAGGGTCGATTCGTGGTAGAGCGCGAAACCGCCGTTGTGGGTCGTAAAGTCGTCGCCGAGCAGAAATTCGTCGCCGCCGTTGCCCTCGGCATCGCCCCAGCGGTATTCGCCCTCGTATGGGGAATTGGCGTTTATATTGGCGAGAATCAGGCGTTCGATGCCGTCGCGCTTGAATGTTACGGGTGCGCTCATTCGCTGCCCCTTGTAGAAGCCGAATGCGCCGACCGTCCAACCGTAACGGGAATCGCCTGTCGAGCGGGCGACCACCTCCTGCGTGATGTCGTGCCGGCGGTTGTGCTGTGCGAGGGTGAAATATGACAGAGGCAGGAAATCCTGATCCATTGTCATACGGTCGTTGAGGTACTGATAACTCGTTATGCTCGACAGCGTTACTCGCGACCAATCGTATTTGACGGTCAGACCGTCGCTCACTCCCGCACGGCGATACGACGCCTCGTCGTTGTAGTCGATACGCCCCGTTGCGGCGGAGGCATAGGGATAGCCGCCCTGTCGCACGGCAGAGAATGCAAGCGTGTTGTCGATGCTCAATGCTCCGTTGCGGTATTGGAATTTGGTGCGGGCGTTGCCGCTGTTCTCGCGGTCACAGAGCGAATTGTCGTACAGATTGCGGAAGTAGCCGTCGCAGTGGGCGAACCCGCCCGAAAGGGAGATGCCGAACCGCTCCTTTATGCGGTGGTAGGTAGATGCGCCCACGCGGTAGGAGTTGCGCGAGGCGTATTCGGCACGCAGGCGCGTACCCTGAAAGGTCATCGGCGAGGCGGTATAGATGTTGATTACGCCGCACATCGTATTGCGTCCGTAGAGCGTCGATTGCGCTCCGCGCAGAATCTCGATGCGCTCGATGTCGGCAAGGTCGGTGTCGTACATATTTTTGTCGGCAATCGGCACGTTGTCGATGTTGAGACCCACGACTGGCTGTTCGATGCGGGTGCCGAGACCGCGCACATATATCGACGAGGTCATACGCGAGCCGTAGTCGGGGACGAAAAAGTTGGGGGCGAAACGTGCCGCATCTTTCAGCGCGTGTACTCCGCCCGCTTCGATTTCACGGTTGCCGAGTACCGATGCCGACACCGCTTCGCGGCGCAGCGACAGACCCTGTTTTATGGCGGTTATCTGCACCTTGTCCATCTCCACGAGCGTGTCGAGGACGATGATGTCGGGGGCATAATCGTTATGCTTGGATTTGTCGCCCTCGGGGGTGTGCGCCGTCGCGACAGCCGCCACAGCCAAAGCCGAGACCGAAAGCAGGAATTTATATATATAGTTGTTGCTCAAATGTGCGTCTCCGTATAGGTCGCAAAGGTACGAAAAAAACGGATAAGGTCGGAGACCTTATCCGCATTTCCGTAGTGGCTAGTGGCTAGTGGCTAGTGGCTAGTGGCTAGTGGCTAGTGGCTAGTTTATGTTATAAAAAAGTATAAAGTTAAAAATAACTTCGGAATTACAAACATGAAGCAGGGAGTCTATGAAACTAATCTCTGCGCTTTTTCGCTGCCTTGGCATTGTCGCGGTCCTCCGCCATCTGCTCGGTCAGCATCTTCATCGCGCCGAGGTCGATGGTGTCGGTGTCGATGTCGATGTCGAGCGTGTAGGTCTCGTAGCCCGCAGCCTCGACGGAAAGACGGTACTCGCCGAACGGAATAATCATTTCAAAGCCGTTTTCGCCGACCATACGCTGGAATTTGTTGCTCTTGTTGCCCACTTCGGTAAGCGTTACGACGGCTCCCGTAACGGGTTTGGTCGTCTTTTTGGTTACGGGGAAGCCCGAGAGAGTGCACGATGGCGCGGCACACACGGTCGCGGCGGCAAAGATGGCGACGCACGAAAGAATCAGTTTTTTCATAGTAGTAAAAGGTTTGTCAAAATTAGTAATTTCTGTTTTAATAGAGTCGCGCGGCGGCGAAAAGTTAAATCGCATTTTTGTATTTCGCCGAAAAGCGGTATCTTTGAAGTGGAAAATACAACTTAAACAATACTGTTATGAAAAGAAACATTGTTCTGAAAATCGCGCTCTGTGCCGTTGCAGCCATGGGCGTGTCGGAGTTTGCCGTGGCGCAACTCAACAAGAATCACGTTATTCAGTTCTTCGCTCACCGAGGCAGCCGCTTCGAGTATCCCGACAACGAGAATACGATGTATGCCTTCCAAGAGAGTTACAAGGACGGTGCACGCGGCTATGAGACCGATGTCCGTATGACAAAGGATGGCGACCTCATTTTGAGCCACGACGAGTCGCTCTACCGCACCTGCGGCGTCGATGTACAGACCGAAGATCTGACGACGAAGGAGTGCAAGAAAATCCGTACCAAAGGCGGTCAGCCGTTGGCGATGTGTCAGGAGTTGGTCGATTTCCTTGCCGACAAGGAGGGTATGTATGTGGAGTTCGAGATTAAGACCGTAAAGAGCCTCTATACGCAGGCGATGCTCGACGACCTCTGCGAAAAACTCTACACGATGGCTATGGCGAAAAAGCCCGCTTCGTCGGAGTATCTCTTCACGTCGTTCGACAAGCGCGCGCTTTCGACCATGAAACGCCTGCACCCCGATGCGATTCTGATGCTGCTCAAAGACAAACCTTGCTCGCCGGAAATCCTGATGGAGGCTTACGATATGGGTATCAAGCGTGTGGGCTGCCGTATGGACGGCACGACGCGCAAGACCATCAAACTCGGTCATAAACTGGGTATGATAGTATCGTTGTGGCCGGGCAGCACGAAGGAGGATTTCTTCCTCGGTGCGGCTCTCGGCAGCGACGCGATGTGCTGCGACCGCTTCCGCGAGGTGAGCGCGTGGGCGAAAGAGAATCTGCCTTTCATTAAAATCAAGGGCGTAGCCGAGCCGCAACGATAGGGCGGGAGAGGCTGTGTAATTTGGGCGCGTCCGACGGACGCGCCTTTTTTATAGGGTTTATAGGGAGAAATAAGGCAGATAGGTTGCCACATAAGAACAGCCTCGGACATTGTGTTCGAGGCTGTTGTTGCAGTTGAGGCGGCGGACTATTCTATGCCTTTGAGTTTTTTGTAGATGGCGTTGTACTTGTTGTATTTGTCCATCATACCCTCCTCGTCGCGCAGACGGAAGCACAACTCTTTGAGGTATTGTGCGCAGTCGGCGTTCTCGGGTTGCAGTTCGAGAGCCTTTTCGAGGTAAGGCACAGCCTTCATATAGGCGTCAGATACCTTTTTCATCTCGGCATTGTACTCTTCGCTGCTGCTGAACTCCTTGGTGTTGAACTCCTTGTTCAGACCGTCGCCCTTGGCGATGTTGAAGTAGCCGAGGTAGAAGTTGGTGTTGTAGTCGTTAGGCTTCAACTCGTTGATTTTCTGGAACGAGGCGATGCACTCGTCATAGTTTTTGAGTTTGAAGAATACACGACCGCGACCGAACCACAAATCGGGATTGTCGGGTGTTTCAGCCAAGGCATTGTCGATAAGGGCAACGATGTCGTTAGGATCGCCCACGCCCTCCTCCGAGGTGTAGAGCTGCATCAGACCGTCCAGAATACGCTCGTTCTTCGGGAATTTGGCAATGCCTTCGAGCAACGTATCCTTCGCTTTGGTCAGGTTCTCCTTGTCGAGATCCTTCTGTCCGTAGTAGCAGTGGAAGAGGAAGTAGTAGAAATTGCCGCTCTCGTCCATATAGCCGAGTTCTTTTGCTTTATTGAGGTACTTTTCGCCAAGAGTGAAGAAACTTGCGTCCTCCGAACCGAGGAATGCAGCCAACTCGCCCGCAAAGAAATAGTACTGCGGATCGACCTTGCTGTAAACGGGATTCTCCTGCAACTGCGCAGCCTTGATGTAGGAATCGACCGAGATGCGGTAGTTGGGAATCTCTACGCCTGCCGAGCCGGTCTGCGAGTAGTAGTTTACGAGCGCGTCGAGAGCCTGCTTGATTTTGGACGCCGTTTTCGCATCGAGTTCGTATGCTTTGAGGTATGCCTCGCGGACGATGTCGTATGCTTTCGGCTCGATTGTCTTGGTCTGCTCCCATGCGGCTACCTTGTTCGCCTTGACATAGACCTTGACCCAAGGGTAGATCCATACGGAAGCGTCTTTGGTCTCCTCCGTCTCGTCGGGTTCACCCATCGTCATACGCAACATGGTGGCGTCGAGTCCCGAGAAGAGACTCTTGGTAGGCTCGGTTATCGCGTCGGAGTAAACCTTACCGCGATTGAGCCATGTTGCCGCTTTCGCTGCCTTTTTGGCATCGCCGATCTCCGCATCGCTCTTCGCCATCTTTGCGCGGAACGCTGCCTCGTTGATTTTCTGTGCCATAGCGGTCGGTACTGCCAGTACCGCAAGTGCCGCTACAATTAAAAGAAGTTTTTTCATATCGGTGAAAAATTGTTTGTTTTGTCTATTCGTTCGTCTGCTCGGCGGTTGCAGATGCGTCGGTCGTTTCGGTCGCGCCCTCGCTCTGCTCCTCCTCTTCGCTCTTCGGCACTGCCATAACCGATGCGATGGCATCGCCCTCGCGCAGGTTGATTATGCGCACGCCTTGCGTAGCACGTCCTGCCACGCGAATCTGCTCGACAGAGGTGCGTATCGTGATGCCCGAGCGGTTGATAATCATCAAATCGTTCTGGTCGGTAACCGCCTGAATCGAAATCAACTTGCCCGTCTTTTCGGTGATGTTGATTGTCTTCACACCCTTGCCGCCGCGGTTGGTAATGCGGTATTCGTCGAGGTCGGTACGCTTGCCGTAACCGTTCTCGGAGAGAACCAGCACGTCCTGCTTGCTGTCGGGTTCGATGCAAATCATACCGATTGCCTCGTCGCCCTCGTCGAGTGCGATACCGCGAACGCCCATACTCGTTCGACCGACAGGGCGGACGGTATTTTCGTTGAAGCGTATAGCCTTGCCCTCGCGTGCGGCAATCATAATCTCGGCGTTGCCGCTCGTGAGTTTAGCCTCGATGAGTTGGTCGTCCTCGCGAATGACTATGGCGTTCACACCGTTGGCACGCGGACGGGAGTATGCTTCCAACTTGGTCTTCTTGATGGTACCGTTCTTGGTACACATTATTATATAGTTGTTATCGACATACTCGGCATCGCTCAACCGCTTGCAGTTGATGTAGGCACGAACCTTGTCGCCCGGCTCGATTTGGATAACATTCTGGATTGCACGACCTTTCGACGCGCGCGAACCCTCCGGAATCTCATATACTTTGAGCCAGTAGCAACGTCCCTTCTCGGTGAAGAACATCATCGTGTTGTGCATCGAGGCGACATAGATATGTTCGATGAAGTCCTCGTCGCGGGTCGCACTGCCCTTGACGCCTATTCCGCCACGATTCTGCGTGCGGTACTCGGCAAGCGAGGTGCGCTTGATGTAGCCGAGGTGAGAAATGGTGATGACCATATCGTCGTCGGCATAGAAATCCTCGGGGTTGAACTCCTCCGAAGCATAGACGATTTCGGAACGACGCGCGTCGGCATAGTTCTCGCGGATTTCGAGCAACTCGTCTTTGACGATTTTCAACTGCAACGATTCGTTGGCGAGTACGTCGTTGAAGTAGGCTATATTCTTCTCCAACTCGTCGCGCTCGGCGGTGAGTTTGCCGTGTTCGAGACCAGTGAGCGCACGCAGACGCATCTCGACGATGGCTGCGGTTTGCAGGTCGCTCAATCCGAATTTCGCGCTCAATGCGGCGCGGGCTTCGTCGGCATTCTTCGACGAACGGATTATGTGAATCACCTCGTCGATGTTGTCCTGTGCAATGAGCAGACCGAGTACGATGTGCAGACGCTCCTCCGCCTTGCGCAAATCGTAGCGCGTGCGGCGAACGACCACGTCGTGGCGATGCTCGATGAAGTGGTGGATAAGATCTTTGAGATTGAGCAATACCGGACGCCCCTTGACCAGCGCGATGTTGTTCACGGCGAACGATGTCTGCATCGGCGTATTCTTGAACAGTGTGTTCAAAACCACGCTCGCCACCGCGTCCTGTTTGAGGTGGATTACCACGCGGATACCCTCGCGGTCCGACTCGTCGTTTACGTTCGATATGCCCTCGATTTTTTTCTCGGTAACAAGTTCGGCGATGCGCTTAATCATCTCCGCCTTGTTTACCATATAAGGAATCTCGGTAACGACGATCAACTCGCGACCCGTAGGCGTGGTCTCGATTTCGGTCTTGGCACGCATAATTACGCGACCACGACCCGTGAGCAGAGCCTCCTTGACGCCCTCGTAGCCGTAAATGATACCGCCCGTAGGGAAATCGGGACCCTTTACGAAATGGAGCAAATCCTCGCACTCGCAGTCGGGATTGTCTATATAGGCACAGCAGGCGTCGATGACCTCGCCCAGATTGTGCGGAGCCATATTGGTCGCCATACCCACGGCGATACCGCTTGCACCGTTGACCAGCAGCAACGGAATTTTGGTAGGCAATACGGTCGGCTCGGGAATGGTGTCGTCGAAGTTGAGCGTCCAATCGACGGTCTCCTTGTCGATGTCAGCCATAACCTCGTCGGTAATCTTTTGCATACGCGCCTCAGTGTAACGCATCGCTGCGGGCGAGTCGCCGTCCATGGAGCCGAAGTTACCCTGTCCCTCGACAAGCGGGTAACGCATCGACCAATCCTGCGCCAGACGGCACATTGCATCATAGACCGAACTGTCGCCGTGCGGGTGGAATTTACCGAGTACATCACCGACGATACGCGCCGATTTACGGGTCGGCTTGTCGGAATAGAGGTTGAGTTCCGCACTCATATCGTACAATATACGACGGTGTACCGGTTTCAGTCCGTCCCTTACGTCGGGCAATGCACGCGAAACGATGACCGACATCGAATAGTCGATGTAGGCGGTTTTCATCTGTTCCTCGATGTTCACCTGCTCGATTCTGCCGCACAAACCGGCATTCTTTTCTTCTTCGGTTAGCATAAAATAATTTTACGAATTTGACTTTATATATACGCGCAAATATAGCATTTATTTTGCGAATAAGCAATTTTGACGGTGATTTTGACGTGCAGTTGTTATCGGTATCGTCGAATTTTGCGATTTTCGGCACTTTTCGGGCGATTTCGGAGCGTCTGAACAGCGGCTCGACAGGGTGTCGGGAAATTCGGCGACCACCTATCGGCGCGAGAGGCGACCGCCGTCGTCGGTGGAGATTGTGCCGTTGTCGAGCATTCGCCGTACTGCGGCTATTATTTTGTCGGGTTCACAACGGAACCGGGCGACCAACTCTTTGAGCGTCGGACGCGCTTCGTCGATTGCCGAAAGAATTTTGTCGTCGGATATTTCGGCAGTGCCGTTTGCCCGTTTTTTGCGCAGACAGATGTCGCATACGCCGCACGGCTCCGCCTTTTCGTCGCCGAAATACCGCTCCAAAATCGTACTGCGGCACTCGCTATCGTTCTCGGCGTAGCGCAACATATTATTGAATCGCTCGGTCATCAACTCCTTGCGGCGCGAATAGGTCTCGGGAGCGATGTAGATATTGTCGGGAGAGAGCCGCTCCTCGTCGAAAAATATCATCGGCGAGGTGTTGGCAGGAATGTAGCGTATGACGTGCATACGCCACAGCGAGCGCAGCAACTCGTGTACCTCCTCGGTCGGGCGTCCGCTCGCGGTGGCGATCTGCATCTCGTCGATGGCGCGGAATTCGGTGAATACGCCGTCGTACAGGCGCAGAATGGTGCGCAGTATGGTGTCGAAACTGCGACGTTCTATGCGGAGTTTGTAGAGGTCGTCGCGACCGATGCAGAACATTATGCGGGCGGGATTCTCGCTCTCCTCGGTCAGCGTGAGGTAGCCGTTCTGTTGCAACAGTTTGAGTGCGCTGACGACCGTGCCGCCGTAGAGATGTTCGCGCATACAGAATTCGTGAATGTTGAACACGAACGAAGCCTGCGCACCGTCGCCTATGGCAACTCGCAGGTAGGAGCATACGCGCTCGTATATTGACTTTACGGTCTCGATTTTTGGAAATTCCTGCTCGAATCGGCGGCGGATTCGGTTGCTGTCGTCGGGCGCGACGAGCAGTACGGCATAACTCCGCTTGCCGTCGCGCCCCGCACGTCCTGCCTCCTGATAGTAACTTTCGAGCGAATCGCACATCGAGTAGTGGACGACGAAACGCACGTCCGCCTTGTCGATACCCATACCGAAGGCGTTGGTGGCAACCATTATGCGCGTCTTGCCCGCAACCCACTCGTCCTGCCTTATGCTGCGTTCGGCGTGGGGCAGACCTCCGTGATAGTAACTCGCCGATATGCCGTGTTCCTGCAAAAAGACGGCGACCTTTTCGGCAGCCTCGCGCAGGCGGACATAGACTATTCCCGTGCCTGCCACATTGTTGATGACGCGCAACAACTGTTCGTTCTTGTCGTCCGTATGGCGGACGGCATACGAAAGATTGGGACGCGCAAACGAACTGCGCATAATGTTGGGTTCGGCAAAGTGCAGGTGGCGCATTATGTCGTCGGCGACCATAGGCGTAGCCGATGCCGTCAGTGCAAGTACGGGCGTGTCGGGAATGAGCCGGCGCAGTTCGGCTATGCGCAGATATGAAGGTCGGAAATCGTAGCCCCATTGCGAGATGCAGTGCGCCTCATCGACCGCCAGCAGTGCGACATTCATTCTTTGCACGCGCAGACGGAATGTCTCGGCTGCCAGACGCTCGGGAGCGAGATAGAGAAATTTCACATCGCCATAGACGCAGTTGTCGAGTGCGATGTCGATTTGGCGGGCGGAGAGTCCCGAGTGTACGGCAACTGCCGCAATACCGCGTTGGCGCAACCTATCTACTTGGTCTTTCATCAGCGCGATGAGCGGTGTAACCACTATGCACAGCCCGTCGCCAGCAAGCGTCGGTAACTGATAGGTGATGGATTTTCCTCCGCCCGTAGGCATCAGCGCAAGCGTGTCGCGACCCGCCAAGACCGACTCGATAATTTCGCGCTGCATCGGTCGGAATCGGTCGTAGCCCCAGTATTTTTTGAGTATTTCGTTCAGGTCGCGCTCCATAACCGCGAATATAGCGCAAAAATGTGCAGGCGCAAAATTATCGGGCAAGAAAAAAGCGTCCGAATCACTCGGACGCTTTGCTCGTGGGCGGTCGCTACTTTTCGACCATCTCCTTGACGCTGTCGGCGGCGTCGGCAATGCTTCGGCGCACCTTGTCCGATGCCGTCTCCATTCCCTCGCGGACGGAGTTTTTGACCTTTTCGCCGACCTCTTCCATACGGTCGGCTGCCAGATGTATGCCCGCTTGGGCTGCATCTTTGGCGGCTGCGGCACTTTCACATATGCCCTCGGTGGTCTTTTGCGCTCCATCGCGCAGGGCGCGTTTGGCTTCGGCGGCTTTCGCTTCGCTCGAACAACTTTTTGGTTTGCAACATTTCGTATTCATAATCGTATAGTGTATTGGTTGTTATGGCGGACAAATGCAAAATCCGTACCCTTGCGGATACGGATTGCCGAATGCGGTATATTCGCGCCTTATTTTTTGAATATGAAGAATACTGCGAGAACGAGAAAGACGAATCCGACAACGTGATTCCAACGCAGGGTCTCGTTTTTCATTATCAGCAGTACTACGACGGTGAAGACGGTGAGCGATACCGCCTCCTGAATCACCTTCAACTCCCAAATCGAGAACGGACCTCCGAACTCGGCACTGCCGCTGCGATTGGCAGGCACCATAAAACAATACTCGGCAAGTGCCACGAGCCAACTCAGAAAGATGACGGCAAGCAGCCCGAGACGCTCGATTTTGCTCTTGAAAAAGACCTGCCCGTACCAAGCGAGCGTCATAAAGACGTTGGAACAGGCGAGAAGCAGTATGGTGAGTATTCCTCTTACAACGGGTGGCATAATAATTCTTTCATACGTTTTTCCGATGGCGAAATTATCAAAAAATTCGATTTGTTGTGCGCTTTGGCACAAATCGGTTACCTTTGCGGGTATGAAATATGCACTCATCACAGGCTCCTCGTCCGGTATAGGACTCGCATACGCCCGACTGCTTGCCGAGCGTGGGCGGAATGTCGTTATCGTAAGCAATCGCGCGGAGGATAACGAAGCGGTAGCAACTGCCATTCGGTGCGATTACGGCGTGGAGGCTTTGGCTTTGTATGCCGACCTCGCGCGGGGCGATGCCGCCGAAAAGATATATGCGTGGTGTCGGGAGCGGGACATCGAGGTCGATATTCTGATAAGCAACGCGGGTATTCTGCATTTCGGGAAATTGGTGCATACCGCTCCCGACGCAATAGAGCGAATCGTGGCGATTCACTGCACGACGCCGATGAAACTGTGCCGCCTGTTCGGTGCCGATATGTGCGGACGCGGCGAGGGGCATATTCTGATTATGTCGTCGATGACCGTTTGGACGCCTTACCCGACGATGTCGCTCTATGGCTCGACAAAGGCGTTGCTACGAAACTTCGGGCAGTCGCTGTGGTATGAGATGCGCGAGTGCGGTGTAAGCGTTACGACGGTATTCCCCGGTGCGGTCGATACGCCGCTTTACGATTTGAGCGACACGATGCGTCGCCGATTGCGGCTGTTCGGCGTGATGATGTCGGCGGAGGAGGTGGCGCGATGCGGTCTGCGTGCGATGAGACACGGCAGGCGCAGGTGCATTCCCGGAGTGCTGACCAAAATCGAGGTGGCACTGTGTCGCCTGTTGCCCGCACGGGCATTGTTGCCGTTTCTGCGGATTCCGCCGATAAAGCGGTTGCTCGAACGGCTGTAATCGGTTAGACGTGAGCCTTGAATATAGCCAAAGGCATTGAAAGATAATTCGTTATCGAATAGATTATATTTCCCCAGAAACTGTCGGGAACTACCTCGTCATAGCACCATTTGCGGTCGATACGGTTGCGGATTTTGTGCATAAAGACGTGCAAAATGCCCAAATGCCGGAACTTGTCGGGATTCTCGAATGTCAGTATATCCTCCTTGACCCGCTCGGCGAGGTCGTGATACTCTGCCGTGAAGGGCAGGGTTTTGTCCAATCCCAAATACTTTCGGGAAATCTCGGTGATTATTGCGGCGTAGCGATCCAGCCCGCTTTCGCGCAGATTGCGCATTACGCGGTCGGTGTCCATCGTATCGGCTTCGTGATGCAGGAACATCGCCCAATCGCACACGTCGCGCAGTCGGACGCACTCGCGGGCATAGTGCCAAGTGGCGTGGCGCGTCAGAAACAGAGCGTCGAATTCGGGTGATGGTGCGTATGCTCCTTCGACAATCGGGTGAGGACGCAGATCGGCGGCGAGTTGCTCCAATTCGCGCTCGACGTATGCCCCGATTTTGTTCACGCGGGCATTGATGAATGTCTTGTGATTCTCTATATTTATATTGCCGACAACGAATTCGGAGTGGACGAAATAGTCGTATTTTATGGGTGTGCCTTTGGCTGCAATCAGCGCATTTCCCTTGGCATAGTCGCCCATAAGGTAGATGTCGATGTCGCCGAACTGACGATGGGCGGGATTGGGATAGTAGCGTGCTACGCTTATGCCTTTCATTACCATCGTGCGAATGCCGTTGTCGGCGAACAGCCGGACGACCTTTTCGGCAACTTCCTTTTGGTGGGCGAATACCTTTTCGATATGTCCGACGTTGTAGCCCCACTGGATTCGGCTGTCCAAATCGGGCTGCAATTCGGCGGGCAGCATACGCGCGCCGTCGAAAGCGAGTGCGAATACGCCCTGCGCCAATGCGAGGTCGTACACCTCGTTCCATTCCGCCTGCGTGATACCGTCGAAAATGTCGATATTTTCATCGCGCTGCCACAGCGCAAGCCGCAGCAGGGTGAAAAGACGCTCGTCGGTGAGATTGTTTGTCGAATTCATAATCTATAACGATTTTAGGTAGTCGGCATATTGTGCCGATATTCTGTCCCAAGTAAAATTCTCTTTTACACGCTCGTAGTTGTCGGTCGCAATGTGCGCCAACTCGGTATAATGTTCTGTCGTATGGCGTAATGCGTTTGCCAAATCGCATTCGTCCTCCGCTTTGACCCAAATGCCGTTGTCGCCCAAGCCCTCGCGGTTGGCGGGAATGTCCGATGCTATGCAGAGGCGTGAATAACTCATCGCTTCGAGCAGGGTAATAGCCAGCCCCTCGATGGTAGATGGTATGCAGAATGCAAAACAGTTGCGAAGCAGTGTGTTTTTATCTTTGCCGTAAACCGCGCCCGTGAAAATTATACGGTCGCAATCTTTGCCCAAGGAGTGCAGCCAGGAAACGTAGTAGGGCAGTTGGTCGTTGCTGCCTGCAATGACCAGTTTTTTGTCGGTAATGCCCGATTGCCTGTATGCGCGGATAAGGCAATCGGGATTTTTGTCCTGCACCAAGCGTCCGAGATAGAGGAAATAGCCGTTTCGTTCCAAACCGTAGCGTAGGAGTATGTCGCTGTCCGCCTCGGTCGGGTCGGGCATATTTATTGCTGTCGGAATGGTCGTGCATCGACGGTTGTAGTGTTCTGCAAAATAGTCGCGCTGTTCGTTGCTGACGACTATTATGTTGCGGTGCATTTTGGCTGTCAGCCACTCCATAAAGTGCATTATACGCTGTTGCATCGGGTTGTATTTGGTGCGCTTCCACTCCAAACCGTGTCCCTGTAACAGTGCCTTGCGACCGCAAATACGCGGAATCCACGACCAAAGCGATGGCGGCCAAGCGTTGTAGTGGAAATACTCCACTCCTTTTTCATGGCATAGCGCATCTATCGTGGATCGTAGCGAAAGCAGGATTTTGCACAGAAAGCGTCCGCCTACGGAGCGGTGGTGTACGACCTTGAATCCGTTTACATATTCCGTGTCGTTGCGGTCGCTTTCGCAATAGACTATCGGCTCGTGTCCCATAGCCACGAGGTGCGTGGCGAGATTGAACATATAGTTCTCTATTCCGCCGAGCAGGTGTATGTCGCGCCCTCCGATAAATGCGATTTTCATATTTTATTGCTCTTTGTTTTCGCGCAGCCCTTGCAGATCGTTGTTGCCGACGTGGTAGAATGGTATGCAGGATGTATCGACACGCCCGCCCGTCAGAACACGCAATTTGTTTTTGATAACCCAAGGTGCAACGTGGGTAATATACTTTTTCATTACGGGCGATACGGAGCCTATCATCCAGCAACTTTTCGGGCAGTGTGCCACCTTGTCGCGAACGGCTTTCGCCTTATCGCTGTTCCAAATCTCGTCGAAAGTCGCCACGTCGTGCAGATTGCCCATGGTCTCGTACCAGCACGATGGCTCCATTCCGTTGCACGGCAACACGTTGCCGTATGGGTCGATAAAGAAGTTCTCGCTACCCGCTTCGCACGGCAACATACGGCGACCGCCCTTGATGTAGTTGATAAGACCGAGATTGAAAAAGGCGCGGAACCACGATTTCGGCGAATGCTCGTGCATAAGTCGCTGTATGAGTTCGTCGAAATTGCCGCATACCTCGTCGATGTTGGTTACCTTGTTGTCGTACTTGTGAAAATAGAACGAATTGTGGAACGAGGCGGTGGCGAACTGCATTTTCAGATTGCGGTTGAGTTCGTACAAATCGAGCATATCCGACGAGTTGTTGTTCGATACCGTAATACCGAAACCGATGTCCTTGATGCCCATTCGGCGTAGTTCGAGCAGAGTGCGCAAGCCCTTGTCGAAACCGCCGCTACGCCCGCGCAACTCGTCGTTTTTGCACGAGAGTCCCTCGATACTGATGCGGAAACCGAGTTGCGGGTATTTCTTCGCCAAAGCAATGATGCGGTCGGAGAAAAAGCCGCTGGTCGAAAAGACTATGCGGTCGGTTTTGGTGAGCAGAATCCGGACTATCTCCTCGATGTCCTCGCGCACTAAAGGCTCGCCGCCCGTGATATTCACGCTCTTCATACGCGGCAGTTTTTGCAGCAGTTCCGGCTTGAACTCCTCCTCGGGCGATGTGGGGTTGTTCCAGATGTTGCACATCTTGCAACGCATCGGACAACGATATGTAACTATTATCGATCCGTCCATAATTTATTCTATTTTAATCCTATGCAGAGTTTTAAGTATTTAATGTCCGTCCGCTCGACTATCAGGCTTGCCGCTACCGGCAAATATATGCCGCAGAGTATGCACAACACGAATCCGAGCGGGTAGCAACCAATTATGCCGTGTTTGTAGAGCATCTTGACGGCTATTTGTGCGAAAATCCCCATGAGGTATATTTGGTAGGAGTAGTTGCGGAACGAAAAGAATATGCGTGGCAAATATCGGTCTGCAAGTTTCGCGAGCAGAATCGAAAGGGTGATTCCGCAAAGCGACAGGGCGAGTGCGAAATATTGCGTAAGTGCGAAGCCCATAATCGAACAGCCGATTATGACCGAGCCGATTGCGAGCGCGTTGCGGGCTGATGGCGTGTCGAATATCCGCTCCTTGTGTGCTGTTATGCCGAGGTAGAAAAAGAGCGCGTAGTGCAGCGCGTTTTGATAGCAAAGCAGGTTGCGTGCAGGCTGTTCGGGTAGGCAAAAGAGTGCGGCAAGGGCGCAGATTGAGATAACAGGGTAGTTGCCGAGCCACTGCCACAGCGGACGCAGCGCAAAATACCACATAAGCGTTGCCACGAACCATAATTCGCTCAGCGGTCCGTCGCCGGGGAAGAGGACGGCATTGACAACCTCGCCGACAGAGAATGTCGCGGGGCGCACCATATCCGCTGCGAAGAGGCTCTTGAAGACCATTGCCACGATGGTAAATACGATGAACGGTATGCCGAGCCGACGGAGTTTGTCGGTGAGCATTTGAGCGTAAGGCATTTGTCGCTCTATCCTCGTCAGATGAAACAGATAGCCCGAAACGAACACGAACAACGGCATATGGAACGAGTAGGCAATGCGATAGAGAATATCGACATAGAGCGGTTGCTCGATGCCGACCGGCAGGAGCGGCGCATGACCGATAACCACCCACAGTATCGCCCAGCCTTGCAGAATCAGTATCCAATTTATCCTGCTTGTTGCCATATAAGTCGTTTTATGGTCGTTTTTTGATAAATCGTGCAGGATTTCCCGCCCATATCTCGTAAGGGGGAACGTCCTTCGTTACTACACTGCCCGCGCCGATAATTGCACCGCGCCCTATGTGAACGTTGCCCGTAATTATCGACCCCGTGCCGATAAATGCATGCTCGCCGATTTCGATATGTCCCTCCACCCAATGAATATCCTCGCGGTCGGGATTTTTTGTGTCCAACAAATGTGTAAGCAGACGCACTCCCGATGTAAGGTGGACATCATCGTGCAATATGATGTTCTGCGGATATACCGAATCGAATTGCACATCGGACGCTATGAAATAGTTGTTGCCAAGTAACCGTACTCCGCTCCATCTTACAAAAATGTGTCGCCGTGTACGGGTGGATGGGAAATATCGCAACAACCACAGGCATAAGACGGCTTTGTAGTGAGCGAATCCGCCACGGGCAAACGTTTTGTATCTGTGTGTCATGATTTTAATGTTTTTTCAAATTCGGCAACGAATTCTGCCATCTCCTTACGGTTGCAATAGAGGTTGTATTCGTCAGATTTATAAAACTCGTCGCGGTTGAGCATAGGCAGTTTCGCCAGTGTCGCAGCATAGTCGGCTACCGAAAAATCGGTCAGAATGCCGAAAGACGGGAAGCGTCCCAGCATAAACTCGAAATATTCGATTCGACTTGCCACAATCGGTTTGCGGAAATAGAATGCCATTTCGAGAATGCCGCTTTGCGAAGTTTTGCGGTATGGCAATGCGATGAAATCGGTGGAACCGTACAGAAAAACGAGTTCGTCGTCGTTGATGTGGCGCAGAATAAGGTGGACGTTCTCTTCGCCTTCGACATCGGATTTGCCTACCGTGCCGTCGATGTCGCGCCCAGCCACGATTATATTCAGCCGTTGTTTGTCGGATTCCGGTAGTGAACGATAGGCATCGAGCAAAATATCCACACCCTTGTTGTATGTCAGATTGCCGAAAAACAGCACATTCGTTTTGTCGGCTGAGATTGCTCCGCGGACATCATCGTCAAGATTCGCCGCGTCGTAATCCTTTTTTAGAGCATATTTGAAATGCGGAACATACATTTGCCGTCCATTGAATCCGAATTTATGCAAAAACGAACGAGTCCGTTCGGAATGGAAAATAACCGTTTTGACGCAATGGGCATACAAAAATTTGTACAATGCTACTAACCAGTGCTTGTGTTCGGCATCTTGCGCAACCGTCTCGTGAATATCGACAACGGTATGACGGGCAACGATACAGGCGAGAGATATGAATACCAAATCTATCGGATTACCGTATGACAATACGATAAATTCGGCTTTCGGTTCGTAAATTCGCTTGACAAACAATTTCAGAAAGTCGTATAGCAGAATAATCGCACCCCAAAGTTTGTTTTTGCGGTAGAAATTTTTTAGAAACGGGGTCTGCCGTCCGCCGTCGGCATAGTTGGAGAGTATCTCGATTCGGACATCGGGAATCTCCTCCAACAACTCCTTGAATACGGCGTTGTAGTAGTGCATACCGCAGTGTATGCCTATGTAATCGAATATGTATATCTTTCTCATAAGCGGAAACTGAATAGGCTTTCTCTCTGTTTTTTCTTTACCGGAGCATATATCATAGGGTAAATTAGGAATACCAACACCGCAGGGGTGCATGTCAGTATGTCGCTGCCTATGAATGTGAGTACTATGCAGGTTATGAGCATATTGGTAATATATGCCCTGTGCAGAATGTCGCTTACTCGGATGGTGTATCGGAGACAGAGATAGTAAAATAGGGCGCATAGGGCGATGAGTATGATACCGCCCTTTGCCATAACTCCTATTATGCCGATGTCCTCGATGAAAAAATATTCATTGAAAATGCCATGAAAACCATCGTTGAATTTGACCGCCAAGTTGCCGAAACCGCCTATTGGATATTTCTTGATGTATGGAATAACGTCTTCGATTTCGGCAAATCGTGCCAATGCAGAAGTGTCTGTGCTATAATCGCCATCCAAAATCGTGGTGTATCGTCCGACAATGGAGTTGTCGTTTATAATGATGAAGCCGATTATGCCTACGGTCAGTATTCCGATTACGATATTTCGTGTGTTGATGTGCGTCGCTATATAGACGAGGAATATGACGCCGTATGCAACCAACGGTTGGCGACCTTTGTGGACGAAAAGCGTGTAGAATATGAACAGCGCGAGAATCAGCACCTCCTTGACTTTCAACTTTTGCATACACGAGGTCATATAGTAGATGACGGAGACGAATACGAGTTGCGAACAGTATGTCAGTTTTACGCCCTTAATCACGTCGGCTGTTGCCTCAATATCTATTGAATATATTGTGAAAAAATATTTTTTCGCAACCATATTATCCACGCCGAATACATAGAGCAATACGACGGAACCGATTGCGACGACGATGTTCACCGCATTTAACTGTCGCATCAGCGTCTTGAACGGATAGCCGGTATAGTAGAGATGGAATGCGAATAACAATATGAACATATATCTCATATGCGCTATGCCGTAAAACATCGGTTGTCCGAATACGACCAGACTTCGCCACGCGCTTATCACGGGCAGCAACAGTGCGAATACGAGAATGATGTAGGCAACCGGAGAGACGTTTTTGTACGGCGATACGAAGCAGAGCGTTGCCGAGATGAATCCGACGACTATCGCGGAGTACAAAATGGCATTGATGATGAATTCGGATTGCAAAAAGTTAATCAGTTGAGTGATGTACAATATCACCAACAACACGAAAAACTTGTTCAGCCACTTTGCAATCATACCGCTCTCCATTACAATCTCTCAATGGTTAGTAATCGCAGCAACGCCCGTTTCTGTTTGAGCGTATAGCCGCCTGCCACCAAGACGGACGGAATGCGGACGATGGCGAACAAAATGCGGAACACCGCGTATGCGGGGTGCGAATAGTGCTTCCCGATATAGAGCATTCGGCTTCGCAATGCGTTGGAAAGGCGCGAATAACTCCACTGTCGGCGGCGCGAGGCATCGCTGCCGCCTTCGAGGTGTATGATGTGCGGACCGTCGATTATTATTCGGTCGAATCCCGCCTTGTGCATACGGTACTGCCAATCGACATCTTCGGCATACATAAAGAAATCTTTGTCGAAGCCGCCGGTCTGTTCGAATACCTTGCGCGGAACGAACATATCTGCTCCCGAAACATAATCGACATAGCGGTTGCCGCACGGAACGGTCGGGTGGTATATGTCCGACTCTGTGTGAGAAATGCGGTGCCACAGACGGGAGAACGGCTCTGCCAGCGAATTGCCGATGGTGATGAACCGTCCGTAGGAGTGCGTCGGGCGTTGCTGCTTGTCGAACAGTATGCAACCCATTGCTCCGAGACGGTCGCCGAATAATTCGGCTGCATCGTAAAATATCTTCAAGGCGTTGTCGAGCAACAGCGTGTCGGAATTGAGCAGGAAAAAATATTTGCCTTGTGCAGCCTGCATTCCGATATTGTTCGCCCGCCCGAAGCCTACATTTTCGGAATTGTATATGTACTTTATGCGGTCGTCGGTCGCGAAACGCTCGCGGCTGCCGTCGGTCGATGCATTATCGACCACGATTATCTCGTATGCAATATCGCGACTCTGCCCGACAATGGAGTCGATACAGGCGAGTGTGATGTCGCGCGTATTGTAGTTGATAATTATGACCGATACCTCTACCATTGTTTTATTCCAGTTTTAACAGCGACTTGATTGCGGAGTATTTGAAAACGTATATCTGTACGAACAGAAAATACAGCCCGCACACCGTGGCGCACACAAATGTTTTGATGAGCAACCCCGTCCCCATAACGGAGCATGCGTAACATATTGCGAAATATGGTATCGCGGCAAGGCACTGTTTGCCGATGATGTCGAACGGTATCTGCAACAGTTTGTGGCGCAGAACATAGTAAATGTAATAGCCGAATACCGCGCATTCGGAGCATAGCAATACCACAGCCGAGCCTATCGCTCCGTAATCCCTTACCAAGAGAATGTTGGTCGCGGTACCGACTACCGCACCTATGACCGATGCCCGCAGCAACGTAGAATCTTCGTGGCGCGGGATAAGTACCTGCATAACTATGATTTGGGCGATGCCGACGATGAGTATCAGCCCGATAATCATCTTGAACGGCGTGATCGCATCGACGAAATCGTCGCCCGAGAGCAACAGGATTATGTCGCCGCCCATTATTGTGCATACGGCTATTATCGGTAGTGCGAAAACGAAGAGTATTTCGAACGACAGCCTGATTGCGTTGCGGTGGCTGTTCATATCGTTCTTTGCCAAAAGAAGCGATGCGCGCGGGAACATCACGTTGGTAAACGCCGTGTACATATTGAGGATAATGGCATATATGCGGGTGGCAGCATAGTAATAGCCGACCTCGGTGTCGGTATTGACCAGCCCGAGATATATGACGTTGAATGTGGTGTAGGCTGCCGTGATAATGGAGTAGGAACCTATCTGCATCAGCGGTTTGAAATACCGGCGCAACTCTATGCCCTTGAACGAGAAGCGGACGAATCGGCGGGCGTACAATATATTGACAATCGCATTGACGACCACCACTGCACAGGTCAGCGCGTAATATATATCGGCGTCGGATTTCTCCTTGACCAACAGGAAAACCGCTATTATATAGACGGTTTTGATGATAATGGAGCAGAGCGATATGTATTTGAACCGCTCTATGCCGCGGAAAAACCACTCGACGAGTATTGTATTGAAGATGAGTCGTGAGAGCCCGATTATCATCAACGTCGAATTTTCTCGCATCTTGTCTATCGCCGAGATTGCGAATATATAGGCGACGGAGACTATTACCGTCGTGATTAAGGAAAATATCAGCAATGATGAAAAAACTCGCGATCGCCGTTCCGCATCGTCGCCACATGCCGCGATTTCACGAATGCCGAGCGTGCCGATTCCGAGCATGGCGAAGAGTATGAAGAAACTGACCGTTTGCGTTGCAAAGCCTATCGTGCCGAACTCTTCTGCCCCGAGAACGCGAGTGATGTAGGGAAAGATAATGAAATTGACGATATAGGTCGAGACTGTCAGAATTATGCTGTATATTATATTTCCCTTTACGTTACTCATCGTATTCAATTCGTGTTTGCCGTATGCCCTTCACCGGGCGAAATTACACTATGTGTAAAAGCGTCCAAAGATAATGAAAAAAGTCCAATCGGCAAAGGATCGGACTCTCTAATTTTTGAATGGAATATCGTGCCTTTATGCGTGCAGGCGTGCCTTGACATTTTCGGTGGCGCGACGCAGCAATTCGGCAGGGCAACAGAGCGTTATGCGGACGTAACGGCGACCTTCGCTGCCGAATATACCGCCCGGCGTAAGGAACACGTCGCATTTCTCCATAACCTCGTCCGAGAATGCGAAACAGTCGCCCTCGTAATCATCGGGCAACTCCGCCCAGATGAACAGTCCCGCCTGATTGGGACGGTATTTGCAACCGAGCGCATCGAGCAGTGCGAAGCCCTCTTTTTCGCGCTCGCGATAGATGGCGTTGAGTTCGTCGAACCACTCCTGCCCGAGCGAAAGTGCAGTCTCGGCAGCGGCTTGAACGGGGTAGAACATACCCGTATCCATATTGCTCTTGAACGAGAGAATGGCGTCGAGCCACTCCTTCTTGCCCATTACGGCACCGACTCGCCAACCTGCCATGGAGTGCCCTTTCGAGAGCGAATTCATCTCCAATGCAACGTCTTTCGCGCCATCGACCGCCAAAATGCTCATCGGCTTTTGGCTGTTGCGGATAAACGAGTACGGGTTGTCGTGAACGATAAGTATGTTGTGCTTGGCACCGAATGCTATGATTCGCTCGAACAGCTCCTTGGTCGGAGTCTGTCCCGTAGGCATATTCGGATAGTTGGCGAACATAATTTTCACCCCCTCGACGCCCTCGCGCTCTATGGCATCGAAGTCGGGCATAAAGCCGTTCTCCTTATTGAGGGCGTATGGTTGCATCACTCCGCCCGAAAGCCTTACCGCCGCGCTGTAAGTAGGGTAGCCCGGATTGGGTACGAGCACCTTGTCGCCCTTGTTGAGGAAAGTCATACAGATATGCATGATACCCTCCTTGGACCCGATGAGCGGCAACACCTCGCCGTTGGGATTGAGTTCGACGCCATACCACCGTTTATACCAGTCGGCAAATGCCTTGCGGAGCATCGGCGTGCCGTTGAAAGGCATATACTTGTGGACGTCGGGACGCTGTGCCTCCTTTGCCAAGCGGTCGATTACCGCCTGTGCGGGCGGAAGGTCGGGACTGCCCATTGCGAGTTTTATGATTTGGCGACCCGTGGCTGCCTCGATTTCCGAAATTTCGCGCAATCGTCGCGAGAAATAGTACTCGCCTGTGCCGTCCATGCGGTGCGAGCGTTCGATTGTTACCTTGTTCATAGATTGGTAATTTTTCATTACTACCGCAAAGATAATAAAATATTCGGCAGTAAAAAATAGTTTAGTCGCACTTAAATTCATATATTTGCCACCCGTAACGCGACCGCCCTGTGTCTTGCGACATATTTCGCGATTTTTGGGGCATACGCCGTTCGGACGTATGCGGGGGCGGAGGCAGACAACGGATTTGTTATGGATTTTATCGATTCGTTTTTTTTCGGCAATGGCGTGGCGCATTGCATTTTCGTATTGGCGGTAGTCATTATGGCGGGTGCGGCATTGAGCAAAATCAAGGTGTGCGGCATCTCGCTCGGCTCGACGTGGATACTGTTCGCCGGCATCGTGGCGAGCCATTTCCACATGTACCTCGATGCGACTACGCTGGTATTCGTGCGCGATTTCGGATTGACGCTTTTCGTCTTTTCCATAGGTCTGCAAATCGGTCCCGGATTCTTTTCGTCGCTTCGGCACGGCGGACTGCGTATGGTGTTGATTGCTTTGCTCGTTATGCTACTCGGCTCGGCATTCACCTACCTCCTGCATCTTTTGAGCGGCATTCCGTTGCAGACCATGGTCGGCGTACTGGCGGGTGCCGTGGCGAATACGCCCGCAATGGGTGCCGCGCAACAGACCTACATCGACGTTACGGGGGTGAACGACCCGTCGATTCCTATGAGTTTCGCCGTTTCGTATCCGTTCGGCATAGTCGCCGTCATAATCGCCTTCGTCATACTGAAATTCGTGATGAAAATCGACCTTGCAAAGGAGAACGAGGCTTTGAAGGCGATGAACAGCGAAAACAAGTTCGCCGCCAAATTCTCTATCGAGATAACTAACGACCGCATTGCGGGTCAGACGGTGGCTGCGGTGCGCAATCTCATCAACCGGCAGTTCGTCATCTCGCGCATCTCGCACGACGGCAACAAGGCATTCATCGCCGATTCGGAGAGCCCGCTCTATTGCGGCGACAAGATTTTCGTGGTCAGCAATCCCGAGGACAAGCAGGCGATACTTACATTCCTCGGTCGCGAGATAATGATGCTCGAAGCCGAGTGGGGCGAGTTCGAGGGCAAACTGGTTTCGCGCCGCATAGTGATTACGCGCCCCGAAATCAACGGCAAACGCTTTGCCGACCTGCGTCTGCGTACCAAATACGGTATCAACATCTCGCGCGTAAACCGTTCTGGCGTCGATATAATTCCGCATCAGGGTATGGAGTTGCAATTGGGCGACAAGGTGATGGTCGTCGGCTCGGAAGAGGCGATAAACAAGGTCGCCGACCTGCTGGGCAACTCTCTCAAAAAACTGCACGAACCGCACATTTTTACGATATTCCTCGGCATCGCCCTCGGCGTTTTCATCGGCTCAATTCCGCTGTTCAACATACCGCAACCCGTGCGTCTCGGTCTGGCGGCAGGACCAATGATTGTGGCTATACTTATCGGTCGGTTCGGCACGCACTGGCACCTGATAACCTACACCACGATAAGCGCGAATCTGATGTTGCGCGAGGTGGGTTTGGCGATGTTCCTTGCGGCGGTAGGTCTGGCGTCGGGCAACGGATTTTTCGAGGCTGTGGTGAACGGCGGTTATATATGGACGATTTACGCGCTGCTGATTGCCATAGTTCCCGTCGTGTTGGTCGGCATCTTTGCGCGACTGGTTTACAAGACCGATTATTATACGCTTATGGGCGTCCTTTCGGGCAGTATGTCCAACCCGATTTCATTGGCGTATGCCAATGGCATTGCCGGCAGCGATATGCCTGCGATAAGTTATGCTACGGTCTATCCGCTGGTGATGTTCCTGCGCGTGGTGCTGTCGCAGATGATGATTCTGTTCCTGCTGTAATCTGGCGTGGCGGAGAATAAAATCGGGCGGTCGATAGGTTCGACCGCCCGCTCTGTTTTGCGTGCGAGAGCAATTATCTGCGGCTGCGCTTCTTTTTGCGCTTGTTGCCCCGTTTGCGGGTGAATGCAAGTGCAATCAGTCCGACAAGGGCTGCGGCGCAAACGACGATTACCCACATATTCATATTGTCGCCCTTGACGCGCGACCACATTTCGAGCAACTGTTCGGTGCGGTCGCCCGAGTCGTGCATCATCGCGCAACGTTCGATAACCTCTTTCGACGGATATTGTACGGGATTGACACGGACGCTGTCTGCACCCTCGCCGAAGAAATAGGTTACGTCGATTGGCTCGTACTGCTCGTCGGTGCGTTCAGCCAACACTTCCGGCGTGCCGATTGCGCTGACATAACCGATAGCCTCCATATTGCGGACTGCGATGTCGGGGCGGCACAGGTAGTCGATGAAGTATTTGGCTGCTTTCGGGTTTTTGGCGTATTTCGGAATCACCCAGCCGTCGAACCATACGTTGCTGCCCTCTTTCGGTACGGCATAGTCGAGCGCGACATTCACGCCTGCTGCCTCCTCGATAGCCCACACTGCATCGCCGCTCCAAGTGAGGTTGATGTCGGCTTTCTCTTTGGTCATCATCTCCTTACCGAAGTCCGCCTCCCAACCTGCGATATACTGTTTGGCATCTTTCAAGTAGTTCTCGACAAGCGCGATGGATTCGTCCGAAGAATCGTACATCAACTCGTCGAGCGTGATTTTGCCTTCCGACAACTCCTTTTGTTTGAGATAGATGAGTATCGGACCATATACATCGCGGAAAGCGTCCTTGATAAAGATTTTGCCTGCAAATTTTGGGTTGCGCAGCACGTCCCAAGTCGAAGCCTCGTCACGGGTAACGTGTTTGGCATTGTACATTATGCCCGTCGTTCCCCACATATAGCCTACGGCATAGTCGTTGGCATTCTTGCCGTTGCCGTCTATTTTGTCGAAGCAATCGACGATGTATGGCGAAAGATTGCCGTTGATGTAGTTCGGCGTCGAGCCGAAATCACGGTCGATAGGCAGCAACAGGTCGTTGCGCAGCATACGTTCGATGATGTAGTCCGACGGGCATACGACATCGAAATCCTCGTGTCCGCGTTCGATTTTGGCGAGCATAATCTCGTTGATGTCGAAAAGTTGGTATATGATTCGGACATCTTCGCCCGTCTGCTCCTTGTACCATGCAGGGAACTCGGCGAGTACGTCCTCATCGATGTAGTCCGCCCAGTTGTAGATTTTCAAGATGTTTTCGCGGTTGCCTTCGCTTTTGGTGCAACCCGCAAGAAGCAGCAGTGCCGCCGTCGATGCGAGAACGATGTTGAAAAGTCTTTTCATTTTTCTTCGATTGATTCTGTTTTTATTGATTGTTAAGTCTTTTGGCATTGCGACGCGAACGTATGTTGATGATGATGAGCAGCAACAGCACGGTCGCGAAAATTATGGTCGAAAGCGGTCGCAGTTCAGGAGTGAGTCCGCCTTTGCGCGCATCGGCATAGATATAGGTCGAAAGCGTCTCCAAACCCTCGTTGCCTATGGTGAAAATCGTTACGGCAAAGTCGTCGATGGATAGCGTGAACGCGAGAATGAAGCCCGAAATCATACCCGGACGAATCTCCGGAATGATGACTTTGCGCAGAGCCTGAAACGGCGTCGCTCCCAAATCGAGTGCCGCCTCGTATATGTTCGGATTCATCTGACGCAGGCGGGGCATAACGCTCAGAACGACGTATGGCGTACAAAAGGCTATATGCGCCAGCACGACGGTCGTATAGCCCTGCGCGATGCCGAGACTGACGAATAGCAGGAACAGCGAAATACCCGTGATGATGTCGGGATTGAGCATCGGGATATTGTTCAGAAAAGTGATTGCCTGCCGCTTGCGCCCACGCATATTGAATATGCCGATTGCCGCTATGCTGCCCAAAAGGGTCGAAACCGTTGCGGCGAGCAGAGCGATGGTGAAAGTGTTTTCGATGGCGGCGATAAGCGAGTGGCGCACTCCGCCAGAGAAAAGCGAGGTGTAGAGATGGGTCGAAAACCCTGTCCAGTTGCCGAGCACCTTCGCCTCGGTGAACGAGAATATGGCTATAATCAGTATCGGCGCATAGAGCATAAGCAACAGTAACCACAGGTACGATTGCGCAAAAAACTTTTTCATTATATCAATCCTCCCTCGTTATCCGATTCGGTTTCGTTGCTGTCCGAGAACAGGCTCGTTACGCCGATGATTGTCAGCATAATCAGCGACAATGCCGCACCGTAGTTCCACATTCCGTTGTTGATGTTCTCCTGAATGGTCGTACCGAACAGTTTGACATTGTTCATGGTCAGCAATTCGGCGATGGCGAACGTCGATATGGTAGGCATAAATACCATCATGATACCGCTCATCACGCCGGGCATCGAAAGCGGCATCACCACTTTCCAAAATACCTTGCTCGGTTTCGCACCCAAATCCTCCGCCGCTTCGATAAGCGAATGATCCATCTTCTGCATGGTGTTGTAGATAGGGTATATCATAAACGGCAGGAAGTTGTAAACCATACCGAAAATCAATGCCCCTTCGCCGAGCGGAATGCGCATGAAATCGAACAGCGCAACCGTTGCGAGCGTACGCACAAGTATGTTTATCCACATCGGCAGAATAAACAACACGACCGTTATCTGCGAGCGGTTTAGGCTGCGGTTGCTCAAAATGTATGCCGCAGGATAGCCGAGCACGATGCAGAGCAGGGTGGTGATAAGTGCGACGCCTATGGAATATATAAAGGTGTTTATCGCTTCGGGTTGCGAGGCAAATTTCACGAAATTCTGCAACGTGAAGTTGCCGCTGTTGTCCTTGAATGCATAGACGACGATGAGCAACAGTGGCAGTACCACGAAAATCAGCAGGAAAATGAAATAGGGTATTGCCCAATTCGACCGTTTGGTCGAGAATTTCAACAGTCCGTTCATTTCTCGCTCCCGTTAAACCCGTTTGGTTATACGCATATTGTCCGGCGCGATGACGATACCCACCAAGTCGCACTTGTCCCAAATGTCGTTGGTATCGACATAGATGTCGTCGCCCGCTTCGGTCTTGACTGTCAGATGGTAGTGGTCGCCCTTGTAGAGAATGAAATGCACCTCGCCCGTGAGTGTGCCGTCCTCCTTGTCGTCGAGCAGTTCGACCTTGCCGAAATCGACCCTCACGCGCACTTTGTCGCCCGCCTGCAATCCGCAGTCGCGGCATTCGAACTCGGCACCGAGCATCTCGACGCTCGTAGGCGTGAGCATCGTACCCTCGAATGTATTGCAGATGCGCTCCTTGCGCATAACGTGAATGTCGGACGGCTTGACGAACATTCCTACCGTGCTGCCGACCTCGAACGGATTGTAGTCCTGAATCATCAGTTCGTAACCGTTGTCTGTCTCGACCAACATCTCGTAGTGTACCCCCTTGAAAATGCACGAGGTAACCTTACCCGTGAATTTGGCATTGTCCGTCTGTGCGATAATATAAATGTCCTCGGGACGCACGACGACATCGACCTCGGTGTGTTCGCCGAAACCTTCATCGACGCACTCGAACGTGTGTCCGATGAACGACACCTCGCGGTCGCGTATCATCAGACCATTCAATATGTTGCTCTCGCCTATAAAGTCGGCGACAAACGAGTTGGCAGGTTCGTTGTATATGTCGGTCGGAGTGCCTATCTGCTGAATGTTGCCCTCGCTCATTACGACGATGGTATCGCTCAGCGTCAGTGCCTCCTCTTGGTCGTGCGTAACGTAGATGAATGTGATACCCAACGTTTTGTGCATCTCTTTCAACTCCATCTGCATATCCTTGCGCATTTTCAGGTCGAGTGCCGCGAGCGGCTCGTCCAACAGCAGCACTTTTGGCTGATTGACTATGGCGCGGGCTATGGCGACACGTTGTTGCTGACCCCCCGAGAGCGAATTGACATCACGGTCCTCGTAGTCGGTCATACTCACCATTTTCAATGCCTTGCGCACGCGCTTCTCTATTTCGTCGGACGGCACCTTGTTGAGTTTGAGTCCGAACGCGATATTGTCATAAACGTCCAAATGCGGAAATAGCGCGTAACGCTGAAATACCGTATTGAGCGGACGGCGGTGAGGCGGAATGTCCGAAATATCGTTGCCCTCCATGGTAATCGTTCCCACGTCGGCACGCGCAAAGCCCGCGAGCAGGCGCAGCAGGGTAGTCTTGCCGCAACCCGACGGACCGAGGAACGTGATGAACTCGCCGCGCTTGATTTCGAGGTTTATGTCATTGAGTACCACCTTGTCGCCGAACGATTTGGAGAGGTGCTCGATTTTGATGATAGAGTCGTTGTTGCTCATTTACAGTCGAAAAAATTATATTGTATCACTCTTTTTTATCTCTTGCGATGACGCAGAATCGTATCGGTCAGATTGAAATAATAGGTCGCGCCGACGGTCAGTGCGACGTGGTTGGAGTAGTTGTTGGCTGCTACAACGGCATGCAGACGCAAATCCTTGCTGTCGCGCAACGGGTAGAGATGTACTCCGCCACCGTAGAGCACATAATCCTTGTTGCGTACGATGCCTGTCGGAACTATGCCGTCGCCCATTTCCCACTCGTCGCCGTAGCCGAACATATCGCCGTCATCGCCGTGGCAGTATTCGTAACCGCCCTTGACGAAAAATTCGGCTTTGTCGCCTAACGTGTAGATGAGTTTGCCCGTGAGCGTCATCTCTTGGTCGAAAAATCTCTTGGTCGAGTTCGCCCGATTCATATAATCGAGTTCGATGGCGAAATTGCCGATGTCGAAGCGGTTGCCGAGCGAGAGTATCGAGATGAAGCGTCCGCGCTCGTACTCCATAAAGTTCGCCGACCAAATCGGCGAGAAACAGCCGTATTCGCCTGTCCAATAGAGCGAATAGGTGAAAAGTTTGCTTTTGAACGGACGTTCGCCGAATGGCGAGGTCGCGAATTGGAATGCAACGGTCGATGATTCGGTCGGTTCGAATGCCACTTTGCCGCCCCATTGATAGATGGCGCAGTTGCTCCAAAATGTCGAGGAGAGGTCGATGTGCGAATCGACATCGTAGGCGTCCAATTCGTAACCGCCTATGGACAGCATATCCTTGCCGATGGTAAACGAGAATTTACCTGCGGTGGCGGTCAGCGTGAGCCAATCCAGAAAATTGACATCGTCCGAACGAAAAGCGTTTTGATAGAGTGATTTGGTGTCGGTCGAAACCCAATGGTTGCTCATCGAGTATGAGAAGTGTTCGCCGACGTTACCCTCGAAAAGGGTGTAGAGTGATGAGTTTGCAAAATCGAAGCCTTCGCCGCCTTTATTGCCGACAGGAATGTGCGGATTGACATCGAAACGGGGAATAACTGTCAGTACCGGTGTATTGCCGACAGCCTCAGCCTCTTGTGAGTAGGTACAAAAGTAGCATAGTGTCGCTACCAACAAAGCAAATGCTCTTTTCATTTCCCATAAAAAATAAGCGATGGTTATCGGGGTGCAAATATAGAAATAAATCGGAAAAAACTGCACCCGTGCAGATATTTTATTAAAATAAATGAAAAACGGAATTGTGAATAAAAAGAGGGTAAGCGACTTATATCGCACCGCTACGACCGCATACCCTTGCTCGATTCCTCGCCTGGGGGAGTTCTGCGGGAGCTGGTCGTATAAGACTTACCCGACCGCAAAAGTACAAAACTTTTTCGTTTCCACCAAATTGTCGGCGTTTTTCGTTGGGCGATTTGTCGTATGTATATAATATAATGGATTGCATCGGACTTTTGTCCGATGCAATATAAACAAACTTGTCATCGCGAGCGAAGCGTGGCGATCTACCTTTGTGTCATAAATATCGGGTATCGGCAAGGTTTTTAGACAAAAGTAGATAATCACGCCCTGCGCATGGAATGTTATTGGGTATCAGTGTCGTTTACGGTTGCTTGGGCTCATTATGACAAGGTCGATAAAAAACCGCATCGAGCAAAAGCCCGATGCGGTTCCGTTAAAACAAAATATGACTACTATCTAAATTTACGCGACAATCGCAAATATAGATAGTGTGGATATTTAACATCGCGAACAAACACAGACCTGCCACCCAATTCTTTATCATATCGTAATATGCCGATGTACTTATTCCCTGCTTTATCGGCATACTTGATAGCAATAATAAACATATCATTATCGCGATCGATAGTTTTGTTGAATATGATGTCAATCTCGACAAATTCACTATCTGGATCTATATCATAACCTGCTAATTTGTCAGACTTGATTTCGTAAATATTTTTTGATAAAGGTATAACATCAATCAATGTTGCCGGATTATAACAAGTTTCAATAAGACACGATACTTGCTTTGTCAATTTTTTGTCAGATTTAAAAGTTGATCTTAAAAATGGTTTTATATTCGACAAATATTGTTTTTGACTATTATGGCACGAGATTAAAGCAATAATTGTTGCAATAATCGAAGAAACAACAGTAGTAATTTCTATTGCATAATTAGAAATACATAACATTTCCATAGTTGTAATTTTTTAGTTATTTAACATTATTTTATTAAAGATCATATCCTACAATTTTCGAAGCGTATTTGCTCCAACCATCGGCGGATTTGTAAGCGCTTACAGATGCACGAGGAACATAGATACTAAAAGTCGATGTTGTATCGTAGAATGCATCACTATCTAATAATGGTGGTATTATTGGTTTACAATATATACTTGTTAAACTATTACACTTACTAAATGCTCCATAGCCAATTGAAGTAACATTCTTGGAAATAGTAACGCTGACTAAATTTGTACAACCATAGAATGTGCAGTGATTTATACTAGGCAAGTCCCCTAAAATAGTTATTTGTGTTAGATTGCTACAATACTGGAATACCCAATTTCCCCAGTTTGTGGCATTAGCTCCAACCGTTGCTTTTTTCAAGTTATAGCATCCCGCAAAAGCATAATCACCGACCCAAGTAACATTGTTTGGAACAACAATGTCGCCCAAGTTTGTACATGAATGAAAGGCATCTGCTTCAATCCAATTTAATGTTTCCGGCAGAATGATGGATCTTAATTCGCTACATTTAAAAAATGTATTCTGTTCAAGTTCTATGACACCTGTAAAAAACTGAAACTCATCGAATGATTCAATATCGGATTGCCTGAAATACTTGCGCAGGCTCGTTACTCGCGAGGCTTCGCTGTACGACAATTCGCCATCGCCGTTACTGTCCCATGCCTTGATGCAGATTGCTTTGGTCTTGGGGTCTTTGAATGTGATAATGCGGGTGTCCTCATTTACCACATTCTTTTGGATAGCGATAACCGTACCGTCGGGCAGTTCGAAATAGACACTTTTTTCGTCCTGCGTTACTTTGATGCCATCGCCGTCGCGACCGTCCTTGCCATCGGTACCGTCTTTGCCGTCCTGACCGTTCAAACCATCTTTACCGTCGGCACCGTCCTTGCCGTTCTCGCCCGTGGCTTTGCCGAGACGTGTCCATGTTGCACCGTTGTCGTAGGTGATGTACCAATAGCCGCCGTCGATTTTAAGTTGCGGGGTAACGCCGTCTTTTCCGTTGGTACCGTCTGCGCCATCTCTACCGTTCGTTCCATCTTGTCCGTCCTTGCCGTCAGTACCGTCCTGTCCATCTTTACCGTCGGTGCCTTGCGCCTTGACCTTATGACCATCGACAAGGATATAGTCGCCGTCGAGTGTCCAATAGTAGTTGCCGTCGGTGTCCTGCTTGATGCTGACAACGGGAGCGGAGCCGCTGTCCTTGCCGTTGCGGATAACGGCAGATGTGCCGTCCGAGAAATGGATTGTGCAGCCGTCGGTGGTCTGCTCGACCTTGGTTACGGTCTTTTGGTTTTGCAGAGCCTTGACGATAGTCTGCAACGAGGCGATGTTTGTGTTCATTGCCTTGCATTGTTCTTCGAGTTTCGATACCCGATCTTCGAGCCCGTTGATGTTGTTCCACAGGTCTCCGTCATCGAACTTCGTGTTGCACGATGACATTGCTACCGCACATGCGAGTGCGATAACGCCGAAAAATCTCTTCATAGAGCGTTTAATTTTTTTT
>CAVKRC010000016.1:0-46932 GCA_963658625.1 bacterium
TGGGTACTCTGCTCGGGGCATCGTTCGTGCTGTTTGTCGGCAGAGAGTTTGCCGGGCGGTCGCAGAATACGTTGCTCGGATTCGCCTCAGGCGTGATGGTCGCCGCGTCGGTGTGGTCGTTGCTGATTCCCGCAATCGACGAGGCTGCGAAATCGGCTGTTGCGGCTTGGATTCCTGCGGCGGTCGGGTTTATGATAGGCATAGGGTTTATGCTGTTGCTGGACGTGGTTACGCCGCACCTTCATCTGGACAGCGACCGTCCCGAAGGTCCGCGCTCGTCGCTCGGACGTTCGGCGATGCTCGTGCTGGCGGTAACGCTCCACAACATTCCCGAAGGTATGGCGGTCGGCGTGGTGGCGGCAGGCGTACTGTCGGGACAGTCGGATATGTCGCTTGCGGGGGCATTGGCATTGTCGATAGGCATTGCGATTCAGAACATTCCCGAAGGGGCGATTATCTCTTTGCCATTGCGCTCTAACGGCAATTCGCGCAAAAAATCGTTTATGTACGGGGTGTTGTCGGGTGTGGTCGAGCCGGTGGCAGCGATTGCTACGATTCTGCTCATCGAACAGTTGCTGGCGATATTTCCGTATCTGCTCGCCTTTGCTGCCGGTGCGATGATATATGTCGTTGTCGAGGAACTCGTACCCGAGTCGCACAGCGGGGAGCACTCCAATCTATCGACCATAGGCTTTGCCGTGGGGTTCGTGTTGATGATGGTTCTCGATGTGGCGTTAGGGTAGTGCGGCAATCCTGTTTTTGAGGGTGCTCGGATGCAAATACGACACGAGATTATTTGCAGTGTCGGATTTTTTCGTAACTTTATCCACCGAAACCTTAAAACCGAAACGATGAACAAAATGTTTGTGAAACGACTCTGCGCACTCGCCTTGTGCGCATCTTTCGTTGCGGTCGCTCCATGCGCCGCACAGCAAAATGCCGAAGTGTCGGTACCCGACCTGTCGGCTTACATTCTTACTCCGAAGCCGTCGCCCGCCCCGCGCATCAACGGCGCGCGCGTGTTCGGTCTGCGTCCCGGCTCGAAATGTCTCTACACAATCGCCGCCTCGGGCGAGCGTCCGATGACCTTTGCGGTCGAGGGCCTGCCGAAGGGGTTGAAATTCGATGCCGAACATGGTCGCATAACGGGCAGCGTCAAAAAGGAGGGTACCTATCGCGTGATGGTTACAGCCACCAATGCCAAAGGTACGGCACAACGCGAACTGCGCATCGTCGTCGGCGACCGCATTGCCCTCACACCGCCGATGGGTTGGAATTCGTGGAACTGCTGGTCGCGCGACGTTACGCAGGAGCATGTGCTCTCATCGGCGCGAGCGATGGTCGAATCGGGCTTGGCAGACCACGGCTGGACATATATCAATATCGACGACGGCTGGCAGGGTAAACGCGGCGGCAAGTACAACGCCATACAGCCCAACGGCAAATTCCCCGATATGGCGGCTCTGACGCGCGAGGTGCACGATATGGGTCTGAAACTCGGTATCTACTCGGTGCCTTGGGTGGGAACGTTCGCCGCCCATGTGGGCAGTTATTCCGACAATCCCGACGGCGAGAACCAATGGATAAAGGACGGACTTTGCAACGAGAACTACCGCTATCAAAAGCCGAACGGCAACTATTGGCAGGACCGCAAGGAGTTCTACAAACACGGCAAATACTCATTTGTCAAAAACGACGTGAAACAGTGGGAAGAGTGGGAAATCGACTACCTCAAATACGACTGGTCGCCGATGAGCATCTACCACACCATCGAGATGCACGACGCCCTGCGCTCGCTCGACCGCGACATCGTTTTCAGCCTCTCCAACTCCGCTCCTATTGCCGACGGTCAGGTGTGGGAAAAATATGCCAACTCGTGGCGCACGACGGGCGATATTCGCGATACATGGAAGAGCATCTCCTCCATCGGCTTCTCGCAGGAGAAGTGGGCACCGTTCTGTCGTCCCGGCAGTTGGCCTGATGCCGATATGCTCGTAGTGGGCTTGGTGGGTTGGGGACCCAAACTCCACTATACCAAACTTACCGCCGACGAGCAATATACCCACATCTCGCTGTGGGCATTGCTTTCGTCGCCGTTGCTTATAGGCTGCGATATGGCGCGTATGGACGATTTCACGCGCTCGCTGCTGACCAACGACGAGGTCATCGACATCAATCAAGACCCGCTTGGTCTGCACGCCGTACCCGTATGGAGCGAAGGCGACAAAATCATCTATCTCAAAAATTTGGAGGACGGTTCGGTTGCTGTCGGTCTCTTCAACAAGGGCGAACAACCTGCCAAAATGAGCATCAATCCGCGTATGCTCGGAATGTACGAGAAGAAGACGGTGCGCGATGTGTGGCGTCAGAAAGATATCGGTACGCTCGACTACAAGCAGGAATTTACCGCCGAGGTCGCGCCTCATGGCGTAGTGCTGTTGAAGGTCTATCCCGGCAATACCCGCGAACGCAGAGAGGGGAAAGTCGTGTGGTAGATTATACCTTATACTATAAATATACAAACAGGTTGCCCGAAAGGACAACCTGTTATTGTTTAATGCGTTGCGCGTGTGAAATTGCAGAAACGGAGAAAAGTGAGTGCCGTGTCGAAATAAATTTCCCGAAAAGTGTTGCAAGTTGCTAAAACGTTTTATAAATTTGTTCCGTCAAGTATGATGGTATGGTTAAAAAGGTAACAATACGCGATGTGGCACGCGAGGCGGGAGTCTCCATTGCGCTGGTGTCGTTCGTGATGAATCGCGACCACCGTCGTGCCGACGGTAGTGTGGCATACCGTGTCAGCGACGAGACGGTCGCCCGCATTACCGAGATTGCCGAGCGTCTCGACTATCACCCCAACAGCGCGGCGAGCAGTCTGCGCAGCGGTCGCACGCGCACCATCGGTGTCGTGGTTTCCGATATTGCCAACCGCTTTTTCTCCGATATAGTCCGCTATATAGAAAATGTCGCCTACGAATCGGGTTACACCGTGCTGTTCGCCAGTACGGACGAGAAAGCCGACAAGTTGGAGCGTATGCTTTCGGTGCTTACCAACAAGGGCGTTGATGGGCTGATTATCG
This sequence comes from bacterium, assembly GCA_963658625.1. GTDB lineage: Bacteria > Bacteroidota > Bacteroidia > Bacteroidales > Rikenellaceae > Alistipes. The sequence goes on from CAVKRC010000016.1 coordinate 3,081, forward strand.
CCCCTTGCGCAGGCGGCGGCGATGCAGTGCGCCATATCGTCGAGACGGGCGTGCCTGTCGTGCTGCTCGACCGCAATATCGAAAATATCGATGTTTCGCGCGTGATGCTCGATAATGTCCGTGCTGGCGAGATGGGCGTCGGTCGGTTGTTTGCGAGCGGCTATCGCCATATAGAGTTGGTAAGTTACAATATGGGCGTTTCGAGTATCGGCGACCGCGAGGAGGGCTACCGCAAGGCTATGCGCGAGGCGGGGCTTCAACGCTACGAGTGCATTCACCATACGCTCTACGGCAATGTGGGCGACAGCGTTACGCATATCGTCGCCGATGCCGTGCGACGCGGCGTCGAGGCTATGCTCTTCCCGACCAATACGCTGTCGCTCTATGCTTTGCAGGCTGTCAATGCGCTCGAACTGCGTGTGCCGCAGGATATGGCGATGATTTGCTTCGACGACAACGAGATTTTCGACCTCTACACTCCGACCATCGCCCGCATAGGACAGTCGGTCGAACTGTTGGGCGTCAAGTCGTTCGAGTTGTTGCGCGAGAAAATCGAGTGTGCCGACTCGCCGTCGGTAAGTTATATAGTCGAGCCGCTGTTTATGGACGGACTCTCGGCGGCTCCGCGTTTGAAAGATGATATAAAACACAATAAAAGATATGAATAAACAGGATTCGATTCTTCTGCCCGCTTCGATGTTCGCTGAGCGCGGCGGTTGGACTGCCGACCAGCAGTTTATCGACATTATGGGTTCGACCTACCTGCTTGCTCACGGCTTGGGCGTGGCGGTCGCCGATGCTTCGACCGAGTTCGAGGTGCCGACGGAGGGCGACTATAATATATATGTACGCACTCGCAACTGGACCAAGTATTGGTCGGACGCTGCGACGCCGGGTGCATTCAATGTGATTGTGGACGGCGTGAACGAGGGCACGGCATTCGGCACCGAAAAGAGCGAATGGCACTGGCAGCGCGGCGGCAAACTGCACCTTGCAGCAGGCAGACATCGCTTGGCTCTGCACGACCTGCAAGGCTTCGATGCCCGTTGCGACGCCGTACTTTTTACAAGGAGCAACTCGAAACCCGACGACTCTGTCGAGGGCTTCCGCGCCCTGCGCAAAAAGTTGCTCGGCTTGCCGTCGAAAGCGGTGCGCAAGGGCAAATACGATTTCGTCGTAGTCGGCGGCGGCGTGGCAGGTATGTGCGCCGCAATCGCTGCGGCACGTCTCGGTACGCGCGTGGCTTTGATTCAGGATCGCCACGTTTTGGGCGGCAACAACTCGTCCGAAATCCGTGTTGGCTTGGGCGGACGACTTAATATCGGTATGTATCCGTCGCTTGGTTACCTGCTCAACGAGTTCGGTCCTTCGACAAAGGGCAATGCCCGTACTCCCGAGATTTACGAGGACGAAAAGAAAATGTCGGTCGTCGAGGCTGAAAAACGCATCACGCTCTTTACGGGTTACCGCGTCTGCGCGGTTGAAAAGAGCGACGACCGTACCATAAAGGCTGTTACGGCAGTAAATGTGGACGACTATTCGCAAATCCGCGTCGAGGGTCGCCTGTTCGCCGACTGTACGGGCGACGCTACGCTTGGCGTGCTGGCAGGTGCCGAGTGGCATATGGGTCGCGAAGCCAAATCGGAATACGGCGAGGAGTCGGCTCCCGATGTGGCGGACGGTATGACCATGGGCGCATCGTTGCAGTGGTACTGTCTGGAAGATACCAAGGCGCGCCCGTTCCCCGATATAGATTGGGGACTGCCTATCGACGAACGCAGCGTGCAGAAGGTGCGTCGCGGTCAGTGGTACTGGGAGGTCGGTATGCGCGACGACCAGATAGAGGACGCCGAGCGAATCCGCGATTACGGTATGTATGTCGCCTATTCCAACTGGTCTTACCTCAAAAACCGCTTCTCGCAGAAGGACGAATATACTAACAGCTACCTCGGCTGGGTGTCGTGCGTGGCAGGCAAACGCGAGTCGCGCCGTCTTATCGGCGAGTTCGTGCTGCGCGAGCAGGATTTGAAAAACAACGTCATCTATCCCGATGCGAGTGCCTCGACCTCGTGGTATATCGACCAGCACTATCCCGACCCCGAGAACAGCAAACTCTTCCCGGGTCGCGAATACCTATCGTGCGGTCATCTCGACCCGCTCGGTTTCTATCCGATACCTTACCGCTGCTTCTACTCCAAGGACATCGCCAATATGTTTATGGCGGGTCGCGACATCAGTGTCAGCCATGTCGCCCTCGGCACGGTGCGCGTGATGCGTACCACGGCGATGATGGGCGAGGTGGTAGGTATGGCTGCGTCGATTTGCCGTCGCCACAAGGCTCTGCCGCACGATGTCTATGCCACATATTTGGAGGAGTTGAAAGCCCTTATGCGCAAGGGCGTCGGTCGCACGGACGTGCCTTATATGCAGGTCTATACACTTATCGACACGACTGCTGCCCGCAGCGAGGACTGCTAAAAAAGAAAAATATCAAACAACAGATAAAACTTGTAAACTTATGAAAATGAACACATCAAACTCGGTTATGGCTCTTGCCACGACCTTCGCCGACCACGGCGATTGGATTGTAGAACAACAGTTCGTTCTGCAAATGGGTTCGTCCTACCTTTTGGCGCACGGTATCGGTACACCGCTCGCCAAGGACGCTGCCACCGAAATCGAGGTGCCTGCCGACGGCGAATATACGTTGCTCGTGCGCACCAAAAACTGGACAAAATATTGGTCTGACGGTCCTACACCGGGCATCTTCCAAGTGCTTATCGACGGCAAGGCAGACGCAACCACATTCGGTACCGACAAGGTGAACTGGTACTGGCAGAAGGGCGAAAAAGTCGCTTTGAAAAAGGGTCGCCACACTATCGCCCTGCACGACTTGACGGGCTTCGACGGTCGTTGCGACGCGATTATCCTTACGCAGACCGACGAGGTGCCTGCCGACACGCTCGAAGCATATTTCGAGGTTCGCAAGGCTCTGCTCGGCGAGAACAAACCCGAGGACAAGGGCTCGTTCGATTTCGTCGTTGTCGGCGGCGGTATCTCGGGTATCTGTGCATCGCTGGCTGCGGCACGCCTTGGCTTGAAAGTGGCTTTGATTCAAGACCGTTACGTTCTCGGCGGCAACAACTCGTCGGAGGTTCGCGTCGGCTTGGGCGGTCAAATCAACGTCGATCCTTATCCGTCGCTCGGCTACCTGTTGAACGAAATCGGTCCCGACCGTATCGGTAACGCGCGCGGTGCTCACCACTATCAGGACGACAAGAAGTTGCGCGTTGTCGAGGCTGAAAAGAATATCACCCTCTTTATGGGCTACACCGTTACGGAAGTTGCCAAGAACGGCGACAAAATCGCTTCGGTCATAGCGCAGGAGGCTACCAAACAGAACCGCATCAAAATCAGCGGAACCTACTTCTCCGACTGTACTGGCGATGCCCACCTCGCAGTTATGGCAGGAGCCGAGTGCCGTATGGGTCGCGAGGCTCGCTCCGAATTCAATGAGCCTCTCGCTCCCGAGAAGGCTGACGATATGACGATGGGTGTCTCCATCGAATGGTACTGCGAGGATTGGAATACGCCTTGCACATTCCCCGATTCGCTCGACTGGGGCTTGAAACTCGACGAATATACGGTCGAGCCGGTTCACCGTGCCAACTGGTACTGGGAGGTCGGTATGATGGACGATCAGGTTGCCGATGCCGAGAAAATCCGCGACTACGGTATGTATGTCGCCTACTCGACATTCTCCTACTGCAAGAACCGCTACTCCAAGAAGGAGGATTGGCAGTGCACCCACCTTACTTGGGTATCGCACGTTTCGGGCAAGCGCGAATCGCGCCGCGTGATGGGCGACTATATCCTCCGCGAGCAGGATTTGACGCGCCCGATCCACCACGAGGACGAAACATGTACTACTACTTGGCGTATCGACCAGCACTATCCTATGGAGAAAAACAGCCGCGACTATCCGAAAGCGGAGTGGATGTCCTACGGTGTGCTGACCCCGATAGACTTCTACGCTCTGCCTTACCGCTGCTTCTACTCCAAGGACGTAGCCAATATGTTTATGGCAGGTCGTAACATCAGCGTTACGCACATCGCACTCGGTTCGACCCGCGTGATGCGTACATGCGGTCTTATCGGTGAGGTAGTCGGTATGGCAGCCAAGGTCTGCGCCGAGCACAAGGCTATGCCGCGCGACGTGTATAAGACCTATTTCGAGGATTTGAAGGCTCTGATGCGCAAGGGTACGGGTCGCACCGATGTCCCTTACACCCAGTTCTACCATCAGGTCGATCGCACGGGTCATCAAGCCGAGGACAGATAGTATAACAACGCTCTCCGCACCGCCGAAATGCAAAGTATCGGCGGTGCGCCGAGCATAAATGCAATAAAATTATGAGACAAGTAGTATTGACCGAGCCTAAAAAACTCGTTTTCCGTGAGGTTCCCGACTTGAAAGCCGCCGACCTCAAACCGAACGAAATACTTATCAACATCAAGCATATCGGTATCTGCGGTTCCGAAATCCACTCCTACCACGGTCTGCACCCCGCAACATTCTATCCAGTCGTACAGGGACACGAGTATTCGGGCTATGTCGTTGCCGTAGGCAAGGACGTGAAGGTCGTCAAGCCGGGCGACAAGGCTACGGCGCGCCCGCAATTGGTTTGCGGCAAGTGCAACCCATGCAAGCGCGGACAGTATAACGTCTGCCAAAACCTGCGCGTTCAGGCATTTCAGGCGGACGGCGCAGCGCAGGACTATTTCATAGTTCCCGAGGATAGGGTGGTGCGCATTCCCGACGATATGCCGCTCGAATATGCCGCTATGGTCGAGCCTGCCGCTGTCGGTGCTCACGCCACTTCGCGCCCTCATGAAATCAAAGGTCGCAACGTGGTCGTTTCGGGTGCGGGTACCATCGGCAACCTCATCGCCCAGTTCGCCAAGGCTCGCGGCGCAAAGCGTGTCGTAATCACCGATGTGAGCGACTTCCGTTTGGCAAAGGCTCGCGAATGCGGTATCGAGGATACTATTAACGTTGCTAAACGCCCGCTCGCCGATGCGCTGAAAGAGATTTTCGGCGACGAAGGTTTCAGCGTCGGCTTCGAGTGTGCAGGCGTCGAGGTTTCGGTGCGTTCGCTTATGGAACTTATCGAGAAGGGCGGCGATGTGATTATCGTCGGCGTTCACGCCAAAGACCCTGCAATCAGTATGTTCTACCTCGGCGAACACGAGTTGAACCTCATTGGCTCGATGATGTATCGCCACGAGGACTACCTCAAAGCCGTAGAGGAGATTGAGGCAGGACGTATCCATCTCCAACCGCTTATCTCCAACCGCTTCCCGTTCGAGCAGTACGACGATGCCTACAAGTTCATCGACGCCAACCGCGAGACGTGTATGAAGGTAATGATTGATTTGTAACCGTTTATGCAGAAGAAAAAAGTCATAGGTGTCGGCGAATTGTTGTGGGACGTCCTGCCCGCAGGTCGGCGTATCGGCGGCGCACCCGTCAATTTCACCCACTACGTCGATGCTCTCGGTTGCGAGGGTTATGCCGTAAGTGCAGTGGGACGCGACGCTTCGGGCGACGACCTCATTGCCGAGTTCCGCCGCACGGGATTGAGCGACGAATATCTCCAACGCAACGACTTCCCGACAGGTACCGTCGGCGTAACGTTGGACTCCAAGGGCGTGCCGACATACGAAATCTACGAGGGCGTGGCGTGGGATAATATCCTGCCCGACGAACGCACACTCGCTCTGGCTCGCGAAGCGGACGCCGTTTGCTGGGGTTCGCTTGCACAGCGCAACGAGGTCTCGCGCCGCACGATTCTCGCCATCGTCGATGCCGCGCCTGCGAATGCAATTAAAGTGTTCGACATCAATCTGCGCCAGCATTTCTACGACAAGTCTCTTATCGAGGCTTCATTGCAACGTGCTTCGGTGCTCAAACTCAACGACGACGAGTTGGAGGTGCTTTCGCCAATGTTTGACCTCGCGGGCGACGAGCAGATGCGCCTTCGCATGCTTATCGACCGTTACTCCCTGCGCGGTATCGTCTATACCAAGGGCGCAATCGGCAGCCTTATTCTGGGTGCCGACGGCAGTCGTTCGTGGATTGAGACTCCGCGTGTCGAGGTCGTCGATACCGTTGGTGCGGGCGACTCGTTTACCGCCACTTTCACGGCAATGCTCTTGCAGGGACATTCGCTCGCCGAAGCCCACCGCCGTGCAGTCGAGGTTGCGGCATATGTCTGCACCTGCCCGGGAGCCATCGCCCCGCTCGACAAGATGCACTAAACGGTAGCAAAGTTATTCTTTTATCAATGCCGCAAGCGGGGAATTTCCCCGCTTGCGGTTGTTTATGACGGTGTGTGAAAATCCGATTTTGCTGTTGCCGCAGGAAACGGTATCTTTGGGTATGGATATAGTGGAATTAAGAGAGTATTGTCTGTCGTTGCCCGGGACGGAGGAGACGTTGCCGTTCGACGATACGACGTTGGTGTTCAAGGTCGGCGGCAAGATGTTCGCCGTGGTCGATATGAATGAACCCGACCACTTTGTCGTCAAGTGCGCACCCGAGCGTGCGATAGAGTTGCGCGAGCGTTACGATTTCGTTACCTCGGCGTGGCATTTCAACAAAAAACATTGGAACAGTATCGTGATGGACAGCGCGGACAACGACTTTCTGCGCCGCGAAATCCGCCACTCCTATCTGCTTGTCGTGCGACATAACGTTACGCCCAAAGCCCTGCGCGAACATATTTTGCAAATGGCTGCCGAAGCAGGAATAGACGATAATTTATAATAAATCCGATGCAAACCGAAAACGGCGCAACCCGTAAGAGTTGCGCCGTTTGAATTTGTCGGTATCGGACTACCAACCGTTGTTCTGACCGAGACTCGGGTTCAGCGTAGTTGCCGAATCCGGAATCGGGTGAACATACATACGTTCGTTCCATTCCAACTTGTAGTTATACATAATGAAGCCATGCGTTCCCTCCGAGAAGGAGTAGTTGCTGTTTGATGTCTTGTTGGTAATATAGAATCCCATACCGGTTTTCGGCGAATGCGTCTTTTTCCATGCGGCAGCCTCTTCTTCACTAAGGCTGCTGTCAGGAACAGGGAATATATATGTGCCACCATTGAACTTCAAACCGCCGGAAGTTACGACAGGCTTTTTAGGATTGTCCTCATTCCAAACCAAAGCAGCCTCCTCCGGCGTTACCCAGATACCGCGCCATGCGTTGGCATCGGTACGGTCGGCTACGAGATTGCCGCAGTTCCAGCGATAGAGGTCGTCCAGACGCAGGTGCTCCATAGCCAACTCGCAGACACGCTCGCGGCGGATTTCGAGTTTGACAGGGTCGGAGATGCCGTAGTAGGCAACGAGCATAGGGTCGGCGGAAGCAGGGTAGATGCTCGTAACACCTGCACGCTCACGCAATGCACCTACGGTCTGCGCCCAAATGTCGGCTGTCATCGCACCGAGTTCCTCTTTCGCCTCGGCATAGTTGAGCAACACCTCGGCATAGCGGAAAATCGGAATATCGTTGTCGGCACGACCTTTCGAGTAGTTCTCCTCTTTCTCGATGCTCCACTTGATGAAGTTGTAACCCGTGTAGGTGTAGGAACTCATATTGGCGGCTTTCGGTCCGACATTGCCGTTGGTTGCCGTGTAAGTCCAAGCAGGAACGGTATGACCGTCCGAATTGACCACTTCACCGTGGTTTACGGTGTTTACCAAACGGTAGTCGCGATCCTTGAACTCCTCGTTGAGTGATACCTTGCCCTCGTTGGTGATAGGAGTACCGTCGAGTTTGAGGAACATATTGACGTATGTTTTGGTCGGAGCCGGCTGCTGGTCGTAGGTGCCCGAATTTACACGCCATGTAAGTTCGTGGGTAACGGCGAGGTTGTAGTCGTACTCGCGAACCCAGATAGCCTCCTTGTTCGATAGCAGATCGGTGTTGCGCCAAATCTGGGCGAAACAGCCGTTTGCCGTATCCCAAGGGTTGCCCATGGTCAGAGCGAATTTACCCGAACCCATCAACTCCTCGCAAGCCGATACGCACTCTTCCAAAATCTTGTCTGCCGACTCGAACGTGCCTTTCCATGGCTCGCCCGTCGAAGGATTCGTGCTGTGGTACTTGCGGTAGGTACCTTCATAGAGACACATACGCGCCTTGAATGCCAGTGCGACATACTTGTTCACAACGCACTCGTAACCTTTGTACTGCAAATTCTCGCAAGCGAAGTCGATGTCCTGCAGCATATTGTGGAACAACTCCTCGCGGTCGGTACGCGATGCATAGAGAATATCATCCTCTTTTATGCCGAGTGCATGATCCGTCCAAGGCACGTCGCCGAAGGTACGCATTTTGGCGAAGTAGAGATATGCTCTCCAAAAACGACCTACGCCTTCGTAGTGGTTATAGACGGTCTCGCTTACATTGGCTCTGCTGTTCGGCAGTTTGTCGAGCAGTATGTTGGCACGACGGATACCGCGCCAACTGCTGATGTCCCAGCCGCCCTGCTTGTTCGAGCCCCATACGCCCGGACGATTGTAGTCCTCCGAAGTCTTGGTGCAGACGAAATCGCAATAGCGGTCGCCGTCCAAACCCACTTCGACGGCATCTGGCATATAACTGTTGATAAGACCGTTTGCATAGAGCATCAACTCGTTCTCCGATTTGAAGAACTTGCTTGCCTCAACTTTGTCGATAGGATCGGCGGAGAGGAACTTCTCGCACGATACGCCCGAAAATGCAATCGTGGCGACCAATACGGCTTTTATATATTTCATTGTATTTTTCATAATTGTTTCCTCCGTTTTAGAAAGTGATGTTCAGACCGAAAGTGAACGTTTTAAGCATCGGGTAACTGTAACCCTGACCGTTACCCGAAAGACCGGTCTTGTAACTGTCGCCGCGGAAGTCGGTATCACCGTAGTCGATAACCTCAGGGTCGAACAACTTGGTGTGCTTGTACATCGGCGAGTGAGTAAAGAGGTTCTCCATTGAGAGATAGATGCGCAGACGCTCGATGTGAGCCTTGCGGGTAAGTTTCTGCGGGAATGTGTAATCCACCGTGATGTTCTTGATACGAACATACGATGCGTCCTGCAAATAGTAGTCGTTCTCGTAAGTCAGAGGACCGACGTGGCGGTTTGCCGAGTAGCCGACCTGACGGGTGTAGTATGCACCCGGGTTGGTAACCTTCCAGTTCTCGGTGCTGTAATCCATGCGGACAGCATCGGTCGTGTGGATTTTAGGCAACTCGCCGTAAGGACGGTTGTACATACCCCAGAACAGACCCGAATCGGCACTCGGATACCAGTCGCGTTTGCCGACACCCTGAATGAATACGCTCAAACCGATGCCGTTCCACGAAGCGGCGAGGTTGATACCGTAGTTGTAGCGCGGTGTGGTGTTACCGATGCGCTCCAAATCGCCATGGTCGCTCAAGGTAGCCTTGCCGTAACCGATTTTCTCGTCGTTGTTTACATCGATGAAACGCAGGTCGCCCGCATATGCCTTGAAGTTCGAACCGTTTTTGTGGAACGTATCCTGTACCCATGCGGCAGCCTCTTCGTTGTCGAGGAAGTAACCTTTGGTGCGGAAGCCCCAGATTTCGCCGAGTTCCTTACCCTTGTAGTAGTTGTAGATGTCGCCGTTGGCGTTGTAGAAGTCCTTAACCCATGTGCGGCTGTCCCAAACGCTTACGCGAATGCTGTAATTGAAATCCTTGCCGCCGGCCTTGAACGAGTCGCGCCATGCGAGAGTTGCCTCCCAACCGCGTGTCTTCAACGAACCGTAGTTGCCCTTCGGCGAGTCGTCGCCGAGAATCTGCGGATAGTCCGGACCCGTTACGAGCAGGTCGTTGGTGTAACGCCAGTAGTAGTCGAACGAACCCGACAGACGACTGCGCAACAAGTCGAAATCGACACCCACATCGTATGTAGTTACGGTTTCCCAAGTCAGATTGTTCGGAATCATCGAAGCCGCATTGGTGTAGTAGAATTTCTGACCGTTGAGTAGCATGCTCGATTTGCTTGCGCTCATCAGTTCGAGGAACGAATACGGGTCGATGGAAGCGTTACCGAGCGAACCTACATTCGCACGAACCTTCAAGTTGTTGAGCCAACTCTTCGCACCCTGCAACCAAGGCTCCTCCGATATGCGCCAGCCTATCGAACCCGAAGGGAAGAATCCCCACTGCTTGTTGGTCGGGAAGAGCGACGAACCGTCGTAACGGCAGGCGAATTCGAAAATGTAGCGGTTGAAAAGTGTGTAGTTGATACGACCGAACACGCCGACCATCTTCTTGTCGTAACCGTCGTCCTGTATCGAATACTCATCGCTGCTCATCCACTCGAAGTTAGGCATATTGTCATAGAGCAAACCCAAACGCTTGATGTAGAGACGGCGGTAGTTGGTCTTCTCTATATTCCAACCTGCCACGACGTTGAGGTTGTGGTTGTCGCCGAGTTTAGGCGTCCATGTTCCTACGATATTCGATGCGACGTAATCGGTGTTGTATCGGTAATCCTCCTTGTACGAAGTCGAATTGTACGACTCGACACCCGTCTCCGAGGTGTAACCGCTTGCGATAGGACTCACTCGGTTACGCTGTGTACGAATGCCTTTGTACGAGAAGTCGGCAGTGAATTTAAGCACGTCCTTAATCGGTTCGATGGTGAGTGTGGTAGTGTTTACCACGTTCAGCTTATTGTCTTCCTGATAAGCCAAATCCTTTTTGAACAAATCGTAGCACAGTGCCGCACCGTAGAACGTGCTGGTGCCGTCCTCGTTGTAAGGGGTGTAGATAGGCTGACCGCGCATCTCTATCTGACGACCGATAGGGAACTCGCCGCCTACGACCATCGGCTGATGATACTTGTTCTTGAACAGCGTCGTGTTGTTGGCGATTTTCAACCATTTAGTGATGGCTACATCGCCCTTGGCGCGCAGGTTGTACGAGTCGAAATTCTCGTTACCTACTTTATATATACCGCCCTGATTGAAATACTTGCCCGAAATCACGAACGAAGCGCGATCGCTTGCACCGCTGATGCTCAGGTTGTGAGTATGACCCACATTGGCTTTCTTGTAGAAAAGTTCATACCAGTTGGTACTGCCGTAGTAAGCATAATTCTCCTTGCCCGGGAACTTACCGTAAGGATTCTTGTAATTCTCATACTCCTTGTCGGTGGCACGTCTGCGGAACTCTTCGTGATAATCGCTCGAATAGGTGTTGGCGCGGTTGTTCACGTTCGACGGAGCCTTGCCTGCCGAGGTCGGGGTTCTCGTATCGTTGGTGAAGAAATCCACGAAATTGTCCAACCATGTCAGACCGTCGGTTACCATCTCCTTCTCTGTCTTCACTGTACGGCTGTTTACCGAAACCGAACCGTTGTAGGTTACCGAAATCTTGTCCTTGCGGGCGTTCTTGGTCGTAACGAGGATAACACCGAATGCACCTCGTGCACCGTAAACGGCAGCCGAAGCGGCATCTTTCAGCACGGATACGTTCTCGATGTCGTCCGGATTGACCGTAGTCAAATCGCCTTCGACACCGTCGATAAGGACGAGTGCGCTACCGCCCTGACCGATAGTACGGTGGGCACCGGTTGCCGAACCTGCCTTGGAACGGGTATCGTACGATGTTTGACCGCCACGAATGTAGATTTGACCTTGGTGGGTAGGCTTACCATCGACCTGAATGATGTTCAAGCCCGGTATCATACCCTGCAACGAACGTGTTACGTTCGCATTGGAACGGCTCTCGATAGCATCGCCGTCCAAAGTCTCGACCGCACCGACGAGCTGCGTCTTTTTCAGGGTACCGTAACCCACGACCACGACATCGTTGATGGCGTGCGAAGCCTCGGTCATCGTTACATCGATGGCTGTACGGTTGTCGATTGATTGTTTGATGTCTGTGTAGCCGATGTAAGAGAAGACGATTGTTCCATCGGCAGGAGCGTTGATTGAATAGGTACCATCCGACTCGGTGATTGTTCCGGTCGATGTGCCGTCGATGTAAACGGAGACGCCTACGAGCGGCTGTCCGGCGGAGTCTTTTACGACACCTTTGACGACGACGTTTTTGCCTGCTTGGGCAGAAGCACTAAAATCCCCCCCCCTCGTGTTTGCTGCAATGCTTTCTGTATCAGCCGCGAATGCTGATGATGCAACAGTCGCCAACATAACGGTGGCAATAGCGCATGCTTTGCATTTGGTGTTGAATAGTAAATTTGGTTTCATACAAAAATTTTTAGTTTTGGTGTTTAGTTTTTGTTTGTCCGCAGCCCGACGTACGGGCAGTAAATTTTTGTGTCGTGCCTGTTTTTTTGTAAACGATTTTTAAGGTTAGTAAAAAATTTTAGTATATATTACCGTGTTCTATATACAAATATATGCAAAAAATGGTTTCTGCATATATTTTCTGAAAAATATTTATGGGCATTTATCTACAAAAAAATAGCGGGACGCTCTTAAACGTTCCGCTGAGATAAAATGGCGGCTCTCCGCTATTTCGTATGTTCTGCAATGAAATCGAGAATGGCTGCCGCGCATTTGGCAGGCTCCTCGATAAAGCCCATGTGTCCCGATTCGGTGAGGCGCACGACCTCTGCCTGCGGGTGGTCGGCAATCATCTTGTCGGCAACCTCGTTGGATATGTAGCCGTCCCGACAGCCGAGAATGAAGAGCTGCGGTTTGCCGCAGGTGCGCAACATCTCGTTTTGGTCTTTGCGTGCAATCATTCCTCCGAGCAGAGCGATGATGCCCGCGTCCTCGGTGATGTGTACGGTCTCTTCGAGGTCGTCTATATATGATTGCAACCGCTTGCGGTTTTCGGGCGCGAAGCCTGCTTCGGGTGCGGTGTGTGCCAACAACTCCTTTTTACCCGAGCGGACGAGTGCGATTTCGCGTTCGCGGTTCTTGCGTTTCTCGTCGCTGTCGGCGTTTGGTGTCGAACTCAAAAGGACTATGCCGTCGGTCATCTGCGGGTGGCGTTCGCAAAAGGCTAGTGCGACATATCCGCCCATCGAATGCCCGACAACGAAGGCGTGTCCGATGCCTAATGCGACGAGACCTGCTGCAACGGTGTCAGCCAAATAGTCCATTGTATGCACCTCACCTTTGACCTCTGAAATGCCGTGCCCCGGCAGGTCGAGCGTAACGACGCGCACCTTTTTATATAGAAGCGGCACGAAATCCTCCCATACGAGCATATTTTCGAGATAGCCGTGCAGCAGGACGACTGTTTGTTCGCCCTTTTCGGAGTCGCAGATGTGCAGTGCGGTATCGCCTGCCATTATGAATTTTTCGACCATATTTTTGCGTTTGTTGGTTTTTGACGTGTAAAATTATGGAATATTATCCGATTATTTGTATTTTTGAACGATTATATGCTGTTTCGTATGGAAATCGGTTTCATAAAAAGCCACGGCTCGGGCAACGATTTTGTGATGGTCGATGCCGTCGGGCAAAGGCTCTCCGATGTGTCGTTGCCGTCGCTTGCGCGTGCTGCCTGCGACAGACAAAAGGGCATAGGAGCCGACGGACTGCTCGTTCTCGTGTATGACGGAAAGACGGGCAGATACGGAATGCGAATGTTCAATCCCGATGGAACGGAGGCGGAGATGTGCGGCAACGGTATCCGATGCATCGCGCGGGCGGCACAAAAATATACGGGCGATGCGCGGTTTACGCTTATGTCTGGCGGACGAGAGTATGATGTTGCGCAGTGGGAGCCTTTTGCCACGGGCGTGCCTACATTCGGCGTGCGTATTCCCGTGCGACTTTGGAGCGACGATTTCGCAATGTCCGCTCTCGATGAAAAATTCATTGCACGCCCGATTGCCGATTTGGACGGAAATTTGCTCTTTACCGCTATAAATGTCGGCAACCCGCACATTGTGGCAAAGGTTGAACGCATCGACTACGGTTTGCTCGCGCAGTTGGGCGAAAAAGTAAAGAACTTGCCGCAGATATTCCCGCACGGTGTGAACGTAAGCCTTGTCGAGGTGCGCAGCCGCAACGAGATTTTCGTGGCGACCTACGAGCGCGGTGCAGGCATAACTCTCTCGTGCGGTACGGCGATGACATCGAGTGCGACGGCGATGGCCCTGCTCGGCGAGTGCGATTTCGACAAACCGATAGAGGTGCTCAACCGCGGCGGTATGGTGCGTTGCATCTGCTCGCGCGAGGGCGGACTTTCGACAATGCTCATAGGCAACGCCACATACGAATACGCGGGACGCATATTTCCCGACGAATCAGCATTCCGCTTCGTTGTCGATAGGGAATGCAATGCCGAACGAGAGGCATACGAACGATTTTTGAACGACTTGAAAGAGCGAATATAACGAATGCACGGACGAATGATTTTGGCGGTTGTGATTGTCGCGGTGGGCATCTTTGTCTCATCGTGCAGCGTTACGCGCAAACTGCCGAAAGATTCGTTCCTGTTGCAAAAGGTCAAAATCGAGGACGATAAAACCGTTCCGCGCAAGGAGCGCATCGCTGCACAGGAGGTCGAAAAATATGTGCGGCAGAGACCGAACAAACACTTTCTCGGCACCAATTTCTATGTGTGGGTGTATAATCTCGCCAATCCGGAAAAGAATAACTGGTGGAACAGGTTTAAGCGCAAAATCGGCGAGGAACCCGTGCTGTTCGATATGTCGGCGACCGAGAAATCTGCCGAGAATCTGAAAATATATCTCAATTCTCGCGGTTATTTCGCCTCGAAAGTCGATTTCGCGGTCGATACTCTCAGCCGCAGGCGTCGCGCGCGGGTTACATATTCGCTGACTCAAAATCGGGCATACCGCATAGGCGATATAACCTACCTCTATCGCGACCGCTTCCTCGAACCGATACTTGCGCCCGACACAGTCAATTCGCTGTTGCACAGGGGCGATATTTTCGACATCACTGTGCTCGACAAGGAGCGCGAGCGCATAACCGAATACCTTAAAAACCGCGGCTATTACGGCTTTTCGGTGAACAATATCGAGTATCTTGCCGATACGCTCAAAACGCCCGCCCGCGTAGGTGTCAAAGTAGTCGTCAAGCAAAACCTTGTGGGTTACAACAATCGCGGCGATGCCGTTTACGACAACAATACGGTTTATCGTTTGCGCCGTATCAACATCATACCCGATTACGATGCCGCCGATGCCAAGATGCACAAAGGCTATTACGACCGCTTCGATACGCTCGACTATCGCGGTCTGAATGTGATGTACGAGGGTCGTCGTCCCAATCTGCGCGCACGGGTTCTGCGTCCTGCCGTTCCGATGTACCCCAATTTCATCTACGACTATTCGCAGGTTACGCGGGCTTACACCAATCTTATGCAGATGGGCTATTTCAAGAGTGCCCGCATAACGTTCGACGAATTGCCCGATTCCGCCGTTGCACGGCACTACATAACATACGTCGGCGTGAAGGCGCAGTCGGACTCCACGCAGGTGAACTACACGCGCGAGGGCTATGTCGATTGCAATATCCTCTGTACGCCCGCGCTCAAACAGAGCGTGAAGGTCGAGTTGGAGGGCTCCACCACATCGAGTTTCTACGGGGTGAAGGCATCGGTAGGTTATCAGAACCGCAATGTCTTCCGCGGCGCGGAGATGTTGGAACTGACAGGCACGGCAGGTTACGAATATATGAAGGCACCGAAATCGTCGCGACGCAATGCCATGGAGTTCGGGCTGTCGGCAAGCCTTTCGTTCCCGCGATTCCTTATATTCCGCACATCGGCATTGAGTCGCATAACCGCTCCGCGCACGCAGTTCGAGATTTCGTACAACTATCAAAACCGCCCATACTACCGGCGCGATTTGTCGAGTGCCGTGTGGTCTTATTCGTGGCGCAATCTGCGACACTCGTCATTCGTTGTGCGTCCGATAAGCATCAACTGGGTGAATGTCGGATACATCAATCAGGACTATTTCAACTCGTTGCAGAACGAATATCTGAAACACAGTTACGAATCGCAGTTGATTTTCGCCATTTCGGGTTCGTACATATACAACAATCCGCGCCTTACGACCACGCGCAACCATACGACGGTGCGTCTGAATATGGAGTTCGCCGGCAACCTGCTCGATGGCTTGGAGCACCTCTTCTCCCACCCTGCGGCGGGCGAGAAATACTACAACATTCTCGGTGTCCGCTATTCGCAATACTTCCGTGCCGACGTGAGTGTCAGCCACAAAATCACGCTCGGCGAAAAGACCGCGATTGCGGGCAGACTCTATGCGGGTTTCGGCGCGGCATACGGCAATTCGCAGGCTATGCCTTTCGACCGTCTCTTCTATTCGGGCGGCAGCAACAGTATGCGTGGTTGGGCACCGCGAACGCTCGGTCCCGGCTCATCGCCCCTGCCGACCAATGTGGTCTATCCTACGCAGTTGGGCGATATGAAATTGGAGGCGAATCTCGAATTGCGTTTTCCGATTTGGGGCGTGTTGCAGGGCGCAACGTTCCTCGATGCGGGCAATATATGGTTTATGGGACGCGACGGCATCGAATACAGCGACGAGTCGGTGTTCCATTTCAAGAATTTCTACAAGCAGTTGGGTTTCAATACGGGTATAGGATTGCGCATCGACATCAAATTCGCCATTCTGCGCCTTGACTGGGGTATTCAACTCCACAATCCGAATAACCCCGAAGGTTCGCGGTGGATTCACAACTTCAAGTGGCGGAATACGTCGCTCAACTTCGGGGTAGGCTATCCGTTCTAACGATTCGGCTGGGGCTGCTGTTTAGGCGGTCGCGGACGCTCGACCAAAAAGATTTTCGACATCTGCTCCGGCGTCAGATAATCCTTGAATACGCGCAGATACTCCTTTTTGCAACGTATCACATCGGCATCGGCATTCAACTGTGCCATTGCCAGACGATACGCCGTTTTCTCGTCGATTGGCGCGTCCTTGTACGAATCCATCAGCGTTTTCAGGTCTTTGCGTATGCCGCGTATCTCGCGCTGGTACGACTGATAGACGGGCGCGAACTTTTCGAACTGCGCATCGTCCATTTGCAGAGCCTCCCTCAGATGCTCGTAACGTTTGGCGATGCTGCGATCGCTCGGAGCCTCCTGTCCCTGCGGCATCATTCCCGGAGGTGGCGGCATCATACCGCGCGGCGGTTGTGCCTGTGCGCTGCATACGGCAACGACGGCAATCAGCATAAGAACAAATTTTTTCATGATAAGTGCTGTTTTAGTTTGTTGTGTATATGCAAAGATAGTGAAAGTCGCGAATTGGTCGCCTCGTCAGCCGTTTCGCAGATGCGTTCGACACCGACCACCGATTGCAGAAACGCCATCACATCGACATCGTCGGCATAGTCGGTCAATTCGGGATATTGCGTGCGCCCGAGCGGAACGGTGCGCTTGTGCAACCCGTCGATATGCGAAGCGACGCATTGCAAACGGCTGTCGTTTTCCCGAAGCCACGCGCGAACGCTCTCCGTGTCGTCATACTCCACGACATTGATTTGGCTCAATCGCTTCGGGAACTCCGCCTTGTCCGACCGCACGAACAACGCCGTGCCGTTGTCCTCGAACTCTATGCCCTCCATCGTCAGCAATGCCCGTGCCTGCCGATAGTTGTTGCGATAGCCCTCGCACATCTGTCGCGACGGCAATGCGAAGCGGTAACCGCGCGGCACAAAAACGAGTGAAACGCTGCGACAACCCAATCCCGAATAGAGAAATATGTCGTCGGCAAGCCCTGCCAACTCCGCTTCGGTCTCGTTGCCCGCAAGCACCGCCACCGAGTGGCGCGAGCCGCGCACGAGATGCGGTATGTCGGCATATTTCGAATTGAAATGGAGTGCCGCACTCTCTCCGCCCGTGGCGATGACCGCATCGAGCGGCGAATTGTCGTCGAGCAGGTCGATACGCAAATCGTTGTCTGTTGCATCTAAATACAACCGCATCAACTCCATAAGAATCGCATCTTTCGACGACAGTTTTATATATGCCCTGTTCCCGCTCGCAATGACGCACATAAGGTCGAAAAATCCTACGAACGGAATGTTGCCCGCCATCACGATTCCTATGTTTTTCGGCTCGTGCGGTACCACGAGTGCAGGGTAGGCGGCAAGCCACTGCTCCAACTTCTCGCGTTGCAGCATACATTCGCGTATCGCCCCGTAAGCCCTTACGATGTCCGCCCGGGTGAACCACGGATTCTCCCTTACGGCATCGTCCATAATATCGCTCGAAACAGGCTCCTTCCCGAAATTCTCCGTTCTCGCTCCGAGTTCGGCAAATATCTCCGTTACGCTTTTCATTTTCGACTTAAAAAAGGCATACCCACGCGGATATGCCTGTGTGTTATTTTCTTTCGGTCGGTTACTCCTCTTTTACGCACCTTATCTGCATCGCATTGGCGCGCTTCGACGGATACTGCTTGTTGAATTTGTTGATGGTTCGTGTAGTCGTCAAATCGAAATACATGCACAAGCCCTGCTTTCCGTCTGCACTCTGCCCCGATGTCCAATAATAACCTTCCCAAGGCTCCGGCGTAGATGGATATGTGCCGTCTTTATGGTTCATATTGTTGATTACGCCGTTGTAGTAACTGCGCAATCCTGCACCCGTATAGAAATACTCCGCCGAGCCGTCGCTCAAATTCCAGCCGAACTGCTTGCGGGCAGTCTCCAAATCCTTGCCCTCTTCGGCATCGGTGAGCGCGAGTACATCGAAATCGCCTTTTGCAGGCACGCGCCAGCCGTGCGGACACGGGTCGTAGTCCGTCTTGGCAGTATCGCTCCACAACGTGCCGTCCGCCTTCGCAAGCCAATCGCCCACCCCGTCGCCGTCGTCGGCAATAGATGCAGCATTGGTGATGAAGGTTTTAGGATTGGCAATGGCATAGTCCGACGTGCCGACCGTCTCGCTCGTCTCCTCGAATTTCACATATACCGAACTCGACGATGCCCCATATACGGTCTCCGCCACGCCGCCTGCGCAGTCGTAATAGCGCGGACGTGTAAACGGATCCTTGCGCCCCCATTGGTAATATAACCCGTACGAGGCAAGTATCTCGTCGGTGTCGTCCGTTGCGCCCTTGCTGTTGGAAAACGCACCGAGGTTCTTGTCCATGAACGTCTTGTTGTTGGCGTATGCCTCTCCGTTTTTCAGCGGATTGCGACTCTCGCGAATCACCCATATATGCCAACTCCACGTTATCTCGTCATTGGCATTGCGCACGGCAATTACCGCATTCCCTTCGGGAACGATGTCGTTGCCCTCCTCCTTGATATAGTTGCCGTCATCGTCCTTCGCCCTGTCGATGAAGAACGAAACCGTGCCGCTCTCGTCTATTTTCAAATGCTGAATCATCTGGCTTTTCGACTGCCATAGAACCTCCGCACTTTTGGCTTCGATTACGCGCCCGCCGTTGCCGCCGCGTGTGGCGTCGAACGAATAGAGTGCATACGGCGTGGTCGCCACATAGCAGTTGGCATACTCCTTCCCGCCATTGTTGAAATCTATGGCGTGGTCGCCTATGATGTAGAATGTCAGTACATATTTAGCCGTATCGCCCTTTTGCGACACAACCGAAACATTCGCCGTGCCAGTGCGCATCGACTCCTTTTTGTCTGCATCGGTCGGCTCCTCGGGCGGCGTTATTGTGTATTTGAGCGTCGAAAGGTCGATGCTGAAATCCCACCCGTCCGTTACCGACGATACGCTGATTGCCGATATGTTTTTTGTCGTGAACGAATCGCCCTGCGCCTCGCCGCCCCACTTGAAATAGTATGCCGTCTGCGGGAACGTTACGCCGAATGTCTCGTGCTTCTTGCTGCATGCACCCGACACGATCGCCACGATAGCGATGCACAACAAAAGTTTCAGATTTTTCATATATGGTTTTCTTCTGTTTTTATTCTCCAATCTACAAAGGTATCAAAAAAGTCTCTAAAAATCGCAAATCCGCTTCAATAAACGGAAATTTTCACCGAATTATTATCTCCATTATCCTTTGTTCCCGCCCCGCCGATTATTTGTCGGAAAATTAGATGCCGCCCGCCTTTTGCCTTTTCATCAAAAATTTCTACTTTTGTTGTGTCAAGTAATTGACGGACATAAATTTTTAGTGAAAGTGTTTCGCTAATCCTTACCACGAAATCTGACAGTTTCAACGAAGACGAGGATTGCAATTACACTCGCTGTCCTGTATTGGTATATATACTTTGGCGGCATTCTCGCCCCATACCCAATACGGGTGTGGGGTATTGTCTCTTTTATTCGTCTTTGGGTTTTGTCAGAGCCTCGTGGTAGATAAACGGACGACTCCACACTTTCTTTTTTGAAACCAACTTATTAACTGACTGCGTAGGAGTCGCAACGTCGCAAAAACAAAATGCTATGAGAAAAAATTTTCTCTATCTCTCGCCGTATTGTGCACCCGACGTGCGCATCGTACAACTGTGTATTGAACGAGGGTTCGAAGCGAGCCTCGAAAATCCTGTAACCGACCCCGAAATCGACTGGTAGCCATGAAAAAGATTCTGCTTTTTGCAGCAGTGGCAACGATGTTTGCCGCCTGCACCAAGGACGCAACGAAAGATTTGGCTCCTGCAAAGCCGACCGACACGTTTTATGTCTCTATTGGCGATGATGATTCGCGTGTACAACTCAATGAACAAATGCAAACCGTATGGACCGAGGGCGACCGCGTGTCGGTGTTCAACAAGACGACCGACAACCGCCGCTACAAATTCACAGGCAAAACGGGCGACCGCACGGGCGAATTGTCGTATATAAGAGGCGGCACGACGGGCGATAAAATCGACCAAATCGTTGCCGTATATCCGTATAATGAGTCTAATTCAATTACTTCTGATGGCACAGTTTCAACTGTAATGCCTTTCGTACAAACATATCGCAAAGATAATTTTGGTATCGGTGGCAGTATAATGGTTGCGCGAAGCGACGATGAAAATTTGTCGTTCCGCAATGTTATGGGTTGGATACGAATAGCATTGACCGGCGAGAAAACGATTCTGAGGATTACATTGCAAGGAAACAATAAAGAACTTATCGCAGGCAATGCAACCATAGGTAATGATATGTCGATTACGCCGACAGCAGACGCAAAGCAGGTGGTTATATTGAATTGCGACGTGGCATTGTCGCAAGATACGCCTACATATTTCTATATTGCCGTACCGCCGCAAACTTTTGAAAAAGGTATATCCATCTGTATGTTTGACACCGATAATAAATTTATGAAATTCAGTACAGCCAACAATATAACGGTAATACGCAACCATATTATTCCGATGAAGCCTTTGGTGTATGATGGGAAAGACAGCATACCGACGAATCAGATATGGTACACCTATTCAAACGACTATGGATTTTTGGCACCACGCAGTTATAATGGTCATATCATATCGCATATATGCGAATCCGGCATAGGTGTAATAATATTCGATTGCCCTCAAACATCAATCGGCGATGAAGCATTTATGGAACGCACCGGTCTGACAAGCATAACGATCCCCAACGGCGTTACATCAATCGGCGATATTGCATTCTGGGGTTGCAAGAGTCTGACAAGCATTACCATTCCCGACGGCGTTACGGAAATCGGCTTTGGTGCATTCATGTTGTGCACGTGTCTGACAAGCGTTACCATTCCCGACGGCGTTACGGAAATAGGCAAAGAAACATTCTATGGTTGCTCGGGTCTGACAAGCATTACCATTCCCGACGGCGTTATGGGAATCGGCGATAGTGCATTCTGGTGTTGCTCGGGTCTGACAAGCATTACCATTCCCGACAGCGTTACGGAAATAGGCAATAGTGCATTCGGTTATTGCTCGGGTCTGACAAGCATTACCATTCCCGACGGCGTTACGGAAATAGGCAAAGAAACATTCTATGGTTGCTCGGGTCTGACAAGCATTACCATTCCCGACGGCGTTATGGGAATCGGCGATAGTGCATTCTGGTGTTGCTCGGGTCTGACAAGCATTACCATTCCCGACAGCGTTACGGAAATAGGCAATAGTGCATTCGGTTATTGCTCGGGTCTGACAAGCATTACCATTCCCGACGGCGTTACGGAAATAGGCAAAGAAACATTCTATGGTTGCTCGGGTCTGACAAGCATTACCATTCCCGACGGCGTTACGGAAATCGGCGGGGGTGCATTCATGAGTTGCAAAGGTCTGACAAGCGTTATAATTCCGAACAGTGTGAAAACTATCGGGGATTCTGCATTTAGTCGGTGTTCCACGTTGACAAACATTACCATCGGCAACAACGTTACGACAATTGGTGATGAGGCATTCAGTCTATGCGGGCGTCTGAAAAGCGTTACAATTCCCGACAGTGTTACGACAATTGGCAAAATCGTATTCTTTGGCTGTCCGGGATTGGAATCTATTTATGGAAAATATGCATCGGAAGATAACAGGTGTTTGATTGTCGACGGCAATCTAATAGCATTTACCCGTGGTGCCGGACTTACAGAATATACTATTCCTAACGGAGTAAAAACAATAGAAAAATGTGTATTCTGGAAAAGTAACAGTTTGACAAGTATTACCATTCCCGACAGCGTTACGGAAATAGGCTCGAGTGTATTCGAGGATTGCAAGAGTCTGACAAGCGTATATTGCAAAGCAACAACACCTCCGACATTAGATGAAAATGTATTTAAATTTTACGACTCTTCAAATAATAGTTACAATAATATAGATTGTACTATATATGTTCCTCGCGCATCGGTCGATGCCTATAAGGCTGATAGTGGGTGGAAAGAATATGCTTCGCAAATTGTTGGTTACGATTTCTAAAAACAATTTTGATTATTTTCACCGCATCGGACTTTTGTCCGATGCGGTTTTTAATTTAGCGTCATCCCACACGCGCAAATTTGCGCGTGAGTTGGGATCTACCATTGTTTCTTGTCTTCACAAAAAATCCTAGATCTCTTAGATCTCTTAGTTCTCCTAGAATCCCTATTTTTTTCTTACCCCCCCCCTATAACCCATATAAAGAAAATGTCATAATGAGCCCGCGCAACCGAAAACAATGGTGATACCCGAAAATTCTCCATGCGCAGGGCGTGATTATCTACCATTGTTATAAACCACCTCGAAAATCCCCGATAAAATTTCTTAGTTCTCTTAGTCCTCCTATAAATTCTATCACCCCTATTAAGCCCTATTCTCCCTATAACCCATATGTCCCCCCCCGAAAAGGAAAGAAAACGAACAGAAAGGAAACAAAAGGAAAGCGAAATCGGCGAAAATCGCTTTCGTTTCCTTTCTTTTTGTTTCCCTTTTTTCTACGCGCGTTACCCGGCGGGCATTTTGTCTTATCTGTTTTTGCGGTGAATAATAAAAACGGACGAAGAAACGTTATATCGACAAACGATAAGGCTCTCCCCGAAAACAATTTGTTAAACAACTAAAAATGTTACGATTATGAAATGTATGAAGGGAAAGCCGTGCGAAACGGCTGATGCACAGGAGAAACAGATGGCGGAGACGGGTGGCAAATTCTTGTTGGTCTATGCCCTGCACAATGATAATATGCAGGCACACAGACAATTAGTGGCATTCTGCGAGAAACACGAATTTGCCGATTGTGTGGCGCAATCGACAAAATTGGGTGGCGGTTGCGTAAAGTGCAAACGCAGTCTGAAAAAGGATTTTGCAGAGATTGCCGCGTGCTTCGACAAGACACGTCCCGGCGAGTATATCGCTCTGTATCAAGCCGGTAAGAACGGCATCGAACCGCTCGCCATGCATAAGGCGGACACTGAACAGTAGCTCTGTTCCTCAATATAAACACAGATGCGAATCGTTTTTCGATTCGCATCTGTGTTTATATATCTAACCTTGAAAAATATAAATGTTACCACTGCAATAGCCTCAAATATAGGTGATTATTGGAGCAAACGAGATTTTCAGACCTGCCAAAAGATTCAAAAGATTAAATAGGCCAGTACCCCTCACAATACAAAGAATTATTATTTGATATTGTCCTATTCTCGGCACCTGCATGGGAGTGGGTGGCAACCGATTGCGCGTATGCGCCCTTGTAAAAATCAGGCAGCCCTATGGTAGGTTAAGCAGGCATGCGTTGTTGCTTGTCCGAAATCTTTTGCAAATTTTCAAAAAAAAGAAAATTTCTATTTCTTCTATTTCTCTTGACTTTTTTACCGTGCCTGCCATATTTATTATGAGCGCAAATAAAAACAGCGCGATTACAAATAAGATGGATAAACAATACAAACGACAGTATCGCGAGTTGGATACTGCAACCAAACAGAAAATCAGCAACTCCTCAAAAGGCAAATCCAAGAGCGAAACGCATAAGCAGCATATTTCGCAAGCGTTGAAAGATTATTGGCGCAATGTGCCGAACAAGCCGCAGAGCAACGATGAACATTTGACGATGGACGACTATTTGGCAGGCAGGTAGTTATTACCACTTATCAAGGTGAAGTTGTCATCATTTTGGGTAATAATAAAGACTAAAAAAAATGAAGAAGAAAAACAGTGCTTACATTCGACAAATTGAAAATAGTATCAAAAATAGAGAATATAGAGATATGCAACCATGAAGCGTTCGAGCAGACCATAAAGAACAATACTGTCGCATCGCTAAAATACAAATGCATCAATCCTTATGCGCTCTATATAGAGATAGATTATTTGGAGAATGAGTTGGTAATAGAGTTCTCGGGAAAGATATTGGGCAGAGCATACAAAAGACTGATTTCAAAAGAGACGATAAGAGATTGTTTTGAAAATATCAACAGCATTGGAGTATGCCTGCTCGATACAGAGGCTGTAATGGAAGATGCAGAAGTAGTAAAGTGCGATGTAACATGCGATGTGCCTTGCGATGATGTGGCAAAGGTTACGGCATTCATTCGAGGCAATATCAGTAACTACAATCAATATACTGCAAAACGACTGCGTAACGGCAATTTCATAGTCGAGAAAAATGTTACCACACGGCAATATAAGAAACGACTGACAATTTATGATAAAGGCAAAGAGATGCGTAAAAACGAAAATATGAGATTTATGAAAAATTGCGGTATGGCAGACAATACTTTTGAGAACTTATGCCGTTTTGAGATGAATTTGAATTCGCAGGCACAAATACGGTCGGCACTGAATGTACCAAACACGATGCTTTTGACCGTGCTTAATGCCGAAGCCTCGCCGATAGAGGATTTTATAGATGAGGTGGTGGCGGATAGACCAAACGGGAAAATAATACAAACAGACAAAGCAGCCTACATTACGGAATTGGTGTTGAGGGATTGCAACTATGACTTGGCTGCGGTCGAGACAAAGATGCGTACATTCTACTCCAAAGGCACGAACTTGTCGAAGGTAATGAGACCCTATCGCGAAGCACTTGCAAAGGCGAACGCGCAAGGATTCAACAAAGACAATTTACTGCAAATGTTGCGAAATCGAGATGCCTGAACCGTCAATTTTTGGCGAAAATGACTACCAATTTTTGACGATTGAACAACAAAATAATTTTTCAAAATCTACCACATTTAATGTGGCAATTTTTGAAAAGGAAACAGCCTGCAATTTTTCAAAAACTAATACATTTAATGTACTACTTTTTGAAAAGCCAAACAGCAAAATAGGTCAGCGTTTTTTGATACTTATAAGGTAGTAATTTTTGCTGAGGTTACAGACGCATGATGGAACTAAAAACAAACCCGCAACCATATAAAAATTGCGGGGCAATGCTGTTTTAGCAATTGTTAATTTATGCAGTTGCCTTTAACTGCAAAAGTAAATCAGATATTTCATTTTGTAATTCAAACAAAACATCAGAGCCTTTATCTATGATCCCTCGTATGTCCTCATCTTTTACTTTTATTAACAGGATTGCATTCTCTATATGATTAAACAAAGCGGTATAGTTTTCGTTAATTATATCGTTGTTTATATCAGCCATTGAATCATGAATAGTTGTGTTTATGTTTTTCATATGTATTCCGAAAGCTTTATATGTCGCGCTTTGGTTTACATTTTGGAATTCCTGAAAATATAGTGATGCAGCATAAATTTCGCCATACGATTGTTTTAGAAGCATTACTGCTTCGTTGGAGTTTCCTGTCTTTATATAAGATCTTGCCTTTATTAACATAGGCAATAATGAATGCGTCTTATACATGCGAAAAATTAGGTCAAACATTTTGTCGTAATACAATTTTTTGCGCTCAAACTGTATTCTCATTGCATTACTGCGAGCCTCATTTCTACTTTGGATATATGATACGCCAGCCATGGCAAATGAGCCGACTGCTGCAAGATATGTCCCCCAGAATACTAACCAAACCTTGGGACCATCAATATCTCCAATTATATTTTCTACATTGGCATTCCATTGCAACACACAATTTAGCAAGATTGGTATGGCAATAAAAATGAACGCAAATATATAAATCCATTTCTTCTCTATTTTCATACGTTATAAATTTGATTGCATTTAATTATTTTGAGCCGTTTGCTCGTTGTTTTTGTTTGTTTTGCATTATAATTTTGCAGTCTGCGTCCAGATCCTTATCGGAACCCGTTATAATTACAGGCATATTGATATATACGTATTTAACCAATTGAATAAGATCTGTATTATGCAGACGAATGCAACCCTCTGTTGCACGAGTGCCGATTGAACTATCATCATGTGTGCCATGAATACCTATGCCAGTATGCGGTGGTGTTGCAAGACGAATAAAGTGTGAACCGTATGCGCCTTTTATTTCGCCTTTACCGTCTTTGAAATCATGCGTCCACTTCGAAGCATTCTGAATCATCTGCACTTTATAAACCCCTTCGGGTGTCTTCATGTCGCCGACTTTGTGCTTGTTGCCATAGTTGCGACCACATGCAATGGGGAACGATTGCAATTTATTGCTCTTGAAATCGACCACAGATATGGTCATATCCTGTTTGGAAATCACAAGGAAACATGCATTCTGTTCCTTAATAACCACGCTGTCTTGCGGAATACAGTCTGCTGTTTCGGATATGGTCGCCGACGCATTATTGCAGCCTATCATGCCACATAATGCTATTATTGCCAATATATAATTTTTCATTATTGTAGTTACTCCCATCTATAATCAACATCTTCTCCATGAATATACGACTTCTCTTTTACAATCATAATCGGTTTGCGATTCTCAAATTCAATTTTATATGAATCTTTTCGGGTGTCGTGATAAACAGATTTACACTTGTCCATTGTAACATTTGACGAGAAATATTTATCAAATAGGTCATTGTATTCTATTAAGTTTCTACCCATCATATGTTTTTCCCGTAACCATTCAAGTATAACCTTTCGTGGCGCAGCATCAGGAATATTGTCTCGTATATCGGGTTGCCCAAACATTGAATTAAATCGTAGGTAGTCTTTCTCTCTCCATACAAAATCACGAGAAACATAGCCCTCTCTTTCTCCGCCTTTCACATGCACTTTGAGCCATTGCCTGTTATATGATGTAGTTATATACTGCATACGTGTTCCGTATTCAACAAGTTCGATTTTGTTGTCATCTGTCTCTTTGTCGGGTGAACTTCGCAGCCATATGCGTTCTGCAACAGGATAATAGTATTGAGGCAACCTTTCTACAAGTTCATTTGGCTCATAAACTTCATCAAATCTACCAGAGATCTCGGAAACCATGCCATTTGCACTTGCTATCACTTTGCGAGATCGTTTATTATTGTCATATATGTAACCTTCGACATCTTCTATCCAATAACCGCAGCCACGATTTGGTTTTCCATCTTCGTACTCTACAATATACCCAGTATCATAATTTTCATATTTGACAAGTTCATTATTAGTGTTAAATGAAAAACATTCTGTCAAATCAAAACAAATGCCGTCTTCTCCAATACCTTCTGAGTGAAGATCGTATGTGTATTGTTTAAGTTTGCCATTTACCTCCTCGTGTATCAACGTTTTGCGTGGCGATATAAGATTGCCATCTTCGTCAAATTGGAAATACATCTTATCGCGGTCTATGCCGAACAGATATTTGAAATCTACGACTGTTAATGTCTCTGAATTTTGAGAACCAATGCTTTCTACAACAGAATCAGAACGGTCTCGCAATAATACCCAGCAGACTATGCCAATAATGCACAACACGATTGCAGCAGAGCCTGCAATTATCGGAATAAGACGTTTGTTGTGTTTGATACGAATATGCTCAACTTTATCGGAATCCG
Source organism: bacterium (assembly GCA_963658625.1). Taxonomy (GTDB): domain Bacteria; phylum Bacteroidota; class Bacteroidia; order Bacteroidales; family Rikenellaceae; genus Alistipes. The sequence continues at coordinate 31,385 of CAVKRC010000016.1, forward strand.
AAATTTGAGCATTGATGTCCAATTGCTCTCCTTGGGCAAATCCCGATTCTGTATCTTGTTGTTCTGTTGTATCGTTAGAAGATGCTTCTTGTGCAACTATCTGCTCATTATCTTGTATCGGAGAAGGTGCTTGTTGCTGCTGTTCCTCAACAGTTTCCACCACAGTCCCGCATTCGGGACAAGCCTCCGATTTGTCGGACATCTTACAACCGCAGTTTTTACAATATATATATCCCATAATAATAACTCTTTATTAAGTTAATGCACACCCTATTATCGCTATAATGGAAAATAGCACCATAGCTCCCAAAAACACAATCATGGTTACATATAAGATCCTTTGAGAGCGTGTCATTCGTAGCCAATCATCATTATCTATAAAGAAGGTTTCCCAGTCGCTTGTCAATGCCAAGAATTCTCCAAATGACATTTTTTCATTGTCTTGATTGTCGTTGTGTTCCTCTGTTATATAAAAGCACTCATTTATGGATATCAACTCGACTTTCATATATTCTTCCTCCAAATTATACAAAATACGAGTTGCTGCGCAAGCTGCTGTGTATGCATTGTCCCCAAGATATAAAACATAATATTCCCAACCATTGGCATCATGGTATCTTTTGAATAATCGATAATATGTTGTCTCCTTAAATCTCTCGTATGCACGGCGAACATAGTCATAAGTGCCAAATTGATCATACCCGCGTTTGTCGCAGTCAAAGCATAAGCGCAAAAACGCACTTCTGTTATTATTTGAACTCACACCTGCCCAGTCCTCATAATTCCAATCAATAAAATCCCAATTAATAAATGCCTCAGGCAAACATATGCTTATACCATTTCTATAATCGAGATTCGTGTCAAAGACAGAGAAGCGATTATCAATACCACGAATAAGCAGGGCAAACACATCCGAGTTTGGTGATAATAATTCGGCGATTTCTTCTTTCAGGTCTTTATAACTATAATCATCGCTTTTGCCTATATCATTTGGAATAGTACATGCACCACAATATTCACATATTGCATATTGGGTTTCCGCACCACAGTTTGGGCAACAAATTGTGTGTCCGCTAATATTTTCCATTGAGTAACTCGTTTAGTTTATCTATACAATTGTCATTCATTGATCGGACGGCATACATTATTTGCTCTTCTATGTTCGGTACAGTACAAGTCAAGCAGGCGTTACACCTTTTTAGTATTTTGGTGTCAGCCGATAACTTGAATATGAATTTTACGGAGATTTCTACTGTGTTATCGGGATCTGTAATCTCTTTAAGTTCCCATTTTACAGGCGGACAATTATTCTCTGTCCACACTTTCACCTTCTTCTGAAATTCTTGATTGGTCATAGTTTTAATTTTTTATAGTTTTAGATATATGTTTTACAATGGCTAATAGGGTAAATTCTGAGACTGTTAAAAAAATGAATGCTACCAGATACCAGTTATCGTAGATTGTATTTGGCGTAAATGCTCCAAGGATAAGTTCTACAAATCCGCACAAAACAAAAATCATGGATAATGAAATATGGAAGGCATCGCGAAGAGTAATGCAGTTTACAATAAGCAACAGACTTGTGGTTGCCATAATGACAGCACTATTTAGAAATACGTTAAATGTCGGATATGCAGTTAGTATCACTCCAAGCAGAATATTGGCAACGAGAAATGCTGAGCCAAGTATCAAAATAAGTTTTTTCATAGTTATATCGGTTTTATAAAGTCGGTACAGGCGGTGGAGTTTGCGTGTTCAGCAATGGCAGAAGTTCGGGAATTTGCGAAAGTTTTAGCCATGTCTGCATGCCTGCTTTCCATACAAGGGTATTGCCATTAACAACACCTTGCGCAATGAATTGTGCAATATTATGTTGTGTCTGTCCGCCTATTTGTTGCCCATTTATGTATATGAAATATGTAGTTTCCTGCGGAATGGGAGGCGGGGTTGCCGTGGGATTTGTGTTAATTACCTGCGATGATATCTGCCCCATTGCAGATCCTACGCCCAAACCTGCGCCAAGCCCCGTACCCATAGACATAAATTGTCCAGCAGTTCCATCATTGTCTGCCGCTTTGTCAAGAACATTGAAACTGCGTTCCATCTGATATACATCTCTGCCTGTTATTTTCAGACGGGCTGCAAGATCCTTGGCTTCTCGAAGTTTGATCATGCTCGGATCATCTTGCGGAACACTGATTGACATCAATGAAAATTCAAGAACTTCGATGCCGTACTTGTTAAATATTGTATTAAGCTGTTCGTTGCAGTACTCGGATAGACTCATCAACATGGTACTTATATCGAGTATTGAAATTTTATCCAGAGCAATCTTTTTCGAGATTAAAGAATTTAATTGCACAATTATCTTCCCTTTGAAGTATTGATCGACCTTCGCAGCAGTAAAACTTGTCATATTGCCGATCAACGATTCGAGGAATAGCCGCGGATTGGATACACGAATGCCGTATTGACCGAACGCTCGCACAGGCATAATGATATTGTACAGAGGATCCTCAATCATTATTGGTTGAGGTGTTCCCCATTTGATATCAAGTTTCGCTACTTGACTTATGAACCACACTTCTGCCTTGAATGGCGAATCTCCGCCAAAAGGCAGATTGAGAACTTTGTTCAAGAGTGGAATGTTGCTCGTCTTGATGGTGAAGGTTCCTGCTTCAAATTCATCGTATATTTTTCCACCGCTAACAAAAAATGCAGTTTGCGATGGATATACGACTAATTGGGACCCTAATCGCAGATCGTCAGATGGAAATTTGTAACACAATTCGTTGTCATCGACCTGACACTTGACAACATCTATTAACGCCATAAATTAGTACATATATGTACTATCCGCACCTCAATAGTCGATTTTACAAAAAGAAAGCGTGGTGCCGAAAACTTATTTCAGATAGTCGGGCCTTAGGATACCTCAGAGCATAAAATAAGCAACAGTCCCACGCCATAGCCCGATATAAAGGCTCGACGCAAGAAATGTCCGCTATTCTCTACTCTGTTGAATTTCCTAAGTTCGACTATCGAGAATGAGCTTACACTTTCCGCGTAAACAATATGTTACGCAAATTTACAACTAATTTTCGGAAAGCGTGCTATTGCAGGCATCTTTTTACTGTTGCCGTTGCAAATTTCGGCATAATGTTCCTGAAAGTCAATATAGGAGATAAATTATCTTTGTTCAAATTTGGGCGATATTCGCCAAATTCAATGCGTGTGTCCAGATATATTTGAATTTTGTCGAGGTTGTGTTATTTGTAGTCGTTTTGACGATCTTTTGTATGTAATTTACCCTTACGGATAATCACTTTTTTGTTCTCGTAAGGCTTATCTTCTTCAATTTTATAATTGCGGAGCGAGGTGTATTTGATACCTATCTCGTCCTCCGTATAGTGGTCGTATATGCACGACACCGAGCCATAGTATGAATGGCTGTTTGTGGCTTTCAAATAGAGATGAACTACCGTCTTTTCAAATTTTTCCGTACCCATAATTCTGACATTTTAGACAAAAATAAAGAAAATATGACAAAATAGTCCTAAGTGCAATTAATTTATTGAATTAAATTTGTTTATTAGTCCAATTTGTCATATATTTGTATTGTCAAAAGGATATAAAGAATATGATACAGAAAAGAAAATACAGCATCGGTTGCTCGGGTTCGGGTTGGGGTATTTGGAATAACCTGACACACGAAAAGGTGGTGAGTTGTCGCTCGCATTACCACGCAGTCGAAAGCCTTTATAAACTTATGGGTTGGAGATGGAATCCAGCGAAATATAGAAATTAAAAAATGTTCAGATATGAAGACGATAGTAGATAGCAATTCGATGATGATTATCAACAGTTCGACAGTTCGCCGTGCAAATGTGATTATGCGCCGTACGGGTTCGGAGTTTGTCGGAGTGGTCAAAAGTCAAATGATAGACACCCTCAAAGCAAAACTTCATTGCGGCATAGCGCACTTTGTCTATGCCAAGAAAGACGGCAGCATAAGAGAGGCTTGGGGTACGCTTGCGTCAAACCTGATGAAGGATAAGGTCGGCTCGTATATCAATCGCGATATGCAGAATGTAGTATGCTATTTCGATATTGAGAAAGGTGCGTTCCGTAGTTTGAGATTCGAGAACCTAATCAGAGTATTCTAACATGGCAGTAAAGGTGGTAATATATGCGCGAGTATCGACAAAGGTGCAGGAGTATGACAGACAGTTGGACGAACTGCGCAAGTATGCCGAACAGATGGGCTACAATGTAGTGCGTGAATTCAGCGAAAAGATAAGCGGCGCAAAGAAGGTCAAGGAACGTGCCGCACTGACGGAATTACTTGCCTTTACCGAGACCAACAAGGTCGATAAGGTGCTTATCTATGAATGCAGCCGATTGTCGCGCAGAGCGGTCGATTTTTTGACAGTCATAGAGACACTGACGGCTCGCAAAATTTCTGTTTATATACATCAAAACGGTTTGGAAACATTATTGCCGAACGGCAGCCCGAACCCTATCGCGCAACTCGTAATGGGGATATTGGCACAATTCAACAGCATGGAGCGTAACCTAATCAGGAGCCGTATGGAGAGCGGTTACAATCACTATCGTTCCAATGGCGGCAAAGTGGGCAGAAAGGTCGGTTATCGCAAGACGGAAGAGCAAATGCGGGAACAATACCAAAAGGAGATTTCATTGCTTAAAAAGGGCTTGTCTCTGCGGAATGTCGATTAAATCGGTAAACCAACCACTCGACAGCGACAACGTGTTATCCGAACATATCGCCAGCATACTGATTATTATTGCCGACATCGACAATGCCATGCGCCGCCACAAATGCCATGACGGTATGGTGGCTTGTATCAATCGAGGAGAATGGTATTCGAGACCGCCAATCGGCTACGATTCGAAGAAAGTGGGTAGAACACATCAGATAACAGTGAATGAAAAAGGCAGACTTCTCAAACTCGCATTTGATTGGATTGTCAAAGAGCCAACCATATCGCAAGCCGAGATTGTGCGCCGTTTGGAGGTGCGTGGCTTGAAAATATGCAAACAGCGACTATCGATGTGCCTGCACAATCAGTTTTATTGTGGCAGGCTTGAACACAAATATCTGTATGGGAAAGTCATCAAAGGCAAGCAAGAACCTTTGGTGAGTGAAGAGGTGTTCGATAAGGTGCAGGAGATACTGAACGGCAGCAATCCGCACGGTTATGAGCAGGCGACCGAAACTCCCCGTTTCCCGTTGAAAGGACATGTCTATTGTTTCAACCACGCGCTATCGGGATATACGGTTAAAAATAAAAACAAGGACTATTATAAGTATAGTGGTAAAGATGGTAGCGTGAATGTGTCGGTGACAGAACTACATGACAAGTATGCCGCACTGCTTTCGACATTTTCCGTGCCGCAGGAGGTGATGCCGATATTGAATATGGTATTGAAACGGAAATTTGCGGAAAAAGGCGAAGCGCAAGTCCAAGATGTCGCCAATATCAAAAAGAATCTTGCGACGGTTAAAGCACACATCGCAACTGCCAAGAAACGGTATGCAATCGGCGCAATCGAGAAAGATGTATATTGTGAAGTGGTGGGCGAGTTGGAGCAGGATAAGGCGAAAATCGAGTGCGAACTTCAAAAGGCATCGGTAAATCTATCTAACCTTGAAAAATATATAAATGTCGCTACTGCAATAGCCTCAAATATAGGTGATTATTGGAACAAACGAGATTTTCAGACCTGCCAAAAGATTCAAAAAACGGTATTTCCTGATGGAGTAAAATGGGACGCGGAAAATCGGTGTTATCTAACCGAAAAGGTTAATTCTGCGTTTGCTTCTATGCGCTCAATATCAGCCAATTACGAATATGATAAAAACAAAAAACAAGACAAATCTCTCGATTTGTCCTGTTTAGTAGCGGGAGTGGGACTCGAACCACACGACCTTCGGGTTATGAGCCCGACGAGCTACCAACTGCTCCATCCCGCGATGTATCGTTAAACCTATCGGTTGAGGTTTTTCGCTTTTGCAGGTGCAAAGGTAAGGCAAAAATACGGCAAATGCAAACTTTTCACCAAAATAATTTCCGAGCGGGTGGTAAAAAGAGAGCGCGGAGCCCGAACGGCTCCGCGCAAGTCGTTATTCCTTAACCTTTTGCATAATCCACTTCGCGCGGGCGGAAAGTTGCTCGGGGAAAGTGTAGTGGCGCGACTGCGGGACAATCATTCGGCTCTTCGGGGCGGTGATGACATTGTATGCGCCCGTGGTCGAGGTCGGGCAGACGACCATATCGTTGTAGCCGTATGAGACGAAAATCGGCACTGTGAGCAGGCGCGCGAAGTTCACCACATCGTAGTATTTGACGGTTTCGAGACGCTCGGGCGTCGCCAATTTTTTGTTCTTGAAGACGTATGGCCAAGCGTTGCCTTGGTCGTGTAGGTAGCCTGTAAGGTCGCACAAAGCTGGGTAGAATGCCGCTGCGCACTTAACACGCGGGTTGAGATAGGCGGTGGTGATGGTCAATGCGCCACCCTGACTGCCGCCGGTAACGCCGATATGGTCGGCATCGACGAAATCGAGCGAGGCGAGGAAGTCGATGGCGCGGGCGCAACCGACATAGACGCGCTTATAATAGTAACGGTCTTTGTCGTCGATGCCTGCAAATGGGTAGTCGATGAGCGAGCCGTTTTTCAGATTTGTGTAAATCGACTCGTCGGGCAGGGTGGTAGGAATGCCGTGAATGCCGATTTCGAAGGTTACGAAACCCTTTTCAGCCTCTTTGTAGAAGCCCTTGCGCGAACGGCAGCCTGCACCCGGAACAATGAGTATGGCAGGGCATTTGCCCTCCATCTCGGCAGGAACGCAGAGCGTGCCGAAGATGCGCGCACCCTTGCGGAAACTCTGGAACGACGCCGAATAGACATTCACCTTCGGCGTGCATTTTTCAGGTACGAGTGTCAGTTGCGGGAGCATATCTATCTTCTGATTGTCGGCAATCGCCTTTGCCCAGAACTCCTTGAAATCGTCGGGCATAACGGTCGTCGGCTCGATGCGGTCGATGTCGAAGCCCGCCGTGGCGCACTCCTCGTACTTTTTGCCGCCGACGGTCGCCCAAACGCGGCATCGCAGGAAGCCCGGCTTTTTCATCGTCCAGCCTGTCAGAACGGTCGTGCCGTCTTTGAGCGTCATATCGCCTTTTTTGACAGGCGCGAGCATATCCTCGGAAATCTCGTAGTGGATTTTGACGTCCGGCACGAGACTGTGATTGCGCACCGAAACAGCGAATTGCGGCTTCTCGCCACAGGCATAGAGCCAGTCGGCGTGGTCGGGCTGTACGTTTACGGTTACGAGCGATTGTTTTGGTTGCGCCATTGAGAGCGATGCGCCGATAAGCAGGAGCATCGCAAAAAGTGTAAATCTTTTCATCGTTTTTAGGTTTTGGTGGAACAAAGATAGTAAATTAGTGCCGTATCCGACGATATTTGTTTAATTTTGTCGTATGAAATTGTCGCTTGTCATAGCAACATACAATCGTTCGCAGTCGCTTTTGCGGGCATTGGAATCGGTCGTGCGCCAAACGGCATCGCCCGAGGAGTGGGAGTGCGTGGTCGTGAACAACAATTCGAAGGACAGCACGGCGGCTGATTTTGCGACATTCGCGGCGGCTTATCCACAATTCAATCTGCGAATGGTCGATGAACCAAAGCAGGGTTTGTCGAATGCCCGCAATCGCGGAATCGCCTGCGCCGCGGGTGAATATATCGCGATAATAGACGATGACGAGACGATTGCGCCGGAGTATATCGGGGCTTATATCGCCTTTTTCGATGGCTGCCGCACGGCTCTTGCCGCGGGCGGAGCGGTGATTGCGCGGTATGATACGGCGCGACCGAAATGGCTGTCGCGCTATACAGAGCAGATGATTGCCAACCCTGTAAGATTCGGGCGCGGCGTAACGCGATTCCCTGCGAATCGAATTCCTGCGGGCGGAAATATGGCTTTCCGACGCGAGGCATTTGAAAAATACGGCGTATTCAATCCTGCGCTCGGTCGCAACGGCAAGTCGCTTGCGGGTGGCGAGGAGAGCGATTTGTTCGAACGGATGCGGGCTGCCGGCGAGGTGCTTTACTATGTTCCGCAGGCGGCGATATATCACCATATTCCCGACGAGAAACTTACTGCCGAGCGGTTCGGGCGGTTGAGTTATGCAGTGGGACGGAGCAAATATCTGCGCGCCGAACTGCACGGAACTGTGCCTGCGTTGCTTGCCGACGAGCGTCGCAAACGACTATATACTGTGGTATTGGCGTTGTTCTATACGTTTATTTTACGCCCGTCAAAAGCAAAATGGCTCATCGCGATGCGACGCGGTATCGGCGCGGGCATCGCAGATGAAAATCTGAAAAAATAGGATTATTTCCCGGCGAAAATCGTCTTGACGAAGATGTCGGTTGCGCCTTGGTGCTTGGAGGTGTACTCCTTCGCCGTGCGGCTCGTCTCGGCAAGGTATTGCGCATTGTCGCGCAGAGGAGCGAACCACTCGCTCAACTCTTTATAGTCGCGTACCGAACGCGCTGCGCCGAGCGTTATCATATCGCAAGCCTCCTTGAATCGCTTGTAGTTGGGTCCGAATGCGATAGGCAGACCGAACGTCGCCGCTTCGAGCGTGTTGTGGATTCCGACGCCGAATCCTCCGCCGATATATGCCCATGTCGCGTAGCCGTAAACCGATGCGAGCAGTCCTACGGTGTCGAGGACAAGTACCTGTTTGTCGGTTAAATCGGCATTGCCCGCAGCGGTGTAGCGTACGGCACCGCCTTTGGTCTCGGCGATGATTTTGGCGATACGCCCCTCGTCCATCTCGTGCGGAGCGATGATGAATTTTATGTTGGGATTGGCATTGATGAGCGGTTGCAGGAGAGCCTCGTCGGGTCCCCATGTCGAACCTGCCACGAATATGCGTTTGCCTGCCTTGAATCGTTCGACGATGTCGATTTTCTTAGCCTGCGCCGCGATGCTCGATACGCGGTCGAATCGGGTGTCGCCCGCGACGATGACGTTGTCGTAGCCGATTTCGGAGAGCAATTCTTTCGATTCGTTGTTCTGGACGAATATTGTGTCGAACGTTTCGAGCGCATTGCGCCACATCTCGCCGTAAGGACGGAAGAATACCGAATTGCGACGGAAAATCGCCGATACTATATAGGTACGGATTCGGCGACGACGCAACTCGCCGAGCATATTGAGCCAAAATTCGTATTTGACGAAAATCGCTATCTCCGGCTTGACGATGTCGAGGAACCGTTTGACATTGGACGGCAGGTCGGATGGCAGATAGAATATATAGTCGGCTTCCGCGTAATTCTTGCGGATTTCGTATCCCGAAGGGGAAAAGAATGTTATGAGGATTTTGTATTCAGGCTTCTCTTTGCGAATTTTCTCGATAATGGGACGCCCCTGCTCGAACTCCCCGAGCGAAGCGACGTGTACCCATATTATATGCTCGTCAGTACCTATCGCGTTGCGCATACGCTCGAATAGATTTTTCCGTCCGTCGTACCACAATTTGGCTTTCGGATACCACAGCGAGGCTGTACGGATTGCCGTTTCGTAAATCGAAATTCCTATATTATAAAGCCACATCAAAGCCGTAGGTTTATTGAAAAACGTAGCAAAGGTACTCTTTTTTGTCGTAAATGCAAAATTACCAGTTGCATTGCATCGCATTTTCGATGAATCGGACATTCATCGTCCCGTCGGGAACGGCATCGACCGCAATCAGGTCGAACTGCAATTCGTCGTGCAGCCCGTGTTGTGCGATGTATGCCGAAGCCGCCCGTCGCAGCGAGCGGAATTTCTGTTCGGTTATCGCCTCCTCGGGTGCAGTGAGCGAGCCGGCGCGCCGCGTCTTTACCTCGACGATATGCAGCACGCCCCAGCGCGAGGCTATGATGTCGATTTCGTATCGCCCGCTGCGCCAGTTGCGTTCCACTATCATAAATCCGTTGCGGCGCAACCAATCCACCGCAGCTTGTTCGCCTGCTGCGCCGCACTCCTGTTTTTCGGTCATGGTCGTCTCTCCTTAATATTATAACAGGAATGAGAGGTCGTCGCCTGCACAGACTTCGTAAGGAGCGATGCCCTTTTTGAATATGCGCATAGGTCGTTGCCCGATAAGTTCGAGTTTGCCCGCATCGTAACGGAGCATACATCCCTCGCGCAAACCGACGACATAGCGACGCGGGTTTGCCTCGATATACTCCAAAATGCGCTGTTCGCGCGTCTCGCCAGCGTGCCCTGCGGGATTGGCGTCGAGGTAGTGCGGATTGATTTGGAAACGGATTGCACCGATTGCCTTGAACGATTGCGGCTCGACTATCGGCATATCGTTGGTGGTGCAGATGGTCGGACAACATACGTTGCTGCCCGCCGACCAACCGACGTATGGCGTGCCGCTCTTGATTTTGCGCAAAATCGCCGACATCAGCCCCTGCTCCTGCATCTTTTTCGCAAGGGCGAACGTGTTGCCGCCGCCCACGCATATTGCTTCGGCTTCGCGCACGGCTTTGAGCGGATTCTTTTCGCGGTGCACCGAACGCACCTTCACGCCGATTTCGTCGAAACGTCGCTGCACCTTGCGCTCGTATTCGGCGTATGAAAACGTTACGGCGGCATACGGTACGAAAACTATCTCTTTTATGCCTCGCAGGTGTTCGCCTATTTGGGGCATCGGATAGCGGAGATACTCCTCGCCTGCGTTTGTCGAATTGGAAATAAGCAATAATTTCATCATTTCTATTGTTTTGATACTTAAACTGTTACGACGTTACGTCGATAACAGGATTGTAAATTATTTACTTTCTTATGCCAAAGATAATAAAAAAGTGTTATTTTTGCGCGGTATTGTTCCGGAAAAGCGACTGCATTTTGCAGATGCGGGTATCTTTTTCGGGAATTGTTTTGCACCAAGAAGATTAGTTGAAAATAAAACATACGAAAAGTTTAACCAAAATTTGAAAACTATGTCAGAAATTCAAGAAAAAGTTGTCAAGATTATCGTTGACAAATTGGGCGTTAAGGAGTCGGAAGTAGTTCCGGAAGCAAGTTTTACGGCTCACCTCGGAGCAGACTCTTTGGATACGGTAGAGTTGATTATGGAACTCGAAAAGGCTTTCGATATTCAGATTCCGGACGAGGAGGCAGAGAAGATCGTTACCGTAGGCGACGCTATCAAATACATCGAAGAACACAAGAAATAATTTTACCATAAAATCATAGAAACAGGCATCGGCTTCGAGTCGCCGATATGCACCAATACGATACGGAATGAAACAGCAACGAAGAGTAGTACTGACGGGTATAGGCACAATCAATCCTCTGGGCAACAACGTAAACGACTATTTTCAGAATCTCGCGAACGGAGTCAGCGGAGGCGGTCCGATAACCCGCTTCGATGCAACCAATTTCAAATCGCGTATCGCGTGTGAGGTAAAAGGCTACGACTGGACCGAGCATTTCGACCGCAAGGAGGTACGCAAGTACGACCTGTTTGCCCAGTATGCACTCGTTGCTGCCGAGCAGGCTGTCAAGGATTGCGGAATAGACCTCGCGACCGAAAATCTCGAACGTGTCGGCGTAGTATGGGCTTCGGGTGTCGGCGGAATGCAGACGTTCTATGATGAAGTGATGGGTTGGGCCGAAGGGAACGGTATTCCCCGGTTCAGCCCTTTCTTTGTTCCGAAGATGATTGCGGACCTTGCGGCGGGACACATCTCCATCAAATACGGATTTATGGGTCCCAATTACAGCGTCGTTTCGGCGTGCGCATCGTCCAACAACGCAATGATTGACGCCTTCAACCTCGTTCGCTGGGGCAAGGCGGATATGATTGTAACAGGTGGTTCGGAGGCTCCGATCATCATTCCGTCGGTCGGCGGATTCTGCTCGATGCAGGCTCTTTCGACCCGCAACGATGACCCGCAACACGCTTCGCGTCCGTTCGATGCAGACCGCGACGGTTTCGTCATCGCAGAGGGTGCGGGTGCATTGATGTTCGAGGAGTACGAACACGCCAAGGCTCGCGGAGCCAAAATCTATTGTGAAGTTGCGGGTGGCGGAATGTCTGCCGACGCACACCACATTACTGCACCGCTTCCGGATGGAAAGGGCGCAATTCTTTCGATGCGCAACGCATTGGAAGATGCCGAACTGTCGATCAATGATGTCGATTATCTGAATGCCCACGGCACATCGACTCATCTCGGCGACCTTGCCGAACTGACTGCAATCAAGAGTTTGTTCGGCGACCATGCCTACGAGATGAATATCTCGTCCACGAAGTCGATGACGGGACACCTGCTCGGTGCAACGGCGGCGGTCGAGGCGTTGGCTTGCGTCTTCGCAATCACGCACGGGGTGGTTCCTCCGACAATCAATGTCGAGAATCTCGACCCGGAAATCGACGCCAAGTTGAACCTTACTCTCGGAAAGGCGCAGAAACGCGACGTGAAAGTTGCGATGAGCAACACGTTCGGTTTCGGCGGACACAACTCGACAATCGTCTTCCGAAAGTTATAAACCCTTTACGACTGTGTTCGATTTTTTGATTCGTCCGATAAAGCGAAATTTCGGACGCGATAAAGCATACTATCGTATGATTGACGATATGTTCGGCTTCCTGCCGCATAACGTCGAACTATATAAACTCGCTCTTATTCACCGCTCGGCATCGGTTACCGTCGATGGACACAGCATCAACAACGAGCGTCTCGAATTTTTGGGCGATGCCGTCATCGAGAGCGTTACGTCCGACTATCTTTTTATCGAATTTCCCGACTATCAGGAGGGCGAACTCACCAAATTGCGATCCAAACTCGTTTCGCGCCAGTCGCTCAACGCCATTGCGGGCGAGATAGGCTTGGACAAGCGCGTGATTAGCAAGCCGACAGGCAGTTTCTCGCAGAAACATATCTTCGGTGATGCGTTCGAGGCGATGATGGGAGCGATATATCTCGATCAAGGTTATAATTTTGTTAATCGGCTGCTTATCAATGATATATATCCGAATCACGCCTCGCTCGACGAGGTCGATGAGTCGGAGACCGATTTCAAGAGCCGTCTGATAGAGTGGGGACAGAAGAACCACCATACCGTCCATTTCCGCACCAGAGGCGATGGCGGCAAACCGGGTGCGCAGCATTTCCGTTCCGTAGTATTTGTGGACGGCATTGAGGTCGGACACGGAGCCGGCGAGTCGAAAAAGGAGGCGGAGCAACTTGCCGCCGAGTCGGTTTCGCACGAAGTCAGCGACGAGGTGTGCGCAAAACTGCTCGACAAACTCGACCGTTTGAGCAAATAGGGTAAGTCCTATGAAATCCATTCGCGATAAAATTGCCGTGCGAGGTGTCGGAGAATTGTCCGATGCCGAACTGCTTGCCGTCGTTATCGACGATAAGGAGTTGGCTGAAAAGATTGTCGCCGAGTGCGGGTCGCTCTCCGGGTTGGTGCGTATGGATTTGCCGCGACTGCGAATGTTGGAGGGCTTGGGCTTGCGTCGCGCCGAGAAAATCGCCTGCTCGGCGGAACTCGGTCGCCGTATGGCTGCGGCACAGACCACTATGGCCGATTCGATAACCACGAGCGATGATATTGTCCGCATTTTCCGACCTGTTGTCGAGGGGCTGACGCACGAGGAGTGCTGGGTGCTGTATCTTACCAATTCCAACAAAATAATTGAACGTCAGCGCATCAGTCAGGGAGGCGTGCAGGCGACCATTGTAGATACGCGACTTGTCGTTAAGCGCGCGCTCGAACTGCTCGCTACCCAGATCGTCCTTGTCCATAACCACCCGTCGGGTACCGCCGAACCGAGCGATGCCGACATTTCTCTTACCCGCAAAATCCGCGAGGCAGCAGCGTTGTTCGATATACGCCTGCTCGACCATCTGATTCTTGCCAAGGCAGAGAGTTTCAGCTTCCGCAGCCACGGATTGTTGTAATCGGCATTGACCGATATTTTTTCTTTATTATATATAAGGTATAGACCGAGAATTTTCACCCACCGAAATTTTTTTCTATATTTGTCTATGCTAAAACTTAAAATCATTATCGCTATGTCGCTTCTCTCGATTTTCGGCTGTGCCAAAAAGAGCGCACCCGCATTCCCGCAGGATACCATTACGGCTGCCGACGGTTCGCCGATAACGCTTACATTCTTCCAACACGCATCGCTCGCGATCGATTGGAGCGGTCGGCGCATCTATATCGATCCCGTCGGCGAGGGCATAGATTGGGGAAAGTTGCCCAAAGCCGATATTATTCTGATTACTCATTCGCACTACGACCATTTCGATTTGCCTACGGTCGAGACGTTGCGCGGCAAGGAGTGTCAAATCATCTGCGACAAGACTACGGCGGAGGCTTTCGATCACGATTGTACCACGATGACGCCCGGTGCTGTTGCCGAACCTTTCGCAGGATTGACGATAAAAGCCGTCCCTGCATACAACATTTCGGAGGGACATACGCAGTTTCACCCGCACGAACGCGAGGATTGCGGATATATTCTTACGATGGGCGGCACGACGATTTACATCTCGGGAGATACGGAAGACAATGCCGACGTACTTGCACTGCGCAATATCGACATCGCTTTCCTGCCCGTAAACCAACCATACACGATGACTGTCGAACAGGCTGTCCGCACGGTAAAGGCGATTGCTCCGAAAATCTTTTACCCTTATCACTACGGTCAGGTCGAGGAAAAGACCGACATCGACGCCCTTGTTCGTGCGCTCGACGGCGTTTGCGAGGTGCGTGTTCGCCCGATGGAGTAGAAAATTTCGGGAACTGTCAGGCTCTCCGACGACGGTCGGGGAGCCTTTTTTATGCCTGCATCACTCTTTAGTTTTATATATTGTATAAGGCTTCAAGCCGCGCAAAACCGCGTTGTAGGCAGTTTTGAGCGAAAAAACGTCAAAAAATATGCGATTGTAAATTGCTGATATATACGGCACTAAAAAATAAGTTGAAAAATGTTGAAAAAATACCCTTGAAATATTTGCATATCCCGATTTCTTGCCGTTATTTTGCACCCGCTTTCACCTCCGAAACGAGGCTTGAAAGCGAGCAAAACAGGTTCTTAAAAAATTTCGATTTTTTCGTCAAATAATTTGGCGGTTCCGAAAACTTGCCATATATTTGCACCCGCTTTCATCTAAAAAACGATGGTGAGGGCGAGAGGTTCTTCAAAAAATATTTCTAAAATATTTTTGAAAAAGATTTGGCGGTTTCGAAAATAGTGCTTACCTTTGCACCACTTTCCGCTCCAAAAAATCGGAAACCGAAAATTAAGAATTTGAGGACTTCGGTCCGAGATTATATTACGTTCTTTGAGGTTATTGAGCAGCTAAAAAGTTTTTCCTTCTCTTCGGAGAAGATTTCAAACAATACCTTTGAGATTAGAGCTACGATTTATATTCAAAATTTATTACAATGGAGAGTTTGATCCTGGCTCAGGATGAACGCTAGCGGCAGGCTT
>CAVKRC010000017.1:0-46899 GCA_963658625.1 bacterium
CCACTAGCCACTAGCCACTAGCCACTAGCCACTAGCCACTAGCCACTAGCCACTAATCACTTCACCTTCGCCGCGAGCGGATATTTCAGCCCTTCCCAGCCGCTGATGTAGGCGCGGACACTGCCCACGCGAATCGGCGATTCGAGCATCACGGGAAACTTGTTGCCGTCGTCGGTAATCCAGATGAAAAACTCCGAGCCGTCCGTAAACGAAAACTCCTCCGACGAACCGAGCGTGCAGGCGAATTTGAGCGTATGGAACTTGCCTTTTTTCGGCACCTTGCACACCTCGCGTCCGAGAAAGCGGTAGCGCAGGCGACGGATTTTGTTCTCCAACACCATCTCCAATTCGCGCGGCGTATCGTCCGTAAATAGTGCCGTATCTATCGACCGCAGATTGAAATAGAGCGACACGGGGTCCATACTGTGCTCCGTAAGCCCGAATTCGTGCTGTTGCGGCTCGTTCTGCCTGCTTTGCGACCACGTCCGCACCTTCATATCCGCCCAGTCGTATTCGTAGTGGCTGCGGAAGGTGTAACCGCCCTCGTAGATGTCGCTCTCGAAACGCTGCGTGCGTTTGGAGAGGGTATCGACATAGATGGTGTACTTGTCGTCGATATTGAAAAACCAGCGGTACGACGGCATAATCCGCCCCTCGCCGAAGACCTTGTACACCGTCCGCCTGCCGAGCGTATCGAGCGTGGTTTTCATCACGACCGTCGCCATTTCGGTATTAGGTATCAGTTTGGCGCGATAGGCAACCCGATAACGCAGCACCTCGCCCGCATGATAGAGTTGAGCAGTTGCAGAGGTTGCAGCCAGTACCGTCGCTCCAAGAGCAAATATTATTTTGGTAAGCCTCATAAGCAATTTGTTTCAGGTATAACGGGTAACATATCGCGTGCCGACGTTCCTAAGAGATCTAAGAGAACTAAGAGTTCTATGAGGCAGGCAACCTGTAAAAATAAAAACATTCCTGCTTATCTCAGATCTCTTAGAACTCCCAGAACTCTTAGAACAAGCCGCACTTGACAACATTCCCGTCATACCCTTACGATTACGATATTTCCGAAAAATCTATCTCCTTCTCCCCCGCGTATCTGTCGCGCAGTTCGCGCAGCGGCACATTCTGCGGTTGCGAGAGCGTCGCATCGCTGTCGAGCAACTCTATGGCAGCCGCCTGCGCCACTTGCAGTATCTGGTTGTCCAACGTCGGGTTGGCTATTTTCAAATCGAAAGCCATACCGCTCTGCATCGTGCCGTTGATGTCGCCCGCACCGCGCAACTGCAAATCGAGTTCCGCCAAACGGAATCCGTCGTTGGTCTCGCACATCGCCTCCAACCGCTTGCGCGACTCGGTCGAGAGTTTCTCGCCCGACATCAGTATGCAGTACGACTGCTCGCCGCCACGTCCCACGCGCCCGCGCAACTGGTGCAACTGCGACAGACCGAACCGCTCCGCCGACTCTATGACCATCACCGTGGCATTCGGCACATCTACGCCCACTTCTATCACCGACGTCGCCACCAAAATATCCGCTTCGCCCTCCTTGAACTCGCGCATCGACTCCTGTTTGTCGGCAGGCTTCATCTTGCCGTGGCAGACCGACACGCGATATTCGGGCAACGGAAAATCGCGCACTATCGCCTCGAAACCCTCTTGCAGATTCTTGTAATCCATCGTCTCCGACTCCTTTATCAGCGGATAGACTATGTAAATCTGCCGTCCGAGTTTTATCTGCTGCCGCATAAATCCGAACAACCTCAACCGCGCCGAATCGAAATAGTGGACGGTCTTAATCGGTCGTCTGCCCGGCGGCAATTCGTCTATTACCGACACGTCCAAATCGCCGTAAAGCGTCATCGCCAGCGTGCGCGGAATAGGCGTGGCGGTCATCACCAAAATATGCGGCGGCTGTGCATTTTTCGTCCACAACTTCGCCCTCTGCTCCACGCCGAAACGGTGCTGCTCATCTATTACAACGAACCCGAGATTGGAAAATTGCACCCTGTCCTCGATAAGTGCGTGCGTACCCACCAATATATCGATTTCGCCCGCCGCCAATGCCGCGAGTATCTCGCGCCGCTCGCGCGTTTTGGTCGTTCCCGTCAGAACGGCTATGCGGACACCCGTACCGTCGCACATCTTCGACAGCGTCGCGAAATGCTGGCGTGCGAGTATCTCGGTAGGAGCCATCATACAAGCCTGAAAACCATTATCCACAGCCAGCAGCATCGCCAGCAGAGCCACCACGGTCTTGCCGCTGCCGACATCGCCCTGCAACAGACGGTTCATCTGACAACCCGAAACGGTGTCCTGCCTTATCTCCTTCACCACCCGTTTCTGCGCCCCGGTCAGCGGGAACGGCAGTTTGGTGTTGTAAAACGTATTGAATTTCTCGCCTACGCGGTTGAATACGAAGCCGTCTCTCGCCCCCGTCCTCGCCGTGCGCCGTGCCTGGATATTGAGTTGTATGCCGAACAGTTCGTCGAATTTGAGACGGTACTGCGCCTGCCGCAACCGCTCCGCCGACTGCGGAAAATGGATATTGCAGAGTGCCTCGGCGAGCGGAATAAGCCCGTATTTCGCGCGCAACGCATCGGGCATATAGTCCGCAATGCTCTCGCGCACCAAGCCCCACATATTGCATATAATGTTGTACAAGCCCTTCGCGCCGAACGCTTCCGAGAGCCGCTCGGTCATCGGATAGATTCCCTGCAATCCGCTCTGCTCGCGTCGCGAGAGAGCCTTTTCGACCAACTCGGCTTCGGGGTGCACCATCGACAACTCGCCGCGGAAAAACGACGGACGCCCGAAAATCATATACTCGCGCCCTACCTCGAACCGTTTTTCCACCCACTTTATGCCGCGGAACCACAGCAATTCCGCCGACCCCGTGCCGTCGCTGACATATATCGAAAAACGTTGCTTGCGCCCCTCGCCAGCCAATCCCTTGCCCGTAACTCTGGCGCGGAACTGTACGAATGCGGCAGCGGTATTCTCGTCTATTTCACGGATTTTGTAGATGCGTGTGCGGTCGATGTATCGGAACGGAAAGTGGTAGAGCAAATCGCCCATGGTGCGAATGCCCGCCTCGCGTTCGAGCAGTTTGGCGCGAACCTCGCCCACGCCCGGCACGAATTTTACGCTGTCCGACAACTTTGCCATATTGCAAATGTACGAAATAAATGAGAAATTATTGTTAATTTTGTGAGTGAAACAATAGCGATATGAACATTTCCGAATTCCAACGCCGTGCGGCACATCGCGTCCGCATAGGCACGACAGAGATAGGCGGCGACTGCCCGATTGCGGTGCAGTCGATGACCAACACCCCGACCGCCGACACCGAAGCGAGCGTAGCCCAAATCGAGCGCATAGCCGACGCGGGCGCACCCATAGTCCGCCTCACGGCACAGGGACGGCGCGAGGGCGAGAATTTCGCCCGCATTATGCCGCGCCTGCGAGCTGACGGCTACTCGACGGCAATCGTCGCCGACATTCATTTCGTTCCCGAAATCGCCTCGATAGCAGCCGACTATGTCGATAAGGTGCGCATCAATCCCGGCAACTACCGCACCGACGGCGGCGAGTTGGAGGCACTTATCGAAAAATGCCGCCGACGCGGTGTGGCTCTGCGCATTGGCGTCAATCACGGCTCCCTCGCTCGCCACATAGTGGATAAGTTCGGCGACACGCCGCAGGGTATGGTCGCCTCGGCGATGGAGTTCCTGCGCATCTGCGTGAAAGAACACTTCGACCAAGTGGTCGTTTCGATGAAGTCGAGCAACACCCGCGTTATGGTTCACGCCTACCGACTTTTGGTCGAGGCGATGGAGCGCGAAGCGATGGATTTTCCTATCCACTTGGGCGTTACCGAGGCGGGCAACGGCATTGAGGGTCGCATAAAAAGCGCGGTCGGCATAGGCGCGTTGCTGGCTGACGGCATCGGCGACACCATTCGCGTCTCGCTCACCGAAGCCCCCGAAAACGAGGTTCCCGTCGCCAAACTTTTGGTCGATTACTTCGCCTCCCGCACTGGTCGGTTCGAGGTGCGCCACCCCGAACGATACTCCCCGACCGAGTACCGCCGACGCACGCAGGCGGCATATATAGTCCACGACGAAATCACCGACGAATACGATGTCGCAACCGCCCTCTCGGGCAACCCGACCGCCGAGTGGCGCGCCGCGATACTCGATGCCGATGGTGCGCGTCCCGTCGTTATCCGCCGCCGTTACGACGACGAGGATTTGACCGTGCTCGCAGTCAAGGCGGCAGCCGATATGGGTTCACTGCTACTCGACGGCTTGGCTGACGGAGTGTGGATAGACGCTCCGCAACACCCTGCCGAGCGGATTCGCGAGGTGGAACTGATGATATTGCAGGCTGCGCGCGTGCGTATGTCCCACACCGAATATATCGCCTGCCCGAGTTGTGGACGCACACTCTACGACATCGAAACCACGCTGGCGCAAATCAAGGCTCGCACGGCTCATCTGCAAGGGCTGAAAATCGGCGTTATGGGCTGTATAGTGAACGGTCCGGGCGAGATGGCGGACGCCGACTACGGCTACGTCGGTGCGGCGGCAGGACATATCACGCTCTATCGCGGTCGCGAGGTCGTCGCCCGCAATATCCCGCAGGAGCAGGCTCTCGACCGCCTCGTGGAACTGATTAAATCGGACGGCAGGTGGCAATAGACCGAGAAACAGATGCCTGCTGCTCTCCTAGTTCTCCTAGAACTCCTAGAACTCCTAGAAAAAAGCCGCACGTGATATGCTACCCGTTATACCACTAAACCTATGCTGATTCTTCCTTCCGCCTACTGGGGCGACATCGAATACTTCGCGCGACTTGTGCAGGCGGGCGGCGACTGCGTCATCGACCTGCACGAACACTATATCAAACGCTCGCTGCGCAACCGCACCGAGATAATGACAGCCAACGGCACGATGCCGCTCTCGGTCTGTCTCTCCCATGCCGACCGACCGCAAACGCCGATGTGCGACGTGCGCATCGACTACTCCAAGCGGTGGCAGCACCAACACTGGGTGGCGATATGCTCCGCCTACCGTTCCTCGCCCTATTTCGATATGATTGCCGACCGCATCGCCCGCTTCTACGAGCGCGAATGGCGGTATCTGGCAGACTACAATATGGAGATTCTGCACGAGACACTCTCCCTCTGCGGCATCTCTCCGCAGTTCCGCATCTCCGACGCATACGTCGCCGCCCGACCCGACGACATCGACCTGCGTCCGAAAAAACGGGAAACATCTTTCGATGCTCCCCGCTATTTCCAACTCTTTTCTGACAGGCTGCCGTTTGCCGCCAATCTCTCGATTCTCGACCTTCTGATGTGCGAAGGGACGGCTACTGCTGCCGTTTTAGGTAGTTGCCGATTGTAAGTTCCATCGAATCGGCACATTCGCCCGCCTGCGCCCTGATTATATTGCGCCCGCTCAACTCTATGGTATCGGTGCGGAATATCCCCTGCGCAACCGCCTGCACACGCACCGTATCGCCGTTCACGGTCAGCAACGGCTGTTCGCCCGACGAATAGACGGTCAGGCACTGACGGCGCGACAGACGCACGTCGCGGCTCTTGCCCACGATACGCAGCGTCGGCACCCGCTTGTTCCACAATGCACGATAGAGATAGAATGCGTCTTTACGCGTCGAGTGGTCGAAGGCGACGAGACCCGAATTGCGGACACCCGTGCGGTAGCGCGCCGAGCCGAAATCGAACATCGTATTGAGCCATACACCCCAAAACAGACCTTCGTCCACGCGCGAGATATAACCCTCGTGGAACCGACGCTGCCAGTTCTCGGGTATGCGGTGGCTGCTTATGCCGCGCTTAAAGGCATTGTCGGTCGTATGCCCCAGCGTACCGCCCGCACCGTAACATACCGCCTGCGCAAGGTGCGACCACGACGCGGAGAGGGCATTCTGCCATACGGTCAAATCCTCCACCGAGCCTTTGTCCCAACCCACGCTCTGCTGCCACACGATAAGGTCGGTTATGAAATTGATGTCGCCGTCCTGATTGCTGCACGCGACGGTCGGGCGCGAGGCGTCCAGTTGCTTGGCAAGGGCGTTCATCGCACGGACATAGTCCAACTGCTCCCTGCTCCGTCCGCGCAGGAGCGAGAATATACCCCACATCGCCACGCTCGGGTGGTTGTAGTTCTGCACTATGATTTCGCGCAACTGATTTTTTCCGTTCTCCTCGAAGCGCGGCATACCGAAATACGCCACATCGCTCAGGAACGGAGCCTGCGTCAGCGGAATATCGACCCACGCTATTACACCCCGCCTGTCGCACTCATCATAGAGATAGGACGCGTGCGGAGCCGTCATCGAGCGCAGGGCATTCGCCCCCATCTCGTCGATTATGCGCAGGTCGGCATCGTAATCCTTCGCCGTGAGTGCGCTCCCCACGGGCACTCGGTCGTGCGCCAGCGTAACGCCGTGTACGAATACGCGACGACCGTTCACCGTGAATTTCTTTTCGGGCGTAACCTCTATGCGACGGAAACCGGTCTTTACCCGCACCGTATCACCCCCGACAGCCACCTCGACAGTGTAGAGGTGCGGACGCGCAGGCGACCACAAATCGGGATTATCCACCACGAACGGCACATTGAGCATCTTGCCATCGACCTTCGCCTTGACCGTTTTGCCCGTCGCCACATAGCCGTCGGGTGCAACAATATCTATCGCCACGCTGCACGGCGCGTCCTTTTTGCCCGTAAGCATAATGCCCACCGAGCCCTCGACGCGCTCGTCGCCCACCGTCTTCTGATGTATCAGCACGCCGTCCGTACCGTAATAGGTCGGCGATACGGCGGTGCGGTCGGTCGCAATCAGTTCCACGTCGCGATAGATTCCGCCATAGAGATTGAGCGAGGTCGATGTCGGCAGCACATCGTTCTGAAAGGCATTGCTGACCACCACTGCCAGCGTATTGTTCTCACCCCAGCGCACGGCGTCGGTTATCTCGAACGTGAATGCCGTCCAGCCCCCGCGGTGCTCGCCTATGTGCCTGCCGTTGAGAAATACGTCGGCAACGCTCTGCACGCCGTAGAACCGCAGGAACAGACGTTTACCCTGCCACTCGCCGGGGATATAGAGCGACCGCTCGTAATTAGCCGTCGTCTGGCGATAGGAACCGTCGCCAGTCAGGGCATCGAGATTCCAAGTGTGCGGCAGACGCACATATCGCGCCTCGTCGCTCGAATTTTCCTCCTTGAAATAGAATTTCCAGTCGTTGTTCAGAATATAGACCTCCCGCGCCGTAACCTGCGCAAGAGCGACAATGGCAAAGAGTGTGGCTAATAACTTTTTCATAATTTTTAGTGGCTAGTGATTAGTGGCTAGTGGCTAGTGGCTAGTGAAAGTATCGTGTCGATTTGCTTCGCAAAATTATTGTTCTAAACCGAATGGAACTAGTCACTAGCCACTAGTCACTAACCACTATTTCTTCGCAAAGTTAAAAAAAAACACTAACTTCGTGCGGAATATGCTTTTTTATGAACATTTTTGACATCATAACGCTCCTCGTCCTCGTGTGGGCAATCGTCAGCGGGTGGCGTAGCGGCTTCGCGGCACAACTGCTCTCGTTCGCGGGCATCATCATCGGGCTGATTCTCGCCGTCCGTTTCGGCGCGCAGGTCGGCTCGTGGCTCGGCATCGACCCCAAATTCGCAGCCGTGGTGGGTTTCGTCATCACC
Source organism: bacterium (assembly GCA_963658625.1). Taxonomy (GTDB): domain Bacteria; phylum Bacteroidota; class Bacteroidia; order Bacteroidales; family Rikenellaceae; genus Alistipes. The sequence continues at coordinate 7,740 of CAVKRC010000017.1, forward strand.
TTCGTCGTTGCGGTCATCATCGCACTCATACTCACCAAGTTTCTCAAAGCGATGCTCTCCTTTATCGGGCTGCACTCGTTGGACACGCTGCTCGGCATCGCCATTTCGATGCTGAAATACCTGCTTATTCTGAGCGTCGCCTACGCCGCTTTCGGCTCGCTCAACGACGATTTGCAGTTGGTCGAGAAGAAATATATCGATGCCTCGCGCACCTTCCGCCCCGTGCGCAGTGCGTCCGAGTGCATATTCCCCTATATCGAGTGGCTCAAAGAGCAGATGCCGACCTCCAAAACCGACGACAAATGAGAACACGCGGACTTGTAATACGCGCCACAGGCAGTTGGTACACCATCGTCTGCGAGGACGGCGTCCGACGCGAATGCCGCATACGCGGGCGATTGCGCCTGCGCGGAGTGCGCTCGACCAACCCCGTCGTGGTGGGCGATACGGTCGAAGCCGAGCAGGACGAACAGGGCGAGTGGGTCATCTGCGACATCGCACCGCGCCGCAACTACATTATCCGTCGCGCATCCAACCTCTCCAAGGAGTCGCACATCATCGCCGCCAATGTCGATAGGGCAATGGTCGTCGCGACCATAGCCGAACCCGTTACTGCCACCGAATTTATCGACCGTCTGTTAGTAACGTGCGAGGCGTACAAAGTGCCAGCCACGATACTGCTCGCCAAGAGCGACCTTTTGGGCGACCGCGCGGAAGAGGTCGCTCTGTTCCACCGCACCTACGAGGGCGCGGGCTACAAGGTCATCGACCTCTCGACCGTGGACGGTCGCGGCGTGGAGCGCGTGCGCGAGATGACGCGAACGGGCATCACCCTGCTTTCGGGCAACTCGGGTGTCGGCAAATCGACGCTCGTCCATACGCTCGACCCCGCGCTCGACATTCGCACGGGCGACATATCCGAAAGCACGGGCAAAGGTCGCCATACGACCACTTTTTCGACGATGTATCCTGTCGGCGATGGCGGCTACATCATCGACACTCCCGGCATCAAGGGTTTCGGGCTTATCGACATCGACGACCACGAACTGTGGCACTACTTCCCCGAGATGATGCGCCTCGCGCCCGACTGCCGATTCTACAACTGCACCCATACCCACGAGCCGCATTGCGCCGTCATCGAAGCCGTCAAGAACGGTACGATGGCATATTCGCGCTACGAAAGTTACCTTAAAATACTCGACGAAGATGAAAAATACCGAAAATGAGATACTCTCCCTCGACGAACAGGAGGCACGCATCCGCTACCTCTCGGGCTTTATGATGCCCGAGCGTTTCGATGCCCTCTGCCGTGCGCTCGACAACCGCACCGACTATATAACGGTGATGACCGAGAATATGTTTCACCCGCAGAATGCGAGTGCCGTGGTGCGCCATTGCGAGGCATTCGGCGTGCAGAATATCCACACCGTCGAGACGCTCTGCCCCTTCAACCCCAATCTCAACATCGTGCGCGGCACCGACAAATGGATAGACATCAACCGCCACGCCTCGACCGCCGACGCGCTCCGCTCGCTCAAAGACGCGGGCTATCGCATAGTCGCCACCACGCCCCACCGCGAAAGTTGCACGCCCGAAACATTCGATGTCGCGCGCGGACCTTTCGCCATAGTTCTCGGCACCGAGAAGCAGGGCATTTCGGACGAGGTTATGGCGGCTGCCGACGAGTTTCTGCGAATCCCGATGTGCGGTCTGGTCGAGAGCCTCAACGTCTCCGCCTCGGCGGCAATCCTCATCTATATCCTTTCGCAACGTATGCGCCGCGAGGTCGCCGACTGGCGACTGTCCGCCGCCCGCCATACGCAACTGCTCTACCGCTGGTGCCGCGAATCGGTCAAGGACGCCGATGCGCTACTGGCTCGGTACAGTGGTCAATGATTAGCGGATACTTTTTGCGGGGCTTTTGCCCCGCAAATCAAATTAGTTTCCTGCTTCCCAGAACTCTTAGTTCTCTTAGATCTCATAGAAAACGTTAGCACGCGATAAGATTCCCGTTATCCCCGACAACCCCCTTCCCTGCCACTAAAAACTCTCCACCGCCCTCACCATGGTATTGTCAATCGGATAGATAAAGTAGTAGAACGCGCTGTTGTCCAACTCGGAGTTGCGGGCGATGAATGCGCGCAACTGCGCCTCGATGATTTTGCGCGAGCGTGCGATGTCGCGCGGTACGGGCTTGACGCCTTGCGCCGCCGCGTATGCGACAAATCGGTCGAACATACCCTTGTCCGCATCGAACATTCTGCGCAGGTCGGCTGTCGTATGCGCCGCGCTCAACTCGGCACGATGACGGTCAGAGTAATCTATCGTGTAGCGGTACAAGATGTTGCGCCCGCTCACCTCCGCATAGTATTTCGTAACATTGGTCGTATCGAGCGGCATGAACACGTCGGGCATAATGCCCCCGCCGCCATAGACCGTGCGTCCTTTCGGCGTGGTGAAACGCAGCGAATCGGCGAAGCGGATGCTGTCCGCCGAGAAAAACTCATTGTGTTTGAAGCGGTTGATTATGTCCATCTCGTAGTCGTCATTGCCCGCCGAGTAGGGTTTCTGAATCGAACGTCCCGTCGGCGTATAGTAGCGCGCCACGGTCAGACGCATCGCCGAGCCGTCGCCGAACTCCACCTGCGACTGCACCAACCCCTTGCCGAACGAGCGGCGACCTATGATTGTCCCCCTGTCATTGTCCTGCAACGCCCCCGCGAGAATTTCGCTCGACGATGCACTGCCCTCGTCTATCAGCACCGCCAACGCGAGGTCGGTCGCCGAACCGCGCCCGTCGCTGTACTGCATCGTGCGCTTGTGATGACGGTCTTCGGTATATACTATAAGGCTTTTTGCCGGCAGGAACTCGTTGGCAATCAATATCGCTTGGTCGAGAAAACCGCCGCTGTTACCGCGCAGGTCGAACACGAGACAGGTCATACCCTCCTTGCGCAGACGCGCAATCGCCTCGCTGACCTCCCTGTACGAGGTGCGCGAGAACTGCGAGAGTTTTATGAATCCCACGCTGTCCGTCAGCATCACCGCCGCCTCGACGCTGTGCAACGGTATTGCGTCGCGCGTAACCGTAACATCGACCAAATCCTTTATGCCCTGCCGTTCTATCGACAGACGCACCTGCGTCCCGCGCTTTCCGCGCAGACGCTTCATCACCGACGTCGTTGTCATCTTCTGCCCCGCGATAAGGGTGTCGTTCACCTTGATTATGCGGTCGCCGCCCTGCACGCCCGCCTTTTGGCTCGGACCCGACGGAATCACGTTCAGCACGATGACCGTGTCGGTCGCCATATTGAACACCACGCCTATACCGTCGAACTCGCCCTGCAACGGCTCCTCGGTCTGCTCGAACTCGCGGGCGGGAATATAGACCGAGTGCGGGTCAAGCACTTTCAGCATCGCAGGAATGGCTACCTCGGCAATCGAGTCGGCAGGAATGGAATCGACGTAATCGTGTTCTATCATCGACACCACGCGCCCGACCTTTCCGCCGTCCGATATGCGCGAAAGCAACATCGACACCTGCTCGCCCGTTACGCGCCGCCCGTAGGAACACCCCACGAGCCACCCCACAAGGAATATCGCCACGACCACAATCGCCGTGAAAATGCTATGTCGGTTAATGTATTTCATATTTTTTAAGTGGCTAGTGTCTAGTGATTAGTGACTAGTCCATTCGGTTTAGAATGAAAGAAAACAGAAAAATAAAAACAATAACTATCTTTATACTTTTTTATACATTTCACTAGCCACTAGCCACTAGCCACTAGCCACTAGCCACTAGCCACTAGCCACTAGTTCTACTTATTCTTAAACGTGTACGACAGTCCCACTCCGAGAATAATCTGCGTCTGCAAGGCATTGACCTGCGCCTTGTTGTAGTACATCTGGAAATAGAACTGCGTCGAGAGGTACTTCGTCGCCTTGATGTCGATGGTATGCTCCCAGCGCAGGGTCGGCAACAGGTGCTCGTAGTCCATATCCTTGTCCGACTGCTGCGTAATCTCGTTTATCCAGCCGTAGAATCCGTAAAGCGTCGTGCGGTAGCGGAATACCTCTCTCTTGCCGAACGTGCGGTCGAAATCGATTTGAATCGACGAACCGCCCTCGTAACGCGAATTGCCGTTCGACAGCGTCAAGCCGTAGCAATACGCCGTATTGCGCTGCTCGGGCGTAAGCAACGAGTGGTCAGCCTTGTAATCGTTGTAGGTGATTGCACTGCCGTCCGCTTTCTTGAATCCCTTTTTGTTGAAAAATACGTCATGTACGGTATTGCTCGTAACGTAGGTCGCATTCATGGATATAGGCGAGAGGTTGATTTTAATCGGGAATTTCTTGTTCGGGCAGACGTATGTGAAACCGACCGAAACATTCAGATAGGCAGGCGAGAAAAAGCGGCTCGTGCGGTTGTTCTTGTCATCTACGCCGTTGGCGAACTGCGAACGCAGCGAGACGATTGCACCGAAATTCCAGTTGTCCGAAATCTTGTATGCGGGCGCGGTCGAAACGAACCACTCGTCCTGACTTTTGGTCCAAGCCGACGATTTGCTCGTGGCACCTATCTTGCCCGTGAACTTGTTGTCTATCGAGAATTTGTCCTTCTTGTACGAATGGGTGAACAGTATGTTGGCAATGCCCGTGATGGAGTTCACGCTACCGTTCACGTCCTGCCACTTGCTGTTGAAATTCGACAGCGAACCGTTCACGCCCACATTGAACTCTATGGTGTTGCGCTCCTTGCGTATCGCCGCGCGCTCCGCCTTCAACTTGGCAAGGCTCGAAAATTCGGGTTGCGCCTCATCGGTCTTGACCTTGTTTTCAAACGCGGGCTGTTCCTGCGGGGTCGCCGCCTCGACGCTCACCTGCGCCGATGCCGACATCGCCGTAACCGTACAAAGAATCGTGAAAATTGTAAAGACTTTTCTCATATCGTATGTCGTTTTGTTTGAATTCGGTGCAAATATAGTCATTTTTCGTTACCTTTGCCATACAACCAATCGTTCTGTAAGGCTTATGAAATACTTTGGAGCGCACGTCAGTGCAGCGGGCGGAGTGGAGAATGCACCCGCCAATGCAAGCGATATAGGGGCGACGGCTTTCGCCCTCTTTACCAAAAACCAACGGCAATGGAGTGCCCCCGCACTCACGGCGGAGCAATGCGAAAAATTCCGTCGCGCCTGCGCCGAACACGGCTACACGCCCGCGCAAATTCTGCCCCACGACAGCTACCTCATCAACCTCGGACACCCCGAGCGCGAGGCGTTGGAGCGTTCGCGCGAATCGTTCATCGGCGAGATGTCGCGCTGCGAGGCGTTGGGTCTCGACCGCCTCAACTTCCACCCCGGCAGCCACCTCAACCAAATCACGACGATGCTCTCGTTGGACCGCGTTGCCGAGTCGATAAACATCGCCCTCGACCGCACGCACGGCGTTACGGCGGTTATCGAGAATACGGCGGGACAAGGTTCCAACCTCGGTTTCGCATTCGAGCATATCGCCCATATAATCGACAAGGTCGAGGACAAATCGCGCGTGGGCTTCTGCATCGACACCTGCCACGCCTTCGCCGCAGGTTACGACCTGCGCAGCGAGGAGGCTTGCCGCCGCACGTTCGACGAAGCCGACCGTATAATAGGATTGAAATATCTGCGCGGTATGCACCTCAACGACGCGATGAAACCGCTCGGCAGCCACGTCGATCGCCACGCTCCGCTCGGCGACGGCGCGATAGGTTGGGAGTGCTTCCGCTTCATCGCCCGCTCACCGCTTTTCGACGGCATTCCGCTTATCCTCGAAACCCCCGACGAAAACCGCTGGGCAACCGAAATCGCGCAATTGAAAGCATTTGAACGTGATTAACCGATAGTTTTTGCGGGGCTTGACAGCCCCGCAAAACAAAATTGTCCCCTGCTTCGTAGAACTCTTAGTTCTCTTAGATCTCTTAGAAACGTAAGCACGCGACGCGCACCCCGTCATACCCAATATTACAAGATTTTCTTTACCATATTCCACCACCTGTACGGCATATAGCGGAACGGCAAATCAATCCATGTCGGTGTGGATATGACCGCGCGGCGGTGCGAAAATGCCAGAAAACTGTCGCGACCGTGGTATGCCGACATACCCGAATTGCCAACGCCGCCGAACGGCACATTCTCGTTGGCTATGTGCATAATCGTATCGTTGATGCACGTTCCGCCCGCCGACGTGTAGCGCACCACCTCGCGCGCCCGACGCTTCGAGCCGAAGTAGTACAATGCCAACGGTTTTTCGTGCATACGGACGTAATACACCGCCTCCAACGTGGTGCCGAAGGTCAGAATCGGCAGTATGGGACCGAAAATCTCCTCCTTCATCACTGCCGATGCAGGCGTAACGCCGTCTATTACCGTCGGTTCGATGTATCGGTCGGCACGGTCGGTATGCCCGCCGCAAAGAATGTTGCACCCCTGCAAATAACCCGTCAGACGGTCGAATGCCCGCTCGTTCACTATGCGCACATAGTGGCGGCTCTCCTGCGGATTGTCGCCTAACAAAGCCTTGAACTCGCGCGCCAACGCCTCGACCAACTCCTGCTTTCGCGAATGGTGTACCAGCACATAGTCGGGTGCAATGCAGGTCTGCCCCGCATTCAGACACTTTCCCCACGCTATGCGCCGCGCGGCAAGGGCTATGTCGGCATCGTCATCGACTATGCACGGGCTTTTGCCGCCGAGTTCGAGTACCACGGGCGTCAGATTCTGCGCCGCCGCGTTCATCGCCACGCGCCCGAGTTCGGGACTGCCCGTGAGGAAAATCAGGTCGAACCGCTCCTCGAACAGCGCGGCATTGACCTCGCGATTGCCCTGCACCACGCCGACATACTCCTCGGCGAAGGCATCGCGTATCATCTGCTCCAACACCCGCGCCACGTTCGGCGTGTAGGGCGAGGGCTTCAATACGGCGGTGCAACCAGCCGAAATCGCGCCCACGAGCGGATTGAGCAACAACTGCACGGGGTAGTTCCACGGCGCGAGGATAAGCACCGTGCCGAGCGGCTCGGTAACTATCCTGCTGCTCGACGGGAACATTTTGAGCGGAGTGCGCCGACGTTCGGAAGCCGCCCAACGCCGCAGATGGCGCAGGTGGTTGTCTATCTCGCCGAGCACTATGCTCAACTCGGTCATATAAGCCTCCTCATAGGATTTGTGCAGGTCCTGCCACAACGCCTCGGCGAGCGGCTGTTCCCACTTGCGGATTGCTCTACGCAATGTTTCGAGCGCGTCCCTGCGGAATTGCAGGTCGATTGTCGCTCCGTCGGCAAAGAATTGCCGCTGTGCGGCAACCATGCCCGAAATTTTGTCGGTCGGTGTGTTCTGCATAGTGTTTCGGGGATAACGGGTAACTTATCGCGTGTGGTTTTTTCTAAGAGAACTGCGAGTTCTAAGAGATCTAAGATAAGCAGGATTGTTCTATCACTTCCCTGCTTCCCAGAACTCTTAGTTCTCTTAGATCTCCCAGAAAACGTTGGCACGTGAGACGCTTCCCATCATACTTCATTACTTTCTTCCTGTAAAATGATCCATTACCGAGTATATTCCGCAGCACTTTCCGAAGATGAAATCGAACGGTGCGACGGGCAATACCCCCTGCCAAAAACGTATAAAGTGAAATCCGAACGGCAACCCGCGGAAATCCCTGTTCCGCTCTATCGCACGCACTATTTTGAGTGCGGTGCGTTCGGGGTCGAGTATCGGGAACAACCGCGAGCGCACGCCGTCGAACATACCCGTATTGATAAAGTAGGGCGCAACGGTCGTTACCCTCACCGCCGAGTGCATCTGCTGCAACTCTATGCGCACCGAGTCCGACCAGCCTATCACCGCCCACTTGCTCGCGGCATACACCGACATCTTCGGCAGCGACAGCATACCCGCTGCCGAGGCTATGTTGCAGATATGCCCCGAGTTGCGCGCTATCATATCGGGCAGCATCTGCAACGCCACCACCATGGGTGCCGTAGCGTTCACGTCCATCGTCAGCCGAATATCCTCCACGCTCTGACGGTCGAACGTGCGGTTTCCGCGCACGATGCCCGCGCAGTTGATGAGAATATCCACATCGCCGACCTCCGCCTTGACGCGGGAATAGGCAGCCTCGACAGCCGCCGGGTCCGCAACATTAATGCAATACCCCGACACGCGTCCCCGACTTCCGTATTCGGCTGCCACCCGGTCGATGTTTTCGCTGTTGATGTCCCAAATTACCAACGCCTTTGCCCCGCGTTCGAGTGCAAGGCGTCCCATGATTTTTCCTATGCCCGACGCTCCGCCGGTGATAAGAACGATTCTGTTGTCAAATTTCATGATTGAAAATCCTGCAATTGTCTTCTTTCACACACTTTTCCAACAATCTCCCGCGGATTCGTTTCACAAAATAAAACGTCGGTTTGTTTCCGTCTCACTCTCTTTTTGTGTACTTTTGTCGATGTGCTGCGGTACAAATCCCGTGCAAATGTACTAATAATTTGCACTCCGGCAACCGCCGCACTTGCAAATGTGTCCGAAAACGATATAGATATGAACGAACAGAACATTCTCCGCCGCCGATTCCTCGCCCATGTCGGGCAGACCTCGCCCTCGCCGCTAATGATACCCGTCGAGCGCGCCGAAGGGGTCTTTTTCTACACGCCCGAGGGCAAACCCTACTACGACCTCGTCGCGGGGGTCTCGGTCAGCAACGCGGGTCATGCCAACCCCGATGTCATCGAGGCTGTCAAGCGTCAGGCGGAACGCTATATGCACATTATGGTCTATGGCGAGATGATAGAACGCCCGCAGGTCGATTACGCCACCGAAATCACGGCTCTGATGCCCGCACCGTTGCGCAGCGTCTATTTCGTCAATTCGGGAGCCGAGGCGGTCGAGGGCGCGCTCAAACTCGCCAAACGCTACACCCGCCGCGCCGAGATGATCTCCATGCGCCGCGCCTACCACGGCTCCACGCACGGTGCGATGAGTATGATGGGCGAACCCGAGGGCGAGGAGTGGAAAAACGCATTCCGCCCACTGCTGCCCGCCTGCAAAGCGATTGATTTCAATGATTTCGACGACCTTGCCCAAATCACCGAGGCTACCGCCTGCGTGCTGTGCGAACCGGTGCAGGGCGAAGCGGGCGTGCGACCGCCGAAAGAGGGCTACCTCGCGGCACTGCGCAAGCGTTGTACGGAGGTCGGCGCAATGCTGATTTTCGACGAGATTCAGACGGGTATGGGGCGCACGGGCGAGATGTTCGCCATGACCAAATACGGTGTTACGCCCGATATAGTCTGCCTTGCCAAGGCATTCGGCGGTGGTATGCCGCTCGGGGCATTCGTCTCCTCCAACGAGATTATGGATACGCTCCAACACGATCCCGCGCTCGGACACATAACCACATTCGGCGGACACCCCGTCTGCTGTGCGGCAGGACTTGCGGCAATGCGCTATCTGCTTAAAAACGATGTTGTCGCCGATGTCGAGCGCAAGGGCGCACTGTACGAAACATTGCTCGCCGACCACCCGCAGGTGCGCGAAATCCGCCGCAGCGGACTGCTGTTGGCGGTCGAACTGGGCGATTCCGACAAGATGTTCCGTATGATGGAGATGTTCGCTTGCGAGGGCATTATGAGCGACTGGTTCCTCTATTGCGATACGGCATTCCGCATCTCGCCGCCACTGACCATCACCGACTCCGAGATCCGCGACAGCGCACGCATAATCCTGTCGTGCCTCGACAGATTGTAGGGTATAACGGGTTGCATATCACGTGCGGCTTTTTCTAAGAGATCTATGAGTTCTAAGAGATCTAAGATAAGCAGGTATATTGTTTTGTGTTTAATCAACGTCCCTGCTTCCCAGAACTCCTAGTTCTCCTAGATCTCCTAGAAATGTAAGCACGTGACGACCTTCCCGTTATCCCCGACAAACCCATTTCCTGCTTCCTAGAACTCCTAGTTCTCCTAGATCTCCTAGAAAACGTTAGCACCCGACAACATTCCCGTCATACCCAACAAACCCTCTCCCTGCTTCCCAGAACTCCTAGTTCTCCTAGATCTCATAGAAAACGTTAGCACCCGACAACATTCCCGTCATACCCAACAAACCCTCTCCCTGCTTCCCAGAACTCCTAGTTCTCCTAGATCTCATAGAAAACGTTAGCACCCGACAACATTCCCGTCATACCCAACAAACCCTCTCCCTGCTTCCTAGAACTCCTAGTTCTCTTAGATCTCCTAGAAAACGTTAGCACGTGACGACCTTCCCGTTATCCCCGACAAACCCGTCATACCCGATACCACTAAAATTTACTATCTTTGTCCCACTAACACCGAACACTATGCAACCTGCAATCGTTGCGGCGGTCATAGCCGCCTACATCGCACTGCTATTCGCAGTGGCTTACATCGCCGGCAAGCGTGCCGACAATCAGGGCTTTTTCGTCGGCAACCGCGCCTCGAAATGGTACGTCGTCATGTTCGCCATGATAGGCGCGGCAATGTCGGGCGTAACCTTCGTCTCCGTGCCGGGTATGGTCGCCGCGAGCGGCTTCTCCTATTTCCAAATGGCTCTCGGCTTTTTCGTCGGACAGTTGGTCATCGCCTTCGTGCTGATTCCGCTTTTCTACCGTATGCAGCTCGTTTCGATTTACGGCTACTTGGAGGAGCGTTTCGGCAGCGGCACCCACAAGACGGGCGCGTGGGCATTCTTCATCTCCAAACTGCTCGGCGCATCGGTGCGGCTCTACCTCGTCTGCGTGGTGCTGCAACTGTTGCTGTTCGAGCCTTGCGGAGTGCCGTTTTGGGCAAATGCGGCGATTATGGTAGTGTTAGTACTGCTCTACACATTTCAGGGCGGCGTCAAATCCCTGATATGGACAGACTCGCTTAAAACGCTCTGCCTGCTGGCGAGTATCGTGCTGTGCATCGTATTTATCGTCGGTCGGCTCGATATGTCGGCGGGACAGATGGTCTCGGCAGTTGCCGACAGCGACTACTCGCGCATATTTTTTTTCGACGACGTGAACGACCGCCGCTACTTTTTCAAACAGTTTTTTGCGGGCGTATTCGCCCTTATCGCGATGACGGGACTCGACCAAGACCTTATGCAGCGCAACCTCTCGTGCCGCAACCGCACCGATGCGCAGAAAAACATCGTGCTGTCGAGCCTGTTGCAAACCGTCGTCATATTCCTGTTCCTCGTTCTCGGCGCAATGCTCTACATTTTCGCCGACCGCACGGGCATAAGCCTGCCGGCGGAATCGGACAATGTTTTCGCGGCGGTAGCCACATCGCCGCAAATACCTTTGATTGTGGGCATTATGTTCGTTCTCGGATTGATTTCATCGACCTATTCGGCTGCGGGTTCGGCACTCACGGCACTTACGACCTCATTTACGGTCGATGTTCTCGACGGGCAAAAACGGTTCGACGAGGCGCGCCTTACCCGCGTCCGCAAATGCGTCCATATAGCGATGGCGGCAGCGATGTTCGCGGTGGTATTGGCTTTGTACGCACTCAACAACACCAATGCGATAGATGCGGTCTATACGCTTGTAAGTTACACCTACGGACCGATTTTGGGAATGTTCGCATTCGGCATACTGACCAAATGGCAGGTGCGCGACCGCTACGTTTTCGTCGTGGCGATAATCGCACCCGCGCTGTGCTACATTTTGCAGACCAACTCCGAACGCTGGTTCAACGGCTACACATTCAGCTACGAACTGCTTATCGTCAATGCCGCAATTATGTTCGCCGGTATGATACTGTTACGGAAAAAAGTGGCTAGTGACTAGTTTCTTTGCAAAATTATTATTTGCCTTATAATCCCTATAAACCATATTTACCTTATAAAAACGGTCTAGCCACTAATCACTAGACACTAGCCACTTAAAAAAATGAAAACACTTATCGCCGACGGCGGCTCCACCAAATGCGACTGGACGGTCGCCGATACGCAAAACGGGGCGATTCTGCACCGATTCGCAAGCGAGGGGATAAATCCCTTCATTCGCTCACGCGAGGAGATTTTCGACCTCTTAAAAGCGCAAATCGCGCCCATCGCGAAGCAATACGCCGTCGAACGCATATTTTTCTACGGCGCAGGCGCGGCATTCGACAAGGTCGCCCTGCTGCGCGAGGAGTTGCAGCGCGCCACAGACTGCTCCGACGTCGAAGTTTACAGCGATATGGATGGCGCAGCCCGCGCCACGGTCGGAGAGGAACGCGGCATAGTCTGCATTCTCGGCACAGGCTCCAACTCGTGCTTCTGCGAGGGCGGGCATATCGTGCAGAACGTCCCCGCACTCGGCTACATCTTGGGCGACGAGGGCAGTGGGGCAGTGCTGGGGCGCACGCTCATAGCCGATGTGCTCAAAGGCACGGCACCCGAACATATCCGCCACGATTTCGCACGCGAGTTCCCCGACCTCTCGCAGGCAACGATTCTCGACCGCATCTACCGCCGACCGATGGCAAACCGATTCCTCGCTTCGTTCGCGCCGTTCCTTGCGGCACGACTCGACGACGACTATATCCGCGACCTCGTCTCCGATTGCTTTGCGCGCTTCCTGCGCCGCAATGTGGCGCAGTATCCCGCCGCGCCCGTGTGGTTCGTCGGCTCGATAGCCCACTATTTTGCGGCACCGCTCGCCGACGCCCTACGCCACGCCGATATGGAGTTGGGCGGCATCGTCCGCTCGCCCATGGAAGGGTTGGTTGCCTACCATTCCGACCGCGCTCCACAACCCGCCGCCACACCTGCCGCACCCGCGCCCGCATTCCGCAGAATCACCGAAGAGCCGTCGTTTTACGACGATTTGGAGCATAAATCCGTCCACGAGATACTGCGGTGCATCAACCGCGAAGACCACCGTGTGGCAGATGCCGTACAGCGCACAATGCCCGCAATCGAGACATTCGTCTCGCTTCTTATCGACCGTATGCGCCGCGGCGGACGACTTTTCTATATGGGCGCAGGCACGAGCGGGCGTCTCGGCGTACTCGACGCTTCCGAGGTTCCGCCGACATTCGGTATGCCGCCGACGGTCGTTATCGGCATTATCGCAGGTGGCGACACTGCCCTGCGCACACCGGTCGAGGGTGCAGAGGACGATACCGAACAAGGCTGGCGCGACCTGCAAGCGCACGACATCACCCCGCTCGACACGGTCGTCGGCATAGCCGCCTCGGGTACAACGCCTTACGTCATCGGTGCAATCCGAGCCGCACGCGCGGCAGGCTGCCTTACGGCATCGGTTTCGAGCAATCCGCACTCTCCGCTCGGCGAGGCTGCCGAGATAGCCATCGAGACGGTCGTTGGACCCGAGGTGGTTACGGGCAGTTCGCGTATGAAGTCGGGCACGGCGCAGAAACTCGTCTGCAATATGATAACGACCACGGCGATGATTGCGCTCGGTCGCGTCCGCGGCAACCGTATGGTCAATATGCAACTCTCCAACAAGAAGTTGATCGACCGCGGCACCCGTATGATAGTCGAAGAACTCGGCCTGCCTTACGACCAAGCCCGCCGCCTGCTTCTGCTCCACGGCTCCGTCCAAAAGGCAGTCGAGGCATTCAAGCATAACGGGTAACTTATCACGTGCCGCTTTTATCTAAGAGAACTAAGAGTCCTAAGAGATCTAAGATAAGCAGGTATATTGTTTTGTGTTTTATCAACTTCCCTGCTTCCCAGATCTCCTAGTTCTCCTAGATCTCTTAGAAAGGTTAGCACGTGATGCCCTTCCCGTCATACTTACCGCGATTTTTATTAACTTTGTCCCCAAATACACAACAACTATGTCAAAAGAGTACAAACGCTACCTTATCACTTCGGCGTTGCCCTATGCCAACGGACCCGTCCATATCGGGCATCTGGCAGGCGTATATATCCCGTCGGACATCTATACGCGCTACCTTCGTCTGCGCGGTCGCGATGTAATCCACATCTGCGGCAGCGACGAGCACGGCGTGCCGATTACCATAAAAGCCAAAAAGGAGGGCATCACGCCCCAGCAGGTCGTCGATCGCTACCACGCAATAATCAAAAAGTCGTTCGAGGGACTCGGCATCTCGTTCGACATCTACTCGCGCACCACCTCGCCCGTCCATACGGCGACGGCGTCCGAGTTTTTCCGCAAACTGTACGACGACGGCAAATTCATCGAGCGCACCACCGAGCAGTACTACGACGAGGAGGCACAGACGTTCCTCGCCGACCGCTACATCGTCGGCACCTGCCCGCGTTGCGGCAACGAGCGCGCCTATGGCGACCAATGCGAAGCGTGCGGCGCGACACTCTCGCCCGACGAGTTGATAAATCCCCACTCCGCCATCTCGGGTTCGCCGCTTGTCAAGCGTGCGACTACACACTGGTATCTGCCTCTGAATGAGTACGAACCATTCCTGCGCAAATGGATTTTGGAGGGACACAAGGAGTGGAAATCCAACGTCTATGGGCAATGCAAGAGTTGGCTCGACGGCGGTCTGCAACCGCGTGCCGTCAGCCGCGACCTCGACTGGGGCATACCCGTACCGGTCAAGGGAGCCGAGGGCAAAGTGCTCTATGTATGGTTCGATGCGCCGATAGGGTATATCTCTGCTACAAAGGAACTTACACCCGATTGGGAGAAATACTGGAAGAGCGGCGACACCAAACTCGTCCACTTCATCGGCAAAGACAACATCGTTTTCCACTGCATTGTCTTCCCGTCGATGTTGCAGGCTCACGGCGGCTACATACTGCCCGACAACGTGCCTGCCAACGAGTTCCTCAACCTCGAAGGCGACAAGATTTCCACCTCGCGCAACTGGGCTATCTGGCTCAACGAGTATTTGGAGGAGTTCCCGGGCAAGGAGGACGTCTTGCGCTACGTTCTGTGCGCCAACGCCCCCGAAACCAAGGACAACGACTTCACTTGGAAGGACTATCAGGCACGCAACAATAACGAGTTGGTTGCCGTTTTGGGCAACTTCGTAAACCGCGCTTTGGTGCTGACTCACAAGTATTTCGAGGGTAAAACGCCTGCCTGTGGCGCGCTGACCGACTACGACCGTGCGACAATCGACGAGTTGGGGCAGATAAAGAGTTCGCTCGAAAACAATATCGAAAACTACCGCTTCCGCGAGGCGTTGAAGGACGCTATGTCGTTCGCCCGCATCGGCAACAAGTACCTCGCCGACACCGAGCCGTGGAAACTCATCAAGACCGACGCAGAGCGCGTTAAAACGATACTCAACATCGCCTTGCAGATTACGGCGAATATCGCCATCGCCTGCGAGCCGTTTATGCCGTTCACGGCGGAGAAAATTATGAAAATGCTCGTTGCCGACAAGTTCGATTGGGAGCAGTTGGGTCGTATGGATTTAATCCCTGCGGGACACGAAATCGGCAAAGCCGAACTGCTGTTCGAGAAAATCGAGGACGAGGTCGTGCAGCGTCAGTTGGACAAGTTGGCAGCAATCAAGGCGGCGAATATGGCAGCCGAAGTCAAGGCGGCTCCGCAGAAAGAGGAGTGCTCGTTCGACGATTTCCAAAAGATGGATATTCGCGTTTCGACGATTTTGGCAGCCGAAAAGGTTGCCAAGACCAAGAAATTGCTCAAACTGACCATCGACACGGGTATCGACCACCGCACCATAGTCTCGGGCATAGCAGAACACTATTCGCCCGAGGAGTTGGTCGGCAAGCAGGTTTTAGTGCTTGTCAATCTCGCTCCACGCGAGTTGAAGGGCATCGTTTCGCAAGGTATGATTCTTATGGCAGAGGACGCATCGGGCAAACTGCGTCTGCTTTCGCCCGACGAAACAACCTCCGCAGGTGCCGTAGTAGGGTAGCGAAATTAAAAACTTGTGTCATCGCGAGCCCAAGCAACCGATAAAGATGTTGATACCCAACAACGGTCTATGCGCAGGACGTGGCGATCTACCTTTGTAAAAAACCGCCTTACCGATACCGAAATAAAAGAAAGAAAACTGCGCGATGTTCCTCGTGGAACATCGCGCAAACAATAGATAACGCTATGAATTGGAAAGAGTTAGGTTTCAGTTATACGCGCACCACCGAAAATGTGCGCATCGAATTTAAGGAGGGCAAATGGGGCGCGCCCCTCTACACCGCCGACGAATACATATCGCTGCACATTTCGGCAGCGTGCCTCAACTATGGATTGGAATGCTTCGAGGGTTTGAAAGCATTTCGCGGGGCAGACGGGCGCGTGCGCCTTTTCCGCGTCGCCGACAATGCCCGCCGTATGCAGGCATCGGCGCGCAAATTGTGCCTGCCCATACCACCGGAAGAGTTATTCGTCGAGGCGTGCATCGAAATAGTGCGACGCAATATCGACTTTGTTCCGCCCTACGAAACGGGCGCAACGCTCTACCTGCGCCCGATTTTACTCGGTTCGCAGCCATGCTTGGGCGTCCGCGCCGTGCAGGAGGCGACACTCATCATCTACGCATCGCCCGTCGGACCCTATTTCAAAGAGGGTATCCACCCAATTACAGTCGCTATCGACCGCAGTCAGGATCGCTCTGCTCCACGTGGAACAGGCGACGTCAAGGCGGGCGGCAACTACGCATCGAGTATGCTTTCAAACGAAAATGCCCACGAATTGGGCTACTCGGCAGTCATCTACTCCGACTCCGTCGAGCATAAATATATCGAGGAGTGCGGCGCAGCCAACTTCTTCGGAATCAAGGGCAACCGCTATATCACGCCCCGTTCGACCTCCATTCTGCCGTCGATTACCAACCGTTCGTTGCGCCAATTGGCAGCCGATATGGGTATGACGGTCGAGGAACGCCCCGTCGAATTGGCAGAACTGCCGACTTTCGACGAAGCAGGCTCCTGCGGCACAGGCGTCGCCATTTCGCCTATCGGCACGATAGTCGATTTACAGACAGGCGACCGCATCTCCTACGGCACCGATGTCGGTACGAAAACCCTCGCCCTCTACAACGCCCTGCAAGACATTCAATACGGCAGAGCCGAGGACAAATACGGCTGGACAACCTTGATTTAGTGGATAGTGATTAGTGATTAGTAAAATAGGCAGGCGTAAAGCCTGCCTATTTTTTTTACGTTCCCCGTGGAACATTTTGCATTGCTGCACGCAATGCAAATCAAAAAACATCATACCACACGCGCATTTTGCGCGTGAGTTGGCATCTACCATTGTTTATATATTGCAAGAGTCTCCTGCCCTCCTAGAACTCCTAGAACTCCTAGTTCTCTTAGATCTCCTAGAAAACTCCGGCACGTGAGACGCGACCCGTCATACCCGAGACCGCCTATCTTCCGAACTTCACCAACAGCACATTCACGTCCGCGGGCGACACACCCGGAATACGCGACGCCTGCCCTATGGTAACGGGACGAATGCGCATCAACTTCTGCCGCGCCTCGATGGTCAGCGACTGCATTGCCGAATAGTCGAAATCGACAGGAATGGCGATATTTTCCAAACGGTGCAACTTCTCGGCAACCGCGCGCTCGCGCTCGATGTAACCGCTGTACTTGATTTCAATCTCCGCCTCCTCTATTTCGTCGGCACCGATGCCCGCCTTCTCCACAAATTCGGCAAGACGAGGCAGCGCGGCAATAACGCCCGCAAGCGTTACACCGTTCCGCAAAACGAGGTCGAATATCTTGCAACCCTGCGCAAGCGGCGGCAAACCGAGCGAAATTAAATAGTTCTGAATTTCGCATATTTTGACGCTGTGCGAACGGACGTACTGAATAAGCGATTCTACGCGCGATTTTTTTTCTGCGAATTTTTGCCACCTTGCCGTACCTACCAGCCCCAATTCCCGACCGCGCGGAGTAAGTCGCAGGTCGGCATTGTCCTGCCTGAGCAAAATTCTGTACTCGGCTCGCGAGGTGAACATTCGATAGGGTTCATCTACCCCTTTCGTTACGAGGTCGTCGATAAGGACTCCTATATACGCCTCGTCGCGCTGCAACACGAACGGCTCGCGCCCCTGCACCCGCAATGCGGCATTCACTCCCGCCACAAGTCCCTGAGCAGCAGCCTCTTCGTACCCCGTCGTGCCGTTCACTTGCCCCGCAAAGTACAGATTATCAACCACTTTGCTCTCCAACGTATGGCGCAACTGCGTCGGCGGGAAATAGTCGTACTCTATGGCATACCCCGCACGGTATGCGTGTACGTCCTCCAAACCATCGATGCGGTGCAACGCCCTCATCTGCACGTCGTATGGCAGCGACGACGAAAATCCGTTCAGATAGTATTCGTTCGTCCCCTCGCCTTCGGGTTCGAGGAACAACTGATGTTGCTCCTTGTCAGCGAACGTCCGCAACTTGTCCTCTATGCTCGGACAGTAGCGCGGACCTATGCCCTTTATCGTGCCGTTGAACAGCGGCGAATCGGCAAAACCCTCGCGCAGTATGGCATGCACTTCGGGCGACGTATATACAAGGAAACAAGGCAGTTGGTGCTTCACTGGCTCGGTCGTGTCCGAGAACGAGAACTTGCCCGGCTCCTCATCGCCGTACTGCGGTTCGAGAGCCTCGAAATCGATTGTCCGCGCGTCCAACCGCACGGGCGTTCCCGTTTTCATTCTGCCCGCCTCTATGCCGACACCAACGAGCGATTCGGTAACTCCCGTCGAAGCCGCATCGCCTGCGCGCCCGCCTGTCGCGTGGGCACGTCCGCAGTGCATCAGACCCGAAAGGAACGTCCCCGCCGTCAGCACGACGCTCTTCGCTCCGAACTCCACGCCCATGCGCGTTTTAACGCCCCTTACGCGCGATTTATCGCCCGAACGGTCGAAGAGTATCTCCACCACCGCATCTTGCCAAATATAGAGGTTTTCGGTGTTTTCCAGACGACGACGCCACTCCTGCGAGAAGCGCGTCTTGTCGCACTGCGCGCGCGGGCTCCACATCGCCGCACCCTTGGAGCGATTGAGCATACGGAACTGTATGGTTGTCAGGTCGGTAACCTCGCCCATCTGTCCGCCGAGCGCATCTATCTCCCTGACAATCTGACCCTTGGCGACACCGCCCACGGCGGGATTGCACGACATAGCCGCCATTTTGGTCATATCCATAGTGATTATCAGCGTCTTGGCACCCATTCGCGCCGCCGCCGAAGCCGCCTCGCAACCCGCGTGTCCCGCGCCGATGACTATTATATCGTACTGTTCCATAATTTTATTTAAGTGACTAGTGCCTAGTGGCTAGTGACTAGTTTTTTTTATATTATTGATATTCAAATTTATAACAATATATCTATGCACATTTTGCGCCGAATGGTCTAGCCACTAATCACTAGCAACTAGCCACTAATCTTTCATACTTGCAAGCAGGGCAAGATACTTATCCTCTAACGAGTGCATAACGCGCTCGGTATCAGGCGTTTTGTCGTTCTGACCGCAGAGGTGCAGCACGCCGTGCACTATCACGCGGTGCATCTCGTCGAGCGGCAATGTATTGTATTTCAGCGCATTGTCGGCAACGGTATCGACGTCGATATAGATATCGCCCGCGAGGTCGCCCGCCTCCAAATCGCTGTCGTCGAATGTGATGATGTCGGTGAAGTAGTTGTGTCCCAAGTACTTGCGATTCAATTCCAACTGCCGCTCCGACGAGCAGAAGATGTAGTTGATATGGGCGATGCGGTAACCGCGCGCACCGTCGGTTCTCGTAAGTCCCTCAGTGTGAGCGACTTCACGGAGCCACTTGCGCAGTAACACCTTGTCGCTCAGGCGATAAGCGCAATCGTCGTTGAAATATTCGATGTCCATCACTTTATCAAATGTTCGTTTTCTTTCGTTTCCTTTCCTTTTTTTTCCTTTTTTTCTAACGGCGTTACCTCTTTTTGAAACAGTTGGCTGCCGACATCTTGATGCTCGGCGACGGTGCGTAGATTCCGAAAACGAGTTTGTATTCTATCTCCATGGTCGATAGATTGACTGCCGAGCCGATGGTTCCGATTTTCTGGTCGCGGGCAAGCGTCTGACCCTTGGTAACGACGACCGCCGAGAGGTTGGCGTATGATGTGATGTATTCGCCGTGAGCGACATACACATCGTATTTGTTGGTAACCTTGTTGCGCTTGACATCGACCACCTTGCCCTCGTAGATGGAGATGACGCGCGCGCCCTCAGCACCGAGAATCTCCGCCATATTGCCGTTGTAGCGTTTGACTGTACCGCCGACGACAGGCAGGTGGAGATTGGTGGTCTGCAACGAGAACGACGCTCCCGTCTTGTTGCCTTTGGTCAAGCGGCGCAGTTGCGCCACTGCCTTGTCAAGTTGCTGTTCCTGAGCCGCTTTCGAGCGCAATACAGCCTGCTCCTGCTTGGACATTCGGCTGACTGTCAGCCGTGCAGCCTTGGCGTCGGCTTGCAGTCGCTCGCGCTGTTTGTCCAACTTGCGTTTGCTTGCGGCGAGTTCCTCTCGCTTGGCGGCAAGGACTTCGCGCTCGCGCGCAACGTCCTCACGCAGAGCGGCTATCTCGCGCATCTGCTCGCCGCGCCGCTCGGTGGCGGTACGCAGGGCGGCTATGCGCCGTGCCGTCTCGGCGAAGGAATCGGACGAGAGCAGGTATGCCAATATGCTGTTGTAGCGGTAGTTACGATAGGCGGCGCGCACCATTTCGCGGCACGAGGCTTCGAGTTGCGTAAGTTGTCCGCCCAACTCCTCGACACGCTTGGACGACGCCTCGACCTCCTTGCCGAGTGCATCTATTTGGCGCACTGTCGCTTTGATGAGTGCGGAGCGTTTTTCGATTTGGGCGGTAAGCAGGCGCACCCGTTTCTGTGCCGACGACTTGTCCTTTTTGAGCGATGCCAACTGTTTCTCCTCCTGCGCTATGGAGCGTTCGAGGTTGGCGATTATGCGTCGCTGCTGTTCAGCCTTTTTCGCATTGTCGGATTGGGCGGAGCAAAAGAGTGCAGTCGCTACAAACAAGAGCGTCAATATGTTACGCAATGGTTTCATCTCTTTTTCCCTTTCGGTTTATCGTTTGCGGCGGGGCGGTAGGAGCCGTTCAGACGGCTCTCGATTGCGGTGGCATCGGCACCGCGTTCGAGTGCCTTGCGCCAATATGTCTGTGCCATAAAACGTTCGCCGAGCGCGTCGAGTATATCGCCGTAGTGCATGGCGAGTTCCGCCGAATTGTTGCGGTCGAGCGAGAGTGCCTGCTGTTGCAGTTTCTTGGCTTCGGCATAGCGTCCGAGCCGATAGAGCACCCACGCTTGCGTATCGAGGAATGTAGGGTTGTTCTGCGACAGTGCCGTGGCGCGTGTCGCCATCGCAAGGGCACGCTCCAAATCGCGTCCCTCGACACTCAAAAAGTAGGCGTAGTTGTTGAGCACCGACGAGTTGTCGGCATAGCAGCGCAGAGCCTTGTCGAAGGCGGCATAGCACCGTTTCATATCGCCGCGCAGATGTTCGGCATCGCCGATGTAGCCCCACATACGACCGCGCAGGGTGTCGGTAGGGGCATATTTTATCGCCTCCTTATAGGCGGCAATCGCTTCGGGGTAACGTTTGGCGAGCAGTCGGACATGCCCCTGTTGGGCGTGCATATCGGCATTGCGCGGGAATCGTTGCAGAGCCAGCGCAAGGTAGTGCGCGACCGAGTCGGGACGGTCGAGGTAGTTCTCGATTTCGATTATCCTGCCGTAGTCCTCCGGTGCGGAGTGGCGTGCGTCGAGGTTTTGTTTGAATATGACGAGTGCCTGTTCGACCTGTCCCGAGGCGATAAGGTGTTGGGTATAGAGGTCGATGACATCTTTGTTGGCAGGATAGCGGATTATGAGTTTGCCTGCCAAGGCGTTGATTTGGGCATAGTAGTCGCGGTAGAAGGTGAGATTGGTCGTAAAACTCTTGAACTGGGAGATTTTACTCTCTACCGGCACGGCGGGACTGTCGAAAATGTGTCCCATTGCATTGAGGTAGCCGGGATAGTTGTGTTTCTTGTAGTAGTATTCGGCGAGCGATGCCCACGCCTCGACATCGTCGGGAGCCTTGCGCACAGCCTGCATATAGTTAGCCTGCGCCAACGAGTCTTGACCCATGGCAGCGCAGACGTCAGCCAAGGCGATGTAACTGTCGGGCATATAGGGAGTTTCGGCAATCATAGCCCGCGCTTCGCGCTCGGCACGCTCGAATTGGAGCGTCGAGAGCAGCAGGCGTTGGCGCATACGCACCAACAGCGGGTATCTGCCCGCACGCACCTCTGCCGAGTCAAGGGTGGCGATAGCCGAGAATGGTTGGTCGTTGCTCTCGTAGAGCAGTGCAAGAACGCGGAACCAGTCGGGTTCTTTGCCTCGGCGCGTAAGTTGCGTATAGAGGTCGATAGCCTCGCCATAGCGTGCGGCGCGAACCGTCGCCTCGGCGAGAGTTTCGAGGTAGGTGATGTTGGTGGTATCGCTTTCGTAGGCACGGCGTGCGTAATCGACGGCGTGCGCCGCATCGTCGGCACCCAATCGCGCAAGCATATATTGCGCGGGGGCGTAGGTCGAATCGGCAGACAAAGCGCGTTGTGCCGCCACTCGTGCCGCCGTACTGTCGCCGTATATGGCAAGGCGTTTTACCGCTTCGGTATAGCGGTGCAGGGCGCAGGTGGTGTCGGGTTGCAACATGTAGTCGGCACTCTGTCGCGCAGGTGCAATGCGTCGCTGCGGGGCGGTGAAGCCGCACAATAGGAGGCAGAGTGGTATGAGGCAAAAGGGATTACGCATTTGGTTCAATTAAAGTATGACGGATAACTTATCACGTGCCGCTTTTTTCTAAGAGTTCTAAGAGAACTAAGAGATCTAAGATGGCAGGA
Organism: bacterium; assembly: GCA_963658625.1. Lineage (GTDB taxonomy): Bacteria > Bacteroidota > Bacteroidia > Bacteroidales > Rikenellaceae > Alistipes. The sequence continues at coordinate 30,579 of CAVKRC010000017.1, forward strand.
GCGTTTTATGCTGTTACTTATAATGTTTTTCTTATCACGTGCCGTTTTTTCTATGTTATTGCTTATAACGGGTCGCGTCTCACGTGCCGCTTATTTCTAGGAGATCTAAGAGAACTAAGAGATCTAAGATGGCAGGAGCGTTTTATGCTGTTGCTTATAATGTTTTTCTTTTCACGTGCCGCTTTTTCTATGTTATTGCTTATAACGGGTCGCGTCTCACGTGCCACTTTTCTCTAAGAGTTCTAAGAGAACTAAGAGAACTAAGAGATCTATGAAGCAGGCAAGTTATCATCTGGTATCAGTAATGTTGTTATTCACAATGGTAGATTGCAACCAACCATCGCATAGACCACCATCAGGTATCCGCACCGTTATCGATTGCTCGGTTGTGCAATGACTTTTTTATATTTCCCTTATCATAAGTCCCCCTCACAGGAGGGGGATTTAGGGGGCGGGTAACACAAATGTAGTTTTTGCGTCGTTCGACAGCAATCTTTTACAGATTGCTGTCGAACTGATGCAAAAACCTTACATCGTTCTCGAAGTAGAGGCGGAGGTCCTTGACGCCGAATTTGAGCATCGCGATACGCTCAACGCCCATACCGAAGGCGAAACCCGAGTATTCGTGCGGGTCGATGCCGTTGGCTTCCAGCACGTTGGGATCGACCATACCGCAACCCAAGATTTCGAGCCAGCCCGTACCCTTGCAGACGTTGCAGCCCTTGCCGCCGCAGAGGTTGCACGACACATCGACCTCTGCCGATGGTTCGGTGAACGGGAAATAGGACGGGCGCATACGGATTCGCGTCTGCTCGCCGAACATCTCCTTGGCGAAGTAGAGCAACGACTGTTTGAGGTCGGCGAACGACACTCCCTTGTCTATATACAGACCCTCGACCTGATGGAATATGCAGTGGGCGCGGTAGGAGATAGCCTCGTTGCGGAATACGCGACCCGGGCATATCACGCGGATAGGCGGTTTCTGGTGTTCCATGGTGCGCACCTGAATCGACGAGGTGTGGGTGCGGAGCAGTATGTCGGGGTTCTTCTCGATGAAGAACGTATCCTGCATATCGCGCGCGGGGTGCTCGGGCGGGAAGTTGAGAGCCGAGAAGACGTGCCAGTCGTCCTCTATCTCGGGACCCTCGGCGACCGTATAGCCGAGACGCGAAAATATGTCGATAATTTCGTTTTTGACAATCGAAATCGGGTGGCGCGAGCCGAGAGTTTCGGCAGTGCCGGGGCGCGTCATATCCTCGATGGCAGGCGTGGCGGCAGCGGCGTCGGCAAACTCCTCTTTCAGTGCGGCGACCTTGGCGAGGGCTGCCTGTTTGAGGGCGTTAATGCGCTGACCCAGTTCGCGTTTGCGCTCGGGAGCGACCGTCTTGAACTCCTCCATAAGAGCCGTCAGTTCGCCCTTCTTGCCGAGCATACGGATACGGAAATCCTCGATTTCGGCAGCCGCCTTGGGGTGGAACTCCTGCACACGGGTGAGCAGGTCATTGATTTTGCTGTTCATATTTTGAATATTTGTACTTTTAACGTATCTTTATGCCGTACAGGTATAGTCGGTTACAAAGTTACGAATTTTTTGAAAAAGATGAGCCGTTTCGCTTTCACATTTTGCACGTTGCTGCTTGCGACAGGCATCGCTTCGGGTGCCGTGGCGCAGGTGCGGGACTCCGTTCGCACAGAGGGCGTGCGGAGCGGACACAAGGTAGGTTTGGTGTTGAGCGGCGGCGGAGCCAAAGGGCTGTATCATATAGGAGTAATCAAGGCGTTGGAGGAGAACGACGTGCCGATAGACTATGTGGCGGGAACGTCGATGGGGTCGATTATCGCGGGACTGTATGCGGCGGGATATTCGCCCGAGCAGATGTGCGAGATAGTGGCGTCGGGCGACGTAAAGCGTTGGGTGTCTGGACGTATCGACGATATGCACCGCCAATACTATGCCGAGCAGGACGCACCGCCCGCGCTGCTTAACCTCAATTTCGACGTGAACAAAGAGGACATCAGGCGGCGGCGCGAGGCGCGGGCTGCGGGGGTGCCGCGAAAGAAACAGAACGGATTTTTGAAAATACCTGCCGACCTCATCTCGTCGGCACAGGTGGATATGGCTCTGAACGAGTTGTTCCGTCCCGCGACGATAGCCTGCGGAGGCGATTTCGATTCGCTGATGGTGCCGTTTTTCTGCGTGGCGAGCGATATGACGGCGCGGAAAGCGGTGATATTCCGCGACGGCGACATAGGCAAGGCGATAAGGGCGTCGATGTCGATTCCGTTGGTATTCAAGCCGTTGAAATACAAGGATATGCTGTTGTACGACGGCGGGTTGTTCGACAATTTCCCGTGGCGGACGATGGAGCAGGATTACGCGCCCGACCACATAATAGGCGTGAAATGCACGTTCGGCAACACGCCCGTAGATGAGGACAGCAACCTTATCGACCAAGCGTTGAGACTGATGCAGAACGAGACCGATTACAACCTGCCCAAGGAGCGCAACATAATGATAGACCGCGCGGTAGATGCGGGAATGCTCGATTTCGACCGTGGCGAGGAGATAATCCGTCAGGGTTATGACGACACGATGGAGCGTATGGACGAGATACTCGCGGTGGTCGGCGAACGGCGGACGTCAGGTGAGGTCGCGGCTCGGCGCAGGGAGTTTTGGGCGCGGGTGCCGGCACTCGACATCAAGGGAATGGAAATCGCGGGGTTGAGCCGACCGCAGGAGCGGTATGCGAGGGCGGTGATGCTGTCGAAACGTGAGGCGGAGCGCGACACGGTGCGCTCGTTCGCAGAGTTTCGGTCGAAGGTCTATGACCTTATCGCGGAGGAGGATTTTACGATGGATTATCCGCAGTTGAGGTACGATTCGACGGCAAGGGCGTTCGTGCCGATATTGCAGTTGAGAATGCGCCCGTCGATGAGGCTGTCGATAGGCGGAAACATATCATCGACGGCGTACAATCAGGCGCGCATATCATTCTCGTACAGCCGAATAGGGCGCGTGGCTCTGCGAGCGGGCGCGGCGTTGTATCTCGGACCGATTTACAATGCGGGGTCGATAGGCGGGCGAGTGGTAGTCGCGCCGCACCGACCCGTATTTTTCGACCTCTCTTATACTTTTTCGGTGCGCAACACGCTCTACGGCAATTTCGGCAATCTGACGGCAATCGACAACACCGAGCGCAAGAAGCACAAGGAGAATTACCTGTCGGTGGGTGCCGGTGTGGCGGCGACCAAGCGCAGCGTGGTGCAGGCGACGCTCAATCTGGGCGAAAACTACTATCTGTTCCGCGGCGACAGCGAGCCTTCGCGCTTCGCATTTGCGGGCGTGAGGTTGCAGGCAAGGCGCAGCACGTTGGACGACCCGCTCTTTCCCGTGCGCGGAACAAGGGTCTCGGCATCGGGAATTTTCATTGAGGGAAAAGACCGTTTGGCGGATTGGTACATCGACGGCGATGGCGAGGTGCGGTTGCAGCGCATGGTAAAGCATCGCAACTGGTTGGGTGCGAAGGTGGAGTGGCAGCAATACATAGAGATGCCGCGCTGCCGCTGGTTCTCGCTCGGCTATCGGGCGGAGGCGGTATATACCAATCACCCGCGATTCAATGACGACGAGGCGACCGAGGTGTCGTTGCCGCAGTTCGCGCCGACAACCCATTCGCAGATGATTTATATGCCGCAGTTCCACGCCTCGCGTTATGCGGCGGCGGGGCTGATGCCGACATTCACCATCATAGACAATCTGCACGTTCGGGCGGGATTTTACGCGATGTGGCGCGACGGCGGGTATGACAATTCGCAGTGGCAGTATATGGCGGATTTGTCGGTGGTATATAGGTCGTTCTTCGGTCCTGTAAGTCTGACGCTCAGCAAGTACGGGTTAAGGGACACGAACAATTTTTATCTGTCGTTCAATTTCGGGTATCTGATATTCGCGCCGAAGGGAACGTATTATTAGGCAAAGCCTAATAATACGTTCCGAGTGTGTTACCTATCCCCCAAGCCCCCTTTCTGTAAAGGGGGCTTTTTGTCTTTGTCGAGGATAACGGGTTTCTCATCGCGTGCTAACGTTTCTGGGAGATCTAGGAGAACTAGGAGTTCTGGGAAGCAGGGGACGGGTTGTCGGGGATAACGGGAATCTCATCGCGTGCTAAACTTTCTAGGAGATCTAGGAGAACTAAGAGTTCTAGGAAGCAGGGAACGGGTTGTCGGGGATAACGGGAATCGTATCACGTGCTAACGATTCTAGGAGATCTAGGAGAACTGGGAGTTCTAGGAAGCAGGAAACGGAAAAATAGAATAGACAAAAACATAGCAAATAAACAAGCAAATAAATAAAATAACCAACAATAAAACATTGCTGCCATCTTAGATCTCTTAGAACTCATAGATCTCTTAGAAATAAGTGGCACGTGAGACGCGACCCGTTATAAGCAATAACATAGAAATAAGCGGCACGTGAGACGAAACCCATTATACGCAATACCGCTAAAAATTACTATCTTTGCGGAAAGAAAACTCCATCGGGAAATGGCGCAGTTCGGCGAGAAGTGGGAGCGGGTGTTGAAGGCTTACCGCACATACATAAAGTTGGAGAAGCATCTCTCGGACAATACCGTGCAGGCTTATATGCGCGATTTGAACGGTTTTGAGCATTATATTCTGCGATGGTTCGATGTGCCGCCCGCGAAGGTAGAGCCGCAGATGATAGAGCGGTATCTCGCCTTTCTGTTCGAGCGCGAAAGGGAGAAAACCACGCAGGCACGGATTTTGAGCGGGATAAAGAGTTTTTACAACTATCTGCTGCTCAACGACAAGGTAGAGTCGCTGCCGACGGAGTTCATAGTTGCGCCAAAGTACGGACGGCATCTGCCCGACACTCTCTCAGTGGAGGAAATCGACCGCATAATCAATACGATAGACGCACAGACGGTGCAGGGGCGGCGCAACAGGGCGATACTCGAACTGCTCTATTCGTGCGGTTTGCGCGTGTCTGAACTGACACACCTGCGTATGTGCGACCTCTTTTTCGGCGAGGGCTACATTCGCGTCGAGGGCAAGGGCGACAAGCAACGTCTCGTGCCGATAAGCAATACCGCGCGAGAGCGCATTTACACCTATCTCGACGACCGCAAGGAGAAGCGTTGGGGCAGCAAGGAGGCGGTATTCCTCAGCAACAGGGGCAAGGAACTCTCGCGCGTGATGGTGTTCAAAATCATAAAGCAGGCGTGCGAACAGGCGGGAATAACCAAGACGGTCAGTCCCCACACATTTCGGCACTCGTTCGCGACGCACCTGCTTGCAGGCGGCGCGAGCATTAGGCAGGTGCAGGAGATGCTCGGACACGAGAGCATAGTTACGACGGAGATATACACCCATCTCGACACCGAGAGGCTGAGGGAGACGGTGGAGAAGTTGGAAGTTTAGGGTATGACGGGTTTCTCGTCGCGTGCTAACGATTCTGGGAGATCTAGGAGAACTAAGAGTTCTGGGAAGCAGGAAAGGGGTTGTCGGGGATAACGGGAATCTTATCACGTGCTAACCTTTCTAGGAGATATAGGAGAACTAAGAGTTCTAGGAAGCAGGGGACGGGAATAAGAAAACAGAAAACAAGAAAGAATAGACAAAAAAACATACATACAAATAAAATAAACAACAATACAACATTGCTGCTATCTTAGATCTCTTAGAACTCATAGATCTCTTAGAAATAAGTGGCACGTGAGACGAAACCAATATAAGCAACAAGCCAAAGCCTATGGAACAAAACAGAGAATTTCTGCCGCAGCGCGGTGATTATCGTAACCTTATTGCATTTCGGAAAGCGGAATGCATATACGATATTACCTGTCATTTCGTGGCGAGATTTTTGGATAAGGGCGACAGGACGACCGATCAGATGGTACAGGCGGCACGAAGCGAAAAGCAAAATATAGCCGAGGGCAGTGCCGCAGGAGCGACATCGAAAGAGACCGAAATAAAACTTACCAATGTCGCACGGGCGAGTTTACAGGAGTTGTTGCTCGATTACGAAGACTATCTGCGGGTACATAATTTGGAGTTGTGGGGCAAATTCGACGAACGGACATTGCGCACTCGGCGGATATGTGCCAATCACAACGACAGTGCATTTTATATGGATACTATCGGCGAGCGGTCGGACGAAGCAATAGCCAACATAGTCATTGTATTGTTGCATCAGGCAGATGTATTGCTCGTACACCTTATGGAACGCCAAAAAGAGGATTTTTTGCAGCACGGCGGCATACGCGAGCAGATGTCAAGGGCAAGGAGAAATAACAAGTAGTCTCGGGGATAACGGGAATGTTATCGCGTGCTAACATTTCTAGGAGATCTAAGAGAACTAGGAGTTCTAGGAGGCAGGAAAGGGGTTGTCGGGGATAACGGGAAGGTCATCGCGTGCTAACGATTCTAGGAGATCTAGGAGAACTGGGAGTTCTAGGAAGCAGGAAAGGGGTTGTCGGGGATGACGGGAAGGGCATCACGTGCTGACGATTCTAGGAGATCTAGGAGAACTGGGAGTTCTAGGAAGCAGGGAACCAGTGGACGGGAAACAATAAATAGCAAGAAAAACAAAAAACAATAGACAAAAACATAACAAACAAACAAACATACATACAATAAACAATAACAAAAACATTGCTGCTATCTTAGATCTCTTAGTTCTCTTAGAACTCTTAGAAAAAAGCGGCACGTGATAAGATAACCATTATAAGCAATAACATATCATGAAATTCCTGAAAGTATTTTTGGCTGCGTTGTTGGCAGTCGTGGTCGGGGGAGTGGTCTCCTCGATGTTGTGGTTCTTCGTATTGTGCGGAATTGCAGGTTCGTTCGGCTCGACGCCGACGGTCATAAGCAATGAGGCGATACTCAAAATCGACATGGCGGACAACATCATAGATGCGCCGTCGGTCAATCCGTTCAACGGTCTAAACATTATGAGCATGGAGCAAGTGCGTTCGCTGACGCTCTACGACGTGTTGTGTGCCATAGACAAGGCGAAGGTCGATGACCGCATAAAGGGTATTTACATCAATCTTACGGGTGCGGGTTCCATCTCGGGCGCAGGCATCGAGGAGTTGCGCAACGCCATAGTCGATTTCAAGGCGGGCGGCAAGTTCGTGGTGGCGTACAACGACAACTATTCGCAGGTAGGTTACTATCTCGCTTCGGCAGCCGACAAAATCTATCTGCAACCCGAAGGCGGCATGTCGTGGGCAGGTATGGCTTCGACGCTGATGTTCTACAAAAATGCGATGGACCGTTTGGGGCTGCATGCCGAGGTGTTCCGTCCGAGCGTCTGCAAGTACAAGAGCGCGGTGGAGCCATATTTCCTCAACAAGATGTCGGACGCCAACCGTCGTCAGATGCAGGAGATGGTCGATGATATGTGGAAGGTGATAACCGAGACCGTAGGCGAGGCGCGCGGAATAGATGTGAAGGAACTCAATCGGTTGGCGGACAATTTGGAAGTGGTATTTCCCGAGGACGCCGTAAAATACGGTTTCGTAGATGGATTGCTCTATGCCGATCAGATGAACGACGTATTTGCCGAGTTGGGCGTGGCAAAGAACATAGATGACGAGTACGATATGGTATCGCTCGGCGACTACTGCGCGGCAAATGTGAAGGTTGCCGACTTCACCTCGCCGAAGGTGGGCATCGTCTATGCCAACGGCGAGATACGCGACGGCGAGGGTGAGGACGACAACATCTACCCTGCCAACCTTATGCAGACGCTTGCCAAGGCGCGCAAGGACGATAGCATAAAGGCGGTCGTGTTGCGAGTAAATTCGCCGGGCGGCAGTGCGTTGGCGAGCGACGAGATTTGGCGCGAGGTGGAACTCCTGAAAAAGGAGAAGCCCGTAATCGTCTCGATGGGCGAGTATGCTGCCAGCGGCGGCTACTACATTTCGAGCGGAGCCGATGCCATAGTTGCCGACCGTCTGACGCTGACGGGTTCGATAGGCGTATTCGGCTTGTTCATCGAGGGTGGCGACATGCTGCGCAACAAGGCGGGCGTAACGTTCGACGGAGTGAAGACCAACCGCTCGTCCGACTTCGGGCAGTCGATATTCGGATTGCTTGCCATTCGTCCGAGCACTGCGGCGGAACATGCGACGCTTATCCGCTCGGTGGACAGAGTTTACAAGACATTTACCGAAAAGGTAGCCGCAGGGCGCAACCTGCCGTTGGAGAAGGTGTTGGACATCGCCGAAGGTCGCGTATGGAGCGGCGAGAGAGCCGTAGGCATAGGTTTGGCTGACATCAACGGCGGTTTGAAGGACGCCATATCCATAGCGGCAGACAAAGCGGGCATTGCCGACAATTTCGCCGTCGAGGAGGTATTGGAGGAGATGACGCCGTTTGCGGCACTGATGCAGTCGCTCAATTCGCAGGTTCGTGCGCGCATCATGGGTGGCAAGGAGTTTGCCGCATGGCAGGAGTTCTCGTCGTTGAAGCAGGTGTTAGACAGGCAGGGAGTACAGGCGTATTGTCCGGTGAGGGTAAGTTTGTAGGTATAACGGGTTTCTCATCACGTGCTGACGTTTCTGGGAGATCTAAGAGATCTAGGAGTCTAGGAGGCAGGAAGCGCGTTGTCGGGGATAACGGGTTTCTCATCGCGTGCTGACGATTCTAGGAGATCTAGGAGAACTAAGAGTTCTAGGAAGCAGGGGACGGAAACAAGATGACAGAAAACAGAAAACAAGAAAGAATAAACAAAAAACATACATACAAGTAAATAAAAATAAAATAAACAACAATACAACATTGCTGCTATCTTAGATCTCTTAGTTCTCTTAGAACTCTTAGAAAAAATGGCACGTGAGACGCGACCCGTTATAAGCAATAACATAGAAAAAAGCGGCACGTGAGACGAAAACCGTTATAAGCAATAACATTATGAAAGAAAAGATACAACAAATTCTCGCCGGAATAGTACACCCCGAGACTGGTGTCGATATTGTGAGTGGCAATATCGTGGAGAGCATTACGGCGGAGGAGGGCAAAATCGTCGTGGCGTTGCGCTTTGCAAAGCAGCGCGATCCGTTTGCCATGAAAATCAAGGCTCGGGCGGAGCAGGCTCTCGCCGAGGCGTTTCCGCAGAGCGAAATCACCGTATTCGTAAAGGAGGGTGAGGCTCCCGCCCGCAGCAAGGCGCAGGAGGCGATAGAGGAGTTGCACAGTCGTTCGACGGTGGGCGAAATAGGCAAGGTCATAGCCATAGCCTCGGGCAAGGGCGGAGTGGGAAAATCGACCGTAACGGCGAATCTCGCGCTCGCGCTGCGCAATATGGGTTACAGCGTCGGAGTGTTGGACGCCGACATTTACGGACCGTCGCAGGCAAAGATGTTCGGCGTGGAGGATTATCTGCCCGATGCAGTGCAGGAAAATGGTGCGGAGTACATAGTACCCGCCGAGAAGATGGGGATAAAGTTGATTTCGATAGCGATGTTCATTCGTCCTACCGACGCTTTGCTGTGGCGCGGCACGATGGCTAACAGTGCGTTGAGGCAGTTGATTCATCAGACGAAGTGGGGGAAATTAGACTTTCTGCTTATCGACCTGCCGCCGGGAACGGGGGACATACACCTTTCTATAATAAACGAATTGCACATAGACGGGGCTGTGATAGTCTCGACACCGCAGCAGGTAGCCGTGGCGGACGTGGTGCGCGGGGTGGAGATGTTCCGCAATAAGAATGTGAACATTCCCGTATTGGGCATTATCGAGAATATGGCGTGGTTTACGCCCAAGGAGTTGCCCGACAACCGCTACTACATCTTCGGCAAGGGCGGTGCGGCGCGTTATGCAGCCGAAGCGGGCGTCGAGGTGATTGGCGAGATACCTATCGTGCAGTCGATCATGCAGGGCAGCGACGACGGTATGCCGGCAGTGGCGACCGATCCCGAGGTGGAGAAGTATTACAGGGAAGCGGCAGGGAAGATAGTGGCTAGTGTCTAGTGATTAGTGGCTAGACCATTTTTATAAGGCAAATATGGTTTATAGGGATTATAGGGAAAATAAGTTTTTCGCAAAAAATAAACACAATACAAAAAAACTAGTCACTAGCCACTAACAACTAGCCACTGCACTGTTGAAAACCGTGATGAAAAGTGTTGATAACCGGCGAAGGCAATGTCGATAAAACGACGGACGGACGAAAACGGACGATTTATGAAAAGTTATTGCCGATATTGTTGTATGAATTTACTCCGGGAATGTTAAAAAGAGAGAGTGTTGAAACTTGTAACAAGTGTATAAACATTTGTTGATAATGTCGGAAAAGCCATTGGAGAACACAATGTTCGCAAATGGGTGTATAAACAGATAGTGTGGAAAAATTTTATAAGGAAAAGTTACCGACAGTTTCAACAGCATTTATTATTTTTGTTTTATAGATTTATATTTTAATAAATAAAAAGAATAAAAACAAAAGATGGACGAAAACCTCGCTTCGAAAATCGCCGAACTCAAACGGCAGAAAAATGCCGTGATTTTGGCACATTACTATACCACGCCGGACGTGCAGGCTGTCGCCGACTTTTTGGGCGATTCGCTCGCCCTCTCGGTGAAGGCGCGCGAAACCGATGCGGATATTATCGTATTCGCCGGAGTCCACTTTATGGCGGAGACTGCCAAGGTGCTCTGCCCCGAAAAAAAGGTGCTGATTCCGAATCCCGAGGCGGGCTGCTCGCTCGCAGCCTCGTGCGATGCCGCCGATTTTGCCGTTTTCAAGGCAAAATACCCCGGTTATAAGGTCGTGTCGTATGTGAACACGTCGGTCGGCGTAAAGGCTCTTACGGACGTCTGCTGCACATCGTCGAATGCCTTGAAAGTGGTCGAGAGCATTCCGCGCGAACAGCCGATTATATTCGCGCCCGACCGCAACCTCGGAGCATATATTCAGAAACTGACCGGTCGAGACAATATGGTGCTGTGGGACGGTGCGTGCCATGTGCACGAGGAGTTCTCGTTGGAGAAAATTTTGGAGTTGAGGCGCGAGCACCCCGAGGCGAAAATCGTCGTCCACCCCGAGTGCAAGGCTTATATCGCTGCCGTGGCGGACTATGTCGGCTCGACGGCTGGTATTTTGGAGTATTGCGGCAAGAGCGAGGCGCGGGAGTTCATCGTCGTTACCGAGGCGGGTATTCTTGCCGAGATGCAACGCCGCTATCCCGAGAAAACGTTTATCCCTGCACCGCCGATAGATTCGACTTGCGGGTGCAACGAGTGCCGCTATATGAAGATGGTAACGCTCGAAAATATCGCGACGTGTCTCGAAAACGAGGCTCCCGAGATAGTGTTGGACGAGGCGGTGCGCAAGGCGGCGGAAAGGTCGATTGTTAATATGATAAATATCAAGTAGTTGATATTTATCATATTGACGGTGTGTTACCTACCCCCTGAATCCCCCTCCTGTGAGGGGGAGTTTTTTGTGTTTATTGGGTATGACGGGTTGCTTTTCACGTGCTGACATTTCTAGGAGATCTAGGAGAACTAAGAGTTCTAGGAAGCAGGAAACATTAGAAAAATTGCATAACTATTATAAAAAATAAACAACAATAAAACATTGCTGCCATCTTAGATCTCTTAGAACTCTTAGTTCTCTTAGAAATAAGTGGCACGTGATAAGAGACCCGTTATAAGCACCAAGTCTAGAACACTTCCTGCAAAATCGCGATGGATTTGACGTTGCGGATGGAGTCGAGGTGGAGGGTGTAGTAGGAGACGAGCGAGTTGAGTATGCCCACGCGCTGGTGGCGGTTGAGACCTATTTCGCCTATGTAGCGCACGTCGCATTCGAGAAGGTCGCGCAGAATTTCGGCATATTCGCTGCCCATGGCGTCGTCGTGCAACGGCATCGCAGAGGTGAAGACGCCCTCGCGCATATCGAACCAACTGCCTTGCGTATAGTTGTTGGCAGGGCTGAAACCGAGAAAGCGGCTGATGTTAGCCAAAAACCATAGATGGAAGTTGGCGACGCCCTCCTGCAACGTGTCGAGAGCCTCGACGCTGCCCCACACAAAATCGAAAAGCGGCTCATTCGCTTCGCTTTCGCCGATAAGACGGTAGAGTACCTCAGCCATAAAGAGGGCAATGGTCGATTTGCGGACGTCGTAAGGCATCGATTTGAGTACCAAACCGTTGTGAACATCGCGCATACGGTGCATCTCCATTCGCGACGATTGCAGACCCTCGAACTCCAAGGCGAACATCGGTTGGAACAGCGCGAGTTTGGATCCGTGTCCGCGCGAGGAGCGGACGCCCTGCACCATATAACTCTGCCGTCCGTAGGCGTCGGTCAGCAGATGCGCCACCATCGACGTATCGCCGTATTTCACCGTGTTGAGGACAATGCCTCGGGATTTATAGGTTTTCATCTTTTTTAGTGACTAGTGGTTAGTGGCTAGTGACTAGTTTTATTTGCTTCGCAAAATTATTATTTTCTATCTTAATTATAATTGATTTTTGAATAATCTAGCCACTAATCACTAGCAACTAGCCACTCAATTTAATTGCCGCAGGAGCGTCTCTTTAAGGTCGTCGTCGGGGGTGAGACCGAGTTTTTTGCGGATATGGGAGCGTTGGCTGTTGATGTTGCTCGCGCTCTTGTTGAGCATCAGGCAGATGTCGCTCTGACGTTTGTCCTGCAAAATCATAGAGCAAATCTCGATTTCGGAGAGCGTAAGGCTTGGAAATGCCTGTTGCAGGCGGTCGAGCGTCATCTCTTTCTGCTTCTGATGAGCCGAGACAGCCTCGATGATGTTGCGTTTGGCACGCTCGCCGACCATATCCAAAAGTTCGCCCGTATCGGTATGTCCCGCTTCTCTTTTGGAGAGCGCGACGAATGCCTTGACCTGCTTCTTGTCCATACGCAGCAGCCACTGTATCTCCTGCTCGTCCTCGTGCAGGTCGCTGTTCTCGCTTTCAAGTTTGGAGGTGCATTCGTAGATGCGGTTGCTCGACAGGCAGATGACGTAAAAGACAAAGAAAAAGGCGGGGCAGAACTCCTGCATAAAGGTATTGTTCATTGCAACCATACTGTAACAGTAGGCACTCAATGCGATAATACTCAGTATGTGAGGCATATAGTGGAGATATGCCATACCTGCCAGCAGTACCACGACCACAGCCAGAAAGAGGTTTTCCATAAGCAGTGCGCTCGCGTATGCCGACGAAATGGTGGAGCAATAGATGATTTCGGCGGCGATTTCGGTCTGTATCAGCGTGGCGAGAGTGTTCATGGTCGCATCGAGCGACAATTTGCGCAGGAGATAGAGTGCCATCATCACGGCATTCAACGTCCACAGTACGAGGTTGCTCCATATCAAAAACGGGTGTTCGCCCGCGCTGGTCATCATTATAATCGGTATCACTCCTTCGAGAATACACGATGCATAGAGCAGGACAATAAGCCGTTGGCGGCGCATTGCCGACTGTTCGCGACGATTTAGAAATTCGTCGATTTTGTTGCTTATAGCACCTATTACGGGGATTTTTTCGGTAATTTTCATCTTTCAATGTTTTTCAATGTACAAATATAGCGTAAATTTTTATTATCAATGTTTTTCAAGGTATGGTTTATTTGCGCTTGGCGGTAATTAGGCATATTTTTGCACTCGGTATTGAAATACCAATCCCACTCAAAATATTTGAAGAGTCGGTACGCTGACGGAAAATAGGTAAACAATTTTTGTTTACCTATTTTTTTTGCTGTTGTTTGTCGGGTATAACGGGAATCTCATCACGTGCTAATGTTTTCTAGGAGATCTAGGAGAACTAAGAGTTCTGGGAAGCAGGAAAGGGGTTGTCGGGGATAACGGGAATGTTATCGGGTGCTAACGTTTTATAGGAGATCTGGGAGAACTAGGAGTTCTGGGAGGCAGGAAAGGGGTTGTCGGGGATAACGGGTATCTCATCACGTGCTAACGATTCTAGGAGATCTAGGAGAACTAGGAGTTTTGGGAAGCAGAGAGCGGAAAAAATATAGCATCACTATAAACAACAAAAAACAACAAAAAACATTGCTGCTATCTTAGATCTCTTAGAACTCGTAGTTCTCTTAGAAAAAGCGGCACGTGATAAGAGACCCGTTATACCTTCATACTTTCAGCGAAATCGGTAATGCAATCCGTAATTTGCATAATGCGGCGAGCGGAAAATAGTATTATTTTTGTATTGTGAAATCGGGCGGAAGCCTGCGAAAACAATTAAATTGCAAACGATTATGGGAAAACGGGTATTGATTCTATCGTCGAGCCCGCGTCGGAGGGGCAACTCCGAGCGGTTGTGCGACGAATTTATGCGCGGGGCGCAGGAGTCGGGAAACGACGTCGAGCGAGTGTTTCTCGGCGACAAGCACATCAACTACTGCACGGGGTGCAGTGTGTGCAGCATGTACGGCAAGCCGTGTCCGCAGAAGGACGATGCGGCGGAGGTCGTGCAGCAGATGATAGATGCGGACGTCATAGTGATGGCGACGCCCGTATATTTCTACACGATGAGTGCGCAGATGAAGACGCTGATAGACAGGACGTGTGCGCGTTATCTTGAAATAAAGAACAAGGAGTTTTACTTTATCGTAGCCGCTGCCGAGCACGACAAGGCGATGATGGAGCGGACGATAGATGGTTTCCGAGGATTTTTGGATTGCTTGGAGAATCCGACCGAGCGCGGCGTGGTCTATGGCGTAGGTGCGTGGAAGGTCGGCGAAATCGAAGGAATGCCGGCGATGAAAGAGGCGTATGAGATGGGGAAAGGTTTGTAGCGTATGACGGGAAGGTCGTCGGGTGCTGACGATTCTAGGAGATCTAAGAGAACTAAGAGTTCTAGGAAGCAGGGAACAAACTAAATGTCAAGAAAGAAAAACAGATTAAAAAATAAACAATAAAACATTGCTGCTATCTTAGATCTCTTAGAACTCATAGATCTCTTAGAAAAAAGCGGCACGTGAGACGAAAACCGTTATACGCAAAGACACTAAAAAATGAGTCGCATACTTTTGATACTTTTGGCGGCGGTGGGCTGCAATATGGTTTTGGCTAAAAATCAGATAATTATGAATAACGATTTCAAACAACATTTTCCGCAGGGCGAGCCGTTGCCCGCTCAATTTTCGCGGTATTTTATCGGGCAGGCGTATCTTGCGCCGGTAAGCAACAATGAGACGTTAGGCACTCATATTTCGAACGTTACATTCTCGCCAGCGTGTCGCAACAACTGGCACAGCCATACAGGTGGGCAGTTGCTTATCTGCACTGCCGGGCGCGGATTTTATCAGGAACGCGGCAGCGAGGCGCGCGAGTTGCACGCGGGCGACGTGGTGGAGATTGCACCGAACATCGAGCATTGGCACGGTGCGGCACCAGACAGTTGGTTTGCGCATTTGGTGGTGGAGTGCAATGTGGCGACCAACAAAAATACTTGGTTGGAGCCTGTCGATGACGTGCAGTATGATGTGGCGACGGGTGGCGCAAAGACGACCGAAAAGTCTGTTGCGGGCGAAAAGTGGCGCGATGAGGCGGTAAGGACGTTAGCGGGCGAGAATCCCGAATTTGCCGAGATAGTCGAGCGGTTCGCTTTCGGCGATGTGATGCAGAGTGTCGAGTTGGATATGCGCACGCGGCTGTTGGCAACGTTAGTATCGACTGTTGCGCAGAACACTCCCGGCGAATGTCGTGTAGTGGTGGAATCGGCTCTGCAAGAGGGTATTGCACCGATTGAAATTCGCGAGGCGATATATCACGCGGCGGCATACGCGGGGATTGCGCGGGTACGCGAATCGCTTGCGGCGGCAGGTGAGGTGATGCGTGCGCACGGCATTGCATTGCCTTTGTCGGATTGTGCGACGGTAGATGCGCGGACACGTTTTGAAAAGGGATTGGCGTTGCAGAAGTCGATTTTCGGCGGCGACCATATAGATGCGGGTTACAAGAATGCTCCGGAAGGGCAACTGCACTTTCAGAAAATGCTGTCAGCCAACTGCTTCGGCGACTATCAGACGCGCGGGGTGTTCGATACTCCGATGCGCGAGTTGCTGACATACGCCGTGCTGATTTCGCTCGGCGGGTGCGAGCCGCAGGTGAAGGCGCATATTCGGGGCAACCTCAACGAGGGCAACAGCAAGAAGTTGCTCCTTGCCGTAACGACGCAGTTGTTGCCTTATATCGGCTATCCGCGAACGCTCAATGCGGTAAGGTGCGTGAATGAGGTGGAGGAGTGATAGTGGCTAGTGGCTAGTGGCTAGTGGCTAGTGGCTAGTGGCTAGTGGCTAGTG
>CAVKRC010000018.1:0-45285 GCA_963658625.1 bacterium
GTTTAGTTTACATAATACAAAGGTATAAACTTTTTATAATATATTATTTAATAGCAAGTTAAAATATTACAATTATTTTAATATTCATTTCCGAGGCAGACGAAAAGTATGCGTTTTTTCATACGGCAAAGATAGTGCAATCGGCGCATTCCGCCAAACGCGACGCATCGAATGGCGACTGTGGAACGGTTGTTGCAGCGAAGGAGGCAGCGTCGGTTTTGGCGCAAAAACGTGCCGATTACTCCGAAAACCTTTATCGTTTATAAAAATAAGTATATATTTGTGCCGAAAATTTGCAGAGATAAAAGTTATGAAAATTAAAGTATTGTTGGCTGCCGCGATGTTGGTTGCATCGGTTACGGCACAGGCGCAGGAGTTGAAACTGCCGCACAAAGTGAAAAACGTAACGATTCTCGACCTTAACGGCAAACCTGCCACTCTGCCGTACTGGGGCGAGAAAAATCTGATGATATTCTACATCGATCCCGACCACCACAAGCAGAATCAGGATTTTACCGACGAGTTGGAGCAGAACCACCGCGCACAGGGCGAGGGCATCGAGGGCTTCGGCATCATGAATCTCAAAGACTGCCCCTACCCTAACGGTATGTGCCGCAGTATGGCGCGCAAGCGTACCGAGAAAAACGGTGCTACGGTGCTTGCCGACCAAGACCGCATATTGAGCCGCGAATGGGGTTTGGGCGACTGCAACAACCTTTTCGTGCTGATGATAGTAACCAAAGAGGGTGAACTCGTCTATATGAAAAAAGGCGAGTTGAGCGCGGCGGACAAAGAGGAGTTCTACAAGGTAGTGGATAATTACCGCCACTGATGCGAATCGGGGCAGTTGTCATATTGGCGACCTTGTTGTCGGTCTGTGTCGGAAAGGCTTCGGCACAGACCGACAGCGTACTTGTAGCAGGTGGGGACACCATTCGCTACAAATATACGCCTATGGAGTTGCCCGCCGTCGATTCGACTGCATTCAAACCGAAGAAAGAGAATTTCATAAAGCGGATAATCCGCTATTTTGCCGAGAGTTCGATAGACAAGAGTTTCGAGAAAAAGGTCGATTTCACATTCGTTCTCGGACCCTACTACTCCAACAATACCAGTTTGGGATTGGGAGTGTTGGCGTCGGGACTGTACCGCATCGACCGCGAAAACCGCACGTTACCGCCATCGTCCTTTTCAGTCTATGTAAACGCCTCGATTATAGGTATGTACAAGGTCGGAATCGAGACGGTGAACATATTTAAGGACGACCGCAACCGACTGCTCGGGCAGTTGAGTTTTATGTCGATGCCGACCGACTTTTGGGGGCTCGGCTATACGGACGCCGTGCATAATCCCAAAACCAACTACACGGCGAACAAATATCAAATCGAGGTCAAATATCTGCACCGCCTGTTCAGAAACACATACGCGGGGGCGAAAGTCAATTTCGACTACATCAATGCCAAACGGCTCAAACGTCCCGAGTATCTGCACGAACAGAAACCCGACTACACGGCGACGGGGCTTAGCATACTCGTGGAGTACGATTCGCGCGATTTCATACCCAACCCGAGCAAGGGTCTCTACATATCGGTCGAACAGATGTTCCGACCGCGGGGATTGAGCAACATAGGCTCTACCACTTGGCGCACGCGGGTAACCGCCGACTACTACCACAAGTTGTGGAAAGGCGCAGTGCTCGCTATCGACCTTTACGGCGAATTCAACAGCCAGGCAACGCCTTGGGCGTTTTACGCGCAAATGGGCGGAACGCAACGTATGCGCGGCTACTACGAGGGCAGATTCACCGACCTCAATGTGCTTATGGCGCAGGTCGAGTTGCGTCAGCGCGTATGGCGACGCTTCGGGGCAACGGTTTGGGGCGGAGCGGGCAACGTATTCTCGTCGTTCGACTATTTCGAATGGGGCAAAACAATGCCCAACTACGGCGTCGGGCTGCGTTGGGAGTTCAAGAATCGCGTGAACCTGCGCGTCGATTACGGTATGGGGCGCAAGGTGAACGGCAAATTTATTAACGGATTTTTAATGTCGATAAATGAAGCGTTTTAGAATCAAACTGAAAAAAAATCGCAAGGCTCTCGGCTTGCTGATTTGGTTCCTCATCACGGCGATGATTCCCAATTTCGTACTCGCCGCGACCGAGAGTTACTGCGGATGGTCGATATTGGCGGGACTGCTGATGCCGCTCGGCTTTTATATGCTGCTGCTCGCACCGATTCGCCGCACGGGAGTGCCGGTGTTGCTGAACGTATGGGTGATGATTTTGTGTTCGTTCCAAATCGTACTTCTGTACCTGTTCGGCAACTCGATTATAGCGACCGATATGTTCACCAACCTGCTCACGACCAATCCGGGCGAGGCGTCGGAGTTGCTGTCGAACATCTCGCCCGCCATTGCGATTGTGGTGGTAATCTATGCGCCGACGCTCGTCTATGCCGTCTATGCAGCGCACAAGCGTTACCGCATAACCCGACCGATGCGCCACAAGGCTCTTTGCTGGGGCTTCGGTCTCTTTGCGGCGGGTACGCTTATGCTTATTCCCGCATATCTGGCAGGGCATCGTCGCGTATTCCTCAAAGAGGTATTTCCTGCCAATGTGCTATACAATCTGCGTCTCTGCCTTTCTGAGCAGAAACGCATAAAGAATTACGAGGAGAGCAGCGAGAATTTCACCTACAACGCCGTGCGCGCAGACAATCCTAAAACACGCGAGATATATGTCTATATGATCGGCGAAGCGTCGCGCGCCTCGTCGTGGCAAATGTACGGCTACGAGCGCGAGACCAATCCGTTGCTGTCGAAGCGCGAGGACATTCACATTTTCCGCAATGTACTGACACAGAGCAACACCACGCACAAGAGCGTGCCGTTGTTCCTGTCGAGCGTCGGGGCTGCCAATCGAGCTGAACTCTACGAACGCAAGGGCTTGGCAGACCTCTTCTCCGAGACGGGATTCAAGACATATTTCATCTCCAACCAGTCGCCGCAGGGGGCTATGGTCGATTTGTTGGCGAACGAAGCCGATGAGCGCATATACATCGGTGCGCCGCGCTACGATTGGCAGTTGCTGTCTATGATGCGCCGTATCATAGAGAGCGACAACGACGCCGACCTGCTCTTTATTCTCCACTGCTACGGCTCGCATTTCAGTTACTACGAGCGTTATCCGCGCGAGTTCGCCAAGTTCGTACCCGACGACGAGGTATCGATAAAAAAGAGCAACGTACCGATGATTATCAATGCCTACGACAACTCGATAGTCTATACCGACGCCGTCATCAACGAGATAATCGAATACCTGTCGTCGCTCGATGCCTGCGCGTCGCTGCTCTACTGCTCCGACCACGGCGAGGATATTCTCGATGACAAACGCGGACGCTTCCTGCACGCCTCGCCGACGGTAACCTACTGGCAGATTCACGTTCCGAGCCTCGTATGGTTCTCACAGGACTATTTGCACCGTTATCCCGAGCGTGCCGAGGCAGCCGAGGGCAACCGCTGGGCGGCGGCAACCACACACTCGATGTTCCACACCATTGCCGACATCGCATCGATTCGCAGTCCGTATATCGACGAGAGCGTTTCGTTGGTCAATGCCGATTTCGACAAGAGTGCGCCGCGCTACTATCTGAACGACCACAACGAG
This sequence comes from bacterium, assembly GCA_963658625.1. GTDB lineage: Bacteria > Bacteroidota > Bacteroidia > Bacteroidales > Rikenellaceae > Alistipes. The sequence goes on from CAVKRC010000018.1 coordinate 3,665, forward strand.
GCGGTGCCTTACGACGAGCGCATAGGACTTAACGACGACGATATGGCGCAGTTCGCCAAGCACGGCATAAATCTGAAATAGGATTTTCAGACAGGATATTTATTGCGCATCGGGCTTTTCGTCCGGTGCGTTTTTTGCAGGCACCCCCGCAAGCCGTTCACGCCCTTGCGATGGGGGCAATACGAAAAACGGTCTGCATTGAATGCAGACCGTTTTCGTTTCGGAAAGGGCGAAAATTATTTCTTTGCCTCTTCTACCGATACCTTGCGGAAATCCTTCAAAAGTTTCGAAAGTTCCAAAGCCGCCTTGCGGGCACGAGTGCCGGCTGCCTTGTTGTTTTTCTCTACCTGAGCCGCAGCGTTTTCCTGAAACAATGCAATCTGAACATTGATCTCTTCAACTAATTTTTTCATAACTACAAATAATGTTTTGAGGTTTGTTACAGCAAATATAAAATATATTTTCTTTACTTCCAAATATTTTCGGCGCAAATCGTCATTTTCACGACTTTTGCACCCATTTCGGGGCAAAATCGACGCTGTTTTGCTCCAAATCGCACATTCGTAGCGTATTATGGCTCCACACGCCCGCGCCGCACAATCGCCGCACAACGCTATGCGGCAGACCCGAAAATAGCCATCTGTGGCGATTGCGGATATTATCTTTTTCCTCTAACTTTGTCGAAAAATTTTCGACAATGCGTCTTTCGGAACTGAAAACGGGCGAATCCGCAACCATAGTCAAGGTACTCGGGCACGGCGGATTTCGACGCAGAATAATGGAGATGGGCTTCGTGCGAGGCACGAAAGTAACGGTAGAGTTGAACGCTCCTCTCAAAGACCCCATCGAGTATAAAATTATGGGCTATGAAATATCGTTGCGCCGTTCGGAGGCGGATATGGTAGTGGTCGTATCCGATGCCGAGGCTGCCGAGGTCATCAGACAGGAGCGCGTGGCTACCTCGCAGGCGGTCGATACCGTCGAGAGCCTCGTCTCCAAATCGGCTCACCGCATAAACATTGCCCTCGTCGGCAACCCCAACAGCGGCAAGACATCGCTGTTCAACCGCCTCGTCGGGGCGCGCGAACACGTAGGCAATTACAGCGGCGTAACGGTCGATGCCAAGAGCGGGAAATGCACCTACAAGGGTTACGAGTTGCAGATTACCGACCTGCCCGGCACATACGCCCTCTCGCCATACACGCCCGAGGAGTTGTACGTCCGCAGGCATTTGGCGGAGAATACGCCCGATGTGGTGCTGAACGTGGTGGTGGCATCGAACCTCGAACGCAACCTCTACCTTACGACCGAACTTATAGATATGAGCCAGCGAATGGTCGTCGCGTTGAATATGTACGACGAGTTGTCCGCCAGCGGAGCGACGCTCGACTACCAATTGCTCGGTTCGATGATGGGCGTGCCGATGGTGCCTGTCGTGGGCAAAACCGGCAAGGGCATAGAGGAGTTGCTCGACACCGTAATCGCCGTCTATGAGGGACGCGACGAGCGCGTGCGCCACATTCACATCAATCAGGGCATAGTCGAGGAGAGTGTGCAGGCTCTGAATGCCGACCTCAAAGCGCACCGCGACGAGTTGCCCAAGTGTTTCCCGCCTCGCTACTACGCCATGCGTATGTTGGAGGGCGACAAGGAGATATGCGCGATGCTCGAAAAGCGTTGCCCGCACTATTCGGAGTGGGCGAAACTCTGCGAAAAGGAGCGGGCGCACATACGTTTCGACCTCGGCGAGGAGGAGGACATCGAGACGGCATTCGCCAACCAAAAATACGGCTTCATCTCGGGTGCGTTGCGCGAGACATTCACCCCCGGCAAGAGTGACGGAGAGAGCATTACCAAACGCATAGACGAGGTGGTAACGCACCGCATATTCGGCTACCCCATTTTCCTTGCCGTGATGTGGCTGATGTTCTACTGCACATTCAGTCTCGGCGCATACCCGCAGGAGTGGATAGAGTCGCTCGTCGGCTTTATCGGCGGACTCGTCCAGCAGTGGATGCCCGACGGCGCGTTGAAGGATATGATTGCCGACGGCATCATAGGCGGCGTGGGCAGCGTCATCGTTTTTCTGCCCAACATAATGATTCTCTACCTCTTCATCTCGTTTATGGAGGATTCGGGCTATTTGGCTCGTGCGGCGTTCATTATGGACAAGGTGATGCACAAGGTGGGCTTGCACGGCAAGTCGTTCATTCCGCTCATCATGGGATTCGGTTGCAACGTGCCTGCGATTATGGCTACGCGCACCATCGAAAGCCGCAGCAGCCGCCTCATCACGACGATGATTATCCCGTTTATGTCATGCAGCGCGCGGTTGCCGATTTACATACTGCTTATCGGCACATTTTTCCACAGCCATTCGGGAACGATAATGTTCGGGCTGTATATGCTCGGCATCGTGATGGCGGTTATCACCGCCCGTCTTATGCGCAGCCGTATGTTCAAGGTCGATGAGACGCCGTTCGTTATGGAGTTGCCACCCTATCGTCTGCCGACGATGAACGCCACCCTCTCGCACATGTGGGAGAAATGCGCTCAATATCTGCGCAAAATGGGAGGTCTGATACTCATCGCCTCGATTGTTGTTTGGTTCCTGAGTTACTACCCGCGCCAAACCGAGGGCGAAACCGCCGAACAACACTACGAAAACTCCTATATCGGTCGCATCGGCAAGTTCTGCGAACCCGTATTCGAGCCGCTCGGACTGAATTGGAAGGCGAGCGTCTCGATAGTCTCGGGCGTGGCTGCCAAGGAGATTATGGTCAGCACCATAGGTGTACTCTATGCCGACAGCGACACACCTGCCGTCGAGAACGAGGGTGCCGAATCGGTCGCCCTGCACGACCGTCTGGCGGCGAGCGGCGATTTCGACACGGCGTCGGTTTTGGCTCTGCTCGTCTTTACGTTGCTCTATTTCCCGTGCCTTGCGACCATTGCCGCCATAGCCTCGGAAAGCGGGTGGAAATGGGCGATTGCCTCGGCTCTTTACAACACCGCAGTCGCGTGGGTATGCGGATTCATAGTCTATCACATCGTCAAATTGCTCTGACAATATGGATTGGCAGGATATAGCGGTAGGCATCGTCGGCGTGGCAATCGTCGCGCTGGTCATCTTTCGGGCAGTACGCCGTGCGCGCAATCCGCAACCGCCGTGCTGCGGTTGCTCGGGCGGCTGCAAGTTGTACGACGAATGCCGCAAGCCCGAGAAAAAGTAGAATCAAGACGTACCGAATGCCGACAAACGTCGGTATAAAACAATCGACGGACCCGATACCGAATCCGTCGATTGTCTCCTTGGGTGGAGGTGGCGGGAATCGAACCCGCGTCCAAACAGGGAACCCAAAAGCTTTCTACACGTTTAGTCGCCTTTCGTCCTTCTATTCGTGCCCGGCAGGCAACAGCCAAGCCCGAATCCCAGCCTCGAAAATTTCGCGCGGTAAGCGAGGCTCATATCGCGCTATCTCTTAATTTTCGATACCCCGTATGAACGGTCGTTAAAGAGCGGAACGCCCGTTCGGGATACTCGTCGCCGAATTGCCTTGAACCCGGCGATTAAGCCAATTTTCCTTGAAAATTAGGCAGCGAGTGCATAGCTGTTATTGCCATTTGTAGTTTGAGTGTTACGATTTACGAGACTCCACACAACGCTCGACGTGCTTACAATCCGACTCTGCCTGCTGTCAAAACCGGTCACCCCCGTTTTCACGGTAAGTTTGGCTGTAAACTTTGCCACAAAGGTAATACATTTCGCCGCCAAATGCAAAATAATCCGCATCGTCGCCCGCAAATTGGCAAAAAGCGCGGGGAATGCTTTGCCGAATCGAGGGTTTTGCGTATCTTTGACGGATAGAAAGAACCGAAACAAAACGCACAAAAGAGTATGGAGAACGATTGCGTGGTAAGGCTGACAGATGTCGCCATATATCATAACGACGACCCGTTTTCGACGCTGACACCAAAACGGCGCGAGGAGGGCGAACTCGTCCTCGCAGGGGTCGATATGGAGATTCGGCGCGGCGAATTCGTCTATCTTATCGGGCGTGTGGGCAGCGGCAAGAGTTCGTTGCTGAAAACGCTCTATGCCGAGTTGCCGTTGATCGAAGGCGAGGGCGAGGTCGCGGGGTTCGCATTGCGCGGACTCAAACGCGGGCAGATACCCTATCTGCGCCGCAAGATAGGCATCGTCTTTCAGGATTTGCAGCTGTTGAGCGACCGCAACGTGTATGAAAATCTGCGCTACGTCATGAAGGCTACGGGGTGGAAAAGCGAGGCGGACATTCGCGCGCGAATCGACGAGATACTCGGCAAGGTAGGGCTGACGAACAAGCACTACAAGATGCCGTTCGAACTCTCGGGCGGCGAGCAGCAACGCCTTGTCATCGCCCGCGCCCTACTCAATTCGCCCGCACTGATTTTGGCAGACGAGCCTACGGGCAACCTCGACCCGCTGACGGCGGAGAGCATCATCGCCCTGTTCCACGAAATAGCGCAGTCGGGCACGGCGATAGTTATGTCCACGCACAATACCTCGTTCATAGAGCGTTACCCGTCGCGCACGCTGCTGTTCGCTCATAACTGCATCAGCGAAATCGACGTAAACGAATTGTTGGGCTGCAAAAACTTGTAGAATTGGGAAAAAATCCCTATTTTTGTACGTTAATAATAAATCCGATTTATAACGTAAATCGTTAGTATGAGTATCGAACAAACAGAAAACGTAAAGAAAGACACGGAGGGTAAGACAGAGGAGTATTCCGCGTCGAATATCCAGGTATTGGAGGGATTGGAAGCCGTCCGCAAGCGTCCTGCCATGTATATAGGAGACATCGGCGAAAAGGGTCTGCACCACCTTGTATATGAGGTGGTCGATAACTCCATCGACGAGGCGTTGGCAGGCTATTGCAACGACATCTACGTCACCATCAACGAGGACAACTCCATCACCGTGCGCGACAACGGTCGAGGCATTCCTACTGACTTCCACGAGAAAGAGGGCAAGTCGGCGTTGGAGGTCGTACTGACCGTGCTGCATGCGGGCGGTAAGTTCGACAAGGGCAGTTACAAGGTCTCGGGCGGTCTGCACGGCGTGGGTGTTTCCTGCGTCAATGCGCTCTCGACGCTGCTCATTGCCGAGATTCACCGCGACGGCAAGATATTCCGTCAGACTTACAGCAAGGGCAAGCCGACCTCGAAGGTCGAGATTGTGGGCGAATGCACCGACCGCGGAACCATCATCACCTTCAAGCCAGATGCCGAGATATTCACGCACACGACCGAATACAAATACGACATTCTCGCCAACCGTCTCCGCGAGTTGGCATTCCTCAATAAGGGTATTCGTCTGACATTGACCGACAAACGTCAAAAGGACGAGGCGGGCAACTATCTCAGCGAAACGTTCCACTCCGAAGAGGGTCTCAAAGAGTTCGTCAAGTATCTCGACGCCACACGCGGCGAGCCGATTATCGACTCCATCATCTACCTCGATGCCGAGAAAAACGGCGTACCTGTCGAGGTTGCCATGCAGTACAACAACTCCTATTCGGAGAATGTCCACTCCTACGTCAATAACATCAACACGATAGAGGGCGGTACGCACCTGACGGGTTTCCGTCGCGCGCTCACCCGCACGTTGAAGAAGTATGCCGAAGATTCGGGTATGCTTTCCAAAATCAAGTTCGAAATAAACGGCGACGACTTCCGCGAGGGACTTACGGCAGTGGTTTCGGTCAAGGTTGCCGAACCGCAGTTCGAGGGACAGACCAAGACCAAACTCGGTAACGACGAGGTTGCCGCTGCGGTCGATCAGGCGATGTCCGCCGCACTGACCAACTATTTGGAGGAGAATCCGAAAAATGCCCGCGCCATCGTCGAGAAGGTCATTCTCGCCGCCACTGCCCGCCACGCCGCACGTTCGGCGCGCGAAGCGGTGCAACGCAAGAGTCCGCTCTCGGGTGCAGGTCTGCCGGGCAAACTCGCCGACTGTTCGAGCCGCGACCGTTCCATAGCCGAGATATTCTTCGTCGAGGGTGATTCGGCGGGCGGTACGGCAAAGCAGGGACGCGACCGCAATTTCCAGGCGATTATGCCGTTGCGCGGAAAGATTCTCAACGTCGAAAAGGCTTTGGAACACCGTATGTGGGACAACGAGGAGATTAAGAATATGTTTATCGCCTTGGGTGTCAAAATCGGCACCGAGGAGGACAGCAAGGCTCTGAACCTCGAAGGTCTGCGCTACGACAAGATTATCATTATGACCGATGCCGATGTCGATGGCGCGCACATCGCGACGCTGATGCTGACATTCTTCTTCCGTAAGATGAAGGAACTAATCGAGAACGGTCATATCTACATCGCCACTCCGCCGTTGTACCTCGTCAAGAAGGGCAACCGCGAGCGTTACTGCTGGACCGAGAAGGAGCGCGACGCCATCACGGAGGAGTTCGGCTCGAAAGGCGTACACATTCAGCGATACAAAGGTTTGGGTGAGATGAATGCGCACCAGTTGTGGGAGACGACCATGAATCCCGACACGCGCATTCTGCGGCAGGTCTCCATAGAGAACGCCGCCGAAGCCGACCGCATATTCTCGATGCTTATGGGCGACGACGTGGCTCCGCGACGCGAGTTCATCGAAAAGAATGCCCATTATGCCAATATAGACGCTTAAACGATTTTTCACGAAAGAGGTTACCGACCGCGAGTCGATAACCTCTTTTTCAAAACAAACTATACTACTATGGAGGTAACGGTTATCGGTGTCGCAGGCGGCACGGGTTCAGGCAAGAGTACTCTTGTGAAGCGTTTGCAGGAGGCTTTCAAAGACGATGATGTGGCAACCCTTTGCCACGACTACTACTACAAGGCGCACCCCGAACTATCGTACGAGGAGCGCACCAAACTCAACTACGACCACCCGCAGGCGTTCGACACCGATATGATGGTCGAGCATATCCGCGCGTTGAAAAACAACGTTCCCGTCGAGCGTCCAGTCTATTCGTTTGTCGAGCACAACCGCACGAGCGAGACGGTACCCGTCAAGCCGTCCAAGGTCATCATCATCGACGGAATCCTCATTTTCGAGAACAAGGAGTTGCGCGATTTGATGGACATCAAGGTCTATGTCGATACCGATGCCGACATTCGTCTTGCGCGACGTATTCTGCGCGACGTGCGCGACCGCGGTCGTTCGATGGAGTCGGTCATCACGCAATACACCTCGACCGTCAAGCCCATGCACGAGGAGTTCGTCGAGCCGTCGAAACGCTATGCCGACGTGATTATCCCCGAGGGCGGATTCAACTCGGTGGCAGTCTCGATGCTTATCAAGAATATCCGCTCGATAGTCGATGGCGACTAACCCGTAGTGGGGAACATAACCCTAATACACAGCGCGGCGACATCTGTTATCAAGATGTCGCCGCGCCTGCATCATAATCGAAACTATATACCCGCAATTTTCTTTATCTCGTTGAGTTTGTTCAGGGCTTCGAGCGGTGTTAGCGAATCGATGTCCAAGCCCTTGATTTGGTCGCGAATCTGAATCAGCACTGGGTCGTCCATCTGGAACATCGACAACTGAATCGACGACGAATCCGCCCGCTCGACGGCATCGGCGACGCTCGGCGATGCGCCCTGCTTCTTCGTGTTCTTACCGCGCTTGCGCAGATTGCCCGACGGAACTATCTCGTTGTTGCCATAGACCTGTTCGAGGCTGTGCAGTATGTCGGTTGCGCGATCGACTATCGAGCGCGGCATACCCGCCATACGCGCAACGTGGATACCGAACGAATGTTCGGTGCCGCCACGCTCCAATTTACGCAGGAAAACTATCGTGTTATCGACCTCCTTGACCGAAACGTGGTAGTTTTTCACGCGCGGACACATCTGCTCCATTTCGTTGAGTTCGTGGTAGTGGGTAGCGAACAACGTGCGCGGGTGCGCCGTCGGGTGGTTGTGCAGATACTCGACCATAGCCCACGCTATCGAGATGCCGTCGTAGGTACTCGTTCCGCGACCGATTTCGTCGAGCAACACGAGGCTGCGCGGCGATATGTTGTTGAGTATGCTTGCCGATTCGAGCATCTCGACCATAAAGGTCGATTCGCCTTGCGATATGTTGTCGGACGCGCCGACGCGGGTGAATATCTTATCGACAATGCCGATATGCGCCTTGCTTGCAGGCACGAACGAACCCATTTGCGCCATAAGGACGATGAGTGCGGTCTGACGCAACAGTGCCGACTTACCCGACATATTGGGACCCGTTATCATTATGATTTGCTGCTCCTTGTCGTCGAGCGCAACGTCGTTCGGAATATACTCCTCGCCCACCTTCATCATCGTCTCGATGACGGGGTGGCGTGCATCTTTGAGGTCGATGCGATTGCTCTCGTCCAGCGTCGGGCGGACATAGTTGCGCTCCGCCGCCATCGTCGCGAACGAGTGCAGACAGTCGATATGCGCCACGGCGTGGGCATCGCGCTGCAACTCTTTGAGGAACTGCATGACGTAGGCGATTATCTCGCTGTAAATCTGCTGTTCCAGAACGAGCATACGCTCCTCGGCACCGAGTATCTTCTCCTCGTACTCTTTCAGTTCCTCCGTTATGTAGCGTTCGGCATTGGCGAGCGTCTGCTTGCGAATCCACGAAGCGGGCACTTTGTCCTTGTGGGTGTTGCGCACCTCTATATAATAGCCGAATACGTTATTGTAACTGATTTTGAGCGACGGAATGCCCGTCGCCTCGCACTCGCGCTGCTGAATGGTCGCCAGCACGTCCTTGCCGTGCAGGGCTATGCGGCGCAGGTCGTCCAACTCGGGACTGACACCGTCGGCGATGACGCCGCCCTTCTGAATCTGATTGTTCGACGGGTCGGGATAGATGTCGTGCGCCAACCGCTCGCGTACCTGCGTAAGCGGTTCGATGGCGGCGGAGAGCGTGTGCAGAACGTCGATGTCAGTCGAATCGAGCACCGCTTTGAGTGTCTCGACCGCCTGCAACGAATTTTTGAGTTGCACCAACTCGCGCGGCAACACGCGGAGCGACGCCACGCGCGAAGCGATACGCTCCAAGTCGCCAATGCAGGCAATCTGCTCGGCAACGGCATCGGAGAGTTGCGCATCTTTCACAAACGCCTCGACCGTATCCTGACGGCGCGAGATTTTGGCGATGTCGAGAATAGGCATCGCAATCCAACGTTTGAGCAGGCGACCACCCATAGGCGTCAGCGTGCGGTCGATGACCTTGGCGAACGAACTGTTCTCGGAGCCGTTCGAGGAGAAGAGTTCGAGGTTGCGAATGGTGAATTTGTCTATCCAGACGTAGTCGTTCCTGTCCAACCGCGCTATGGACGAGATGTGGGCGATGTTCTTGTGTTCGGTAAATTCGAGATAGTACAATATCGCACCTGCCGCCGATATACCGCTGCGGAGCGTATCGACGCCGAAGCCTTTGAGGTTCGACACGCCGAACTGCTTGCAGAGTTTATCGACATTCACATCGTAGGAGAATACCCAGTCGTCCAATTTATAGGTGTAGTGTTTCGAGCCGAACGCCGTGGCGAAACGGTCGTCGTAACCGCGCTGATAGACCACCTCGCGCGGTGCGAGATTGGACATCAGTTTATCGACGTACATATCGTCGCCCTCGGCGATGAAAAACTCGCCCGTCGATATGTCGAGGAACGCCACGCCCGTACTCTCCCTGCCGAAATAGACGGCGGCGAGGTAGATGTTTTCCTTGTTTTCGAGAATGTTGTCGTTCAGCACCACGCCCGGCGTAACTAATTCGATGACGCCGCGCTTGACCAGACCCTTGACCGTCTTGGGGTCTTCCAACTGCTCGCAAATAGCAACGCGCTTGCCTGCCCTCACCAGTTTGGGCAGATAGGCATCGATGGCGTGATAGGGGAAGCCTGCCAACTCGACGAACGACGCGCTGCCGTTGGCGCGGCGCGTGAGCGTGATGCCGAGTATGCCGCTCGCCTCGATTGCATCGTCGCCGAAAGTCTCGTAAAAGTCGCCCACCCTGAACAGCAGTATCGCGTCGGGGTGTACCGCCTTGATGGCATAGTACTGCTTCATCAGCGGCGTCTCCACATATTTTTTCTCCTTTTCCGTTGCCATATTCTCGTGCGTATAGTGTATCTCGCAAATGTACGAAAATTTCGCTACTGCGCGAAAAATCTCTCGTCGAAATTGACCAAATAGAGCCGTTCGGTCGCGCGCGTCATCGCCGTATAGAGCCACCGCATCATATCGCGCGTCATAGGCTCGTCGCCGAACAGAAAACGGTCGATAAAGACCGCCCGCCACTGACCGCCCTGCGCCTTGTGGCAGGTTACGGCGTAGGCGAACTTGACCTGCACGGCATTGAAATGGGGATTCTCGCGTATCGCCTGAAACCGTTTTATGCGGCTGCCTATATCCATATAGTCCTTTTCGACCTCGTCGAACAGGCGACGGCTCTCCTCGCGCGTGAGCGATGGCGACTCGGAGTGAATCGTGTCGAGCAGTATTTTGCACTCGATTTCCGTTTCGTCGTAGTCGGCGAACAACAGCACTGCATTGGCGAAGCGGAATCCGTAGAAATCCTCGTATCGGCGCAGTCGTTTGAGTTCGGCGATGTCGCCGTTGGCGATGAAATTCATCGGGCAGTTCTCGATGCGCTCGGTGTAGTGGTAGTTGTTTTTGACGACCATCAGCATATCGCCGCTCTCTATCTCCTCCTCGGCATAGAGTACATTGCGCCGTATGCCCTCGTTGTAGCGGTTGGCGCGCTTGTTGGAGCGGGTGATGACTATGGTCTCGTCGCGTCCGTACTTGTCGTAACAATCCTGCAACAACTCCAAGAACTCGCCACCCTCGACCGACCGAATGTCGGCGTAGTTCATATCGAGGTGCGGAATCTCTATGATATTCTGTTCGAGCATACAACGCACCAGCGTGGCATTGAACAATATGCCCGAGGTCTGTGCCTGCCTCACCACCTCGTCCATCGACTCGTACGCCACATCGCCGTATGACATCATTTCGCCCGGCTCCAATGCCGGAGAAAAGTCGGCTCCGACGGGCGGCAACTGCGCATTGTCCCCGACTAAAATCAACCTGCACTGCCGACCGCTGCGGACATACTGCATCAAATCGTCCAGCAGCGAGCCGCTGCCGAACACCGTCCGCTCGTCGCCCGTACCCGCGCCGTAGGAGGAGAGCATCGACGCCTCATCGACTATGAACACGGCATTCTGCTCGACATTGAGTCCTAACGAGAATTTCGATTCGTATGCCGCATTGGTTCGCTCGCGATATATGCGTTTGTGAATGGTCAGAGCCTTTTCGCCCGAGTAGCGCGAAAGCACCTTCGCCGCCCGCCCCGTCGGAGCGAGCAGCACGGTCTTTATCCCCGTCTGTTTGAGTGCCGCGACCAGTGCCGCTATAAGCGTCGTCTTGCCCGTACCCGCATAGCCGTTGAGTACGAAAATCCGTCTGGAATCGTCATCGGCGAGATATGCCGCCAGCGACTCTATGATTTTTTTTTGGTTTATTGTTGGCTGGTACGAGAATTTTGCGTAAATTTGGGACGCAATAAAAGTTTTGTCCATCGGCAAACGGTTAAATTTTGATACAAACTTATAACAAATAATTAAAATGGGAAAGAAAATAATCCAGTTGGTTCTCGCGCTGGCAATCATCGGACTGTCGTTCTGCATCTACAAGCAGATTTCGACTCCTATCAAATTCGAAAAGGAGCAGAAGTTGCGCGAGGCTGCCGTTATCGAGCGTATCAAGGACATTCGTACTGCCGAGCGTCAGTTCAAGAGCAAGTACCAGCGTTTCACCGCAAGTTTCGACACGCTCATCAATTTCGTGCTTACCGAAACTATGGAAGGCGAGCGCAAAATCGTCGATGAGGACGACTCGGTCGCTATGGCTATGTTGAAGAAGATGAAGCGCAAGAACGTCGAGAAGTTCACCTACTCGGTCAAGGACTCGCTCTTCAAGAATCTCTCGGAGCAAGGCGTGCGCGATTTGCGCTACATTCCTTTCACGGGCAACAAAACGGAGTACATTCTCGAAGCGGGTATGATTAACACCGAGTCGAAAATCGTGATTCCTACCGTGGAGTGCCGCGCTCCTTACATCGCATTCCTCGATACGGTCGCCTATCGTCAGGAGATTATCAACCTCATAGACAACGACATTCACAACCGCAACCGATACCCGGGTATCAAGTTCGGTTCGATGGAGGGCGGTAACAATGAAGCAGGCAACTGGGAATAACGCCGCCGCTTCGCAAAACAAGGTGTCCATTCAATTCAATTTGGGTGGACACTCTTTTTCTGCATCGGCTCTGCCGGCAGAGGTACTGAACGGCACCGACCTCGTACTGTTCTCGGTCGCCACGCCCAAGGTTACGCTCGTGCCGCGCTGCGCTTTCGATGAGGCTCTCTCGGCACAATACCTTGCCGCCGTCGGACTGCCCTGCTCCGCCGATGAGACGACGGTATGCAGCGAAATGCAGGCGGAGACCATCGCGATTATGGCTATCGACCGCAATGTGCTGGACGGGGTTCTCGCCGCTCTCGGCACACGCGCCCGCTTCACATCGCCGTTGCTCGACAAGCGGCACGACAGCGGTCGCAACCTCTTTGTCCGCCTTGCCGACGGCACGGCATATTTTCGGCTTTTCGACGGCAAGTTGCGCCTTGCCGAGGCGGTAACGGTGCGGACGGCGGACGATGTGCTGTTCTACGCCCTGCGTTTTCTCGACGCCGCAGGACTCGGCACCGATACCGATATATATATAAGCGGCAACCGTACGGCAGCCAAATTGCTCAAACGCTATTTCAAAAGAGTGGTATGCGAATAATCAGCGGTACATATCGCGGGCGGGCAATCAATCCGCCGCGCAATCTGCGGGCGCGTCCGACGACCGATTTCGCCAAGGAAAACCTGTTCAACGTGCTGAACAACATCGTCAATTACGAAGCGGTCGATGTACTCGACCTCTTTGCAGGGACGGGTTCGATAAGTTACGAGTTCGCCTCGCGCGGAGCCCGCAGCGTAACGTCGGTCGAAATCAACGCCGTCCACTACGATTTTATCCGTCGCACAGCGCGCGAGTTGGGCGCGACAGGCATTCACCCGATAAAGGCGAACGCCTTTCTGTATCTGAAAAATTGCTCCAAGAGTTTCGACATCGTTTTTTCGGACGCGCCATACGATTTGGAGGGTGCCGACGAGATTGTTCCGCTCGTTCTCGGTGGCAATATTCTGCGCGAGGGCGGAATTTTCATATTCGAGCATTCGGGACGCAAGGATTTCTCGACAAACGAATATTTTTGGCAATTAAGGAGTTACGGGAGCGTCAATTTCTCGTTTTTCCGCAAGTGAAATTTTTTCTCATTTTTTGCACAAAAAAGTTTGCAGGGTACGGAAATTTGTTCTATATTTGCACTCGCAATCAGCAAAAAGGTGTGTTAGTTCAGCTGGTTAGAATACGTGCCTGTCACGCACGGGGTCAGGGGTTCGAGTCCCCTACACACCGCCAACCGAGCAACTGAAATTCAGTTGCTCGGTTCGTTTTTATTTTCTGTTCTGCCCACAATTTTATACATTTACACCCGTTTATTAAAACAAAAAACGCAATGAAACTCGATACACCCCGCAACGGCTTGACCGATGCCGAAGTTGCCCACAATCGCCGACAATATGGCACAAACCTCATAACACCACCGCCTCAAACTCCTTGGTGGCGGTTGTATCTCGCCAAATTCAACGACCCGATAATCATCATTCTGCTCGTTGCCACCGCCATTTCGCTCGGCTTCGGCATATTACACGGCGATCTGACCGAATCGGTCGGCATAATCTGCGCCGTGCTTATCGCCACGGGCGTAGGCTTTTGGCAGGAGTACGGCGCGAAACGAAAGTTCGATGCGATGAAATCCGATGCCGATTTCGACCCTGTAAAAGTGCGTCGCAACGGCACTGTCGTCGAGGTCGGCAAAGACTGCTTGGTCGTGGGCGACACCGTTCTGCTCAATGCGGGCGACGAAGTGCCTGCCGACATACGGTTGCGTGTGGCAACCGATATGCGGGTATCGGAAGCGGCGATGACGGGCGAGTCGGTCGCTGTGGCGAAATACCCGCTCGACGAACCATTCACGGGTTCGGGCTATGCTCCCGATATGTTGCTGCGTGGCACGACCGTCGAGCAGGGAATGGGCGAAGGCGAGGTTGTTGCCGTGGGCGACGCGACTGAGATAGGCAAAACCACACGACAGGCATCGGAGCGTGTCGAGAGTAAAACTCCGCTCGAAAAGCAACTATATCGTCTGGCGGGCAGAATCAACGTTGCGGCATTCCTTATCGGCGGTGCGATGCTCCTAATTCTCAACCTTATGCACTGGTCGTTCGCATTCGGCAGCAACGAGTTCGAGTGGAATTGGGGCGTACTGCTTACGGAGATTTGCTTTCTTATGGCGGCAGTGGTCGTCATCATCGTAGCCGTACCCGAAGGGTTGCCGCTGTCGGTAACGCTCGCGCTTGCATTCTCGATGAAGACCATGGCGCGCGAAAACAACCTCGTCAAAAAGATGCACGCCTGCGAAACCGTCGGTGCGGTCGATGTGATTTTCACCGACAAGACGGGTACGCTGACGCAAAACCGTATGACAGTGGTCGAACGCGACTGCCTGCCCGAAAACGGCGAAATGTTCGACGCGACGGGAGCCATCGATTCGACAGCCGTTTGGTCGGAAGGAGAGCGCATCATCGGCAATCCTACCGAAGCGGCGATACTCCGCTCGCTCGGACAAGAACGAACAGACCGCTTGCGCACGGAATATGAAATCATCGACCGCATACCGTTTTCGAGTGCGCACAAATATATGGCAACCTCTGCCCGCTACGTCGCGACTGGCGCGGAATGGCTATTTATCAAAGGCGCACCCGAGATCGTCGCCCGTCTTATCGGCGATATGTCATTTCTTGCGACCATTGCCGCACAGCAGGCTCACGGTCGCAGGGCGGTCGCGGCGGCTTTAATCGAGGGTGGCAGCATTGATGAGATAAAGGCTGCCGGCACACCGCTTGCAGGCGGACGATATGTCGGTTCGTGGTTTATAGAGGATCCCGTGCGTCCCGACGTTCCTGCGGCAATAGCCAAGTGCAGCGGCGCAGGCATCGACGTGGTGATGATGACGGGCGACAATATCGCGACCGCCACCGAGATAGCACGGCAGGCGGGCTTTCGCGACATTTGGGCAATCGAAGCCAAAGAGTTCGCTACGGCAGTCGCAACAGCGGGCGCAGGGTCGCACGGCGGGCGCAACTACCCTAACGTCATCGCCCGATGCACCCCAGCCGACAAACTCGCCATTCTGCGGTGGGCGCAGGCACGCGGATACGTCTGCGCAATGACGGGCGACGGCGTAAACGACGCACCGACGCTCAATTACGCCGACGTCGGAATCGCCATGGGTTCGGGTACAGCGGTCGCTCGCGAGGCTGCCGACATCGTACTGTTGGACGACGCCTTTCCGTCCATCGTTACGGGCATCAAATGGGGCCGGTCGCTCTACAAGAACATCAAAAATTTTCTCTACCTGCAACTATCCATCAACGTTTCCGCCTGTCTGACAGCCGTTTTCGCTCCTGTTGCAGGCGTAGAGATGCCTTTCACCGCAACGCAGTTCCTGTGGATAAATTTGGTTATGGATTCGCTGGCGGCAATCGCACTCGTATCGGAGCCTGCCGACGAGAGGGTTCTGCGCGACAAGCCGCGCGACCGCAGGGAGTTCATCATCGACCGCCCGCTCGCCCGCGCGATTTTCGGTTTCGGCGGTTTTGTGTGGATACTCTGCACCGCCGTCTTGTGGGCAATGGGCAACGTCCCGACCTTGCAGGCGTGGAGACTGCCCCGCGTTGCCGATGTCGTGTCGCATATCGACCTTACGGTCTTTTTCGCCGCCTATATGGTATTGAACTGGTGGAATCTGTTTAATGCCCGCGTCATCGGCAAGGGCGAATCGGCATTCTGCAACCTGCTGCGCAACAAGAAATTCGTCGCGATTACCGCATTCGTACTCGTGGCGACAGTGCTTATAGTGCAGTTCGGCGGCGAGGTGTTCCAAACCCACCCGCTTCCGTGGCGCACTTGGGTCGCAATCATCGCGGCGACATCGCCCGTACTTTTAGTGCGCGAATTGTGGTTTTGGTTTTTCGGCAGACGGAACGGATAACTACCGTCCGCGCTCCTGCAAATAGGTGCGGGCAAATACGTATTGCGCCACGAAATATGTGGTCATTATCCACACGCCCGCATGCGGAATCCGCTCCACAAACCTGTTCCACGCAATGCACGAATCCGAGAACATAAAGACCAGAGCCGCCGCCACGCCTAACCATCGCCACACGCCCCGCCTCATAATCGCACCGACTGCCATTGTCGAAATCACCGCGATATAGCCGCCGCAGGCAATCCGCTCCGCCGTAGAAGCGATATTCGGTAGCAGAAATGACGCAAGGACAACGCTCGCGCATACGAGCAATGCACTGCACGTCAAACCTGCGCGGTCGATACGCGCCTCACCGAAAAAGTGAACGGCGTATGCGATATGCGCCGCCAGAAACAGCCCGACCTGCCACAAAAACAGCCGATGCTCACCAGCCAAATCGCCCGCCGCAGAGAGCAGCAACGCCAACGGCAGCAACTGCCGCCCGCGCCCGCCCACAAGCCATGTGCAGAGCGACAACAGCAACACGGGCAACGTCTTAACGGCATCGTCGAGCAGTTGTGAACCGCCACCGCACCAGTAATTAACGAAATATGCCGTCACCAAGACGGCATACCCTATCGTCATAGTTTTCGCAAGAACGCCTGCCGACATACACTACAAACGTTCGCGAATAACTTTCAGCATCGCCTCGGGCGCACGGCACGGGCGGCGCGTCTGCGCATTGACGAAGCCCAGCATGGTGCGTCCCGTGTTGATGACCTTGCCCGCCTCGTCCATCACCTCGTAGGTGATGTTCATTCGCGCCATTGGCTCGTCGGCAATCGTTGCACGGACGGTAACGACCTCGTCGTAGTAGGCTGGCGCGAGATATTTCGACTCGACCTCCAAAATCGGCGTCATCACCCCCTGCGCTTCCAATTCGGCATACGGCATACCGAGTGCGCGGAACAGTTCGGTGCGCGCCTCCTCGTAATAGACTATATAGTTGGAGTGGTAAACCACACCCATTTTATCCGTATCCTTGTAGCGGACGCGGATTTTAACTTCATGCGTTATCATAAATTTCCAAAATTTTGCGCTCCGATGCCGTATCCTCGTTAAGGCAGACCGCACCGTTGCATATTCTTATTGTTTGTTCGTCGCCGTTCACCCGCGCACGGTATTCGCCCTCGGGCGGCAACAATTTGTATTTATCGACGTCTATCCTGCCCCGCTCGTCCGCCCTACCTATTATAATATATGGGTGTCCGAGCAACCGCACCGCCGTCGCCATATCGCCACGCTCCAAAGCCCCGCGCACAAGTGTCGAACTGACCTTTTCGCCACCGACAAGTTGCTGACCGACCTCGACGACCTCGATACCCGTCCTTTGCGCGAGAAACGAATAGTCGCCCTCGTTGTTGCGCCCGAAACGGTGATTGTAGCCGACGACCAACACCCGCGCTTGCAGGCGACCTATGATGTAATCGTCCAAAAACTCTTCGCGCGAAAGGCGGCTGAATGCCTCGTCGAAAGGAATGACGACCATGCAATCGACACCGCACCGGGAGAGCAGCCACGCCTTTTCGTCGAGCGTAGTCAGCAGCCGCAAACCATCGTCATCGTGCAGCGTGATGCGCGGGTGCGGCTCGAAAGTCATCACCACCCCCTCGCCTCCGCGTTCGTGCGCAATGCGCTCCACGCCGTCGAGCAGTATGCGATGCCCGCAATGCACTCCGTCGTACGAGCCAACCGTAACGACAGTCTCATGCAACGGCGGCAGCGAATCGAATCCGTAAACGATTTTCATCTCTCCCCCGTGCCGGCTATTGATTGTTGTTGTTCTCCTCGTTCGCCTTGACGAAGTAGGCGACCTTTTCCAGCACGGTCGTAATATCGTAGTTCTCGACCACAATGCCCTGCGGGAAGTTGAGCGGAGCCGACGTAAAGTTCAGCACACCCTTGATGCCCGCATTGATTATCGGCACGACCAACCCCGACGCGACCTTTGTAGGCGACGAGACGATGACTATGCTGATGTCGTTGTTCGACACCACGTCCTCGAATTCGTCCATGTGGTAGCACGGTATGTCGTCGATGGTATGCCCAACCTTGTCGGGATCGACATCGAAAGCGGCTGTAATGCGCAGGTTCAACTGCTTGCCGTTGAAGTATTTGGTAATTGCCTGACCGAGGTGTCCCATACCGATGACGGCGATATTCATCGCATTCTCGCTGTACAGTATGTTGTTGATGAAATCGATAAGCACCTTGACGTCGTAACCCTTTTTGGTATCGCTCGAAAAGCCGATAAGCATCAAATCGCGCCGCACCTGCACCGCCGTGATGCCGTGGATACCTGCCAGAACGTGCGAAAAAACGTGCGTGATGCCCTGCCGATGACACGACAGCAAAGTGCGACGGTATTCGCTCAGTCGCTCGATGGTCTTCTCGGGTATGTTGTTAGGAACATTTGCCATACTCCTCTCCCTATTTCGTTGTAGTTGTAAAATTGCTGTGATACTCCACTCTCACCCACTCCTTGTTCACGCGCACGCCACTTTCGTCATTCGCCTCGAACAGGTATGGCGTCTGCAACGGTTCGAACCGTTCGCCAACCAAAGCCTCCGACATCGTGCCGTAGAGCGAACGGACGAATACGACCGCCGCATCGTAACCGCGATAGGAGTAGAGCGTCGGTATCGAGCCGAATGCCTCGACATATCTGCCGTCCAACTCCTTGACCCGCACCTCACCGCGCTGAACGTGGTAGGTCGAGAGCATCACCACATTGTCGGTAAAGTATATCGAGCGGTCGATATTTTTGTAACGGTTCCAACGGTTGTTACCCAACACGACGAACGGAGCGACACTTCGCGAGCGTGCCGTCAGCGAGATATTCGCCGACGCCAGTGCCGCCAAAACGCGATCGACATCGGTCTCATTCTCCGACAATACCGCAAATACCCTTTCGCCCGCGCCCTGCAACAGCGGCGAGAGGTCGCTCGGAGCGGGTACATATTCCGCCCCCGTGCGCTCGCGCTCTTTCTCCCTGCGCTCGATTACGGACGGGTGTTCGTAGATATATTCATGGACGGTGTAAGGTGTCTCACCCAGAGCCTGCACGATTTCGCGCTCGAACTCCTTGTCGGTCGCTCCCGAACGGATAAGTACCACCTGTCGCGAGCCGTCGAGCAGGTCGCGCACCTTGTCGTACTTGGTCGCGGCATTGGGCGACATCTGGAAAACGACATCGCTCTTGGTCTCCGCCACATTCGCCAACGGCGACACGACCGGCACTGCGTGTTGTTCGGCATACTCCGCAACGGGCGCGAGCAGATCCTCATAGACGGGACCGACAATCAAATCGGCACCTTCCAGCCCGCCGCTCTTCACGACCTCATCTACCCGTGCATAGTCGTGAGCCGTATCGAACACATCGACCTCCGCCGATATGCCCTGCATACGCACCGCGTCCATTCCGAGCAGGAAACCGCGATAGAAATCCATATAGTTTTGCGACGGCGCACCGTTCATACCGAGCGGCAAAAGCAGTGCGACTTTCGCAGTCTCGCCCTCGCCCAATCGGCGGAAAGCGACTGCCGTTTTCGGCTGTTCCTGCTCCTGCACCGACGGCTCGGCAGACTCTCCCTGCGACTGTACGGCTTTCGCGCGCGGAACCTTTACTATAAGCCCCGTTTTCATCTCAGCCGACCGCCTCATACCGTTGAGCGCAAGCAACTCCTGCTCGCTCGTGCCGAATCGCTCCGCCAACTGTGCAGCCGTCTCGCCCGTATGCACAACGTGGTAGGCATAGTCGTCGCCCGCAGGTACGCCTGCCGACTTGACCGATTCCTTGCCCGTACGCTCCGGCTCTTTCGACTGTTCGGTCTGTTTGACCTTGCCGGCTTTCTCCTTGCGGACGTCGAGCGTCTGCCCCACCGCTATATGGGCAGGATCCAAATTGCCGTTGTCGGCAATCAGCGTCTCGACAGCCACGCCATACTTGCGCGATATGGAATAGAGTGTCTCGCCCTTGGCGACGGTATGCGTTACGAATTTGCCCTTTCTGCGCCGCTCCGCTTTTGCAGGTTTGTCGCTCCCTGCGGCTTCGCCGCACGGGATTTTCAACGACTGCCCCGCTTTCAACCCCTCTTTCAGTGCAGGGTTGGCAGCGACGAAATCGTCGATGCTTACGCCGTAGCGTTTCGAGAGCGAATAGAGCGTCTCGCCTTTGGCGGCGATGTGAATGCGGTATTTGGCACCGTCTATACAGACTATTTCATCCGTCTGCTGTGCGCAGAGGCTTCCGCCCGACAATGCCGCGAATGCAAGTGCGGCTATGTATTTGCGAGAACCCATCACTTTCGTCCGCGCAGTTTTATCTCGGTTATGACCTTTTTGGTGTACTGCGGAAAGTCGCCCTTCATCATCCAGTCGTAGTAACTCGGCTCCGCCTCGAAAACCTTTGCCACCGACTGCCCGCGATACTTGCCGAAGGCGAATATCTCCTCGCCCTTGTCGTTGTAGGCTATGCGCCCCGCAAAGTCGGCAGTCTCGCCGCGCGACGAGTATTTCGACAGAAAGTCGATGCTGTTCTCCAAATCGGGATACTTGTCGAGTTGGGCTTTGAGTACCTCGTATGTCGCCATCGTATCAGCCTCCGCGCCGTGAGCCGCATCGCCCAAATCCTTGTGGCAATAGAACTTGTAGGCTGCCGAAAGCGTGCGCTCCTCCTTTTTGTGAAAGATGTTCTGCACATCGACATACTTGCGGTTGCGGAAATCGACATCGACGCCTGCCCGCATAAACTCCTCGACCAGCAACGGCAGGTCGAAGCGGTTGGAGTTGAACCCGCCGAAATCGCACCCCTCGATAAACTCTTTGAGCGACTTGGCGACCTGACGAAATGTCGGACAATCCTTGACGTCCTCGTCCGTGATGTGGTGAATGTCCGACGCCTCTTTCGGAATCGGAATCGTCGGATTGATGCGCCGCGTGCGGACAATCTCCTCGCCGTCGGGCATAATCTTGACAAGCGACAATTCGACTATGCGGTCGCGTGATGTATCGACGCCCGTAGTCTCCAAATCGAAAAAGATAATCGGGCGTTTGAGTTTGAGATTCATCTTTATTCCTCTCCCCCGCTTATGCGTTAATCATCATCGGCATCAGCAACATCAGCGTCGAACTGCTCTGCTTGTCGTCATACACAGGCTTGAATACGCCCGCGCGGGTCGAGTCGGCGAGTTCTACCATCACGGTCGGCGTCTCTATGTTCGAGAGAATCTCGACAAGGAAGGTCGATTTGAAACCTATCACGATAGGGTCGCCCTCGTAGGAGCAACTGAGCGTCTCGTTGGCGGAGACGTAGAAATCCAAATCCTGCGCCGTCAGCGACACCTTGTTCTCGGTAATGTCCATACGGATAAGGTTCGTCGTCGGGTTGGCGCAGACAGCCACACGCTTGATACCGTTCACCAACTCGATGCGGTCGATGAGCATCTTATTCGGATTGGCTGTCGGAATTACGGCGTTATAGTTGGGATAGTTGCCCTCGATAAGGCGGCAGATGAGCGTGCTGTTGGTCATACGGAACATCACGTTGTTCTTGTCGAACGACATCTGCACATCGTTCTCCTCTTTGAGCAACATCGTTTTGAGCAGGTTTGCCGGCTTTTTTGGCAGAATAAACGACGATTTCGTGCCGCACGCGCACTCGGTCGAATACTTGACCAACTTGTGAGCATCGGTAGCGACGCAGGTGAGCGAGTTCTCATCGAAACTTACGAACACGCCGTTCATCACGGGGCGCAGTTCATCGTCGGCAGTCGCGAATATCGTCTTGTTTATGCCGTTTACGAGCGTATCCACATCGAGCGTAACGTCGATTTTGTCCTCTGCCAGCGACTGCACCGTAGGATAACTTACAGGGTTGGCACCCGGCACCGACGAGCCTCCGCTCTTCCAACTGATTTTTATCTCCCAATTTTCGCTGTTCACGTCCAGCACGAGCGGCATCTCCGAACACTCCTTCAACACGTCGAGCATCAATTTGGCAGGAGCGGCGACCATACCCTCCCGCTCCACGTTATCGACCTTCAACGTGCCGACCAACGTCGTTTCGAGATCGGAAGTGGTTACCTTCAACTCGTCGCCCTTCAACTCCATAAGGAAATAATCCAAAATGGGGAGCGTGTTTTTACTGTTGATTACCTTGCCGGTGGTCGCCAGCAGCGACAGCAATGCGGAACTTGATACTGTGAATTTCATAATTTTTTATAACCTTATTTTTTTTGCTTTTTCGTTTTTAATCCTTGTTTTTTTATTTTGCCCTCACGCCGTTATAGAGTTGCGAGTTTGTTGAGCGCATTCTCGACCATCTTGCGCACGAACGGTTTGTAGTCGGTGCAGGCGTCGAGCGCGATGCGCTGCGCGATAATCGTGCAGATTGTCGCCGCCTTATGTCCCATAAGAGCCGCCAAACCCGCCAATGCCGAGCCTTCCATCTCGAAGTTGGTTATGCGGCGACCGTTGTAGTCGAACGATTCGATTTTCTCGTTCAGGTGCAAATCCTGCGGCTGCATACGCACCCATCTGCCCTGCGGAGCGTAGAAGCCCGGTGCAGCAATGGTGATACCCTCGCGCGTAATGTCCTTGAACAGGTCGAATAACGATGCATCGGCATCGATGAAATAGGGTTTCGGCAGCAACTCGTTCCAACCGACGTGCTTCATAAAAGCCTGCTCTATCGCCAAATCGCACACCTCGTTACGACCGGCATAGTAGTTGAGCAGACCGTCGAAGCCGACCGACGTGCGCGAAAAGACCTGTTCGCCGACCTTGATGTCGGGTTGCAGCGCACCCGATGTACCGAGGCGCACGAGCGTCAGTTGGCGGAATGTATCCTTGACTTGGCGAGTGGCGAAATCGATATTCGCCAGTGCGTCCAACTCGGTTACCGAAATGTCGATATTGCCTATGCCGATACCTGTCGAAAGCACCGTCATTCGCTTGCCCTTATAGGTTCCCGTAACGGTATTGAACTCGCGATTCGACACCTCGCACTCCTTCTTGTCGAAAAACGATGCGACCATCGCCACTCTGCCGGGGTCTCCGACCAGAATCACGATGTCTGCCAGTTGTTCGGGGCGCAGATGCAGGTGAAAAATCGAACCGTCGTCGTTGATAATCAATTCCGATGCAGGTATAACTCTTTTGTTTTCCAT
Organism: bacterium; assembly: GCA_963658625.1. Classification (GTDB taxonomy): domain Bacteria; phylum Bacteroidota; class Bacteroidia; order Bacteroidales; family Rikenellaceae; genus Alistipes. Next base: position 27,135 of record CAVKRC010000018.1, read on the forward strand.
GATTTTTATGATGTTTGTTTTGTTCCGCTGTTGGATAATTGGCATAAAAGTAATATATTTACAACGATTTTCAAAGGAAAACGCAAACTTTTTTTATTTTACAAATAAAAACATCTCCGTCCTATGACTCTGATTAAATCAATATCCGGTATCCGCGGCACGATAGGCGGCGCAACCGGCGACAATCTCACGCCTATCGACATCGTAAAATTCACCACCGCCTACACGCGCTTCATCGCCAAGAAAAACGGCGGCAAACGACTCACCATCGTAGTCGGTCGCGATGCCCGCATTTCGGGCACTATGGTGAACGACATCGTCGAGGGTACGCTGCTCGGCTGCGGTGCCGACGTCATCAATGTCGGGCTCTGCACCACTCCGGGTACCGAGTTGGCGGTAATCTCCAACAAGGCGGACGGCGGCATCATCATCACCGCCTCGCACAATCCCAAGCAGTGGAACGCTCTGAAACTGCTGAACGAACACGGCGAATTTCTCAACGACGCCGAGGGCAAACAGGTGCTCGCGCTTGCCGAGCAGGGCGATTTCGCATTTCCCGAAATCGACGCCATCGGCAAGGTACTCTCGCGCGAATCATTCAACGATACGCACATAGCGCAGGTGTTGGCACTGCCTTTGGTCGATGTCGAAGCCGTACGCAAACGACATTTCCGCGTGGTGGTCGATGCAGTCAATTCCGTCGGCGGAATCGTAATTCCGAAACTGCTTCGCGAACTGGGTTGCAAGGTTATCGAACTCAACTGCGAGCCGAACGGACAATTCGCCCACAACCCCGAGCCGCTGCCGCAGAATCTGACCGAGATTTCGCGGGTCATCGTCCGCGAGAAAGCCGATTTGGGCGTTGTCGTCGATCCCGATGTCGATCGCTTGGCATTCGTCAGCGAGGACGGCTCGATGTTCGTCGAGGAATATACGCTCGTGGCAGTCGCCGACTACATTCTCTCGCAAAAAAAGGGCAATACGGTATCCAACCTCAGCTCCTCGCGTGCCCTGCACGACGTTACCGTCGCCCACGGCGGAGAGTATTTCGCATCGGCAGTCGGCGAAGTGAACGTGGTAGCCAAGATGAAAGAGGTCGGCGCGATTATCGGCGGCGAGGGCAACGGCGGAGTCATCTATCCCGAGTTGCACTACGGTCGCGATGCCTTGGTCGGCGTGGCACTCTTTCTGACCTATCTCGCAAAGAAAAATATGACGATGACCGCCTTGCGCAAGACCTATCCCGCCTACTTTGCATCGAAGAACAAAATCGAACTTACGCCCGCTATCGACGTAGATAAAGTACTGCTTGAAATGAAGCATCGTTACGCAAATGAACGAGTAAATGACATAGACGGCGTAAAAGTCGATTTTGCTGATAGTTGGGTTCACCTGCGCAAATCCAACACCGAACCTATTATCCGCGTCTATACCGAAGCGAAATCGATGGCGGAAGCCGACGCCTTGGCACAACGCATCATAGGTGAAATCAAACAGATTTGCAACCTCTAATACACAAAACGATATGGACAAAGTACAACTTTATATAAACGACAACAAAGAGCGTTTCCTCAACGAATTGTTCGACATTCTGCGTATTCCGTCCATCAGCGCGCAAAGCGAACACAAGGAGGATATGGTGCGCTGTGCCGAACATCTCGCCGTCGCACTCATGAAAGCGGGTGCCGACCACGCCGAGGTTCTGCCGACGGCGGGCAATCCCGTTGTTTTCGGCGAAAAAAAAATATCCGACACCGCCAAAACTGTATTGGTTTACGGACACTACGATGTGATGCCCGTCGATCCGCGTGCCGAGTGGGAGACCGAGCCTTTCGAGCCGCAAATCAAGGAAGGCCGCATTTGGGGGCGCGGTGCCGACGACGACAAGGGGCAGTCGTTTATGCACATCAAGGCGTTCGAGGCGATGTGCGCCACCGACTCGCTGCCGTGCAACGTCAAATTTATGTTGGAGGGTGAGGAGGAGATAGGCTCCAAACACCTCTACGACTTCTGTGAGGAGAACAAGCAGATGCTCGCCGCCGACATCATTCTGGTCTCCGACACCTCTATGATTTCGATGGATACGCCGTCGATTACCTGCGGATTGCGCGGACTGACCTATATGGAGGTCGAGGTCGTCGGACCCAACAAAGACCTGCATTCGGGCATCTTCGGCGGAGCGGTTGCCAACCCTGCCAACGTACTCACACGTTTGGTCGCCTCGCTCGTCGATGAAAACGGGCATATAACCATACCACATTTCTACGATAAGGTGCGCGAACTCTCCGTTGCCGAGCGCAAGGCGTTCAACGAGGCTCCTTTCTCGTTAGACGATTACAAATCGTCGCTCGATGTCGATGACATCGAGGGCGAAGCGGGCTACACCACCATCGAACGCACGGGCATACGTCCGTCGCTCGACGTGAACGGCATCTGGGGCGGCTACACCGAGGAGGGTACCAAGACGGTAATTCCGTCGCGCGCATCTGCCAAAATTTCGATGCGCCTTGTGCCTGACCAAGATTTCGAGGAGATAGGCAGGCTGTTCGCCGACCATTTCCGCGCCATTGCGCCCAAGAGCGTCAAGGTGAACGTCAAGTTTCTGCACGGCGGTGCGCCATACGTCGCGCCGACCGATATGCCGGCATACCGTGCCGCCGAGCGCGCCATCGAAGATGTGTTCGGCAAGAAACCGCTGCCGTTCTACTCAGGCGGTTCGATTCCTATTATCAGCGGTTTCGAGCGCATACTCGGCACCAAGTCGCTGCTGCTCGGCTTCGGCTTGTCCGAGGACGCAATCCACTCGCCCAACGAGAACTATTCGCTCCTGCAATTCGAACGCGGATTGCAGACTATACCGTTGTTTTACAAATATTTCGCAGAGAACTAAAACTAAATAATCAAAACAAAAAAACAATGAAATTCAAACGTTTACTTTTCACATTCGCTCTGCTTGCCATAACCGTTTCGGCACAGGCGGCATTGGGCGACCAAATCAAGAAAATCAAATGCGGCAAGGGCATAACGCTCACGGGCGTAGTCTATTGCGACGACAAGCCCGTCGAGGGTGTTGCCGTAACCGACGGTGTTGAGATTGTCCGCACCGACAAGGACGGTATCTACCGCCTCGCTTCGCAGAAGCCTTACGGTTTGGTCTATATCAGCACCCCGTCGGGCTACGAGCCGACGACCGACCGCAACATCATTCCGCAATTCTGGGCAAAGACGACAGTCGCGCCCAAGAAGCGCGAACGTCACGATTTCGCACTGAAAAAGGTCGATGACAGCCGTTTTTCGATTATTATGTCCACCGACTCCCATTTCTGCAACGACACCAAGCGCGGTGATTTGGCATATTTCTCGGAGCACTATATGCCCGTTGTCCGACAGGCTTTCGACAAGGTGAAGAGCACGCCCGTCTATACGATTATGCTCGGCGACCTCACTTGGGACCAATACTGGGTACGCGCCAATTTCGACCTCGAAAGCGTAACGCCGTTCCTCAACAGGAACGACTATCCTACGCAGGTCTATACGATTATGGGCAACCACGACAACGACCCGTCCGTGCCTGCGGGAGAGAACACCGATTTCCTTGCCGAGAATCGCTATCGCGGCGTATTCGGACCTACATTCTACTCGATGAACAAGGGTGGCATTCATTTCGTAATGCTCGACAACATCGTCTATAAGAACACCGTCAAGCCCAACGAGAAACTCAAACCGGGTGTTGTCGGCTCGCGCAACTACGACGTCTATATCAACGACGCCCAGTTGGAGTGGCTGCGCAAAGACTTGGCGTCGGTCGATAAATCCGCCACGCTCGTAATATGTATGCACTCGCCGCTGCGCCGTCTTTCGGAAAAGGGTTCAGCATCGCGTGCATTCAAAAAGGGCAAAGAGGAGGCTTTCCTCGACATTCTCAAAGATTACAAGGACGTCCGCATATTCGCAGGGCATATGCACCAAAGCCACTGCCTCAAAATCAAGGGCTACCCGAACATCACCGAGTACACCACGCCGTCCGTCTGCGGCGAGTTGTGGAAAACGCCCAACCATACTGGTCTCAACTTCTGCGACGACGGCTCGTGGGCAGGTTTCGTTCTCTGCTCATTCGACAGCGGCAAACTCACCGACCGCGTCTATTACGGGCAGGACGGCTCGACCAACCCTATCCGTATGTACGATATGAACGCCGTCCGCCGCTACTATGCCGAGAGCAATGACGCGCCTATGCTCAAACATCTGTGTGAGGTGCTTCCCAACCAAAAGGACTACTCGGCAGAGGAGTATGCCGACTATGTCTATATCAACTGCTGGTATTGTGACCGCGGCGTAAAGGTCGAGGCGAGCGAGGCGGGCAAGCCGTTGCAGGTCGAGAAGGTCAAGACGAGCGACCCGTGGGCGGCAGTCTCGGTTCTCGGTCCCGCCATGAAGAAGAAGCACAAGACCAACAAGCGCAACAATATTCTCTCCATAGTCGAGCATACCTACCGCGTCAAGACCGAAGCGTCCGACACGCCTGTTACCGTAACCGTTACCACACCTTACGGCACGCAATATACGCAGACTTTGGAGCGTCCTGCGGCATTCCCTGCATTCAAAAAATAGACTACCGAATGCAGTTCGATGCGGCGACAACGGTGGCATTCACAGGTCATCGCACATACGACGACAGCGCGAACGAACGGCTCTTTTCCGCCGTTCGTTCTCTGTATGACGAGGGCTTCCGCACCTTTTTGAGCGGTATGGCAGCGGGCTTCGACCTCGCCGCCGCCGAAGCCGTCCTCACGCTCCGCTCCGAACTGCCCGGGGTGCGGCTCGTCTGTGTTGTCCCGTTCGAGGGTCAGCAAACCCGCTTTTCAGTCGATACCCGCCTGCGTTACGAGCGCGTTATCGCCTGCGCCGACCTTGTGCTGACGCTCGCCCCGCGCTATGCGCCCGACGTCTATTTCCGTCGCAACGACTTTTTGGTCGCCAATTCGTCGGTGCTCGTCGCCTGCTTTTCAGGAGCGAAAGGCGGCACCGCCTACACCGTGCGACAGGCGGCACGCAAGCCGATGCGCATAATCAATATATGGCGCGACCCGCAACGAATCTTCGATTTTTGAGCCTGCCGCCCGTACAATCTATCGAAAAAAATCGTATCTTTGGGCGTCGATTTTTGGCAAAACAGTTTTAATTCCAAATAATTTACACACTATGAAAGATGCTATTGCAATTCTCACGGGTGGCGGTCCTGCACCGGGTATGAACACGGTTGTCGGCAGCGTTGCCAAAACTTTCCTTGCCAAGGGTTACCGCGTAATCGGTCTCCACTACGGCTATTCGGGCTTGTTCAATCCGTCGCCTCGTTTCGAGGATTTGGATTTCTTCAAGGCTGACTACATCTTCAATCAGGGCGGTTCCTACCTCACCATGAGCCGTTTCAAGCCGACCGACAAGGATTTCGAGGAGAATTTCAATCTCGACTTTTTCAAGAGCAACAACGTCAAATTGCTCGTTACGGTAGGTGGCGACGACACCGCTTCGACGGCTAACCGCATCGCGAAGTTCCTCGAAGCCAAGCACTACCCTATCGCCAACATTCACGTTCCGAAGACTATCGACAACGATCTTCCGTTGCCTAACGGCACACCTACTTTCGGTTACCAGTCGGCAGCCGAAGGCGGTACGGTCATCGGTCGCGCCGTCTATAACGACGCTCGCACGTCGGCAAACTGGTTCGTCGTTGCGGCTATGGGTCGTTCGGCGGGACACCTTGCTTTCGGTATAGGCACAGCCTGCCACTACCCTATGATCGTTATTCCCGAGATGTTCAATAAGACCGAAATCACCGTCGAGAAGATTGTCAATCTCGTCGTTTCGTCCATCATCAAGCGTAAGATTATGGGCGTCGAGTACGGCGTTGCAATGATTTCCGAGGGCGTATTCCACTCTCTGTCGAATGAGGAGATTGCCAAGTCGGGCATTCACTTCACCTACGACGAACACGGACACCCGGAACTCGGCAAGGTTTCAAAGGCTCACATCTTCAACGAGTTGCTCGAAAAGAAACTGAAAGAACTGGGCATCAAGGTCAAGTCGCGTCCGGTAGAAATCGGCTACGAGGTTCGTTGCCAGACCCCTATCGCCTACGATTTGGCATACTGCTCCGAACTCGGTATGGGTGTTTACAAACTCTTCTCCGAGGGCAAAACGGGCTGTATGGTCTATATCAGTCAGGACGGTTTCGTATCGCCGCTCTATCTGAAAGATTTGCAGGATCCGACGACGGGCAAGATTCCGCCTCGTCAGGTCAATGTCGAGTCCGACAAGATTCAGCAGGTCATCGACAACCTCCTGAACTATATCACCCCTGCCGACTACGAGGCAGCCAAGAAATACGTTGCCGACCCTGAGGCTTACGACTTCCGCAAGATTCTCAACTGGTAACGGGTTTACGCCATACAAACGAATATCGCCGAGACTTTCGAGTTTCGGCGATATTTTTTCACTCTGACGCGACCTTGCCTATTTGAACGGCGAATCGGGTTCTTTCGACATCACCCAATAGAACATCTTATCGAGGAACGCAGGTGCGAATTTCTTTACGAAATGCGTCGCACGACCTTCTATCTCCATCAAACACAAACGCTTGCGCTTGGCTATTCCGCGTGCGACGATGCGCGCCACCTGCTCGGGCGTCATCATCTTGCCCTCCTCGCGCGGCGTGGAGCCCTGCTGCGAACCGTCGGCAACGAGAGCCGAAAAACGCACATTCGACGCCGTGAAGCCCGGGCACGCCACCATAACGTGCAGCCCCTTTTTGAGATTCTCTATGCGTACCGTCTCCAAAAATCCCGTCATCGCGAATTTCGATGCCGAATAGCCCGTTCTGCCCGGCAGTCCGTGCAACCCCGCTACGGACGAAATGCCCACAAGCGAGCCGTGCGACGCCTGCAAATACGGCAGCGCATATTTGGTGCAATAGACCGTTCCCCAGAAATTCACGTCCATCAGACGGTGCAGCACGCTCAACTCGACATCGTCGAAAATCGCACGCATCGAAATCCCCGCATTGCAAATCAGAATATCCACTCCGCCGAAGGTCGCGACCGCCGTCTCGACCAACCGCTTGCACTCCTCGGGCTTGGTAACGTCCGTCGCACAATAAGCCGCTTCGCCGCCTTTGGCGCGAATCTGCTCGACCAACGTGCGAAGTTTCTCCTCGTTACGCGCGCCGAGCACCACCTTTGCGCCCATCTCGGCGTAAACTTTTGCCATCGCCTCGCCTATGCCCGACGATGCGCCGGTGATAATCACCGTTTTGCCTTTCATTGCGTTTTTCATCGTATAGTTGTTAAATCTCTATTTTCAATCCGTCGTATGCGAAATGCACACCCTCGGGCAGGCGCGTCGAAGCCTCCGCGTGCAGCCCTACCTCGTGCGACATATGCGTAAGGTAAGCCTCGCGCGGTCGCACTCTCTCTATAAGAGCCAACGCCTCCGCCACCGAAAAATGCGAGTCGTGCGGCGTAAAGCGCAACGCATTCACGACCAACACCTTCACGCCGCGCAACTTTTCGATTTCGCTCTCCTCTATGGTCTTGAAATCGGTCAGATACGCCACCTCGCCGATACGATAGCCCGTAATCTCGAAAATCGAGTGCCTGCCCGAAATCGGCACTATCTCGATGCCATCGACCTCGAACGGGTGTGCGACATCTATCTCGTGCAGATGAATGTCGGGCACACCGCGATAACGGTTCACAGCAAAAGCATAGTCGTAATCCTTGCGCACGCACACCGCCGTATCGGGCGTGGCGTAGATATGCACGGGGTGGATTTCGGGATAATCGACAAAGTTCAGCGCACGCACGTCGTCTATGCCGCCGATATGGTCTTTATGCTTGTGTGTCAATAAAATCGCCGTAATTTCGCGCACGCCCTCGCGCAACATCTGCTGACGGAAATCGGGACCCGCATCGATAATGAACCGCCGCCCCTCGACCTCAATCATCGCCGAGGTGCGCAGACGGTTATCGCGCCTGTCAGCCGAACGACAGACGGCGCACCGACACCCGATGACGGGTACGCCCTGCGATGTACCCGTGCCGAGAAACGTCAATTCCATACCTTTACGCATAATCCGATTGCGCCTTGCGCGCGCAAAAAAAACACGATTACAAAGATACTATTTTTTGGAGATTTGCGATTAAAGTCGTACATTTGTAAACGAATTTTATATAAAATTTAACTGTATGGCATACAAAATTTCAGACTCGTGCGTTGCATGCGGAACATGTATCGACGAGTGCCCTGTGGAGGCTATCTCGGCAGGCGACATCTACGTTATCGACCCCGACAAATGCATCGAGTGCGGTGCATGTTCAAGCGTTTGCCCTTCCGAGGCAATCCACTTGTAGTATCGTCGGTCGGATACGAAATTGCGCGGCAACCTTTCGGGTTCGTCGCGCAATTGTTTTCCTACTCCTCATACAGCAGATATTTCCGCCGCAATGTTTTGTAGGCGTTCAAATCCTCCTGCCAGCGGGCGCGAATCTCGGCGGCGGAGTTCCCCGCCATAATCATCTCGCGGACATACCCCACGCCGACCAACTTCTCGAAAAACGGCGTAAAGAACTTTTCGCCCATACCGAGCCGGCGATATGCGTCTATCACATATTCGAGATTGAATCCCGCATCGATAATCTCCTCATCGGACACACCACGCAAATCCACTCCGAAGCACTTCTGCCCGAGCAACGGCGGTCGTTTTGCACCCGCTACCGAGCGCGGAGTGAACGAGAACGAGCAGCCGCGCATTGCGGGGTGTCCGTAAACCTCGAAAGGGAAATCGGTACCGCGCCCGAGCGAGCAGACCGTCCCCTCGAACAGGCAGGTCGATGGATACAGATATATTGCGTGCTGCGTCCGCAGATTGGGCGACGGCGCAATCGGCAGTGCATAGCGCGTCGAATGCGTATAGTTCTCACACGGCACCACTGTCAGCGCAACGGGCTTCGTCCACCCCTCGCCTACCGCCATACGCGCTATTTCTCCCATCGTAAGCCCGTGGACGACAGGTATCGGCAATGCCCCCACGCCAGATTTGTAACGCATATCGAGTACGGGACCCGCCACATACATTCCGTTCGGATTGGGACGGTCGAGAACGACAACAGGATAACCCCGTTCGGCGCACATCGCCATAGCGTCGAGCATCGTTATATAATAGGTATAGAACCGCAACCCTACGTCCTGCATATCGACCACCATGATGTCGAACTTTTGCAGTTGCTCGTCCGTAAGCCTGCGCGGGTGCGCCCCATAGAGCGACCAAACAGGAATCCCCGTCCGTTCATCGACCGAATTGCCGACCTTTTCGCCTGCGTCCGCCGTTCCGCGGAATCCGTGTTCGGGCGAGACGATGCCGACAACATTCAGTCCCTCGCGCACCATCGCATCGACCAAATGTTCGTCGCCGACCGTCGAGGTATGATTCGCCAATACCGCCACGCGCCTGCCTTTCAGCAATGGCAACCACTGTTCGGTCTGCTCCGCGCCCGTTTTCACTTGGGCACACAGCACAAACGGCGCGACAACAAAAAATGCCAAAATTAAAAATATCCGTCTCATAATCGTAAAATTCGCAAGGAGTGGGAGCGACGCAGAATCTATTAAAAAGTCATGCCACACCCACGCAGTGGGTGAGTTGGCATCTACCTTTGTGTATATTATTTTCCTCCGAACTCCATCAGATACGCCTTGATGAAATCGTCTATACCGCCATTCATCACCGCCTCGACATTCGAGGTCTGATAGTTGGTGCGGTGGTCTTTCACGCGGCGGTCGTCGAATACATACGAACGAATCTGCGAACCCCACTCGATGCGTTTCTTTTCGGCTTCCAACGCCTGTTGCGTCGCCATACGCTTGTCCAACTCGTGCTGGTAGAGTTTCGAGCGCAGAATCCTCATCGCATTCTCCTTATTCATAAGTTGCGAGCGCGTCTCCTGATTCTCAATTACATAGTTTATCTCCTCGCCCGTATCCTCGTCCTTGAACTTGTAGCGCAGGCGCGCCGCCGTCTCCACCTTATTGACGTTCTGACCGCCCGCACCGCTCGACCGGAATGTCTCCCACACGACATTGGCAGGATTGACCACCACCTCTATCGTATCATCTACGGCAGGCGTTACCGCCACCGATGCAAATGTGGTCTGACGCTTGTTGTTGGCATTGAACGGCGACAGACGCACCATACGATGCACGCCGTTTTCGCTTTTGAGATACCCGTAGGCATATTCGCCCTCGAATTCCATTGTACACGATTTGACGCCGACCTCGTCGCCCGCCTGATAGTCGAGCATCTTGACCTTGTAGCCGTGCGCCTCGCCCCAGCGCATATACATACGCATAAGCATCGACGCCCAGTCGAGTGCCTCCGTACCGCCTGCGCCTGCATTTATATCCACTATCGCCCCCATACGATCCTCCTCGCCACGCAACATATTGCGCAGTTCGAGTTTCTCGATGAGCGCGATGCACTCGGCATACAATGCGTCGCAATCCGCTTCCGTGGCAATGCCCTCCTTGATAAATTCGGGCATCATCTCCAACTCCTCGGTGTGCTTGCGGATATTGTCGTAATCGGTTATCCAACTCTTAATCGAGGCGACCTTGCGCAACTGCTCCTCCGCCTTATCGGGAGTGTTCCAAAAATCGGGCGCAAGCGTCTTCTCCTCCTCGTTTTGCAGGTCTATGCGTAACGAGTCGATGTCAAAGACACCTCCCCAACGTATCCTGACGTCTTATAGCCTCTCTAATCTGTTCTGCCTGTACCATTTTATAGTGTTTTCAAGTAATTTTCAAAGAATCGCCACAGCACCGCACCGCCCGACACCGACACGTTGAGCGAATGTTTGGTACCCATTTGCGGTATCTCTATCGCGCCGTCGCACATATCGACCGCTTCCTGCGCCACGCCGAGCACCTCATTGCCGAATACGAGCGCGTATTTGCGACCGCTCTCGGGCGTAAACTTGTCGAGCATAACCGCGCCCTCGACCTGCTCTATGGCAAGCAGCGTATAACCCTCGTCGCGCAACCGTTGCAGACACTCGACGGTCGTCGCGAAATGCTCCCACGCGACCGAAAACTCCGCCCCGAGCGAACTTTTGTGTATCTCGCGCGACGGCGGCACAGCGGTTATCCCGCAAAGCATAATCCTCTCCACGGCAAACGCATCGCCCGTGCGGAAGAACGAGCCCACATTCTGCGCCGAACGGATATTGTCCAGCACTACCGCGACGGGCATCTTGTCCATCGCCGCGAACTGCTCCACGGTCGGGCGACCGAGTTCGGCATTGGTTATTTTTCGCATATTCGGCATCTATATTTCTGTGCAAAATTAAAACTTTTCAAAAATTTTACCTATTTTTGGACGATATTTTGTAATGTATTTATCCGGAATAAATGAGCAAAAAACTCCTTATAATGCTTTTCGCCCTCTGCGTCGTTGCGACAGGCTCGGCACAGCAACTTGTTTTCGACGGCGACATCTCCACCCATTTCGACAATACCGAATACACAGGCAGCGACTGCGGTTCGTCGCGCACCATATTCGCCGTCAAGGTCGAGCCCAAACTCGCCTACCGTTGGAGCGGCAAGCATTCGGTCGTCCTCGGCACGGAGTTGCTCAAAGATTTCGGTTCGAAAAAGTTTGTCGATGAGGCAAAACTCATCGCCTACTACCAATTCCAAAACGAACGCTTCGGCGCGAATGCGGGCATTTTCGAGCGGTCGAAACTCATTGGTCGCTACTCCCGCGCCTTTTACAGCGACTCGACGCTGATTTACAACTCCCTCGTGCAGGGTATCGCCATGCGCTACAACCGCGACGAGGGCAAGGCTTTCGCCGAACTCGCCGTCGATTGGACGGGACTCTATTCACCCGAAACGCGCGAGCATTTCCGCGTCCTCGTTGCCGGCGGCGGACGCTTCGCCCGTATTTTCGACGCGGGCGTCTCGATGTCGATTCAGCACTTTGCCAACAAATCGACCTTCGAGGGCAACGTGGTCGATAACGTGCTGATAAACCCATATATAGGTGTCCAGTTCAACGCCTTTTTCGATTTCGACATACGCTTGGGCTACTTGCAGGGCTTGCAACGCGACCGCTGTCTGAGCGAAGGCTGGCGCGCACCTATGGGTGGCGAATTTTCGTTCCGCTTCTCGCGCTGGGGCGTATTCATCGACAACAACCTCTATTTCGGCAAAAACCTTATGCCGCTCTACCACCACGTCGGCAAGGACTCTCAGGCATACGCTTCCGCCCTCTACACGGGCGACCCGTTCTACGGCACGCGCCACAGCATATACAACCGCACGGGCATCGGCTACTCGCGTTCGTTCGTCAAGGACCGCGTCAAGGTCTATGCCGAGATGGTACTCCAATACAACGGGCAAAATATGTATTTCCAGCAACTTATCGGCGTTTCGGCTTCTATCTGCCCTACGCTCTACGACAAGGCGAAACACAATAAATAATCTATACGAATATGGCTACTGAAACAAATGAAGTCAAGGAGAAATCTCTCAATTTCCTCGAAGAGATAATCGAGGAGTCGATTGCCAAGGGCGAAACCCGCGTTCAGACGCGATTCCCGCCCGAGCCGAACGGCTACCTCCATATAGGACACGCCAAAAGTATCTGCATCAACTTCGGTTTGGCAAAGAAATACGGCGGCAAATGCAACCTGCGCTTCGACGATACCAACCCCGTCAAGGAGGATACTGAGTATGTCGATGCCATCAAGCAGGACATCAAATGGCTCGGTTTCGACTGGGCGATAGAGCGTTACGCCTCCGACTATTTCGACCAACTCTACGAGTGGGCTATCGTCCTCATCAAAAAGGGTCTGGCATACGTCGATGACCAGTCGCAGGAGCAAATCCGCGAGGGGCGCGGCACGGTTTCCGAGCCGGGCAAGGAGTCGCCTTGGCGCAACCGCTCCGTCGAGGAGAACCTCGACCTGTTCGTCCGTATGAAGAACGGCGAGTTTCCCGACGGCTCCAAGGTTCTGCGTGCCAAGATAGATATGGCTCACCCGAATATGCTCTTCCGCGACCCGATTATGTACCGCATAATCCACGCCGAGCACCACCGCACGGGCAACAAATGGTGCATCTACCCGATGTACGACTACGCCCACGGTCAGAGCGATTCCATCGAGCGCATAACCCATTCGATTTGTACGCTCGAATTCGACGTTCACCGCCCGCTCTACGACTGGTTTATCAACGCTTTGGAGATTTACCCGTCCCACCAGTACGAGTTCGCCCGCCTGAACCTCACCTACACGATGATGTCCAAGCGCAACCTGCTCAAACTCGTCAAAGAGGGCGTCGTTATGGGCTGGGACGACCCGCGTATGCCGACCATCTGCGCACTGCGCCGCAAGGGTTACACCCCCGCCTCGGTACGCGCATTCGCCGAAATGGTGGGCGTTGCCAAGCGCGACAACGTCATCGACCTCGCCAAAATGGAGTACTGCGTCCGCGAGGATTTGAACAAGGTCGCCGAGCGTCGTATGGCTGTGCTCAACCCGCTCAAAGTGGTCATCACCAACTGGGACGAGGGCAAGGTCGAGATGCGCGAAGCCGTGAACAACCCCGAGGACGCCGCCGCAGGCACACGCCAAGTGCCGTTCTCCAAGGTCATCTACATCGAGCGCGACGACTTTATGGAGAATCCGCCTAAAAAGTACTTCCGCCTCTCTCCGGGCAACGAGGTGCGCCTGCGCTACTCCTACCTCATCAAGTGCGACGAGGTCATCAAGGACGCCGAGGGCAACATCACCGAACTCCACTGCACCTACGACCCTATGTCGGGCGACGGTTCGTCGAGCGACGGTCGCCGCGTCAAGGGCGTAATCCACTGGGTATCGGCTGCACACGCTTTCGAGGCGGAAATCCGTCTGTTCAACCCGCTATTCAAAACCGAGGATCCGAACGACACCTCGGCAGGTCAAACATCGTGGGAAGACAACCTCAATCCCGAATCTTTGGTCATCACCAAGGGCTACTTGGAGCCGTCGCTCCGCGATGCACCTGTTGGCAAAACCTACCAGTTCGAGCGCGTTGGCTACTTCTGCCCCGACACCGACACCACGCCGGAGCACCCTGTCTTCAACCGCACGGTAACGCTCAAAGACTCGTGGGCAAAGATAAATAAGTAGTGGTTAGTGATTAGTGGCTAGTAATAAATGGAGGAATCATAAAGATTCCTCCATTTATTTTAATATCCTTGTCATGGCGAGCCGGAGCAACTACCGACGGCATTGATACCATATACCGGTCTATGCAAACGGCGTGGTCATCTACCGCTGTCTTAAAAACTTTCTTGATACAAATAATCCTAGATCTCTTAGTTCTCCCAGAACTCTTAGAACTCTTAATCCCCCTATCTCCCCTATAAACCATATCCTGCCCTATCCGCCATACCCCCCCCCTAAAAAACAGATTCCCGACAGCATAAAATGCTGTCGGGAATCTGTTTACATCTGTGGATACTGCTATTCAGCGAAATGCAAATTAGCAATATCTATACCATCATAGTTATTATTGGCACCTCCGAACAATCTCTCATTAACGAGATCTGCAACAGACGAGAATGTAAATACATCGCTGCCAACCACAACAGTACCTTTCGCATACATCGGATTTTCCTCGGTTCCGAATACTGCCTTATTGGATGTTCCGCTGAAATGACCGACCAAAAGACCATGCGTCGCATTGTCAGCAGGCGCAGTTACAGTACAATTGACTGTTCCGCCATAATTAACGCTTTCATGGTTACCTTGGTTGCCTATATAACCACTAATCATAACGGTTTTACTCAATGTGGTTACATTACCGAAGTTGCTGCTACCATGTATATAGTGTTTTTGCGTGTGGAAACCGCCTACACCGCCGAGGCACGAACCGGTAGGAAGATCCATTGTTATGTCGCCATAGTTGGTGCAATCCGCGATATTACCCGAACCGCCCTGAATACCACCTACACGAGCCTTGGCATAACCGGTAATGTTTATACTACCCTTATTGATACTGTTCGAGGTTACATTCGTTTGTGCAGCACCTTCGACACCCGGCCAAGCAATAATACCACCGATTGCGCTGTTCGACTTCGAGCATACGAGATAAGCAGTGATGTTACCCTCATTTTCGCAGTTCGAAATATTGGTTTCCGACTGCGTTAATGGATAGTGATCGGCTGCGGCTATACCTCCAATATAGGTAATGAGGTTGGTCGTACCATCCTGCTTGTTGCTCTTGTTGGTTACATTAACATCTATGTCGCCATAGTTCTTACAACCGTCGATTTTACCCCAAGGAGCCGCGATACAACCTGCGATGCAGAAACGACCCGTAGCAAGAGATGTCTCGCTATCCGACTGCGAAACCTTGATGGCACCACGGTTGATACAGTTGGTTGCCGAGAATGACCATGCAGACGAAGTGTATGACAAACCTACAATACCGCCGATTGTACCGTTGGCGGCAGTCTTCGATTTCTTACCGTCGATGCCTCCAATAGTACCGGTCTTATCCAACTTGGCGAAATCTACATCAATGGCACCTTCGTTGTTGCTGTCGGCAATAGTACCATTCAAATAGCCCACGACACCTGCGACTGCGAATGTACGCATAACAGTTGTGTTTTTCAGCGAAATCTTACCCGCATTGTTGCAACGCTCTATTTTACCTGCCGAGTACGACGTTACACCACCCATACATGTAATAGATGTATGCGTCGGAAGGCTGAACGAAATATCGCCGGAGTTCGAGCAATCGTACATCTCCGTATAGGAGTTTGCCGTACCGGTAACACCGCCGAGATAGCAACCGTGCTTCGACGTAGTCTCAACGTTTACAGTAAGCGAACCCGTATTAACGCAATTTTGCATGATGCTTCGGTCGTCTTCATTGGAGAGCGATGTATCGGCAGAGGTAATCGCACCGGAAACGCCGCCGAAATACTGCGTACACGATGCGCTGGTAGCAGCATTCGTAATACCACCGGTGAACGTGAGGTTGATATTACCGTGGTTTTCGCACTTGATGATACGCGAACCGATCTGCGACTGTCCCACAATAGCACCTGCTCTCAACTGATAGCCAAGGGCTTTGGTCATATTGAGTGATATGTTGGCATTGTTGATGACCGACTCAATTGTACCACCGAGGTTTTCACCTACAACAAATCCGAAGAATGTAACTTTGCCCAATTCGTTAGGGTCAGGGTAAGTCAGATTGCAAGAGCCGTCTATTACGAGATTCTTTACGACACCGCCACGAGCCAAAGTTGCAAAGAGGCTCTTGTTCGATGTCCAGTTCGTAATCTTAAAGCCGTTACCGTTGAATATGCCGTCGAAACCGGCGTTTACCTCATTATTTACAAGACCGGTGATGGTTTCCCATTCGATGCTCGACATATCAATATCGGCACCGAGAGCAACCTCTCCGTCATCATTGATAAATCTCTTGTAACGACCTGCATTTACGCCCTTTGCAAACTGCAAAAGTTCATCTGCCGTTGTGATTTTCTCAATCTTGACATCGGAGAATTCAATTGTATCGATACCTGTTTCCTCGCCGCGAGTAACATTCATACCGCCCGCAGGAGTGCATGCAATATCCAGTTGCGAACCTACATTCGTATATACATCAAGCGTGATACCCTTAGGGAAGCGACCTTCCGGAACCACTGCATATACGTTTACGGACTCGCCGGCAGGCAGATAGATACCCTTGCTGCCCTCTGCCGGAACGAGCGACAGTTCATCGACTGCCGAAACCAGCGACAACGTTGCATTGCGATAGTTGATATTGAACTTGCCGCACAACGGAGTTTCGTCGTTCGAACGAATATCAATCTTGGTAATGGTCAGATTATCCGTCTCGTAGTTGTTCGTTACAGGGATTTTAATCAAACCGCACACATTGTGCATCGTAACGTCTTCCGTTGCAGAATAGCCGACCATCGCCAAAGCCTCGCGGTCGCAATCGTTGGCAATCAGTTTCTGCTCATTGTACAGGCGCAGACGACCGCTGGTCGTGTACAAATCCTGCGGATAGAGTACCTTGTAAGGCACTGCCACGTTCGAGACGTTGAACACTGCACTCGATATGCCAACCGACTCGGCAGCAACCTCGTCCGACAACTGACCGTTTACAACAACCCTGTCGCCGGCAGCCCACAGAATGCCGCCCTCTTTGATGGTTATGCTGAGCGCAACATCTTTTTTCTCGTTGATTTTGAACTCGCGGCTTGCCAATGCCAAACCGCCTGCGTCGATGGTCAGAGGTTCGTTGTATTCGTAAACGTCCTTATGACCGTCAGTGGTCTCCATGGTGAAAATCAAGCCTTTGCCATAAGTGCCGATAGGAACGATAAAGCGGAACTCGACAGGCTCAGCACCCAATGCAATGCCCTCGCCGCAGTCGAGCGTTATCGTGTCGTAAGCCTTCTCGGAGGTGAATGTACCCGAGGTCAAATCGGCTTTCCACTCACCTGCAAGCGGTGCTGCCGTATCGTCGGACGTAACGTCTATCGACTTGATGACCATATTTGCACCCTCGGCAACAGTCAGCGGCAACGAAATCACGCCGCAGAAATTCTGCATATCGACCGTAGCGGTCTTGACCTCAGCCCCTGCCGAACGCGAAGCGAGAACCGGCTCCTCGGGAGCGACCTCGTCCAACTTCTCGGCATAGCCGTACATCACATACGCGGCAGCGTCCAGACCGTCGGCTACATACGATTGAGTATCAGGCACATTGAGAACGTTGCCTGTTTCGTAAGCCGAGAACGGGGCTACGACTACAAACGGGGCTTCTTTTGCTTTCTCGACGGTAAACACGCCCGATGCGGTACCGACGCCCTCGGAAATCGCTTTCGACTCGACGCCGTTCACTGCGATCGTCGCGTCTTCCGACCACGCAAAACCCTCATTCACAATGTTTGCAGTGATTTTCACTACATCGTTGCCCGTAGGACCGATCGGTTCCGTTTCACCCGATCCACCGTCCTTGGAGCAACCCACGGTCAGCATACACAATGCAAGACCGAAAAACAAGTAGAATTTTTTCATTATTAGTT
>CAVKRC010000019.1:0-44725 GCA_963658625.1 bacterium
GTACAAAATAGTCGCATTCGACGCCTTATCGACCACGATGTCGCAACCGTTCTCTTTCGCATATTTCTCGATTGCGGCGAATACGCGCTTCTGAATCGGCTGTATGAGTTCGATACGCTTTTTCATAATCGTGCCGTCGTTGCCGAAAATAGACTCCTGATATTCGGTCGCGCTCTTCTCCTGTGCGAGAATCTGCTGCTCGTAGGCATTGCGCGCCTGCGTGCCGAGCGATGCCTTTTGCGACATATATGAGTTGTAAAGGCTTTCGACCTCCTTGAATTTGGCATCGACAGCTTCTTGATACTGCTTCGAAAGCGTGTCGAGCGTAGAGAGAGCCGTGTTGTAGTCGTCTATCGACTTGAATATCTTTTCGCTATCGACAACGATGTATTTCTGTGCGAATGCCGTTGCAGCGGTCGCCACAATCAGAGCGGCGGTTAAAATCAATCGTTTCATATTCGTCAGGTTTTTTGGTGTATTATATATAAGTAAACGTTTGAGTCGCGTTGTTTGGTATGTCGCTAAAAATTCTGACCGATGACGAAATGGAACTGGCTGCCGCTGCGCTTGGTTTGTCCCGCAGGAGCGTCGAATCCCCAACCCCAGTCTATGCCGAGCATACCGACGATAGGCAGGTAGAGACGCACGCCGACACCCGCCGAACGCTTGATTTTGAACGGTGAGAACTCTCTCCACGACGAGAATCCGTTACCGCCTTCGAGGAAGCCGAGAACGTAAATCTGCGACGACGGTTTGAGTATGACAGGGTAACGCAATTCAAGCGTGTATTTGTTGTAAGCCACCGAATAGGAACTGCCCGCAGGGTCCAAATCGCCGTCCTCGTAACCGCGCAACTGTATAATATCGACACCGTAGATGCTGTAACCCGACATACCGTCGCCACCGACTTGGAATCGCTCGAACGGCGAGACCTTGTTCTTGTTGAAATGCCCGAGGAATCCCATCTCCGCCTTTGCCATCAACACGAGATTCTGGTTGGAGGTGAGGGCTTGGAACCACTGCGCCTTGAACTGCCATTTGTGGAACTCTATCCATTTCCAACGCTGCTGGTCGCTGAGCGAGGAGTCGGAGTAGTGCTTGCCGTCCCAAGCCGAGAACGGCGGCGTAATCTGTAATGATGCCGAGATATTGGAACCGCGACGCGGATAAATCGGCTGGTCGGTAGAGTTTCGCTCCAAAGACACGCGCAACGAGACCATATTGGCGTTACCGTTGGTCATAATGAATGACGAATAGCCCTTCAAATCGTAACGCTGGTATGCCAACTCGGTATAGAGCGAAAAATATGGGTCAGGCCATGACAGACGTCGTCCCAAACCTATCGCCACGCCGTAGGAGCGGAAATAGGAGGTTGCTTTCTGCCAAATGTAGTAGGCATCGTTGGTCTCCGAAACGTGTCCCGAGATGGTAAACGAATTGGGCTTGCGACCGCCGAGCCAAGGGTCGGAGAAACTTACGGACAATGCCTTATAGTATGTACCGTTGGTTTGTCCCGAAATGGACAGACGCTGGTTCTGCCCCATAGGATATGGTTTCCATGCATTTTTCTTGAAGAAGTTGCGAATGGAGAGGTTGTTGAGCGTGATGCCTATCGAACCCACGAACGTACCCGAACCCCAACCTGCCGCTATGTTGAACTGGTCGGAAGCCTTCTCCTCCAAAGGCCAGTTTATATCGACCAATTCGTTTGACACGGGCTTGATGTCGGGCATAATCGCCTCCTCGTTGAAATGCTGCATCGCGGCGAGCGTTCGTATGGTCTGCATCAGCAGGGCGCGGTTGTACAACTCGCCCGGACGTGTGTACAGTTCGCGACGGATAACCTCGTCATCGACACGCATATTGCCCGAGATGCCCACATTGTTGATGGTGAACTGCTTGCCCTCGAAAATCTTGATTTCCAAGTCGAGCGAGTCCTTGCCGATGATGATTTCGGCAGGCTCGATTTGCGACATCAGATAACCGTCGTTCTGGTAGAGCGACTGCACCGACATATCGTCGGGATTCTGCTCCTTGCCTATGCCCAATCGCTTGTGCATCGACTTCTTGTCGTACACGTCGCCCTTGCTGACGGCGAACATACGCTGCAAATCCTCGGTGCTGAACTTGGAGTTGCCCACCCACGTTACGTTGCGGATATAGTATTTGTTGCCCTCTTCGAGATTGATGCGTATGCCGAGCCGTTTGTCGTTGATTTTATATACGGAGTCGGAGATGATGTTGGCGTTGCGGTAGCCTTTCGAGTTGTAAAAGTCGATTAGCAACTCCTTGTCGGCATCGAAATCCTCCTCCTTGTATTTTGTATTCTGCCAAAACTTGAAACTTGTCTTGTGCGTCTTTTTGAATGTGCGGGCAAGTCGTTTGTCGCTGAAATTGTCGTTACCCGTAAATTTGATTTCGCCCACGCGGACACGGGCATTTTTGTGTACGTCGAACGTAACGTTCACCCCTTGCGGAATAACGGTGTCGTTTTCTATTTTCACCTGCACGTCGCAGTTGCGGAAACCCTTGTCGCCGAAGTGTTTTTTGATGAGTTTGGTGTTCTTGTCTATGATGTAGTCCGAAAGTTCGTGCCCGCGTTTGAGTTTCAACTCACCCAACAGGTCTTTCGACTTGCCCTTCGACACGCCCGTAATTGCCCAATTCACCACGCGCGGACGCTCTTTGAGCATAACCTCCAAATCGACGCTGTCTCCCTCGATGCTCGCACCGATTTGAATATCCGCAAAATAGCGTTGCGACCACAGTCGGTTCATCGCATTCTGCACGAACGAACTCGGAATGTAAATCGAATCGCCCGGCACCAGTCCCGAAGCCGAGCGCAGAATGTCGTGGTTGAGGTACTTTACACCGTGAATGTTTACCTTGCGCAGGTGATACAGCCGACGGTCTTTCTCCGTAAGATAGGGCGCATTGTCCGGCATTCGGAAATCGTCTTCCTCAACCGCTGTCTGTTTGTTGTTTATGTTGTCGTTAGCCCCTTTGCCTCCTTTGGCACGTTCTTGGGCGGAAGCGTCGAGCGACAGCAACACGATTGCCGCCGTCAAAAACACCCACGCTCCCCAGAATATACGTTTCATCAAAAACTCTAAAATTTACACTATAACTTACCGTATCGCCGGTTGCGTCGCGCGAACTCTTCCAACGCCTTGTCGAACTCCTCCTGCGTGAAATCGGGCCACAACACCTGCGGGAAATACATTTCGGCGTATGATGCCTGCCACAGCAGGAAATTGCTCAACCGACACTCCCCGCTCGTGCGGACGATAAAGTCGGGATCGGGAATGCCTGCCGTGTAGAGCGAATCGGCGACCGTACCTTCGGTGATGTCGTCGGGTTGCAACTCTCCGTCCGCCACACGCTGTGCCAATCGGCGCACTGCCGTCGTTATCTCGTCGCGCGACGAGTAATCGAACGCCAAAACGAGCGTTAGGTTTTCTCCCGTTGCGGTCTCGCGCTCGATTTGCTCCAAATGCTCCGCCACTTTTGCCGAAAAGCGGTCGCGCCGTCCGATAAAGCGCACGCGCACTCCTTGTTTTACAAGGTCGGGCGTTTCGCCTGCGACGCACTTGCAAAACAACTCCATGAGAGCGGCGACCTCCGCATCGGGGCGTCCCCAGTTTTCGGTCGAAAAGGCATATAGCGTCAAGTACTTCACGCCGTTGCGCACGGCTGCCTTGATGCTTGCCCTCACTGCTTCCACGCCAGCAATATGCCCTTCGTAACGCTCCTTGCCGTGCTGTTGCGCCCAGCGACCGTTACCGTCCATAATGATGGCGAGATGCGTCGGTATGCTCTTCGAATTATTCATATAATTCGCAAATATACGATTTTTTCTTACAAAGTGATGATTTTATGCGGGATATTTGCCATTGCCCGTTACCTTGCATCGATGCCCCACATCATCTTATCCCGTAACGTATCATAGAATGATATATTGTGCGGAACTGCCAAAGATATGCGCCGCGAGGCTTTTTTTACCGTAAACACCGAGTGGTCGGCAATTTGGAATGTGCGGTTGTCGATGGAAATCGATGCCGCATTGCCGCGCGTGTGGACGCGCAACTCGATTTCGCTCGAATCCGCCATAACTATCGGACGCATGGTCAGATTGTGCGGCGAAAGCGGGGTGAGTACCATACTCGGGCACGTCGGCGCGATAATCGGACCGCCCGCACTAAGCGAGTAGGCGGTCGAACCCGTCGGTGTGGCTACGATTATGCCGTCGCCGTTGTATGTCGATACATTTTCGCCGTCGATTACCGCCTCTATCGAAATCATGGTCGCGCCCAATCGCTGAATCGAAACCTCGTTCAGTGCGAACAGTTCCTGTTGCTGCCCGCCGATTTCGCCATCGACGCGGAGCATCGTGCGCGATTGCAGGTGCAGACTGCCTTCGGCAATGGAGTGGAAAACGTTGGCTATCTCGTTGCGCGGCGCAAGCGCAAGAAAACCTAATCGTCCCGAGTTGATACCCGCCACGGGACAATCGCAACCCGCCAAGCGACGCACACCTTCGAGCAGGGTTCCGTCGCCACCGTAGCACACCATCACCGATTCTCCCGACGTTTCGCCCACCGTTTCGTCGTAGATTCGCTCCGGCGCAAAGGAGTGCCCCGTAAGGGCGCGTATCGACTCGGCAAATTCGCTGTTGATGATGAACCCGAATCCGTTACGCTCGATGGCGGCGAATATCTCGTCTATATCCTCGCGGTGCAGCGGCGTGTCGGAACGCGAAAAAAGTATGATTTTCATCTGACGTAATTCCGAAAATATAATTAACTTTGACGCAAATATACGCAAATTATGACAAAGTTAAGCGTCAATATAAACAAGATTGCCGTGATTCGCAACTCGCGTGGCGGCACGTTGCCCGATGTGGTCGGGGCTGCCGTGGCAATCGAGCATTTCGGAGCCGACGGCATCACCGTTCACCCGCGTCCCGATGCCCGCCATATCCGCTACGACGATGTGCGGGCAATCAAACGGGCGATTGCGACCGAATTCAATATCGAGGGCAATCCGATAGAGAGTTTTATCGACCTCGTCTGCGAGGTGCGCCCGACGCAGGTTACGCTCGTTCCCGATGCGTCCGATGCGATTACTTCCAACGCCGGGTGGGATACGGTCGCCAACCGCGAATTTCTGACCGAGATGTGCCGCACCTTCCACGAGGCGGACATTCGCGTCTCCATATTCGTCGATCCGATTCCCGCCATGGTCGAGGGTGCAAAGGTGTGCGGTGCCGACCGCGTAGAACTCTACACCGAAGCCTATGCGAGCGGTTACAAAGCCGACCGCGAAAAGGCGATTGCACCCTATGTCGCCGCAGCCGAACGGGCTCGCGAATGCGGATTGGGGCTTAATGCTGGACACGACCTCTCGCTTGTCAATCTGCACTACTTTATAGAACGCATACCTTGGTGCGATGAGGTTTCCATCGGACACGCTCTTATCAGCGATGCGCTGTGGTACGGTTTGGAGAACACCGTGCAGATGTACCGTCGCGAAATGCAACTTGACAAATGACATATATGGCAGATTCTCCGCTCTCACTGCCTATTTTCAAACGCATTTCGCGCCTTGTCGATGAACGGGGCGTACAGGCGTTTGTTATCGGCGGCTATGTCCGCGACTACTATCTTCGCCGCAAATGTACCGACATCGACGTCGTTGTCGTCGGTAGCGGCATAGAGATAGCCGAGGCTTTGGGCAGGGAGTTGCATACGAAGGTCTCCGTTTTCAAGACTTTCGGCACGGCAATGCTTCGTGCCGACGGTATGGAGGTCGAGTTCGTCGGCGCACGCAAGGAGTCCTATTCGCCCGATTCGCGCAAACCGCATGTCGAGGACGGCACAATCGAGGACGATCAACGTCGCAGGGACTTTACAATCAACGCTATGGCGTGGTCGCTCAACAGTGCGACATTCGGCGAACTGGTCGATCCGTTCGAGGGTATGTACGACTTGGAGGACTGCATAATCCGCACGCCGTGCGATCCCGACATAACTTTTTCGGACGATCCCTTGCGTATGATGCGAGGAGTGCGGTTTGCCTCGCAACTCGGGTTCGACCTCGCACCCGAGACATTCGACGCCATCAAGCGCAACCGCGAACGCATAGCCATAGTCTCGAAAGAGCGTATCATCACCGAACTCAACAAGATAGTCGCTTCGCCCGTTCCTTCAATCGGCTTCGATTTGCTCGAACTTACGGGGTTGCTCGAACTGATATTTCCCGAGATGCACAATCTTTGCGGAGTCGAGCGTCGTGGCAACCACGCACATAAGGACAATTTCCGCCATACGCTCAAAGTACTCGACAATGTGGCGCGTCGCAGCGACGACCTGTGGTTGCGGTGGGCGGCGATTATGCACGACATCGCCAAGTCTCTGACCAAGTCATACGACCCGAAAATAGGCTGGTCGTTCCACGGACACGAGGTTCTCGGCTCCAAGATGGTGCCGTCGATTTTCCGTCGGCTGAAACTGCCGATGAACGAACATATGAAATTCGTGCAGAAACTCGTTTTTCTGCATCTGCGCCCGATAATCCTGTCGGAGGATATGGTAACGGATTCGGCGGTGCGCCGATTGCTTTTCGAGGCGGGTGACGATGTCGAGTCGCTGATGACGCTCTGCGAGGCAGACATCACTTCGGGCATCGATGCCAAGGTCAAACGCTACCTTGCCAATTTCGAACTGGTGCGTCGCAAGATGAAGGATTTGGAGGAGCGCGACCGCGTGCGCAACTTTCAGCCGCCGATTACGGGCGACATCATTATGCGCGAATACGACATCGCACCCTGCAACACCATCGGCGAGATAAAGGAGATAATCAAAAATGCCATTCTCGACGGCGAAATCCCCAACGACTACGATGCCGCCCACGCGATGCTCGAACGCTTGGCAGCCGAGCGCAACTTGCGAAAAAGAGAGGATAGTGTGTAGTTCGGCATTATAAGGCATCATTACCCTATTGCTTGCCTATGCGTGTTTCGACTGCTCCCGTTTCGGGTGAGAGCAAAACAGCTTTGCCCTCTGCCAATGAGCGCGGAACATCTATGATACGTTGGTTGCGGCTGCCGCGAAACAGAAGCGACAAATCACGTTCCGCAAGCACGAATCGCCCATCGACCAACACGTCTATCGTTTCGAGCAAAGCCCGACGTGCGGGTGTTTTCAGCAGGTTTTCATATAGATAACCCGTATAGCACCATATAGTTTTCGTGGTGCGTTCCTTTATCATACGCGCGAGTGTCGTGAATCCTTCGGGACGCAACATCGGGTCGCCACCCGAAAATGTTACGTTAAGGTCTGCCTCCTCGATACGCGCGAAAATCTCCTCTACCGTCATATCGTGTCCGCCGTCCAAAGCCCACGATTGCGGATTGTGGCACCCCTCGCACCCGTTTTCGCAACCAGCGCAGTAGATGGAGGTACGCAAACCGACACCGTCCACGGAAGTACCATAGACGATGTCGAGAACGCGGATTATGTTGTTATTTGTGGACGACACGGTCTTTGAGTTCGGCGAGTTTCGCCTTGTTCCAACGGTCGGTCGTACCGACGAGGTAGCCCGTTATACGCTGCAACTTGTCGATGTTTTCACTGCCGCACGCAGGGCACTTTTCGAGCGAGTCCTGTGCGTCCTCGTAACCGCAGTCCATACAGCGGTTGCGGTTGTGGTTCACCGAGCAGTAGCCGATGTCGTATTTATCGACCAAATCGACTATATCCATAATCGCCTGCGGATTGTGCGTCGCATCACCGTCGATTTCGACATAGAATATATGTCCGCCGCGCGTAAGGTCGTGATAAGGAGCCTCGACCTCTGCCTTGTGTTTAGGCGAGCATTTGTAATAGACAGGGACATGGTTGGAGTTGGTGTAGTAAATCTTGTCCGTAACGCCCTTGATTTCGCCGAATTTCTTGCGGTCTTTCGCCGTAAATTTGCCCGACAAGCCCTCGGCAGGAGTAGCCAGCACACTGAAATTGTGGTGGTAACGCTCCGAGAACTCGTTTGCCTTGTCGCGCATACGGGTTATGATGCGCAAGCCCAACTCCTGCGCCTCCTCGCTCTCGCCGTGGTGCTTGCCCACGAGGGCGATAAGGCACTCCGCCAAACCGATGAAGCCGATGCCGAGCGTGCCTTGATTGATTACGCTCTCGACTGTCTCGTTTGGTTTGAGTTTTTCGCTACCGACCCACAACGACGACATCAGCAACGGGAACTGCTTGGCAAGAGCCGTCTTTTGGAAATCGTAGCGGTCGCACAACTGCGAAGCGGTTATTTCGAGCAGTTCGTCCAACTTGCCGAAGAATTTGTCGATACGCTCCGTCTTGTCCTTAATCTCCATGCACTCGATAGCCAGACGCACGATGTTGATTGTCGAGAACGAGAGGTTTCCGCGACCGATCGAGGTCTTTTCGCCGAAGCGGTTTTCAAAGACGCGGGTACGGCAACCCATAGTTGCGATTTCGTATTGATAGCGTTTCGGGTCGTCGGCACGCCACTTTTCATGCTGATTGAACGTCGCGTCGAGGTTCACGAAATTAGGGAAGAATCGGCGCGCTGCAACCTTGCAAGCCAACTTGTAGAGGTCGTAGTTGTGATCCTCTGGCAGGTAACTTACGCCACGCTTCTTTTTCCAAATCTGAATCGGGAAAATAGCCGTCGAGCCATTGCCCACACCCTCGTAGGTCGAAATAAGCAACTCGCGAATCACGCAACGACCCTCGGCAGAGGTATCGGTACCGTAATTTATCGACGAGAATACCACCTGATTGCCGCCACGCGAGTGAATGGTGTTCATATTGTGAATGAACGCCTCCATCGACTGGTGCGTACGACCGACGGTGCGATTGATTGCGTGCTGCTTGATGCGCTCGTCGCCCTCCAAATCAGCGACATCGCGAACAATATAGTCCTCAATCGGCGCATCGTAGAGGTGCGAATAATCTTTGCCCGTGAATTTTTCGAGCGTCTTCACCTCCTCGATATAACTCTTGCGGACGTATGGTGCAAGATAGAAATCGAATGCCGGGATTGCCTGACCGCCGTGCATCTCGTTCTGCACCGTCTCCATCGAAATACAGCCGATGATGCTCGCCGTCTCTATGCGCTTTGTCGGGCGCGATTCGCCGTGTCCCGCCGCAAAGCCGTTTTCGAGAATCTTGTCGAGCGGGTGCTGTATGCAGGTGAGCGACTTGGTAGGATAGTAATCCTTGTCGTGAATATGCAAATAGTTGTTGTTCACCGCCCAAAGAGTCTGCTCCGAAAGCAGATAGTCATCGACGAACGGCTTGGTCGTTTCGCTGGCGAACTTCATCATCATACCCGCCGGCGTATCGGCGTTCATATTCGCATTTTCGCGCGTAACATCGTTGTTTTTCGCCTCGACGATTTCGAGGAAAATCTCACGGGTCTTAGCCTTGCGGGCTATGCTGCGCTGATTGCGATAGGCAATATAGCGTTTTGCAACCTCCTTGCGGGCGGATTTCATCAACTCCATCTCGACCATATCCTGAATCTCCTCGACCGTCGCCTGCTCCTTACCACGGAACTCTATACGATCTACGATTTGGTTTATCAAGGCATCGTCCTCACCCTGATCGGTCGTAAGCATCGCCTTACGGATTGCCGCAGCGATTTTCTCCTTATTGAAGCCGACCACACGCCCGTCGCGCTTCACAACTGTCTGTATCATAATTACTTAATTTTATTGTTTATATCTCTTTTGCGTCGGTGCTCCGAGCGATGTGGTGTGATAGCCAACAGCGATACTCGTCATCATTTTTTGAATATCGCTACCGTATCAGATCGCACCGAACCCGTATGCGTCCGTTATTCGGCTCGGGCTCGTCATTTCTGTCGCACCTTATATATCAATAAGCACGCTACCCGGAAATGCAGATTTTTATCCTTTGCCGATTCAAAGTTATTAACATTCGCTGCATATCCAAACAAAAACAGGCAAAAGTTATCAACAAACAGAGTACCTTTTCGCAAAAACGCCCGCAAACTGCACTACAACAAACACTACCACATTATCATAAAAATTTATAGACGCATAAGTAAAATTTTATACCATTATTCCACATCGGCAAAGAGACTTGTCGAAAAAATCCCGGGCATTCTCCAAATTATTTTCAGGCACATATCACGCTGATAATTATTATTTTAGCACAGCACGCATTCTATTTTGTGTCCGTCGATAAAATATATTTTCAAAATTTTGTTGGTTTTTCTTGCGCAGTCGAAAAATTTGCCATATATTTGCACTCGCAAAACCCCGAAAGGGAAATGCACAGTTCTCAAACATTGCGGAAATAGCTCAGTTGGTAGAGCACAACCTTGCCAAGGTTGGGGTCGCGAGTTCGAGTCTCGTTTTCCGCTCAAAAAATCAGCAAAACGCCATCGGGAATATTTCTGATGGCGTTTTTTAGTTTGATAATATATCCAACGCATAACAGAAACTCGGTTTATTGGGCTTATTGGTCAATGATTAAGATTCATATATTGCACACAGGGAAGGTGCGGGTTTCGCCGGCTCTGCCGTTCGGCGGGGACTGCTGCATAATCAAGGCTTCGGGTATCACAACACCCCAAAAGGATTGGCTGTGGTTGCCGGTGTCTGCATATCTGATAGAACACCCGCGAGGCATAATCCTCGTGGATTGCGGCTGGCATCGCGACATCAGTCCCGATGAGGTGTACGACAAAAAGGCACAAATAAAATCGCTCGGCTCGCGTCTGCTCTATCGAATAAATCAAGGAGTTGTGGAAACAGGAGCGACCATCGACGAACAACTCGAAACAATGGGATTAAAAACGGGCGACATTGATTATGTACTGCTTACGCATTTGGATTGCGACCATGCAAACGGGCTGCGGGCAGTGGCTGATGCAAAGCACATTATGGTCAGTCGTGCCGAAATGGAGTTCGCTACAAATGGGACCATTGTAAACCGCATTCGCTATCAAAGCCGTTGGTGGAGAGATATAGACATATCGTTATTCGATTGGAACGGCGAGGACGGTCCTTTCAGCAAATCATACGACCTATTCGGCGACGGTTCGGTCGTCATGATAAATATACCCGGACACAGCAAGGGGCTTTGCGCCGTCAAAATCAAAAATACAGATGGAAAATTCGCTCTACTTTTTTCGGACGGCGGATATGCAACAAAATCATGGAAAGAACTGATTACTTCCGGCATAGCCGATAACAAGAAACAGCAACTCCAATCATTGAAATGGATTCGCGAGCAAAGTATGGATACAAATTGTGTGGAATCGCTTGCAAATCACGACCCCGATGTGCAACCGCACACCATAATACTATAAGACGCAAAGCGGTGCGGATTAAATCTGCACCGCTTTTCGTATAGACCGGACTATTTATCTATTTCTCGGCTGCCGGCTCGGTTGCAGTTGCTTCGGTAGCAGCTTCGCCTTCGGTGGCTTCAACCTCGACAGGACCAGCCTTTTCAGCCTCGGGATCAACGAATGGCTTTACATCCACAAGTTCAACGGCAAATTCGAGAGCCTCGTTAGGACCGATTGCACGACCCGCACCACGAGAACCGTATGCCAACTCGGCAGGGATATAAAGGATAATTTTACCGCCTTTGCCGACGAATTTCATACCCTCGGTCCAGCCTTTGATTACACGATTAAGCGGGAATTCGACAGTCTCGACCGATTTCAACTCCTCGTCGAGTTCTACCAAACGTGCGGTCTTGTCCTCATCGTTCAACTCCTTGTTCTTTTTGGTCTCGGCAATTTGTTTCTCGACATCTTCGACACGCTGGTACGACGAATCGAAAATCTCGCCGTCCTTGGTCTTGCCCTCGTACTTAACGACTACGACGTCGCGGTCGTCCTTAGGCATCGCCTCCTTGTCGCCAGCCTTTACGACCTTGTAGAGCAGACCGCTCTCGGTCTTCTTCACGCCCGATTTTTTCTCCATTTTGGCAAGCCATGCATTCGATGCTTCGAGCAACTGTGCAGGACGGACTACCATAAAGTAGTTTTGGAGATACATCTGTACGTCCTGCTCGGCAATTTCGCCTGCACCCTCGTAAGCGTCGTTGAAACCCTTGCAGAGCCAGTAGATTTGAAGCGGGAGTTTGCTCTCGCGAACGTTGCAACCGATGTCGTTACCGAATGCGTAGGATACGCTGTCGCACTCCTCTGCATCGGCGAACATAATCGACTTATCGACAACGATGGTCGAATCCTCGGCGGCAGCCTTGCGCTGCTCATCGAGTTTTGCCTGACGCTCGTTGCGCTTGTTCATAAAGTAGTCGCGCAGAATCTCGATAGCCTCGTCCTGTTTCTGCGAAGCCTTTTCGAATGCGCCCTCCTCGATACCCTTCTTCACGAGGTCGAGGTTGAACGGAATGTCTGCCATATCGCCGCTGACACCGAAGCCGATGTTCTCACCGAGGCAGTACGACAACGAGTCGATTTGCGACTTGTCGCCCATGCTGATGGTCTTGCTCTTCGAGGAGCAGGACACCGCTGCAACAGCGCACGAAAGCGCGAGTGCAGCCAAAATGGTTTTCTTCATACTTTTTAACATTTTATGTTGTTTATCAATCGTTTGTCTGTTCGATAACGCGCAAAGTTAATAATTTTATTCTAACGGCGGTTGTCCTTGTTGTAATAATCGATGTCGAGTATATCCACCTCGTAACGGAGCATTTGGTCGGGTGCGATGCCGAGTTCGGCGTTGCCTGCCTCGTCGTAAGCCGTTTTGGACGGAAGCCATGCATCGAATTTGCCGCCATTGCCCGCAGCCTTGACGACGTCCTGCAAACCATCGACCAAATCGCGGAAAGAGAGACGCAATGTATCGAGTCCGCGAATGGTATCGCCCGCCTCGTTGCGTATCGTGCAGGCGATGCGGACGGTATCGCGCCCCGACATCGTCTGAATGCTTTGGTCGCCCAGTTTTGTGATTTTATAGGTAACGCCGTTGCGCATACGCACATACGAGCGGTCGCTCTTGCTCAAATCGGCAAGGAACTGTTCCTGATAAGCCTGTGCCTTTTCGTGAACGAAATAGGTCTTTTGGGCAAGCAGGTAGTCGCGTCCCTCCTCCAAGGTCATTTTCTCCTCGCCGTCGAACACATCGCGAATCGCCGCACACACAGCATCGACATTGAGCGTCGAGTCCATCGCAAGCAGATTATGCCCGACATTAAGCCCTACAACGTATGCAAGCGAATCGGCATCTGTCGCCATTTTGCCACTGCCTTTACCGCAACCGAAACACATCGTGCCGAACAGCGCAACAACGAGTGCGTATATCGAAAATCGTTTCATTTCTCTCTATTTTTTGCTTTTGAGTGCAGCACAGCACAGTTTCGCCAACAGGCGCGCACCCGTTACCGCATCTATATTGTTTCCGAATTTGGGCACGATATTGGTCAAATCGAAACCGACTATCATGCGTCCCGACGCGACTACCGAATTGATAAGAAAAACCGTCTCATTGAACGACAACCCACCTGCAACAGGACGTTTGGCATGCGGACTGCACGAGAGCGAAAGTACCGACGCATCTATCGAAACATATACTTTCGACGGCAATTCGGCGACAGCCGACCTGCATATATCCGACCACGCCTCGCCTTCGAAGCGACGTGCAGCCAAATCGTCCATCAGAAAGAGCGACACACGTCCGTCCGCCTTGACACGTTCGTATTCGTCGGCAGCGACATCGCGAACGCCCGCCTGCACCATACGGCTGACGGCAGGAATCTCCTCCATAATGTTGCGGGCAGCCGACAGATGGGAATAATCGAATATACTCTCGCCCGAAAGGTGCATATCGCAATAGGCATCGACGTAAAGCACACCTATTTCGCCTTCGTGTTCGGCAACAGCCTTCACGGCACCGAAGCCCACGGTATGGTCGCCGCCGACCACACCGACAGTTTTGCCCGTCTCGATCCATCGCTTGGTTTGGGCATATATACTGTCATGCATCTTCGCAAAACCTTCGTTCACTCGGGCGACCTTGCGGGTGAAATACTCTCCTGCGATAAGTCCGCCGTCCTCGACATGGGAGATGACCTTTTCGGCATCGACACCAAGCCGTTGCGAACTCTCCTGAATATCGTAGTCGATAGCCGCCGTCGCGACCAGCCCCTCCAACGAGATACCCGATGCTGCATCGAACTGCCCGAGATGTGCCGACGACTCGATAACGGCATCGGGAGCGTATGCCGAACCCTCGCCCGCAGCCGAAGTTACACCCCAAGGAGCCGACACAAGCACTATCTGCGCCTTGTCGGGAGCGGTCGTATCGCGAAAGTAGCAACCGCTGTCGCCCGAATCGGTACCGAGTTTGAAAAAGTTTATCTCCATAATCAGCCGAATTTGCCACAAATTTAGAAAAATAATTGCAATCCGCCGTCTATGCGTCCCGATTACTCGCTATATTTGTGCGAATTTTAAGCATCGCCCGCAGAGGCAAAGCAGTGATGAAAATTGTTGCAGACAAGTCGATTCCGTTTTTGGAAGATGTTTTCGAACCATACGCCGATGTGGTACGCATCGAGGGGACGCAGATAACGCAAAGCGACGTGCGAGATGCCGACGCACTTATTATTCGTACCCGCACCCGCTGCAATGCGGCTCTGCTCGACGGGACGCACGTAAAGTTCATCGCCACCGCCACCATAGGGTTCGACCACATCGACCTCGGCTATTGCCGCACGAACGGCATAGGCGTTGCAACGGCGGCAGGGTGCAACGCACGAGGCGTATTGCAATGGGTGGCAGCGACGCTCGTTCTGCTCGCGCGCCGATTCGGATTCAATCCGCAGGAACGCACTCTGGGAATAGTGGGCGTTGGTAACGTCGGTCGGCTCGTAAAGGAGTATGCCGAGGCGTGGGGATTCCGCACCATTTGTTGCGACCCGCCGCGGCAGGAGCGCGAACACCTCGATTTCGTGCCGCTCGACGAGGTTTTGAAGCAGGCGGACATAATCACGCTGCACGTTCCGTTGGACGACTCGACGCGCCATATAATAGATGAGCGGGCACTGTCGCAGATGCGCAGCAAAGCGATATTGATAAATGCCTCGCGCGGCAGTGTGGTCGATACGCAGGCACTTGTGGCAAGCGGGCGCGACTGCGCGATAGACGTGTGGGAAAACGAACCGAATATCGACCGCCGACTGCTTGAAAAGGCACTCGTCGCGACTCCGCACATAGCGGGTTATTCGTTGCAGGGCAAGGCTAACGCTTCGGCTATGGCGGTTCATGCCGTTGCAGAACATTTCGGGTTGCCGCTTGCCGGGTGGTATCCCGCAGGAGTGAAGCGCACCGAGCCGCATCCGATTTCATGGGCGGAGTTGTGCGAAAGCATAGATGCGCATTACGACATCGACGCCGACAGCGAACGATTGCGTCGCAATCCGCAGGATTTCGAGGCTCTGCGCAACGGCTATCGCTATCGCGAAGAGTATTTCTGACATACTTTTATTATATTTGCAGAGCGGAGGAATCGGTGTTTTATCGCAAAATGTTTATGTTCAATCTATTAAGACATATATCCATTATTTTCGGCGAGGAGCGCGCCCACCGTTTGACAGTCGCCATTTTGCGACTGGCGGATCGCATTCCTTGTTGCAAGTGGTTGCTGCATAAGATATACGCCGTCGAACACCCGTCGTTGGAGCGCGAGGTGTTCGGTATGCGTTTCAAAAATCCCGTCGGCTTGGCTGCTGGCTTCGACCGAAACGGCGATATTTTCCGCACGGCAGATGCTCTCGGCTTCGGCTTCGTCGAGATAGGTACGGTAACACCGCTGCCGCAACAGGGCAATCCGCGCCCGCGCGTATTCCGCCTGCCCGACGACCACGCCATACTCAACCGCATAGGGCTGGCAAGCAAGGGCTTCGAGCGGGTAATCTGCAACCTGCGCCACCCGCGCAACGGCATAATCATAGGTTGCAATATCGGCAAAAATTCGGTTACGCCGACCGACGATGCGGCACAGGACTATCTGCGCGTATTCCGCAACCTCTATCAGTATGTCGATTATTTCACGGTAAACGTAAGTTACAACACCACTTTCAAGCAGTATGTTCCGCGCACCCGCGAGGCGGTATGCCGAATCCTCGAACCGTTGTTCGACTTTCGGCGCGGGCAAAACCTGTACCGACCGATACTGCTCAAAATCTCGCCCGACCTGACGAACGACGAGGTCGATACGATGACCGACATAATGATGGAGACTCCGCTCGACGGCATTGTAGCGACCAATGCCACGACCAGACCGTCGGGACTGAAAACCGCGACAGACACGCTCAAACGCATCGGCAACGGAGCGGTCAGCGGTGTACCGCTGACAAAACGCGCAATAGAGGTCGTCCGACGGATTCACGAGCGAAGCCAAGGCACCTACCCCATTATCGGCGTGGGCGGACTGATGACGACGGACGATGTGCGGGCGATGCTCGACGCGGGTGCAACGCTTGTCCAAATCTACACGGGCTATGTCTATAACGGTCCGCGTTTCGTGGGCGACATTTGCCGTTCGCTTATTCAAGATGAAACCAAAGAGTCGGAACAATCGTCCGACGCCACCGTATGAAATCCGAAATCATAACCATCGGCGACGAGATTCTCATAGGTCAGATTCTCGACACCAATTCGCAGTACATCTCGCAGGCTCTGAACGATGCGGGAATCACCGTCGGCGAGCGCACCTCGATAGGCGACGATGCTGCCAAGATCCGCGAGGCTCTCGACCACGCGCTGGCGGATTACGACATAGTCATAATCACGGGCGGTTTGGGTCCGACAAAGGACGATATAACCAAGCACACCCTTACACGCTATTTCGGCTCACAATTAGTTTATAACGAACAAATTGCCGATCACGTTCGCACGCTGCTCGCACGACGCGGAATCGCATTCAACGAACTCAATCGCGGACAGGCGATGGTGCCCGAATGCTGCACCGTTCTTTTCAATGCCCACGGCACCGCGCCGGGAATGTGGTTCGAACGCGAGGGCAAGGTCGTCGTTTCATTGCCGGGCGTGCCGTTCGAGATGAAGCACCTTATGGAGGACGAGGTTATGCCGCGCCTGCGCAAACGTTTCACGCTCCGCTCGATAGTCCATCGCACGATGATTACCGCGGGTATCGCCGAGTCGATGCTCGCCGAACGTATCGCGGCGTGGGAAGACGCCCTGCCGGCAGGGTTGCGCCTCGCCTATCTGCCTGCGCCGAATGTGGTGCGCCTGCGCCTCTCCGCCTACGAGGTCGATGGCGCGAGTATGCGCGCGGAAATCGACCGCGAATTTGCCAAGTTGTACAAGATAATCCCCGACAATATCGTCGGTTTTGAGCAGGCGTCGATGCAGGAACTCGTCCATAACCGCCTTATCGAGCGCAAGCAAACGCTGGCTGTCGCCGAAAGTTGCACGGGCGGAGCCATAGCCTCGCTATTTACGGCGCAGGCGGGAGCATCGCAATACTTTCTGTGCGGCGTGGTGTCGTACTCCAACGAAGCGAAAGCCAATGTGTTGGGTGTAAATCCCGACGACATAGCACTATACGGAGCCGTCTCGGAGCAGGTGGCACGACAGATGGCTGAGGGAGTGCGCCGCGTGGCGCATTCCGATTTCGCCATTTCTACCACAGGCATAGCGGGACCGACGGGCGGCACGGTGGAAAAACCAGTCGGCACGGTATGGATTGGCTTGGCGACGCCCGACGGGACGTTTGCCGTATTGCGCGACTGCGGCACCGACCGTTCGCAGGTCATTTCACGCGCCTCGGCATACGCCGTCGAGTTGCTCTACAAGCAACTGCATTAGAGCCAAACGACGAAAAATCCGCCGTTTGCATTGCGGTTTAAGAATTTATTGCTATATTTGCGTCCCCTATTGGGGATAAATTAAAAAATTCATCAACAATGAAAGTCTGCGAAATTACAGGAAAGGTGGCTGTTGTGGGAAACAATGTTTCGCACTCCAACCTCAAAACCAAGCGCAAGTTTTGTCCTAATTTGAAGACGAAGCGTTTTTGGTCGGAGGAGGAAGGACGTTGGATTACCTTGAAGGTTTCCACTTCCGGAATCAAAACAATCAACAAAAAGGGACTCGCTACTGCCCTCAAAGAGGCTGCCGCACCCAAGAAAATTTACTAAAAACCGTTAAGCAACAATGGCAAAGAAAGGTAACCGAGTTCAGGTCATTCTCGAATGCACCGAACAAAAAGAGAGTGGCGTACCGGGAATGTCCCGCTACATTACCACCAAAAACAAGAAGAATACCCCTGACCGTTTGGAGCGTAAGAAGTACAATCCATATTTGAAGCGGGTAACTTTACATCGTGAAATCAAATAAAAGTTTCGAGTTATGGCAAAGAAAGTAGTCGCAACCCTGAAAACCGGTGTAGGTAAGCAGTTTACCAAGTGCATCAAGATGGTCAAGTCGGAGAAGACCGGTGCCTACGTTTTCAAAGAGGCAATCGTACCGAACGACCAGGTTCAGGAATTTATGAAATAGTTTCATAAACGACAGATTATTGTGGTTAAGGATTTGTTCCTTAACACAAAAGGCTTCCTTTTCGGGAAGCCTTTTGTGTTGCCATATTGCAAACAGATTACACGCTATACTCTTTTCTATCGACAACAAAAAGGCTAATATAAGCCCTCGCGTCGGACTAATACAATGGAAGTAAATGCACGTCCAAACAACAAGCCCAAAGGTGGTAAGGCAATGATGCAGCAAAAAGGGCTTGCCATCTAAAAAGATGGCAAGCCCCGCTTTTCGGCTGAAAGCCGGAGATGATTATTTCTTCTCCATCTGCGCCTTCAACTCTGCCAAGCCTGCGATGTCGCCCAGCGTGGTCTTCTCGACCGAAGCCTGAATCTTCTTTACCGAAGATTTGGTAGCCTCTGCTGCGGCTCTCTTCTCGGCTTTATCGGCAGCGACCTCTGCACGTTTTGCATCGTCGAAGATGCGGGTGTGCGAAAGGGTGATGCGCTTGGTAGCCTTCGAGAAATCGATAACCTTGAAATCGGCGGTCTCGCCTGCCTTCAAGGTCGTGCCGTCCTCCTTAACCAACTGACGTGCAGGAGCGAAGCCCTCCACGTTCTCGGCAAGCGATACGACTGCGCCCTTGTCGGTCATCTCGATAATTTTGCCCGAGTGAATGGTATCTACGGCGAACTTCTCCTCGATAGCATTCCAAGGATTCTCCTCCAACTGCTTGTGTCCAAGGCTCAAACGGCGGTTCTCCTTGTCGATTTCGAGAACTATTACGTCGATGTCCGCACCAACCTGCGTAAACTCGCCCGGGTGCTTTACCTTCTTGGTCCACGAAAGATCCGAAATGTGAATCAGACCGTCGATGCCCTCCTCGATCTCGACGAATACGCCGAAATTGGTAAAGTTGCGAACCTTTGCCTTGCACTTGGTGCCGACAGGATATTTCTGCTCGATGTTCTCCCACGGATCTGCGGTGAGTTGCTTGATACCGAGCGACATCTTGCGCTCTGCGCGGTCCAAAGTCAGAATGACTGCCTCGACCTCGTCGCCGACCTTCAAGAAATCCTGTGCCGAACGCAGGTGCTGGCTCCACGACATTTCCGAAACGTGGATAAGACCCTCTACGCCCGGAGCAATCTCAACGAATGCGCCGTAGTCAGCCATAACGACAACCTTGCCCTTAACCTTGTCGCCGACTTTGAGATTAGGATCGAGCGACTCCCAAGGGTGCGGAGTAAGTTGCTTCAAGCCGAGAGCGATACGCTTCTTGTTCTCGTCGAAGTCGAGAATAACGACTTTGAGTTTCTCGTCGAGGTGGACAATCTCCTCGGGGTGATTGACACGACCCCACGAAAGATCGGTGATGTGGATAAGACCATCGACACCGCCGAGGTCGATGAACACGCCGTAAGAGGTGATGTTCTTGACCGTACCTTCGAGAATCTGACCCTTTTCGAGTTTCGACATGATGACCTCTTTCTGAGCCTCCAACTCGGCTTCGATAAGAGCCTTGTGCGAAACGACAACGTTACGGAACTCCTGATTGATTTTGACAACCTTGAACTCCATCGTCTTATCGACATATACATCGTAGTCGCGGATAGGCTTCACGTCGATTTGCGAACCCGGCAGGAACGCCTCGATGCCGAATACATCGACAATCATACCGCCCTTGGTGCGGCACTTGACGTAACCCTTGATGATTTCGTCGTTGGCCATCGCCTCGTTTACGCGATCCCACGATTTGAGCTGACGCGCCTTCTTGTGCGAAAGCAGGAGCTGACCGCCCTTGTCCTCGACAGACTCTACATAAACCTCGACTTTGTCGCCGACCTTCAAATCGGCATTGTAGCGGAACTCCGATGCAGGAATAACGCCCTCGCTCTTGTAACCGATATTTACGATTACCTCGCGTTTGTTGATTTCGGTTACCGTACCCTCTACGGTTTCGCCGACAGCGATGTTGGACATCGACTTGCCGTACTCGTCGGCAATCTGCTCTTTCGGCTGGTCGTACAAAGCCGACTCGTTTTCAAACGCATTCCAATCGAAATTCTCGTTTGCTACTTTTACATTGTTCTCCATAGCGGAAAAAATTTTTGCGATACAATCGCCCGTTAAAAAGTTAATAATAAAATATTCGCTCCGCACGCATCTTACGCGCGCGAAAGTTTGCAAAGTTACACATTTTTGGAGAATTACAAAAAATATCGGGCGCGTATGGAATATTTTTTTGACTAATTGTTTTATCTTTGTACCCGTCGGTTTCCGAATGCGTATATCGCAAGGAATCAAAAGGGAATCGGGTGCAAATCCCGAACAGTCCCGCTGCTGCAAGGCTCCGTCGTGCGAGCGACACTCCGCCGCACCGTGCCACTGAAAGCCCCGCTTTCGGGAAGGCGTCGGCGGCGAGCCGAGTCAGAAGACCTGCCGACGAACGGAAATTAAACGCTGCTAAGGACAGTAACTAATTTTAACACAAATTTATAACGCCATGAAAAGCAAAAACTGCGTGCGTTATTGCGCACCGAACATCAGGCGAATCGCCGTCTCGATAGAGACAGGATTCGAAACATCGTTATCCGGAACCACGGGCAACGAAAATTACACTTACGAAGACGAAAAATGGGACTAACGACGGGAGGAGAGACTATGAAAAAATATATAGGCACTTTGGCACTCCTCGCGACGATATTCGCAGGTTGCAGCAAGAACGAGGCGGAAAACACAATCGACACCCCCGCCGACGATAACGCGCTGACCATTCACGCGACAATCGAACAGCCTACCCGCATCTCGCTCGACGAGGGTACGGAAGCGGCACTTGTCAAGTGGAACAAATACGACCTGATTGCCATCGTAATGAAACAGGCGAGCGAGAATGCTCTCGATTTGATAGAGTCCGACTCGCAATACTCGGGCTACATCGTCAATCCCGATCTGTTTTCCGTCAAGACCGAGGGCGTAACGGAGGCTGAATTCCGAACGACATTCTCCGACGAGAACATCACGCAGGCACTCGATGTCGATACATACTATGCGGTATATCCGTTCCGAATGATAGGCAATACGGGTCAGCAATACACCCGCAACAAAACAAAATACACGCTTACGCTCGCCAACGAGCAAGTCGCCGATTTCGCGACCAATTTCAAGAACAACGGAGCAATGGTCGCCAAGGCGGTAGATGCGCCGCGCACGGGCGTGAAGTTGGCATTCAAAAATCTGCACGCGATTCTGAAATTCGCGGTTACGGGCGACAAGAAACTCGACCGCATCGTATTCCATGGCAATGACAACGAGGGCGTAGCGGGCAGTTTTTCCGTCGATTTCGCCAACGACGACTTTGCCAAGGCAGATTTCTCGGCAGCGACCGCCAAGGAGATTAAACTCTCTTGCAACAAGCAACTTACCGCCGAACCGCAGACATTCTATATGATTGTGCCGGCGCGTACCTATGCCAAAGGTTACACAGTCGAGTTTATTGCCGACGATGGCGAGAAAATCGCAAAGAGCGCAGGCAACGGCGCAGAAAAGACGCTCAAACGCGCAACGATTTACACCCTGCCGACTGTCGATTTCAAGGCACAGGGCGGCAGCGAGGCTACGGTCGATTGGCTGTGGCAAACCTCGGCAGACCTCGTTTCCGATGTTTCGCTCGATGAGATTGCAGGGGCAACCGACCTCGGTGCAGGAGCCAACTGCTATATGGTCAATGCGGCAGGCGCGTACAAATTCCCGATTGCCAAGGGCGACGGCTCGGCGGTCAATGCCGACCTCGCCGGCAAATACATCTATTTCAAGGCTTCGGCTGCCAAAGGCAATGCCGTTATCGCGTTGAAAGTGAACGACCAAATCGCTTGGAGTTGGCACATCTGGGCAACCGATGCCGTATGCGAGGGTGCTGCCGCAGCGGGACATATCGTCCTCGACCGTAACCTCGGCGCAACCACCACCGAAATCGGGCAGGCTTCGTCGCTCGGTCTCTACTACCAGTGGGGACGCAAAGATCCGTTTATCGGCGCGAAATCTGTCGGTGCAATGGTCTCGAGTGGCAACACCGCAAAAATAACGGAAAGTACAGCATTTGGCACATTAACGGCATCGTATGTCGGTAATGGCGATGCCAAATTCAAGGGAGAGGAAACATCTGCAAAAATTACCGACTGCGTTGGCTACACCGTTGCAAATCCTATGACTTTTCTTGTAAGCAACGCCGAAGTAAACAAAGGCGGAACTTTGTCTTGGTTCACAAGCGATTACACAACTTTCAACGATCTTTGGGGTGGTGTAAGCAAGCAAAAGAGTGCATACGACCCATGTCCTGCTGGCTACAAAGTACCGGAAGACTCGAACGTAACTTGGGCGGGTTACACCAAGACCAAAGGTTTGACATTTACCGAACTCGGTGCAACCGACTCTGCAAGCGGAATTACTTATCCATTGACAGGAGTTCGAGATGCCAAGGGTTGTATAGGCACTCTTGGGCAATTGTCTTATATTCCATCTGCAAAAATGGCAATTGTGTCGAGTAGTCCGAAAGCAACGGCTCTTCAAATCACATACAGCAAGACATCTGCCACCGGATTTTTAAGCAATTTTGTGAATCCGAATTTCACAAACAAGGCACATGTCGTACAGGGCTATGCAGTTCGTTGCGAGAAGATTCAGTAATTCGGACAATACGACTTTTTAACGGGCAACCGCTGCCGCAATGCGGTGGCGGTTGTCGTCTTATTGAGAGAAATATATGAAACCTTATTCTTTGGCGATATTGGCAGCACTCGCTCTCGGCAGTTGCGCAAAGGACGATACCGCACCCGTGCAACCTGCAAAAGGCAACCGCACATTGAGCGTTGTGGCGACTACCGAACCAGCTTCGCGCGCCACGCTCGACGAGGGCGAAAATGCCGCGCAGGTGGTATGGGAGAAAGGCGACGAAATCGGCGTCTTTACGATGAGCAACAAGGTCTCCGCACCCAACAACCGACTGCATATCGTGCAGGGCGGTTCGATCACGGCGCGCTTTGCGGGACAGATGCAGAACGAGGTACAACACAATGATTCCTATTTCGCCTACTATCCCTACGACGGACGGGCAGAATTTTACTACGACGGCGACCAATCGCTGATACTCAACGCTCCGCGCGTGCAATACCGCCGTGGCGAGGGTTTCGATGCCCGCAACTGCGGATTTATGGTTGCCAAGAGCAAGACGGGCATATTCGACGGCGACGATCTGACGCTCGACTTCCACAATGTCTTCGCCATACTCAAATTCACGCTCACGGGAGCGGGCGAGACGCTCTACCGCATCAACGTATTCGGCAACGACGGCGAGCCTATGGCGGGACAGTTCTATGTCTCGCTGACCGACGCGGGCGCAGCCAACCCGACCGTATCATTCAACGGCGGCGGGTTCTATGCCGCACCGTTCGATTCGGAATATGTTACGCTCGAATGCAACACGGTGTTGTCCGACACGCCGCAATCGTTCTATGTCGCCGTACCGCCGCGCTTCTACACATACGGCTATTCTGCCGAATTCGAGACCTCGGCGGGCGCGATGTTCCGCTCCAACGGCACGATGACGGGCAAAACACTGGTGCGCAGCACCATATACCGCCACCCGCAGGAGCGTTTCGTCGCCGACTACGACATCGCCCTCCGTGCGACCGCCGACTATCTGTGGCAGAGCAGCGACGGGTTGCTGACCGACATCGCGCTGCGCCACGGCTCCACGGGCTGCGATTTGAGCCGCGACGAGAGTGCCAACTGCTACATAGTCGATAAGGCGGGCAACTACTCGTTCCGCGCATCGCGTCCCGACGGCGTCGCCTTGTGGGGTGCATCGGCAGACGCATATATTTCGTTCAGCGTCAGCGATGCGACCATACAGAAAGGCGGCAACGCTCTGATTGCGTTGTTCGATGATGCGAGCAACGTGCTGTGGAGTTGGCATATATGGATTCCGCGAGAGAACC
This sequence comes from bacterium, assembly GCA_963658625.1. Taxonomy (GTDB): domain Bacteria; phylum Bacteroidota; class Bacteroidia; order Bacteroidales; family Rikenellaceae; genus Alistipes. Next base: position 24,534 of record CAVKRC010000019.1, read on the forward strand.
CGTGCGCAACACTGCACTCGGCAGGCGGCACACATTCGCTTATGAACCTCAACCTCGGTGCGCTGTGCAGTGCGACCGATTCGGCAGATTCCTACGGGCTTTATTACCAGTGGGGGCGCAAAGACCCGTTTGTCGGCAACGGCTCGGCGGGCGAAAATGCGACGGGCTACCGCGAGACGACACCGTTCGAGACGGTTGCCTGCGTCATCAATCCTAAATATGCCGACCGTTACTCGTTCCGCACCATTGCCAACGACGACAGTACGATAGCCACGGGCAAGAGTGCCGAATATGCAGTCGAACACCCGACCACGTTCATATATTACAACGCGAATGTCCGCAACGGCGACGCCTCGGGCGAGGATACGGCACACCTGCAAAGCGGTTCGGGAACATGGTTCAACTCCTACTATGCCAAATTCGTTTCGCTTTGGGGCTACGAACGTGGCACCAACGGCAACCGCAAAACAATTTACGACCCATGTCCTGCGGGCTACCGCGTACCCGACAATGTCGAAAGCACTTGGGCGGGAATGAAGAGTGGCGCGACGGCAGTCGGTTCGCTCGGCGGGCTTATGTGCGACGGCTCCTACTACCCAGCCGCAGGTTGTCGCGACGGTTGGGGAACTGCGGGCAAAGGCGGTTGCCTGCGCTACACGGGCAACAACGCCTACTATATGACGAGCCGCCCATCGACCAACTACTGCGATGTGCTTTCGCTCTCCTATCGCTCCGCCTACGCGCTCTATCCCGCCTCGGCAGGAGTGATACGTTGCTGCAAGGAATAAAAAAGGAGCGACCGCAACGGTCGCTCCTTCCATTTTATCCTGTCTCCGCTTATTTCATTACCACAACTTTCTGTTTCGGCGTATTGTCGAAAACTACGGGCGAGTGATGGGCGAACCAATCCGCCATCACATCGAGGACCTTGGTCGAATGGCGTTCGATATTCTCCGCCTCGAACGTGTATTTCTTGGCTATGTAGTCCGCCATCGCCACCTTATATTTCACCCCTTCGCGCAACTGCGGAAACCGCACATCGACAGCCATATCCTGCGCGTCGGTAACAATCGTATAAGGCGTGGTGCTGAACAGGTCTATGCGGTGCGCCTCCTTGGTGTTGCCCGTGTCGTTGTATTTGACTATAATCATCTCGCGCATCTGCGCAGGCGTCATCTCCATAGTGTAAATCTGCGAGAAGAACGGTTCGAGGTCGAACAGCGTCGCCATCGACACATCGCCCGCCGCCAACTCCGTAAGGCGTATGCCGCCATAGTGATAGAATCCTATCTGTGCATTCATCGCATTCTTCACGAGCGAGGTCTGCATATCGGCAAGCCCCACCTTGTCAAGCGTTACACCGAGAGTGCCGACGCTCTTGCGCAATTCGGGATTGTTCTCGATTTCGGCAACGCGGGCAGCAAATGCCGCGTCCTCAGCATAGTCGTCGAGCGCGATATTGCGGTAATCCACAGAAAGCAGCTTGTTACCCTTGAATCGCAACGTGGTTGCACCCACGCGCGCCAATTTGCGCCCCGTCTGCCCGATAACGGTGCGACCGACAAGCGTATCGACCACTGCATGCGAATGTCCGCCGATAATCAAATCGTATTTGTCGCACTTCGCCGCAAACTCCACGTCTTTCGTATCGCCCATGTGCGAAAGCAACACAAGAGCCTGCGCTCCGTGCTTCGAAGCCTCTGCCCGGGCGCACTCCATAGGGTCGGGAAATTCGAGCCCGTCGAAAATCTCGTCATTGCCGTCGGGGTGTCCGTGGTCGTAGTTGGTTACCACGCCGACAAAGCGCAACTTTATGCCGTTGTCTGTCTTTACGGTAACGGCAGGCGCAGGTGTATCGAATACGGCGTCGCCTACCCGCTTTACGTTGGCGCAGACTATCGGAAATTCGGCATATTTCATCGCATTGTCGAGGAACGATGCCCCCAAATCGAATTCGTGATTGCCGAGCGTCGCCGCATTGTAACCGAGTTCGTTCATCAAATCGAGAATCGGTCGCCGACCCTCAGCCAAATCGACGAAGGCGTTACCCGTCCAACGGTCGCCCGCATCGACCAATACGGTCGCCACCGTATCTCGGCACTGCCCGACAGCCTCTGCCAGGCGCGCAAAATTGTCTATATTGGCGTGAATGTCGTTGGTCGAGAGAATCACCACCTCGCGTTCGCGCGTACGATTATAATAATACGTCGCTGCCACAGCCAGCAATACGACGAGTACGATCCATCTTGTTTTCTTTCTCATGATATTTCAGTGTTTGGTTGTCCAAAGGTATGAAAAATATCCATTGCAAACATTTTTTGCGTATGAAACTATACCGCACTTCGGCAAATAATCGTTACTTTTGAGACATCAAACCGAAGACAAAACTATGGACAACATCATCAAAGTATATTGCGAAAACACTTCGTCGCACATCGAGGCGGAGATGGGTACACGGCTCGGCGACATCTGCGAGCGGCTCGACATCGCCCGCGAGCGACCGTTTCTGGCGGTGTATGTGAACAACCGCATAAAGGAGTTGAATTACAGGGTTTACACCCCCATCTCGATTCGTTTCGTCGATGCGACCGATTTCGAGGGCTACCGCGTCTATCAACGCTCCATCTCGTTCATTATGCAGACAGCCGTGTGGGCATTGTACCCCCACAAGGCATTTCATGTCCGTCAGGCGATAGGCAACGGCTTCTATTGCGAAATCGAAGGTATCGACGCCCTCACGACCGACGACTGCGCCCGCATCGAGGCTAAGGCTCGCGAAATCGTGGAGGCAGACATTCGTATCGAGCGCGAAAAAATTTCGACCGAGGACGCCGTCGCCGAGTTCGAGCGATTCGGTTTCGACGACAAAATCGCGCTTCTGCGCACCCGCCCGCGCCTGTACAGCAACATCTACCGTTTGGGCGATATGGTCGGCTACTTTTTCGGCGCACTCGCCCCTTCGACAGGATATATCGATGCGTTCGAGGTGCGTCCCTACTACAACGGTTTCTACCTCGCTCTGCCCGAGCGCACGGCTCCGCATACGATAGGTCGCAACCCGCAGAACGACAAGATGTTCACCATATTCCGCCAATACCACTCATGGGTCGAGATTATGGGCGTGCCTACCATCGGGCAGGTCAATGCCAAGGTATTGCAGGGCGAAGCGGGCGAACTTATCAAAGTCGCCGAGGCTCTGCAAGAGAAACATCTGTCGCAGATTGCCGACACCATACACACCGCCTGCACCGAGCGCGGTGTAAAACTCGTGCTGATTTCGGGACCGTCGTCGAGCGGCAAAACCACCACTGCCAAGCGACTCGGCATACAACTGCGCATACTCGGTCTGCACCCTGCGCTTATCTCTTTGGACGACTACTTCGTCAATCGCGACCTTACGCCGCGCGACAGCGATGGCAAACTCGACTACGAAGCGTTGGAAGCAATCGACCTCGCTCGGTTGAACGACGACCTGCGTCGCTTGGCTGCCGGCGAGAGCGTCGATATTCCTCGCTACGACTTTATTACCGGCACGCGACAGGTGCGCAACGAACCGCTAACGTTGGACGACCGCTCCATTTTGATTATGGAGGGTATCCACGGTCTGAATCCGCGACTCACGCCGGGCATACCCGACAGTATCAAATTCAGAATCTACGTTTCTTGCTTTACCTCGGTAGCGATGGACAATGTTACGCGCATCTCGACCACGGGCAACCGCCTGCTGCGTCGCCTTGTGCGCGACTACTACACGCGCGGCAACAGTGGAATCGACACGTTTTCGCGCTGGGCAAGCGTCCGCCGCGGCGAGGAGAAGCACATATTCCCATATCAGGAGAATGCCGACGTGATGTTCAACTCGTCGTTATTCTACGAAATTTCGGTACTGCGAGCCATTGCCGAGCCTATTCTGCGCGAGATTCCCGACACCGTACCCGAATACGGCGAGGCGTCGCGTATGCTCAAATTCCTCGACAATTTCATTCCGATAAAGCCCGACGAAATCCCGCCGACATCGATTCTCCGCGAATTTATCGGCGGCAGCAGTTTCAAGTATTAAGCGGATTTTTCGGTCAATTTACAGGACGTTTCCAAAAGGCGTCCTGTAATTTTTTTGCGAAAAGTTTACATTTATAGAAACTTTCATATTATATTTGCACTACAAAATACAAGGATTGCTATGACAAACCCTCTTTTCGATGTCGAATACTGCGAGGCTGCCTATAAGTTCCTCGAAAGTTTGGACATAAAAGTACGGACAAAGATTTTGGAGAATATCGACAAAGCACGATATGCACTCGACCCCAAATTGTTAAAGAAATTGATTGGTGAAATATGGGAATTCCGTGCCAAATATATCAAGAACGAGTATCGGCTTTTGGCATTTTGGGACAAGCGCAACAACAGCAACACTTTGGTTATTGCCACGCACGGATTCGTAAAGAAGACACAAAAGACACCGCGCAAAGAGATTGAACGTGCATTGACAATCCGCAAAGAGTATTACGAAGACTGAAACGAAAGGAATAAACTATGGCACAAAAGATTTACACACACACGCAGGTTCTCGACAACTTGGTCGGCACAACCGGCACTCCCGCCCGCGAAGCCTACGACCTCAACATAGAACTGTTCAAGGTCGGACAGGCGATAAAAGAAATTCGCGAAAAACGAAACCTTACCCAAGAGGACTTGGGCAACCTTATAGGAGTTAAAAAGGCTCAAATCAGCCGAATCGAGAATGGCAAAAATCTTACTATCGCCACCATTCTCAAAGTGTTCAGGGCTTTGGACATCGATGCAAAACTCAGCCTTGGCTCTGTGTCGGTTGCTCTCAACTAACTCCGTAATTATTAAGATTATGAAAAAGATTATTTTATTATCCATTTTATTGTTTGCACCCATCTTTGCACATTCACAAACAGACCAATACTACATATACAACATCGTGTCTTTTGAGGGCAATTTCGAGAGAGAAGGCATCAAACTAAAAATCGACGATGGTAAATCGGTCGAAAAATTAAAGGATTCCAACGGTTTGAGAATTAAATTCAAAACTCCCGCTGCGGTACTAATGCATTTCATATCGGAAGGTTGGGAAATGTATCATATTGGAAGCACCTCACATGGCAGTAGTTATAATGGTTCAGGAGCCAGTTCATCAACCGCATATTGGATTTTCCGAAAACCGTGTACCAAAGAAGAATTTGACAAGGCAGTAGAAGACGGCATAATTCAACAATACAACGACAAGAAGCAATAAGAAAAGGGAAGCATAAATGCTTCCCTTTTCTTCAATATCCACTGTCCTTACAACCCCAACTTCTTGCGAATATCCTTCGGAATCGCGTTGCGGTTGAGCAGAATATCCATCGTCTTATACTCGACGAATGCGCGCGAGAAATACCAGTAACCTCCGTATGGCGGACGAACGTCCCACGAGTTCTTGACCTTGTAGAAAGGATTGCCCTCTTGATCGGTCGCCGTACCCATAATCACCATACCGTGGTCGTCGGTAGTCTCGTAATTGTCGAATGCCGTCTGGCGCATCTGCTGGTCGATTTTCTTTTCAGGCACGATTTGCTCGAACGAGAACATCTCCTTGTTGCGTTCCGCCGTCGTCAGTTTGCCCCAACGCTCCGCTTCCGTTCCGCTCAGACTCTCGACTTCGGTCTCGGGCATAATCGCAATACCCTTGTCGCGGCTGAATCCGCGCTCCGATACGTCGGCACCCCAAGCGATGGAATAGCAGTTGTCGAGTGCATTGTCTATGGTACGCATCATCTCGTCAAGCGGCACATTGTAGAACTCGCCCCACAACCAGTTATCGGGCACTTCGAGAATGAATTTCGAATAGAACGGGTGATGCGTGTACGAGGTAAGCGACACATAGTCGGACATCTTCACAGGCAACGACTCGGCAAACGATTTCGGCGTATATTCCTTGCCTTTATATGTGAATTTCTCGGGCATTTTGCCGAAATATGCGTCCAAAATACCGTTCAGTCCTGCCTGCCATGCAGTAGTCAGTTTCTTGTTCGGAGCCTTTACAATCTGCTCGACGTATGCTTTGAGCACAGCGTCCAACTCGTTGAAATGCGGTTTGTCCGTACCGTAATTCAAACCCGGATAGACCTCCTCGGGAACTATGCCGTACTGCTCTATGCCGTGAATCACATCGTGTGCCGCTCCGCCGACCGCGAAATTGAGCGCGCCGTGCAGACGCACATATTTGACAGCCTTCTCGAAATAGATGTTGCGCACAATCCACATCTCGGCGAGGTCCACCGGCTCGCCACCCGCACGCATAATCTCGTCCTCTATAAACGAGAGCGTCGAGAAGCACCAGCACGTTCCGCTGCGGAACTGATTTTTCACCGGCGAGGTCTTGGTGATGACCTTCACATCGGTAAATTTGTAACCCTTTTCCCCTTCGGGTTTCTGCTCCTGGGCAAATGCCTGTGCCGCCACTGCAAACGCAAGCAATGCAACTGCAAAAATACGTTTCATAATCTCTGTTATTTTTTACTTGTCGAAATAATTTTTTTGCACTCCTCGTATGTCATCTCCTGCGGTTTCGCCCCTTTCGGCAGACGGTAATTCTTACCTTTGCAGGCGATATACGCACCGTAGCGACCGTTCTTTATCACAATGTCTTTATCCTCGTCGAACGTTTTGAGCGGTGTCGAAGCCAACTCCTTCTGCTCTTTCTGCGCCTTGATAAGTTCCACGGCACGGTCGAACGAAATCGTATAAGGGTCGTCGCCCTTGCCGAGCGAAGCGAACATCTTGCCCACGCGGGCGTATGCGCCGAAACGACCTATGCCTATGACGACGTCCTCGCCGTCCAACTGCCCTACGGTACGCGGCAATGCGAAGAGTTCCAACGCCTCGTCGAGCGTTATTGCCTCTATCAGTTGCCCGCGTTTGAGCGAAGCGTAACGAGGTTTTTCTCCCTCCTTGCCGTCTATCTCCACCATCGGACCGTATCTGCCTATACGCGCCTTCACCGTGCCGCCGCTCTTGGGATCCGTGCCCAGCACGCGCACCTGCCCGTTTTTCGACGGTTGCGTTTCGATTGCCTTATCCACCAACAAATGGAACGGCGTATAGAAATCGCCTATCATCTTGTTCCATTTGAGTTTGCTATCGGCTATACGGTCGAACTCCTTTTCGACGTTGGCGGTAAAGTTGTAGTCCATAATCGAAGCAAACTGCGCCTCCAAATAGTCGTTCACAACCATACCTATATCGGTCGGAGCCAAGCGGTTTTTCTCGGCACCGTAATTCTCGCTCATCACCTTGTCGGCAATCGCATCGCCGCGCAAAGTCAGTTGTACATAGTTGCGTTTCTGCGCAGGGCGGTTGGTTTTCTCCACATAACCGCGCGTGATAATCGTCGATATGGTTGGCGCGTATGTCGAAGGACGTCCGATGCCCAACTCCTCCAAACGTTTTACGAGCGACGCCTCGTTGTAACGCATCGGCGGAGCCGAGAAACGTTCGGTTGCCGTAATGGTCATATAGTCGAGTCGCTGCCCGTTCGCCAATGCAGGCAATACGGCGGTTTCGCCCTCACTGCCCTCTTTCTCCTCCTCGTTCGATTCGGAGTAGAGACGCAGGAATCCGTCGAAGCGCATGGTCTCGCCCGATGCGGTGAAGCGGTCGCTGCTGCCCGACATATTTATCGTTATAACCGTGCGGTCTATGTCCGCCGCCACCATCTGCGAAGCGACCGTGCGTTTCCAAATCAACTCGTACAAACGTTTCTCCACTGCCGTACCCTCTATGGTGCGACGGTCGATATACGACGGACGAATTGCCTCGTGAGCCTCCTGCGCACCTTTGCTTTTGGTCGTGTAGTTGTGTGCCGACGAGTATTTTTCACCGAACAGTGCGGTAATCTCCTCCTTGCACTTGGCAATGGCAAGCGACGAGAGATTCACCGAATCGGTACGCATATAGGTTATAAGTCCCTGCTCATAGAGTTTCTGCGCCACGGACATCGTCTGCGACACCGACATTCCGAATTTGCGACCCGCCTCCTGTTGCAGCGTCGATGTCGTAAACGGCGGTGCAGGATAGCGTTTGAGCGGTTTCAATTCGGTCTTTTCCACCGTGAAAGTCGCCCCCTTGCAGCGATTGAGAAATGCCTCCGCCTCCTCGCGCGTGGCGAATTTCTGCGAATACTCCGCCTTGAAAATCATCTTAGCCTCATCGTCGGGTGCATAGAATTGCGCCACTACGCGATACGACGACGTGCTTTTGAAATTGATTATTTCGCGCTCGCGCTCCACTATCAAACGTACCGCCACGCTCTGCACACGACCTGCCGAGAGTGCGGGGCGCACCTTTTTCCAAAGTATCGGCGAGAGTTCGAAACCGACCAGTCGGTCGAGCACTCGTCGTGCCTGCTGCGCATTCACCAAATTCATATCCACCGTTCGCGGAGTTTCTATGGCGTGCAATATGGCGTTTTTCGTAATCTCGTGAAACACTATTCGCTTGGTCTGATCCACTGGCAAACCGAGCACCTCGGTCAAATGCCACGCAATCGCCTCTCCCTCGCGATCTTCATCGCTCGCAAGCCACACGGTCTTGACCTGTTTCGAGAGTTTCGACAGTTCATCGACGACCTTTTTCTTGTCGGTCGGTATTTCGTATGTCGGTTTGAATCCGTCGGCGATATTTATGCCGAGTTCCTTTTTGGAGAGGTCGCGTATGTGTCCGAAACTCGACTTTACGACAAAATCCTTTCCGAGGAACTTCTCTATGGTCTTCGCTTTTGCGGGAGACTCGACTATTACCAAATTTTCCTGCATATCTTTATCTGTCCTGTTTTCTCTGTTTTTTCGCTTGCATTCATCGCAATCGCATAAGATGAAACGAAACCTAAGCGACGTACTTAGGTTTCATCTGTTTTGCTCTGAATTTATCGTTTTCCGCAATCATTTGCGCTCTACTTGAACAACGTATAAGTAAGTTCGACCGCTATCGGAGCCGCATTCTCTCCACCCTCCATACCTTGCAACAGCGAGCGTTTGAAGGTATATGGCGAAACGGCTTCGGGAGCTATCTGTATCGTGCGCGGTACATATCCGTCGGCACCTTCGTCGAACGTATATTTGCCGTCAGCGTCCTTGGTGAGCGTGCGCACATAATTGACAAGGCTCTGCATATAGCGCGACACGTCCATAACATAGCATGCGCGGCTGCGGTTGAGATTGCCGTCATACGTCAATGTCGTATTGTTGTTCAACTCCGTAACGTAGTCGTAATCGGCTATGCTCCGCATCGAATCGAAATTGGTGTACATACCCAACCGACCTACCGACGCATTGAGATACGGCGTAATCATCGCCGCATTCGCCTGCGTAACCGTCCAGTCGTAATCAGCCTTGGTGAGGTAGATGAAAATCAGACACTGGTTTATACCCACTGCCGAATATGTCGCATCTTCGACCTCGACCTCTTCCGATATTTTGTGCAATTCGTCTATAAAATCGTCCGTCAGGTAGAGTTCCGTCATCGGTCCCGCCATACCCTCGACAACGCAGAGTTGCACCTTGTCGCGCTCCGTGCGGTCGATTTTGGTCGTGCCGTCATTCGCCGCCATTGCTATATTGCTCAACGACTTGCCGTTCGACAGCGGTTGCGTCGCCGATGCATAGTCGTGTCTTACACTGTTCGCCGACCAGTTCGGTGCCGACAACGAATTGTTGAAATAGTATGTCATGCCGACCGTATCCTTGATGAGCGTCGGGTCCTGCGGATTGCGGCTTCGACCCTCCAACGTCAATCCGGTGAGCGAGAGTTTGGTATTGAACATCGCACCGCGCTTGTCCGCCGGCAACGACGCCTCGTCCGGCACTATGCAGACTCCGTAGAATTTCTCGGCGAACTTCTCCTCGTCCTCGTAAATCCCTTTCTCCTTGTTCGCATAACCGTCCCAATCGCTGCGATCTTCCGGGATAAGCATCAGCCGTCGCACGAAATCCCACGTCGCACCCGTCGCCGACATATCGTTCGGCGTAAGGTTTATCGACGAGGTCGCAGGACCGGTCTTTTCGCCGTCGGGGAATGTGAACGAGAACAGCGGTTTCGACGCATCGTATGCCTGCGTCAAATCGCAATTCACATACGCGGTCGTATCCTTATCCGAGATGACGCTGCCGAGCAGCGGTTTGGTAAGTTCGTAAACGTTGTATTTGACCGGCACGAGCGTATCGCCGCAATAGTCATCTATCGACAGGTGCAATGCCATGGTATCGAAAATCGGCATATAGCCGAATCCCTTTGCCGTGTCCGCCAACGTGTTGCCGTATATCATCGACGAAGCAAATGCCGCCGAACGCATACCGAACGTATCGCTGCGCTCCACGCCGAAATAGCCGTATGTGATATTGCACGAGATGAGCGAATCGGTGCGATAGAGCGATGTCTCGAAGAAATTGCCGCTCGGTGCGGGACGCTCCGTATAGACGCTCTTGTCCTCCGTGCTGTTCTCCTCGTCGAACGCAATCACCTTGCCCCCTTTGAATGTAAGATGCCGCATCACCATTTTCTGGGGATTCGGCACTATCTCGTATCCGAGCGAGGAGTCTTCCGTAAGCGAACAGCCGCCGAGGAGCAACGCCCCCGCCACGCCCGTTATCGCCGCAAGCAAAGCCCCCTTGCGCAGATTAGAACAAATTTTCATAGAAACGGTTGTAATTTTCATAAAATCCCTCCTCGTCGGGCGATTGGTAATCCAACACCGCTTTGCCGCTCTTGCGGGCAAGGTCGAGTATTGCGGCATCGGCTTTCGCCGAGCCGGCAATCACGCCGTCGATATGATTCATAACGTAACGATAGATATTTTCGTATGAAGGGGTGTCGATTATCGACATATTTTCATCGGCGATGTTCTCGCCCTCCAACATTCCGCGCAACGGTGCGAGCGGTTTTTCGAACTTGTCGTCGTAGAGCGACATCACGATTTTCGTATCGGCGAATATCGGATCGTCGGCGAACATCTTGCGCAAATATATCGGCGCGATGACGGAGAACCAGCCGTGGCAGTGCACCACGTCGGGCGTCCAACGCAACTTCTTGACGGTCTCCAACACGCCGCGCGCAAAAAAGACCATACGTTCGCCGTTATCGGCGAACGCCTTGCCGTCGGCATCGGTCAGCACCGCTTTGCGGGCGAAGAAATCGTCGTTGTCGATGAAATATATCTGAATGCGCGCAGCGGGAATCGACGCCACCTTGATAATCAACTGGTGGTCGTTGTCGTCTATAATCAGATTCATTCCCGACAGACGGATAACTTCGTGCAACTGATTGCGCCGTTCGTTTATACAGCCGTATCGGGGCATAAACGTTCTTATCTCGTTGCCGCACTCCTGCATCGCCTGCGAAAGGCGACGGCACAATACGGACTGCTCGCTCTCGGCGAGATACGGAGTTATCTCCTGACAAATATAGAGGATTCTATGCTTGGACATAAGCGCGCCGGTTTAATGTTTCTCCTGCAAATGTAGCAAAAATTTTTCAAAGAATCAACATCGCATCGCCGTAAGAGCCGAATCCGTACCCTTTCTCCGTCGCCTCCTTGTAGGCGCGCATTATCAAATCGTAGCCGCCGAACGCCGCCACCATCATCAACTGCGTCGATTCCGGCAACTGGAAATTGGCGACCATCGCGTCCGCCACCGTAAAGTCGTAAGGCGAGAATATGAACTTGTTCGTCCAACCGTTCTGCGCCTTGATCATTCCGTGCGTCGATACCACGGTTTCGAGCGTCCGCATGACCGTCGTGCCTATCGAGACGATTTTATGCCCTTTCTCTTTCGCGCCGTTGATGCTTGCCGCCGTCTCCTCCGATACGAAATACTGTTCCGAATCGACCTTGTGCTTCGAAAGGTCTTCGACATCTACCGTGCGGAAATTGCCCAGTCCTGCGTGCAGCGTGATGAATGCGCTGTCCACGCCCTTGATTTCCATACGTTTGAGCAGGTGCTTGGAAAAGTGCATACCCGCCGTCGGAGCGACCACCGCACCCTCTTTCGCCGCGAATATCGTCTGATAACGCTCCGCGTCCTCGGGTTCCACCTTCTGACGTACCCAACGCGGCAGCGGCGTCTCGCCCAAGCGGAAAAGCGTCTGCTTGAATTCGTCATACGAACCGTCGTAGAGGAATCGCAACGTGCGCCCGCGCGAAGTGGTGTTGTCTATAACCTCCGCGCCGAGTATGTCGTCCTCGCCGAAATAGAGTTTGTTGCCTATGCGGATTTTGCGCGCAGGATCCACCAGCACGTCCCACAGCCGCAAATCGCGATTCAACTCGCGCAACAGGAATATCTCGATTTCCGCGCCCGTCTTCTCCTTGTTGCCGTACAGACGTGCAGGAAACACCTTCGTATCGTTGAATACGAACATATCGCCCTCGTCGAAATAGTCCAAAATCTCCTTGAAAATCCGATGTTCGATTTCGCCCGTATCGCGGTGAACGACCATCATTCGAGCCTCGTCGCGATTTTCCGCCGGGTAGTGGGCAATAAGTTCGGGATTGAAATCGAATCCGTACTGAGAAAGTTTCATATTTTATATGTACCTTAAAAATTTTTCGTCGTCATATCTCCCTGCAAACGGGAGACGAATCTATTGTACTACGAAAAATTTACCTTTTTGTTTCGCATTCTGCAAGATTTTTCAAAAAATCGTCCAATGCGACCGCATTTTCCACCTTAAATTCGCCGCTTCGCGTTCTGCGCAGCGAAGTCAGGTGCGCCCCGCTTTCCAACGCCTCGCCTATCTCCTGCGCCAGCGAGCGAATGTAGGTTCCCTTGCTGCACTCCACGCGAATGCGCAGGCGCGGCAGGTCGAACTCCTCTATTTCTATCGCATAGATATTTATCGGCACCTTGCGCAACTCCACCGCCTCGCCCGCACGGGCGAACTCGTATGCGCGCGTTCCCTCCACCTTTTTCGCGGAGTATATCGGCGGAGCCTGCAACCGCTCGCCCGTAAGCGACGCCAATGCCGTCTCCACCCCCTCGCGCGTTATGTGGTCGGTCGGATAGGTCTTATCGACAGGGTGTTCCAAGTCGTAACTCGGTGTCGTCGCCCCGAGCATGACATCTGCCACATACTCCTTGCGCTCCGCCTGCAACTCATCGACCCGCTTCGTGGCGCGACCTACGCAGACGAGCAATACCCCCGTCGCCAACGGGTCGAGCGTTCCCGCGTGTCCGACCTTGATTTTTCGATAGCCCAACCTGTGCAGTGCGAACTTTATCTTGCGCACCACATCGGTCGATGTCCACTCCAACGGCTTGTCTATGACGGCGACATAGCCGTCGGGGAAATTCACATTCAACAATTCGTTCATCTGTCGCGCTAAATCAGAGTTGCAATCAATGTCGCCGCACCGACTATGGCGCAATATACGGCGAACCAAATAAGTTTCCCGCGCTTGACGATTTCTATCATAAATTTGCACGCCGCACAACCCGTAACGAATGCCGTCAGAAATCCTGCCATAAGCGGCAACGTCTCCACGCCCCCGCCGAAATCGCCCTTCACTATGTCCAACAACGCATTGCCGATAATCGGCGGCAACACCATCAGAAACGAGAACTGCGCCACACTCTCCTTTTTGTTGCCGAGCAACAGCCCAGTGGCAATCGTCGTACCCGAGCGCGAAAGTCCCGGCATCGCGGCACATGCCTGCGCCAAACCTATCACGAAGGCATCGCGATAGGAAATCGTCTCCTTCTGGCGCGGTTTGGCATAGTATGCAAATGCCAACAGCACAGCGGTCAGCAGCAACATCGCCCCCACCACCGCGAGCGACGAAAATGCCGCCTCTATATAATCCATAAAGCAGAATCCCACGATGCCTATCGGAATCATCGAGACGATGATTTTCAGAACATAAGCCTGTTCCTGCGTGAACGTGCGCGAGAAAAGCCCGCACAAAAGTCGCCACACCTCGCGCCAAAGTACCACAATGGTACTCAACACGGTCGCCACATGCAGCGTCAGACTGAACGTCAGGTCGCTGTCGGGCGAGAGATTCGTACCGAGCAGAGCGTTGGCAATCTGCAAATGCCCGCTGCTCGACACGGGCAGAAACTCCGTCAGTCCCTGCACCAACCCGAGCACTATCGCTTGTAATATATCCATAATTCGTTGTGAATTTTCGCGAAAATCGCCGCAAATTTACTGAAAATACGGAAATTGACAAAAACGTCCTCAACGAAAGCGGGCGACCCCGAAGAGTCGCCCGCCCCTATGCCGTCAGAAACTTACCCCGAGCGAGAGCGAAATTATGCTGTCCGTATAACTATGTTTATTCCACCAAGAATCCCCGGTAGTGTGATCATAGGTTACCACGAGATACTCGGTATTTCTCATTCTCCACGACGCTTTGACCGAGAAGCGGTTGTACTCCACACCGAATCCCGTCTGCAAATGCAGTCCGTCCCTTACCCTGTATGCATAATCGTAGTGAGCAGTGACTTCTGTCCAAGAGTTCCCGTAGTCGTCATAAATACGGCTGCGCTCATATTCGTATGCCGTTCTTATGTTTTTGCCGCCTGCCGCGAAATCATATCCCACCTGCAAGTCCACGAACGGTCTCGCTTTGGTTTTGGTAAAATAGATCTTTACATCGGCAAAAAGCGGAATCATATATTTCATCTTGCTGTCATCGTATTTGTGATTCTCGCTCAAAACGCCCGTACCGACGCCCAAGAAGAGATGCTTGTTGAACTGATAACCATGCGTCGTGGTTATATCGAAACCCACGCCCGTATTATCCTCGTCGAAACTGCACACATTGTACGATACTCCCGCCTCGACGAATCCGCGATAGCCGCACTTCAACTCGAACTCCCGCTTCGGTTTCTCCTTTTTCTGAAAAGTGATGTTGCGCGAGGTGATAATCTGCGCGCAGGCAATCTGCGCGAGCATCACCGCACAGATTACGAGTATAAGCCGCCTCATACTACTTGCGCAATCTTAAAATATCTATCAACGCCTGCTGATACGCATGCACATGCTCGGGCGACACGATGTCGCATTTGCCGCTCACCCGCTGAATCCACACGTCTTTTTCGGTCATATTGCGGAAATTGACATACTTGGCAGGATAGCCCGTTACGGTAATCGTCAGAAAACCCTTGTCGGTGGTATCCACGTTGATAAGAGCCGCCACCATCGTATCGGCATTGAATTTCTTGGCGGCGTTAAGCAATGCCATCTTCTTGAAACTCTCGATGTTGCGGATAACCTCCATCGTTACCTCGTAATCGGTCGTCTCGACGTATGTCTGCTTGGTGTCGGAGAGCATCTCCAAATCGGCAACGAACGGAGTGATTACGCCACTTTGTGCTGGTTCGATGTTTCGTCCCGAGGCTTCGCGATAGAGTGTGCGTTGAGGAGCGCACGATGCCGCCATAATAGCAATAGCAGCCAAAAGTGTGAACTTTTTCATAATTGAGTGTTTTTTAATTAAACATTTATGTTGCATTATACTAATGCCGTCCTGTGGGTAAATGACAAATGTTCGGATACCGAAAGAGGTAAAACGAGGATTGTTTGCGGTAACAATAAACAACAGCCTTTTCGCCATTCCCGCACTGCATTCTCATGCAATGCGTTACAAATATAACACATTATTTCCGATAATCCAAATCCCTCATTTCCGCGACAATAAAAGTCTTTTGTTATTTTTTCTTGCTTTCCTGTCTTGTTTGCCCCACCGACCGTAACCTCTCCGATAAATTTACTATCTTTGTCCAACAAACCTGCAAACACAACGCAACTATGTCAAAGACGAAAAAAATCTACATTCCGACATTCGGCGAAGAGGTCGGCAACGCTGTCTCTCACGGAGTTATGTCCGTACTCGCACTCCTCGCACTGCCGTTTTCAGCAGTCTGGGCATACGCCCACGGCGGCACTCTCGACGCATTCGGCGTCAGTGTGTTCGTCATCTCGCTCTATTCGATGTTCACCGCCTCGATGCTCTACCACTCCATGCAGCCCGACTCCAAGCACAAGGCGGTGTTCCACATTCTCGACCATATATTCATATATGTCGCAATAGCAGGTAGTTACACTCCTATCGCGCTCTCCGTTATCGGCGGCTGGCAGGGCATAACGATTACAGTCGTCCAGTGGTCGATGGTACTATTCGGGATATTCTATAAGTCACTATCCCGCAAGTCGATACCCGCCGTCAGCCTGACGATTTATTTCGTTATGGGCTGGACGGTCGTATTCTTTTTGTCGAAATTCGTCCGCAACGCTTCGGTGCCGCTTCTCGCACTCATCGTCGCAGGCGGAATACTCTATTCGATTGGTGCCGTTTTCTATGCAAAAAAGGGATTTCGCTACCACCATTTGGTGTGGCATCTGTTCATAAACTTGGCGGCGATTTGCCACTATATCGGCATCGTTTTTTTCCTTTCGTAACACTTTCGTCCGAAAATTCGGGTCAAAAGGAAAGAAAAAGTATCAAAAAAGATATATATTTGTATTAGAAAGGAAACAAAAAGAAAGAAAACGAAACCTCGATGAACAGAAAAGAGTTCCTCAAACGCATAGGAATGCTCACCGTCGGCGCGACATTTATCGGCGTCGATGCAAAAGGCTTGGAATCAGCCGTATCCGTCGGCGCACCGCTTTCACCTACCGACACTGCGACAGAACCCGAGAAGATAGACATAGCGGTTAAGCCACTGAAAGCCCACGTTTCGCGCCCCGTTTCGGTCATCATCATCGGTGCGGGCAGCCGCGGACAGACATACGCGCGTTATGCAGCCAAATTTCCCGAGGCGATGCAGGTCGTCGGAGTGTCGGATACCAACGCCCTGCGCCGCAATACGGTCGCAAAAAAATATAAGATTCAGAAAGATAACATTTTCGGCGATTTTCACGAGGTGTTCGCACGCCCCAAATTTGCCGACGCCGTGGTCATAGCCACGCCCGATTTCCTGCACTATGAGCCGTGTATGACCGCGCTCGCAATGGGTTACGACGTATTGCTCGAAAAGCCTGTGGCTCAAACCGAAAAGGAGTGCAAGGCAATACTCGCGCAGGCAAAAAAGTACGACCGCATCGTCGCCGTGTGCCATGTTCTGCGCTATGCGCCCTATTTCGAGGCGTTGCGCAAAGTGGTGCAATCGGGCGAGATAGGCGACTTGGTCAGCATTCAGCACATGGAGCCGATACAGTACGCCCACATGGCGCACTCCTACGTTCGCGGCAAGTGGCGCGACTCGAAAAAGACCACGCCGATAATCCTCGCCAAATCGTGCCACGACCTCGACATCATCCGCTGGATTGTCGATAAGCCGTGCCGCACCATAACTGCCGACGGTTCGCTCTATTACTTCCGTCCCGAGAATGCGCCTGCGGACGCACCCGCGCGATGCACGGACGGTTGCCCGCACGAGAGTACATGTCCCTATTCGGCAATCGACATCTATGTCCGCCGCAAGAAGCACCTGCGCGTGTTCGACCTTACGGACAACAAGGACGAGGCGGCGATTATGGAGAAAATCCGCACCACCGAGTTCGGGCGTTGCGTATTCCGTTGCGACAACGACCAATGCGACCACTACGTTACGAATATGGTCTTCGACGACGGCATCACGGCTTCGTTTACGATGGACGCCTTCACCCCTTGGGGCGGTCGCCGCACCCGCATTATGGGTACACGCGGATTTATCGAGGGCGATATGAAAAAGTTTACGGTGTACGATTTCCGCACGGGACGCAAACGAGTGTGGGACAAAAAGGTATCGGAGGTTGCCGAATATCGGGGTGCGGGACACGGCGGCGGCGACTACGCCTTGGCGCGCGATTTCGTCGAAGCAGTGGCGGCACACGACCCGTCGCGCTTGTCGAGCACAATCGACGCCTCGATAGAGAGCCACATAATGGGATTCAAAGCCGAAAAGAGCCGCAAAAGCATGAGCAAAGTGAGAATCAAGTAAAAAAACTAAAACAAAAATTGATATGCATTGGTTATTTAGCAGACTATTTTGTGGCTATGATTCAAGAGAGGACAAAGCTCAAACTATTCAACAACCGGAACCACATAAGTGGTACAAGCCATCGACAGAACTAAAAGCAAAGCACCGCATCACTTCGACCGAGGGACTTTTGCCCGACCAGATGTCGGACTATTTTCGCGATATTCTGTCCACCGAGTTCCCACAATACACGATAAGGGAAAATGTTGCCGTAACCGAACTCGTAGGTGATGCCAACGACTCGTTTCAACTGTACAAATCGCGACCATACCAAGCCTACAAAGCGGAGTGGGGTCATCCATACACATTCGTGCTGTATCAGAACAGTGAGGTCAAAGGCGTGGTGATGCTTGGAGACAAGGATAGCGTGTATAATGTCAAGTATCTGATTGCAAGAGTATACACCAAGAAGCTCAACATCCCATACATAAACTTCTACACGAGTATGCCCAACGAAATCGGGTATGTAGTGGATCGCATAACCAAATTCCTTAAATAGCATTTCAAGAAAAAGGGGAGGCGGCACGGAGTGTCGCGCCTGCGGCGGGTGCAGCATCGTCCGAAGAATACCTTGCAGGCGGTTGGGCGGTGTACCATCTTGTCAACCGGAATTTCCGGATTCAAAATCCGTCCCCTTTTTCTTTTTTGTTTCTATCCGATATGGACAGTCTGATTCAGCAACTTGCGTCCCAACAGGTGTGGGAGGAATTTCTTGCCTATCGGCTTCAAAAAGGGCGTTTCAACTGGGTTGAATTCGATACTGCCGACACATTCGTGGAGCGCAAGTTGTACATACCCATTGTCGCACGTGTTATTGAAGGTAAACCGTTCGGCATACCTAAAAAAATCGTAATCAATAAACAGGGGTCGAACAAAAAACGCACAGTTTATTCTTTTTGCCAAGAGGAGATGACTGTATTGAAGGTACTTGCGCATCTTTTGTACAAATATGACGAACATTTCGCGCCGAACTGCTATGCTTTTCGCCGAGGTTTGCGGGCGACTGATGGTGTGATGAGGATTCACAAGGAGGTTCACGGCAGACATCTGTGGGCATATAAACTCGACATCCACAACTATTTCAATTCAATCTCAATACCCATTCTGCTAAAACAGTTATCCGTGTTATTTGCAGACGATTCCTTATTGTACCGTTTTTTTGAGCAAATGCTGTTGAACGATGCGGCAGAGTACAATGGCGATGTGGTACACGAGGAGCATGGGGCAATGGCGGGTATTCCTACTGCGCCATTTCTCGCCAATGTCTATTTGAGCGAGATGGACAGATATTTTTGGGAGCACGATGTGATTTATGCCCGTTACTCCGATGACATCATACTCTTTGCCGAGAATGAGGCTCTGCTGCAAAAATACAAAGTTAAAATTGCAGAATTTCTGTCTGAATATAGACTCGAAATCAATCCGACAAAAGAGCGGATATATGCGCCAGGTGAGCCGTATGAATTTCTCGGTTTCAAGTGCTCGGACAATCGCATAGATATTTCGTCGGCGGGCATACAAAAGATGAAAGGCAAGATTCATCGCAAAACGCGGACCCTGCTCCGATGGAAAATCCGGAAAGGAATACCGACACAGCAGGCAATGGAGCGTTTGATAAATTATTTCAATCGCAAATTCTACGATAACAACCTCGACGGCTCGCTTACTTGGACGAGATGGTATTTCCCGCTCATAAACAGTGTGGAGGGATTGCAGGAGATAGACCACTACTTACAGCAGTCGATTCGATACCTTGGCACTGGTCGGCACTCCAAATCCAACCACCGAATTACCTACAATTCGATGAAGGCATTGGGCTACAAAAGCCTTGTCCACGAGTATTACGCGCAACGCAAATAGCGAGGTATCGTCTCTGCGTATTTGCTCGCCTTCAAACTCTCGCGACTCGGAAAAGTGGCAAAGCGTGAAAACCAAAAGTTCCCCTCGCAGGAGGGGGATTTAGGGGGTGGGTAACAAGTAAGATACAAGGCGACTTCGCCTTGTATCCACTACAAAGAAAAAAGGACGAGCATTAAACTCGTCCTTTTTCTTTGTAGTGGATAGGGGATTCAAAATATAAATTTGTTGCAGTTTATATAAGTTTATTATACTTTTGTATATTGTTATTATATAACTCTTTATAGCCAATAAGATACGATT
>CAVKRC010000020.1:0-31625 GCA_963658625.1 bacterium
GCGTTCGGTTTGGATAAGCGCTGAAAGCATCTAAGCGCGAAGCCATCCCCAAGATGAGTCTTCCCTTGAGGGGCGTAGGAGACTACTACGTTGATAGGTTGCAGATGTAAAGACAGTAATGTCAAAGTCGAGCAATACTAATTACCCGAACGGCTTTCTAATGAACATTTTCTCATTTTCCGCAAAGTGTCAAATTTACCGGAGCAAAAACCGGTTCACCAAAGAGTAAAGGTTCTTAGGTATAAAAGTCCTAAGTGTTGTAAGAAACGGAAACGCAAGATACGGAAACATAAACAATTTAGGTGGTTATAGCGGCGAGGTTCCACCTCTTCCCATTCCGAACAGAGAAGTTAAGCTCGCTTGCGCCGATGGTACTGCGGTTCTCCCGTGGGAGAGTAGGTAGCCGCCTCTTCAAGCCAAATCCAATTTAGGGTTTGGCTTTTTTTTGCCAAACCCTAAATGGATATGGGCGGACAGTATTGCTGTCCGCCCTTTGGCTTGAAGAGCCGGCTTTGCCGCCCCCTTTTGTGTTACCCACCCCCTAAATCCCCCTCCTGTGAGGGGGAATTTTGTTTTTTGTGCTTATTTTAGTTCGGAAATCGCTTGCGAATTGCCGAGTTGCAAGGGAGCACTCCTGTAAAGAAGGACTTATTTTAGTACAGAAGTTTCCCTAAACATCACAAGCCGTAATTCCGCAAGGAGCGTGTCGCGACGCCGCGTAAAACAAACCTGTCATACCGAGGCGCGAGAGCGACGTGGGTATCTACCATTGTGTATTTTGGGCAAGTATCTGCATCGTGGTTTACGACAGAGGTAGATAGCCACGCCCGTCGCATAAACCCTCTTTGGGTATCGGTGCAGGTTTGTATTTGCTCGGGCTCGCTATGACATGTTTATTTACAAGCCGAAATTATATCATTCAGATTATTTTCTATTTGCACGGTCATTATAACAGCGGTAGATTAACCTTCGGTTTTCCTCCTTCGCGCCTCGGCAATTCGAGTGAACTCGATTGCGCTCGGCTTGGCGTCGGTTGCCCACAGCCGTTCGCATAGACCATCGTCGGGTATCGCCACCGTCCACGATTGCTTAGGCTCGTTATGACAATTTGTTATAAAAAACGGGCGGCAATATGCCGCCCGAAAAGTTTAACTAAAATACTGCTACTATTTATAATCCAATCTTATACTATTTATATAATGATTAGATATACCGTAATCATTTTTATCCGCACTAATCGATAAATATTTAGTAGCATTTGTTAATACAATATTACCTGTATTTGTTCGCTTTCCTTCTGTTCCATTAGTTGAAGACGCCTCACATTTAATTCCACTTACCGATGCCGTATCAGCATTGGCTGAAACACCGATATAAGCATTGGCAGTACCAGTAGAAAATGTTGCTCTATAATATCTATGAACCAACGTAAAAGCGACTTGAATATCCTCATTATTTGGTAAATAAAACATGTTTTTTGACACAATATATCCAGCATTATCTTTATTATGGGCTATTAAACCATCATCATCTACATTGCCTTTACATGTCCACTCTTCTTTTATTGTGGTTAACTTTTTCCCATCAAACGTATAGTCATACGGTATGCCGGTTACGTTGATGGTGTAAGCGGGCGTCTTATATGTCAGACCGTTATTCATAACGACCTCGACATAGCAGTTGTAAACCTGTCGGGCAATCGAAGCGGTTTGGAACTCGTCTTTGACTTTACCCGCAACCGTTGCGTCGCCATAGTGGAGCGTTACGCTATTAACGAGGTTTGCTTGTGCGTAGGCGTCGTTGAGTGTTACGGTAGCACCGATTTTGTCGCCGTCGAAAGAGTTGGTCTTTGCGACGCCGGCATTGGCGTTGTACGACGAGCGAATGGTGTGCGAAGCAATCTCCAATTTATCGGTAACGATAATTGTCTGCTCACCACCGACGATTTCTTCCGCAATACCCTTGATTTTGGCATAAGGATAGACCGTATAGACGCCGCTGCCTGCATTTGCCGCGATGTCATCGGTGGTAATTTGCAATTTCGCCGAATCCAATTTGTATGCCTTGAAATCGGATGCGCCCGGAGCCTTGACATAGACACCGACCGCCTCGACATTGGCAGCGGCTACGCCGCCGACCTCGATATTCTTGACACGAATAACATTGCCCGCGATTGTCGATACGTTGCCGTCTGCCGAATCTTCATACCACGATGTTGCATTGTCCATCGATACCGTGGCGGCGTCCCAAATCACATTGACACCGCTACGCTTGTTGGCTGTAAATGTCTTTGCCGATGTCGTGCGCTCTATCAGCGAGCCGTCGTCGGCAGTAAGTGTCAATGAGATTACTCCCGCATTGACAGGCAGCACCTCGAAACGATATTCGTAGTAGGTGCGACCGTTGCTGTCGGTGCCTTCGGTGTATTGCGGATTTTCGGCAGTAATCGTGTCGCCCGTGGCGTTGGCTGTAAAGGTTTTGCCCGAGAAGGAGCCGTCGTTGTCGGTGGTTGCCGAGAGCGTACCCGTGATATTGTTTTCGGCGACAATCTTTATCGACTGCAATTTCTTAGGAGTTGCCTTGTCCGATGCGAATACGCGGATGCCGAATGCCGCATTGAGCGACTTGCCGAATGTTACGCTCTTGATATTGTCTATCGTAACTTTGTCTGCTGTGGACGCGCAGAAGAACGGAGTCCATTTGCCGTCCTGCTCGGCAGGAACGGTAAAGGTGCAGGTGGTGGTTTGTGTGGAACTTTCTACATTGAAATCCCACGCACCGACTTTACCATACGACGAGAGTGTCGTACCTGAAACAGGGTATGCAAAATGGAAATATGTAGCGGCATTTCTTTGGGTGTTTATATCGCCACCGAATCGAGCCGATGACGTACCGTCGCCCGATTTCAAATTGAGAATGTTGGCGGAGACAGTTTTCTCATTACCGCCCGCAGACCACCCACAAGCAAAGCCCTGTACGCCGAGTATCTGGTCGGCAGCCTCCCAATAGGCATGCAATGATGCGTCGTAAGTGGCGCGGGAATCATCGTCGGTTGTGGCGACACCTATCTCTATATACTCGGTCTTGGGAGTATAGTCGTTCGACGGTTCGTCCGGAATGGTGTTTTCGATTTCGGTTTTGGAGCAACCTGCAACGAGTGCTGCACCAATCATACAAAAAAGAGTCTTTTTCATGGTTTCGTTCGTTTTAGATTGTTTCAAATTCATCGTCTTCGCCATCGGAAATGTAGTATTCTCCGGAAGAAGCCTCGAAGCCTCGGTCGCACAGGAAACTCTCGACAAACAGTTCGGGAGATTCGTATTCTTTTTTCTCAATCATAATAGTATTAACCATTTACGGGTTTATTCAGTCCGCAAAAGTATCAAAGAGAATGGTGTTGCGGAAATTTTTTCAATAAACCGGCAATTTTTGATAACGGAAACAGGTTTCGTTACAATGTGTTACGGATATGTGCGCGAGATATTGCCGATTTTTGAGAAAAAATACATACATTTGCCACAATGCAAATAATGGAAATGGATAAATCACAACCGATGAAAACACCGAATTATAC
Source organism: bacterium (assembly GCA_963658625.1). Taxonomy (GTDB): domain Bacteria; phylum Bacteroidota; class Bacteroidia; order Bacteroidales; family Rikenellaceae; genus Alistipes. Next base: position 3,575 of record CAVKRC010000020.1, read on the forward strand.
ATCGCCGACGGCTATCCCGCTAAATGTCAGCGTAGAACGCGGTTTTGCCGCATCGCGGGAATGGGGCTTGCCGAAGGACAATCCGTCGTTCGACGAGGGAGAGGATTACGATTTGTAAAAACACAAGAGGAGAATATGAAAAAAATTTACTTGTTGGGTGCCATGCTGCTTTTGGCGGCAGGTTGCACCAAAAACGATGCTCCGGGCAGCATCACGGTGGAGAATGCCTCGATGGTAATCACCGCCGAGATGCCTGCCGCACGGACTGCATACGAGGAGAGTCTGACGACGGCGTATTGGAATGCGTCCGACCGATTGGGCGTATATGTTTGCCGTAATTTCAGCGACGGCTATGCCTCGACAATCGAGAATTTGCGTTACGACAATGCTGGTGCCGACCTTGCAAGCACGGCACGATTCACATCGACGGCGTCGTTCAACGTTAAGACGGGCGACGTGATTGTGGGTTACTATCCGTACAGCGAGGAGCAGACGGTGGAGATAGAAGGCTCGTTATCGAGCGGTTCGCGGGCAATCGCCTATTCGCTCGGTCGTCCGTTCACGCTCGGAGCGCAGGTGCAGAACGGCAACGCTTCGACGGCGCATATCGGGGCGAATGACTTTCTGATTGCGACGCCGACCGAAGTCTCGGCACAGATGATTGAGGGAACGACGGTAACGGTGCCGTTTACCTTCACCCATGCATTTGCGGTCATCAAATTCAATGTGGCGAACAAATATGCCCGCGCTTTCGCGGTCAAGGGCATCACGATAGAGTCGGCAGACGAGACGGTGGCTCTGACGGGCGATGTGGCGATAGACATCGTTAATCCCGAGGTGAAAATCGTCAAAGGCGTACCGAGCCTCGCTCTGACGGTGGAAAATGCTGCAAGGACGGCGGTCGATGACACGTTTACGGGCTATATGCTCGTGAATGCGGCGACGCTGCCTGCGGGCTCGACCGTTACGGTGGAGACCTCGCTCGGCAGATTCCGAATGGAGACGACCGCTGCGATAGATTTCAATCGCGGAGCGGTTACGACACTCAATTTCAGCGCGACCGAGGAGCGGCTTATCGACAAACCGTCGTCGCAGTTGGCGGAGTGCTGGGGCAGTTGGAAACTCTCGACATTCTGCGGCAAGGCGGCGGAATTCGATGTGTATATGGTATTGGGCGAGGACAACTCGTTCACCCTCTATCAGCGTGCGAACAACTACGAAATCAGCAAATTTACAGGCTCTTATACGTTCGATGCCACGACCAACATATTCGGCGGCGAGTACTCGGACGGCGTGGCATGGGCGACGACATACGCCCTCGAAGAGGTAACGGAGGATACGCTTACTTGGAGCAATACCGCCAATGCGGACGAGGTGTCGGTATATGTGCGGACGGACGTGCCGGATAACATCGCAGGCAAGAGTGCGGTGCGCAAGAGTGCGAAGGGTGTAAAACGATTCCTGTAACGGTTTAACAACGCAAAGATTATGAAAAAGATATTATTATCGGTATTGGTACTCGGTGCGGCGGTGTCGTGTACGAAGGATTTGAATGAGACCGCCGTATCGGTCGCAGGCGACAAGGGCGGTGCTACGATAGTCAATTCGGCAGAGGGCGCAGAGCGCGGCGAGATAGTCGTAAAGTTCAAGAGCGAGGCGGAGCCTGCTCTCGAATCGGTCGCTTCGCGTGCGGGAGCCACACGTTCGGGAATAGCGGGCGTGGACGAGATTCTCGGTGAAATCGACGCGACGTCGGTAGAGCGAGTATTTGTCGTAACGGACAGGAATCGCGAAAACGTCTATCGTGCAGGGTTGCATTTGTGGTATAAGTTTACGTTCGACAAGGCGGCGGATTTGGACGAAGTCGTTTCGCGTTTGGCGCGTGTTGCCGAAATCGGCACGGTGCAGTACAATGTGCGTGTAAAGCGCGCATACAACCGTCGCGGCGTGGCATACGATGCGGTACAACACGCAGCGGAAACCACTCGCGCAGCGGCGAAATTCAACGACCCGCTGCTCGGCAAGCAGTGGCACTTCATCAACACGGGCGATACGAGCGTAACGACCCCAATAAAATCGGGCGCGGATGTGAATTGCGACCAAGCATGGACGCTCTGCACGGGCGATCCGTCGATTATCGTTGCGGTAGTCGATGAGGGCGTGATGTATTCGCACGAGGATTTGGCTGAAAATATGTGGGTGAACACTGCCGAGAAAAACGGTTCGTCGAACAAGGACGACGACGGCAACAGTTACAAGGACGATATTTACGGCTACAACTTCGTCAGCAGCACGGGCAATGTGTCTTATGATAAAAGCGGCGACGTAAGCCACGGCACGCACGTTGCGGGCACTATCGCAGCGATAAACGGCAACGGCAAGGGCGTATGCGGCATTGCGGGCGGAAGCGGCAATAACGACGGCGTGCGCATAATGTCGTGCCAGATATTTTCGGGCGATGACGGCGCAACGACCGACAATACGGCAAAGGCTATTCAGTATGCAGCCGACAACGGCGCAGTGATTCTGCAATGCAGTTGGGGTTACAACTCCGCCAAGTCGGACGAGGACAAAGGTCCTGCGAGCGATTCGGCATTCAATCGCGAGTGCTCTGCCGAGAAAGCGGCGGTGGACTACTTCATCGACATTGCAGGTTCGGACACGGGCGTTATAAAGGGCGGAATCGCGATTTTCGCTGCGGGTAACGAGTATGCGGCCATGCCGGGTTATCCGGGTGCATACGAGCGTTGCGTGAGCGTGGCGGCACTCTCTGCCGACTACACGCCTTCGTCGTTCTCCAACTACGGACCGGGTGTGGACATCTGCGCACCGGGCGGCGACTCCGATTATGCCAAGAGTGCGGCAGGTACCATTCTCTCGACCATGACGCCTGCCGAATCGTCGGCAAGCAACCCTTACGGCTATATGGAGGGTACGTCGATGGCATGTCCGCATGTTTCGGGCGTGGCGGCTCTCGGACTGTCGTATGCCGCGAAACTCGGCAAACACTATACCGCTTCGGAGTTCCGCACGATGTTGCTGACCGCAGTGCAGGACATCAACCAATATATGGCGGGTACCAAGAGTTACTACTATTACTATTCGGAATACGGCACCAAATACCCGCAATCCATGTCGCTCTCGTCCTACAAAAGCAATATGGGTAGCGGCTATACGGACGCCTATTTGTTGCTGTTGCAGGTGGAAGGCACGCCTTGCATAACGATGCCCGTAACCACATCGGCGGCAAAGACCATCAATCTCGCTACATTCTTCGGCGGTGGAGCATCGGGTCTCAAATTTAAGAGCGCGACCGTTTCGGCAGAGGACAAGACGGCTGTGAATATGACCGCATGCACGCTCTCGGGTTCCAAACTCTATGTTGCCTGCTATAAACCGGGTATAGCGGTAGTTACCGTTACGGCATTGGTCGGCGGCACATCGCAGAGCAGTTCGTCGAGTCCGATTGCGACGGAGGTAACCAAGAAATTCGCGCTCGTGGTAAGCAACAGCGGCACGGCGTCGAACGGCGGGTGGCTGTAAAGAATCACCGAAAACGATAAAACGGACGCATCGCTCGCAGGGCGGTGCGTTTGTTTTTGCGGGAAAAATCGTATCTTTGCATCGAAATATATTCGCTTGCGGAACGTTTTATGTATATACGTTTTCGACAAAAGTAATATGATAAAGATGTTTTTCTCCTCGCTGTTCGACGGCATCCGCCGCAATCCGCTGACATTCGTCGTGTTGGTGGTATTGATTTGTGCCGCGCCGTGGCTGTTCGGTGTGTTTGCAATAGTTATAGTGGCACTGCTGCTCGTGTCGTTGCTGTCGTGGTTCTCGCTGGTTTGGCGTGTGCGCGACGCACAACGCACGATGGAGCGGGATATGGAGGAGCAACAACGCACACGGCAACAGCATTGGTACAATTTCGGTCGGCGGTCGCAAAACGAGGGCGAAATAACCGTTACCGAGACCGAAATCGTGCGCAAGAAGGTGAGCGACGATGTGGGCGAATATGTCGATTTCAAGGAGGTAAAAGAGGATTAGGCTGCCGACGCGGTGAGCGGACGGGCAACCGACAAAACCGAAAACGGAGTGTTGAAAATTTTTGAACTGATAGGCAGGTATTGCATTCTGATGGGGAAGGTCTTTTCCCGTCCAGAAAAGATGAGCATATACTACCGCCGTATAATATTCGAGACAGAGGCGTTGGGCATCAATTCGATTGGACTGACTGCCATAATCTCGGTATTTATCGGTGCAGCCATCACATTGCAGATGTCCATCAGCCTCGAATCGCCGTTCATTCCGCAATACCTTATAGGTTACGCTACGCGCGAGACCATGACGCTCGAATTTTCATCGACCGTCGTCGCGCTGATTCTCGCGGGCAAGGTCGGCTCGAATATCGCTTCGGAGATAGGCACGATGCGCATAACGGAGCAAATCGACGCGCTCGAAATTATGGGCATCAACTCCGCCTCGTATCTGATTCTGCCCAAAATCATCGCCACCGGGTTTTTCTTTCCGTTCCTTACACTGTTGAGCATAATGATTGGCACCATAGGTGGTTACGGCATTGCGTGGGCTACGGGCATAATGTCCACCGATGACTTTGTCGAGGGTCTGCTCTACGATTTCGTGCTGTGGGAGGTTATCTATTCGCTCATAAAGACAGCCGTATTCGCATTCATAATCACCTCGGTATCGGCATTCTACGGTTACTATGCCAAAGGCAATTCGCTCGAAGTGGGTCGTGCTTCGACTCGCGCCGTAGTGGTCAGTTCGATTACGATATTGATATTCAACCTTATACTCACCCAACTGTTGCGAACGTGATAAAGTGCGAACACATATTCAAGTCATTCGAGGGGCGGACGGTACTCGACGACATCTCCATCGAGTTCGAGACGGGCAAAACGAACCTTATCATCGGGCGCAGCGGCTCGGGTAAAACCGTGTTGCTCAAAACGTTGGTCGGTCTGCATACGCCCGACAGCGGCGACATATTTTTCGACGATGTATGCTATACCTCGCTTTCGTTCAACGAGCGCAAACGCATTCGCAAGGACATAGGAATGATTTTTCAGGGCGGTGCGCTTATCGACTCCTCGACCGTGTACGAGAATGTGCGCCTGCCGTTAGACCTCTTTACCGACGACAGCGAGGCGCAGAAGCGCGAGCGCGTCGATTTCTGCCTGAGCCGCGTCAATCTCTCGGACGCACATCATCTCTACCCGTCCGAGTTGTCGGGCGGTATGATTAAGCGTGTGGCGATTGCGCGGGCGATAGTGATGAATCCGCGCTACCTCTTTTGCGACGAACCGAACTCGGGTTTGGACCCGCAGACCTCGATTGTTATCGACAATCTGATTCACGGCATCACGAAAGAGTACGGCATCACGACCATCATCAACACGCACGATATGAATTCGGTGATGGAAATCGGCGAGAAAATCGTCTATATCTACCAAGGTAAAAAGTGGTGGGAAGGCACCAAGGAAGATATTCTGCATGCCGACAATCCCGAACTGAACGACTTTGTTTTCGCCTCGGCAATGGCGAAGCGCGCTAAACGCGCGGAGTTGGAGGAGAAATAGCGGCTATTAGTGGATAGTGATTAGATATAAACAAACTTGTCATCGCGAGCGAAGCGTGGCGATCTACTTTTGTGTCGTATAGATAGGGTATCGGTGAGGTTGTATAACAGAGGTAGATAATCACGCCCTGCGCATGAAATGTTGTCGGGTATCGGTACAGTTTTTGTTTGCTCGGGCTCATTATGACAAGGTTGAAAACACCGCATCGGACATTTGCCCGATGCGGTTCCGTTCTGAGAAAATTACATGTTTCCGATTAATGTTTCATATGTTATTATTTTTGACAATAACAATTCTCTCTCTCTTTGAGTTATATCTACTTTTTCCTTTCCTCCTATCCGTTCAAGATCATTCATTATAAATTTATGCATGTCTGATAAGAATTTGTTTCGTATAACTATGAAATCAATATCTTTTACACTGAATTTTAGCGGAGATCCTATATGATTTTTTGTGTCGCTATCTTTATTCTTTTCCATATATTTTTCGTATTCACCTAAAGTTTTCCATCTGTGCTGACCTTTCGAAGGATATACTCTACGCCATTCTCTATCTATATAGTTAGAATTATCAGCACAATTAAGATCTTGTGTTTTTTTAGATAACTTAAATAGAGGTTTTGCATACCCTAATATTTTATAAGACTCACTATCTTGTTCACTGCTAGATCTTTTTTGATTTTCGATAAATGCTTTTTCTGCTTCGATAATCATTTTCGTTGATTCACAGTCTTTATTATTTGGATAATACAAAACAGGTTGTAATAAATGGTTGACTCCCCTCTCTCTACCCATACCGACACACATCTTCCCATATTTACTCATTTCTTTTATGTGGGATAATGTAATATCACAAAAACATGCCATGGGAATCCCGATATAAGTAGTTTTACCTGATTCTGAATACACCTCTTCTTTACAGAAATGAACACGAAATCCATTTTCGATAATACCTTTAATTGCCTCAAAATCTTTTGTATAATGAATAAACGATTTACTATATATCCTCATAATTGTAAGTTTTTAATTGTTAATAAAATAATTTGTTATTACGGGCATTATGCCCGTTTTGTTATTCAAAATCATATCCTTCGATAATTGCTGCGAGGTTTTTCCAGCCTTCGGCTGCTTTATAGGCATAGACCGATTCGCGAGGAACATAAATTTTCGCAATTTTTTTAACATCAGAAAATGTAAGAGTGTATATTGTCGGAGGTATTGACGCTTTACAATATATAGTTTTTAGCCCTGCGCAACCATAGAAACTGCCGATTTCCGTTACACTTGCTGGAATGGTAACACTTGTCAGACTCGTGCAACCCACAAATGCGCTGCCGATTGATGTAACGCCATCGGGTATAACAAGGTCAGTAACTAATTCTCCATTCAAATATAAATTATGGGCATAATATAATGGATTGCTATTATAGCCGAATTTTATATTGCACCATGCCGCAATATCGCTTATATATACACCTTTCAGACTTGTGCAACCTTTGAATGCTTCATAGCCGATTTCCGTGACACTGTCTGGAATGGTAATGCTTGTCAGACTTGTGCAATTCTCGAATGCAGAATTACCGATTGTCGTAACGCTGTTGCCTATGGTAACTTTGGTAAATTTCGCTTCGTAAAAAGCGGTACTATAAGAAGGTATATTGCAATTTATAAACAACTCCCCCGTGCAACCATAGAATGCTTTATCGCTGATTGAGGTAACGCCGTTGGAAATTGTAATGCTTGTCAGACCAGTGCAAAGAAGGAATGCATCCCTGCCAATTACATTAACACTATCGGGAATCGTAATGCTGGTCAGACCAGTGCAATGACTGAATGCAGAATCGCCGATTCCCGCAACATTGTTGGGAATAGTAATGCTTGTCAGACTTGTGCAATATCTGAATGCATAACTGCCGATTGTCGTAACGCTATCGGGGATAACAAGGTCTTTGACTAATTCGCCATTCAAATATAAACTATGGGTATAATATAATGGATTGCTAGTATAATTGCCGAATTCTATATTGCACCATGCAGCAATATCGGTTATATATACACCTTTCAGACCCGTGCAACCTCTGAATGCTTCATAGCCGATTTCCGTAACACTGTCTGGAATGGTAATGCTTGTAAGACAAGCGCAATTCTCGAATGCAGAATTACCGATTGTCGTAACGCTGTCGGGCAATTTAATGTTTTGCAAATTATAACAGTTGCTGAATGCGGAGTAGCCGATTACCGTAATGTTTTTATTGTGGCTAAGGTCGATCTCTTTGATTTTAGCATTCTCCTTGCACGAAAAAGTTTCCAGATTCGGGAAATACTCGATGCCCTTGAACGATGTAATCTGCAATCCGTCGCAGTTAATCTCTTTGACGGCATTGTATTCCAATTCCGAAATTTTGCCGTCCTTGTTTACGTCGAAATTCTCGTAGCAGAAATTCATAAACGTAATGTCGTCCATTGCCGAGCAAACATCGTTTTCGTCGGGCAATGGTGGCAGTTTGCCCGAATCGTCGTCGTCATCTTTGTCATCGGAGCCATCGCCGGACTTGTCCGGTTTGTCGGGCGTGTTCGGATTTTCCGTCTGTCCCGGATTGTCGTCGGTTTCGCTTTTCCCGCACCCCGTTGCCATAATCGCCAATGCTGCAATCGTGGCAAAAAGAAATAGTTTTTTCATAAAAACTTTAATTTTTTGCGACCTTGCGACCCCTGCGCAGTCTGTTAATATTGTTGGTTTATAAAAATGAGAAAGTGTGGAGTCTGATTCCTCATCGCTTACCGAATAAGGGGGCTCTGACAAAACCCAAGCAAAAGTAAACGATACGATACCCCACACCTGCATAGATATGGAATACCGTTACGCAGGAATGCATAGCGTGCCATAATCTAAACAAGGAATGAGTGCTGTTCGTCGGTCCCTTTGCTTTTAGAAACTGTCAGATCTCTTATTCGGGACGGTGCGAAAAACACCTTCTGAATATGTTTTGTCATTCACACAAAGCGCGAATAACGAAACAAATATACGCACATTTTTGCAAACGAACAACACCGCAGACAAGGTTGGGTATCGTCAAGAATACAATATAGCGACAAGAGCCGATTATCCAAAAAATACTGCACGGAATTTGCTGCGGGAAATAAAGCGGGAGTTCTTACTAAAATATTTTATTTTTTATTTGCGTAAAATGGAGAAAGTATGTACTTTTGTGCAGCGTTAGAAAAATAACAGTTTGTAACTATTTCATTCATTTAACTATAAAAATTTAAAGTTATGGCACAGATTAAGATTGGTATCAACGGTTTCGGTCGTATCGGCCGTATGGTATTTCGTGCTGCCTGCACGCAGGCTGACAAGTACGACATCGTCGGCATTAACGACCTTTGCCCGGTGGATTATTTGGCTTACATGCTCAAATACGACACCATGCACGGTCATTTCAACGGTACTATCGACTACAACGTTGAGAAGAGCCAGCTTATCGTAAACGGTAAGGCTATCCGCGTTACCGCCGAGAAGGATCCTGCAAACCTCAAATGGAACGAGGTAGGCGCAGAGTATGTCGTTGAATCGACCGGCTTGTTCCTCACCGAGGAGAAGGCACAGGCTCACTTGGCAGCAGGTGCGAAATACGTCGTTATGTCGGCTCCGTCGAAAGATGCTACCCCGATGTTCGTTTGCGGCGTGAACACCGACACCTACGCAGGTCAGAAGATCGTTTCGAACGCATCTTGCACCACCAACTGCTTGGCTCCTATCGCAAAGGTGCTCAACGACAATTTCGGTATCACCGACGGTTTGATGACTACCGTTCACTCGACTACCGCAACTCAGAAGACCGTTGACGGTCCTTCGATGAAGGATTGGCGTGGCGGTCGTGCCGCTTCGGGCAACATTATCCCGTCGTCCACCGGTGCTGCCAAGGCAGTAGGCAAGGTTATCCCTTCGTTGAACGGCAAATTGACCGGTATGTCGATGCGTGTTCCTACCCTCGACGTTTCGGTTGTCGATTTGACCGTAAACTTGGCAAAACCTGCTAAGTACGACGAGATCTGCGAGGCTATGAAGAAGGCTTCGGAAGGTGAGTTGAAGGGCATTCTCGGTTACACCGAGGAGGCTGTCGTATCGTCCGATTTCCTCGGCGATCCACGCACCTCGATCTTCGACAAGGCTGCCGGTATCGCATTGACCGACACTTTCGTTAAGGTTGTTTCGTGGTACGACAACGAGTGGGGTTATTCGAACAAGGTTCTCGACCTTATCTCGGTGATGAAGGCTTACAACAAGTAATTTACGGATTACTCGGTATAAGTTTGAGAGCGGCTTCCATAAGGAGGTCGCTCTTGTTTTTTGTACGGTATTCGCCGTGGATTACTTGTTGTAGCCTTCGGCAAAATTCTTCACCCACCCCCTAAATCCCCCGCCTTTGGCAGGGGACTTGGTCGCTACGCTCCGAGTACAGTGCCCATCGGTATTCGGGTATAAATTTGCGAGCGGTTCCCATTGCGGGAGCCGCTCTTGTATTATTTTTTTTTCTAGCCACTAAAAAATAACTACCACACTATCGGCGACTTGCCGTGGGCGATGAGGTAGGCGTTGGCTTGGGAGAAGTGGTGCGAGCCGAAGAAACCGCGATAGACCGAAAGCGGGGACGGGTGGACGGCTTTGAGAATCAGATTGCGCGACGGGTCAGCGATTGCACCCTTGCGCTGGGCATAACTGCCCCAGAGCATATAGACGATGCCCTCCTTGCGTTCGGCGATGGCACGCACGACAGCGTCGGTGAATTGTTCCCAGCCGCGTCCAGCATGCGAAGCCGCCTCGTGCGCCCGCACTGTCAGCACCGAGTTGAGCAGCAGCACTCCCTGCTCTGCCCATCGGTCGAGATTGCCGCTCGACGGCATTTGTGCGCCCGTATCGTCGCACACCTCCTTGAATATGTTTTGCAACGACGGCGGAAACGGCACGCCGTCATCGACCGAAAAGCACAGCCCGTTCGCCTGCCCGTCGCCGTGGTAGGGGTCTTGCCCGATGATTACCACTTTGAGTTGCTCGAATGGGCATTTGTCGAATGCGCGGAATATGTTGCGTCCCTTCGGGAATATCTGCCGCGAGGCGTATTCCGAGCGGACGAAGCCCGTAAGTTGCTCGAAATAGGGCTTGTCGAACTCGGGTTGCAGTATGGGTTTCCAATCCTCGGCGATGCGTACTTTCATGATAGAAAATAATATGTTTATTATCCACAAATATAGGCAAATTTTTGTACATTTGTAGAAACCTAAAAACAAACGGAAAATGAAAAAAGTTCTTTTGGCGGCGGTGGCGATGCTTGCTGTTGCTTGTGGAGGAAATAAAAATCAAATCGTGCTGCTCGACGAGGCGGCATTCGCGACCGAAATCGGCGGGGCAAAAGTCGTGCTTTATACCTTGCGCGGGGGCGATTTGGTGATGCAGGTAACGAATTACGGTGCGCGCGTCGTCGCGCTGTGGGTACCCGACCGCGAAGGTAACTATGCCGACATAGAGATAGGTTACGAGAATATCGACCGCTACATCGACAACACGGGCGAGCGTTTCCTCGGTGCGGCGGTAGGACCATACGCCAACCGCATTGCGGACGGGCGTTTCGTGCTGGACGGCAAGGAGTACACATTGCCGCAAAACAACAACGGGCAGACGCTCCACGGCGGTACGCTTGGCGTAGACCGCATAGTGTGGGAGGCGCGCGAGCAAAAGGAGAACGAGATACTCTTCCACGCGACGCTTCCCGACGGGCAGGACGGCTTCCCCGGCAATCGCGAGATAGATATGACGTATGCGCTTACGCCCGACAACGAGTTTGTCGTAACGTATGCCGCAACGACCGATGCACCGACGGTGATGAATCTGTCGCACCACTCGTTTTTCAATCTCCACGGCGAGGGCAATGGCTCGATACTCGACCACGAACTGACGATAAACGCTTCGCACATTACGCCTGTCGATTCATTGCTGATTCCTACGGGCGAGATTCGTTCGGTCGAGGGTACGCCGTTCGATTTCCGCACACCTCACACCATAGGCGAGCGCGTGGGCGACGATGACGAGCAGTTGCGTATGGGGGCAGGCTACGACCACAACTGGATTATCGACCGCACGGACGACAAAACAATCGCCAAATTCGCCGATCTTTACGACCCGCAAAGCGGGCGCGGCATAGAGGTATGGAGCGACCAAATCGCATTGCAGTTCTACTGCGGCAACTTTTTCGACGGTTCGTATTGCGGCAAGTACGGTCGTCCGATAGCCTATCGCGGGGCGGTGGCACTCGAAACACAACGCTATCCCGATTCGCCGAACCACCCGCAGTTCCCGTCGTGCGTGTTGCGTCCCAACGACATCTACACGCACTCCTGCATATATAAATTCTATGTAAAATAAAATTCGTATATTTGTAAACGATAACATTGCAGACTTTATGAAAGATATGACACCTACCCCGCATATCGGGGCGAAGTTCGGTGAAATTGCCGACAAAGTGATAATGGCGGGCGATCCGCGCCGTGCCAAGTTTATGGCGGAACGCTATCTGGAAAACCCCGTGCTTGTAAACGAGGTGCGCGGCATGTGGTGCTTTACAGGTACCTACAAGGGCAAGCGCGTGTCGGTAATGGGGCACGGTATGGGAGTGTCGTCCATCGGCATCTACACCTATGAACTCTACAATTTTTATGGCGTAAAGAGCATAATCCGCACAGGTTCGGCTGGTACCTATCAGGCAGACCTGCACTGCGGAGATGTGGTGATAGGTATGGGCGCATGCGACAGTTCGGCGTATGGCGTACAGTACAATCTGCCCGGTACATTCGCTCCGATAGCCGATTTCGACCTCGTGCGCAAGGCGGCGGACAAGGCGGAGAGTATGGGTATAAACTATCGCGTCGGTAACCTGCTGGCGAGCGAAACGTTTTACAGCGAGGATAAGGAGGCTTGGCACAAATGGCAGAAAATGGGTGTGCTGGCGGTCGAGATGGAGTCGTCGGCACTCTATATGAATGCGGCGCGCAGCGGCAATAAGGCGTTGTGCATCTGCACTATTTCCGATTCGCTCGTAACGGGCGAGGAAACCACTGCCGAGCAGCGCGAGACCTCGTTTACCAATATGATGGAGATCGCGTTCGATATTATCTGACAAAATAACATTTATCTAAAACGTAATACAAAATGACTAAAAAACTTTTGATTTTCGCGCTGGCGGCTTTGGTATTCCAGCAGAGCGCGATGGCTTGGGGACGAGTGGGACACGAGGTTGTAATCAAAGTGGCGGAGCATCATTTGACCGACCGCGCCAAGGCGAACATAGCGAAGTATATGGCTTACGACCTTAAAACCGATGCCGTGTGGATGGATCATCATCGTCGCGACAAGGAGATTGCTTACACTTCGGCTTGGCATGTCTATAATGTCGATGCCAACCACGAATACGATCCTAATCCGCGTCTGAAAAAGGGCGATATTATGAGCGGTCTGCGCACTGCCGACTACAACCTGCGCCACTATGAGGAGTTGAGCGACTCGGCAGTGGTTATGAATCTGCGTATGATTCTCCACTTCGTCGGCGACCTGCATTGCCCGACGCACTCCTATTTTCCGGGTCCGCGTTGCTTCTGGAAATGTACGCTCAACGGTAAACCCGAAAAGACATTCCACGGCTTGTACGACAAGATGCCGCACCTGCTCTACAAGAAAGTAAAATCGGAGGAGATAGCCGACCGCATCGACAACCTCAAAAAGGGTGCGATTAAAAAGGTGCAGAAAGGTACGTTTGTCGATTGGGTGAAGGATATTGCCGACCGCAATGCTGTCATCTACGAGTGGAATCCGTTCAATACTGTTGAACTCAACCCCGACACCGTCGAACTTTCTCGCGATTTGGTCAATACGCAGATGCGCAATGCGGGTTATCGCTTGGCTCGCCTGCTGAACGAGTATTTCGATAAATAACAATCCCTGAGTCATGAAAAAGTTCTTGATACTGACATTTGCCTCCGTGGCACTGATTGCGCAAAGCGCATCGGCATGGGGTAAATTGGGACATGAGATCGTAATCAAAGTGGCAGAGCGTCATCTGACCGACCGTGCAAAGGCGAACATTGCCAAATATATGCCGTACGATCTGAAAACCGACGCCGTGTGGATGGATCAACATCGCAAGGACAAGGAGATTGCCTATACCACATTATGGCATGTTTACAATGTCGATGCAGCCAATCGCTACGACCCCAATCCGCGCCTGAAAAAAGGCGATGTCATGCGCGGTCTGTGTACTGCCGACTACAACCTGCGCCACTATGAGGAGTTGAGCGACTCGGCTGTGGTTATGAATCTGCGTATGATTCTCCATTTCGTGGGCGATATGCACTGTCCGACGCACACACTTTTCGAGAAACATCACCGTCGTCTGCATTGCACGCTCAACGGCAAGCCCGAAAAGTCGTTCCATGTGCTTTACGACAAGATGCCGCAACTACTCTATCCCGACGGCAAAGCCGAGGAGACCGCCGCAAACATCGACAACCTCAAAAAAGGAGCCATCAAAAAAGTGCAGCGTGGAACTTTTGCCGATTGGATTAAAGATGCTGCCGACCACAATGAGGTTATCTACGAATGGAATCCGATAGATGTGGTTGAACTCAACCCCGACACCGTCGAACTTTCTCGCGATTTGGTCAATACGCAGATGCGCAATGCGGGCTATCGCTTGGCTCGCCTGCTGAACGAGTATTTCGACAAATAGAGTTTTATGCGATTTTCCGGATAGGAGCAGACTGAAAAGTCTGCTCTTTTTTATTTTTACCCGTATTTAGTTTGGAGATTCACAAATAATAACTATATTTGCAATCCCAAAACGGGAGTTTAGCTCAGCTGGTTCAGAGCATCTGCCTTACAAGCAGAGGGTCGGGGGTTCGAATCCCTCAACTCCCACGAAACTACGACGAGAGCGATTGATATGTCAATCGCTCTTTTTTTGTGCCGTGTTCGCTTGTAATTATATTCTATATTTACCGCTTCCCGGCAAAAAAACGGCTTGTTTTAGACAAGCCATTCGTCGTAATTTCGTGGAAGTAGTGATTCGAACTTGTAGCGGGGGCTGCCGAAATATATGTGTTTGATTTCCAAAGGTATTTCGGCGACGACTTCGTCGTTCGAATCCTTAGTTCCCACGAAATTGCGATTGGCAAACGTCAATCGCTTTTTTATTATTTCCAGCATCGAAACTGTATAAATATCCATATTTCCCAAAAACAGACGAATATATTTTTGTTTGTCGGAGAAATTGCATATCTTTGCATAAATATTTAGAATTATGGGCAAGAAAAACGAGCGCATCGGCATTATAAAACGCATCATAAAAGACGAATTCATAAGTTCGCAGGACGAGTTGATCCGTCATCTCGAAGGACACGGAATCAAGGCGACGCAGAGTACCTTATCGCGTGATTTCAAGACGATTAACGTATTGAAAACTCCGCACCCCGAAAAGGGCTACGTCTATGTTTTAGGCGACAATATGGTTGGCGACGGTGCGGCAGGAGCGTCGAATCTCGACGATGCAATCATCGACATAAAATTTTCGGGTAATATCGGCGTTATTGCAACAAAATCGGGTTATGCGAGTGCTGTTTCGGTAATCGTGGATTGCCGCAAGACCAAAGATATTCTCGGTACGGTGGCGGGCGACAATGCGATAATTCTGATTCTGCGCGAGGGCGTTCCGCACAAGGATATTGTCGAGTCGCTCAAAAAGGTATTCCCGACGCTGAAATACGTTGCCGAATAATCGGGCAGTCGAGACTGAAAAATAATGAACGGAGAGAATCGAATGATTTTCTCCGTTTTGCGTTTTTTATGACATATATTCGGTTTGCGAATGGTTGTATATTCAAGGAGTTTTACATATCTTTGGAGTATGAATAAGGAGAGATTGATATTCGTTACGAACGACGACGGGTTTGCGTCGAAAGGATTTGCGGCAGCCATCGAGGTTGCACGCCGATTCGGCAAAGTGGTGGCTGTTGCGCCCGAGACCATGCAGAGCGGTATGAGTCAGGCGATAACTATTTACAACCCGCTATATCTGCGCAAGGTGCGCGATGAGGAAGACGTGAAGGTGTATGCGTTGTCGGGTACGCCTGTGGATTGCGTAAAGATGGCGTTCGACTATCTGCTCGGCGAGTTGTTCGGCGACCGCAAGCCCGATTTGGCGATTTCCGGCATAAACCATGGTTCCAATTCGGCGGTGAATGTACTCTATTCGGGAACGATGGGCGCGGCTATCGAGGCGTCGTTCTACGATATTCCTGCCATAGGGCTGTCTGTTACCGACCACGATCCCGAAGCCGATTTCGATGCGGCGGTGGAGTATGGTACGCATGTTGTCGAAGCGGTGTTGGCAGGGAATATGCCGTTGCCGTTGTGTCTGAATGTGAATGTTCCTGCAATACCGCGCGAGGAGATTAAGGGCATACGGGTCTGCCGTCAGACGCGGGGCTATTGGCGTGAGGACTTTTTCCGTCACGAGGATCCGCGCGGGCGCGAATACTTTTGGCTGACTGGTGCGTTCGACAACAAGGAATCGCAGGCAGAGGATAGCGACGAGTGGGCTTTGGCAAACGGCTATGTGTCGGTTGTCCCCGTGCAGACCGATATGACTGCATACTCGCAGTTGGACGGATTGAAAAAGATATTGTAAAACCAAATAACTATGGGAACCGCATTCGGATTGAAAATCGTTTTGGTCGTGGTGCTGATTATTCAGGTGGTTGCGACCGTCTTTGCCATAAGGCTGATACGACGCACGAAATACAATTCGATATGGATTCTCTGCATCGTGGGCTTCGTGGCGTTGTCGGCGGAGCGCATCTGTCAGTTGGCGATGTTCGACAGATTCGTGGCTATGCCCAAGGGATTTGTGGCGGTAGATGTATTGGTCTCGCTCTGTATCTCGGCGGCGGTTCTGTTCGCATATCGCCTGATAAATTACATCGACAGACTCGACCGACAGCGACAACTATTTAATAAACGCATTCTGACGGCGGTATTGAGGGCTGAGGAACGGTCGCGTTCCAACTTTGCAAAAGAGTTGCACGATGGTTTGGGACCGTTGCTCTCGTCGGCGAAGATGTCCCTTTCGGCACTCTCGCGCGAAGGGTTGCCTGCCGACCAACAGGGCATAATGGACAACACGGCATACGTTATCGACGAGGCTATACGTTCGGTGCGCGAAATATCCAACAATATGTCGCCGCAGGTGTTGCTCGATTTCGGATTGGCGCAGGGGGTAAAGAGTTTCATTTCGCGCAGCGTCGCTCTGCACGGCGTGAATATCCGTTTTACAACCAATCTGCACGCCGAACGATTCGACAACGATGTGGAGGTGATTATGTACCGTGTGATTTGCGAATTGATAAACAACTCGCTCAAACACTCGGGTTGTACGGCGGTAAACCTCTCGCTCTCGTTCAACGGTACGGAACTCAAACTGGACTATACCGACAACGGTCGCGGATTCAATCCGAAGGCGGTGCTCGACTGCGGTATGGGATTGTCTAATATCGCATCGCGTGTCAATTCGCTCAGCGGTACTTTCGACATTGCAAGCCGCAAGGGCGAAGGTATGCGTGCGACGGTGAACATCAATGCGCGCGGCAACGAGGCTGCGCCGAAAGGGGATAAGTGCAATGGACGGCGCAGAAAAACGCATAGTATTGGTCGATGACCACACGCTCTTTCGCAACGGACTGAAAGGACTTATCGACGGACGAAACGGTTGTCGCGTGGTGGCGGAGTTCTCGGACGGAGCCGATTTCGTTGCGGCATTGCCGACTTTGTGCGCCGATGTGGTATTTATGGACATCTCGATGCCCGCGATGAACGGCGACATTGCAACGGCGGAGGCTCTGCGCCGAAAACCCGATTTGAAGGTGATATGCCTGTCGATGTTCGGCGACGAAAACTACTATTCGCGTATGATGGAGGCGGGCGCAAAGGGATTCCTGCTCAAAGACTCCGACATCGACGAGGTGTTTGCCGCAGTGGATACGGTGCTTGCCGGTGGCGATTATATATGCCAAGCACTGCTCGAATCCATTTCGAGTACCATGCGCAGCGGCGAAGCGAATCCCGACGCGCTGTCTGACCGCGAGGCGGACGTATTGCTCGGTATCTGTCGCGGACTGTCGAATCAGGAAATTGCCGATGCGCTGTTTATATCGAAACGAACGGTCGATGCCCACCGCGCCAATATTCTCGAAAAAACTGGGTGCAAAAATACGGCGAGCCTCGTGGTGTATGCTATTAAAAACCGATTGGTTGAGGTGTGAGTTTGTCGGTAGATTCCGGAAATCAGCGATAAATTATCATTAAAAATACTCGAAATGATTACAATCTATAATAATTATTCCTATATTTGTAATAGATAAAACAACCTTAAATCTTTATAATTATGAACGTCAAAAACTTAATGGCAGATTTGGAGCGCAAGCACCCGGGTGAAAGCGAGTATTTGCAGGCAGTACGCGAGGTACTCGAATCGGTTGAGGAGGTCTATAACCAACACCCCGAATTCGAGCAGGCTAAAATCGTCGAGCGTATGGTTGAACCCGACCGTATCATCACATTCCGTGTAACGTGGGTCGATGATCGTGGCACGATTCAGACCAATTTGGGCTACCGCGTGCAGTTCAACAGTGCGATCGGTCCTTACAAAGGCGGTCTCCGTTTCCATAAGGCGGTAAATCCGTCGATGCTGAAATTCTTGGGCTTCGAGCAGACATTCAAGAACGCGCTGACAACGCTACCGATGGGCGGCGCAAAGGGCGGTTCCGATTTCGATCCCGTCGGCAAGTCCGATGCCGAGATTATGCGTTTCTGTCAGGCGTTTATGCTCGAATTGTGGAAGAATATAGGTCCCGATACCGATGTCCCTGCGGGCGATGTCGGCGTTGGTGGACGCGAGATAGGTTTCCTATACGGTATGTATAAGAAGTTGGCGCGCGAGTACAATACGGGCGTGCTTACGGGCAAGGGTATGACTTGGGGCGGTTCGCTGATTCGTCCCGAGGCTACGGGCTTCGGCGCACTCTATTTCGTACAGCATATGCTCCACAAGGCGGGTCGCGACATCGAGGGCGCGACGGTTGCCATCTCCGGCTTCGGCAATGTGGCTTGGGGCGCGGCGACGAAGGCTACCGAACTCGGTGCGAAGGTCATCGCCATATCTGGTCCCGACGGCGTGGTTTACAACCCGAACGGTATGACGAAGGAGAAAATCGACTATATGTTGGAATTGCGCGCATCGAACCGTAACATAGTGGCTCCGTTTGCCGAGAAGTTCAAGGACGCAACGTTCACTCCGGGTAAAAAGGCGTGGAGCATCAAATGCGACATCGCGTTGCCATGCGCATTCCAAAACGAATTGACTGGCGAGGATGCCAAGGAGTTGCTCGCCAACGGAACGTGGTGCGCTGCCGAGGTGTCGAATATGGGTTGTACGCCGGAGGCTATCGCCGAATTCCAGCACGCGGGCATACTCTTCGCCCCGGGCAAGGCTGTCAATGCGGGCGGCGTGGCAACGTCGGGCTTGGAGATGACGCAGAACGCAATGCACATCTCATGGTCGGCAGAAGAGGTCGATGCCAAACTCCACTACATTATGAAGAGTATTCACGAGGCTTGCGTCAAGTACGGCACGCAGGCGGACGGCTACATCAACTATGTCAAGGGAGCGAACATCGCGGGCTTTATGAAAGTCGCCCACGCAATGTTGGAGCAGGGCATTATCTAATTCTGATGTTTTGTAATAGTTCGGCGGCGGGGTTGTTGCTCCGCCGCTACTATTTATTGAAAAAATAATGCTTAACCAATCAATTTTTTATTGTTACGATTTTCATGTATTTTTGTGTAAATAATAGACACAAATATATTTGACAGATTACTCACGAATAAACCACATTGCGAAATGATGACCATAGATAAGAAATTGACAAATAATCCGCTTTTACAAGGCTTGAACCCACAACAGCAGGAAGCGGTATTGGCGACCGAAGGATATGTGAGAGTGATTGCAGGTGCCGGCTCAGGCAAAACAAAAACATTGGCACATCGGTTTGCTCATCTTGTGAACGACCTTGGAGTGAATCCTGCAAATATACTTTGTATCACCTTTACAAACAAGGCTGCACAGGAAATGCGCACCCGTGTCCGGCAACTTGTGAATATGGGGAATATAAACGATCTTATATGCACATATCATAGTTTTGGTGTAAGAATTTTGCGCGAGGATATAAATAAATTGGGCTATCCGTCATCATTTACTATTATGGATGAGGAAGATCAAAAAAGTATAATGCACGAGATATATGAAGAATTACACCTGAAACAGTCGGATCTTACTTTTGCAAAAGTACTTAAATACATATCGGCAACAAAGCAACGTCCACCGTTAGGTATATATCCGGACTATGTGAAAAACTATATCGATTTATGCGATGATGCTGTAAAAGATAAATTTATACGACAGAATGATGACATACAATGGCAATGTTTTGTCAAATATCTGCAAAAGCAGAAGAAAGGATTTTTGTTGGATTTTGATGACCTAATGTATTATGCGTCATATATTTTGGAAACTCACGACGATGTGTTGCAGAAATGGCAAAAGCGGCTTGATTACATTATGGTCGATGAAACTCAGGATAATAGTGGTACACAATGGGTTTTTATAGATATGTTACAACGTTATTATAAAAATTTCTTTGTTGTCGGCGACCCCGATCAGTGTATTTATGAGTGGCGAGGTGCTAATCCTGAAGGTTTAATGAAATTTGATGAAGAGTATAAACCATGTAGAACCATAATCCTTAATCAAAATTATCGTTCGACGCCTAATATATTGGATGTGGCAAATTCGGTTATAGAAAATAATAGGGAACGAATTGAAAAAACATTATTTACAATAAAACCAAGAGTAAATAATGTCGTGCATTTTCATGGGAAATCAAGTAAAGAAGAGGGCTTATTTATTGCACAAATAATTAAAAAACACCTTGATAACGGTGGCAAACTATCAGATATTGCCGTTTTGTTTCGTGCTTCATATATATCTCGTCTGATAGAGCAGGAATTGGTCAAACACAAGATTCCGTATGTGATATATGGAGGTGTTCGGTTTTTTGAAAGACGCGAAATCAAAGACTCGTTGGCGTATTTGCGTCTGGTAAATAATGTAGATGATGATTTGTCGTTTAAGCGAATAATAAACCTGCCAAACCGCAAACTTGGCAAGGTGTTTATGGCGCGATTGTCGGAGTTTGCCAATAAGAAGAAAATATCTCTATATGCAGCACTATCCCAACATATTGATGATTCAAAATTTAATAAACCCGGAGCAAAAAGTTTTGTAAATCTTATTGAGGCTATACGACAACAAATCTGCGATAAAAAATTGTCCATTTCGGATACCATGCAACAGATATTGGAGCAGAGTGGGCTGTTTGATTTTTATAGAGTCGATGGAGATCAGGACAGAATAGACAATATCAAAGATTTGATGTCGTCAATTCAATTGTATGAGAATGATAATGTCAATGAAGAAGACTTGTCATTGACAAAATATCTGCAAGATGTTGCGTTATATACCAATTTGGATTATAAGAAAGATTCGGAGGTTGTAAAGTTGATGACTATACACCAATCAAAAGGGTTGGAATTTCCGATAGTTATTGTCGCGGGAATGTATGAGGGAATATTTCCCAGCCTGCGCACAATCAGAGAACGTAAAATCAGAGGACTGGAAGAGGAACGCAGGCTTGCTTATGTGGCATACACTCGTGCTGAGAACGAGTTGTATTTGACGGAATCGGAAGGTTACAATCATCAGACCGGCTGTATGCAATATCCGTCGCGTTTTATATGGGAAATTAAGCAGGAGTTATTGGTGCAAGAGGGGACAATTTCCAAAGAGACGGAAACTGCTGCACGCAAATATATGGAACAAGTAGATAAAATGGTGTTAGAACCGACAGGCTCGGACGAAAATATCGAGATAGGTCAAAAGGTCGTACATGATGTGTTTGGAGCAGGTGTTGTCTTGGATGTAGATGGTTGTAGTGATAATATAACTGTACAATTCGATGGCTTTGACGTGCCAAAACATTTTCGCATCAGTAAGTTTAACGAAATTTTTGTCGTACAATCGTAGAATAAAATGAAATGAAAATAGAGCAGACCGATTGGTCTGCTCTATCTGTTTCGTATGTCGTTGCGGTTAGTAAACCACTACGATACGGTTGTGCGAAGGTTTGCCGAATGGGCAATCGGTCGTGCCGCAGTTGCGGACATCGAGACGGCTGCGATCTACGCCCTTGCTTACGAGGTAGTCGGCTGCAATGCGCGCACGTTTGCCTGCAAGTCGCTCGTTGGCTTTCTTCGAACCGGTCTGCTTGTCAGCGAAACCATCTACGCGGAATACCTGTTTGTCGGAAGCCTTGATGTGCTCGGCAATCAAATCGAGACGCTTCTTGTTGGTGCTCGAAAGGGTGGAATAACCGTATGCGTAGAAGAGCATCTCATCGTAGTTGTCGGTATCGACAGCCTCTTTTGCCGATGCTGCCTGCGGTTTCTCCTTCTTGGCGTTTTTCAAAGCCTCAGCCTGCTCGGCTGCAAGTTGCTCGGCAGCGGCGAGAGCCTTTGCCTGCTCGTCTGCCAAAGCCTGCAATTTGTCCGATTTGTCTTTTGCTGCTGCGGCTTCGTCCTGCGACTTTTTCAAATTGGCAAGCATTGCCTTTGCCTCATCTTCGGTAGCACCCGAACGGTCGTAGGTGCGTTTGTTGAAACGGTAGGTTGCACCCACATACACATTGAGACCGTGAAAACGATTGCTCTTTGTACAAGTTGTCGGACGGAACTGCGAATCTGCAAGCAGATATTCGAGCGTAAGGTCGATGCTCACTGCCTTGCATACGCGGAAACGGTTCTGCCAACCGAGGTTGCCGACGAACTGTACGGTGCGATCGTTCGGCGAGTTGAGTGCACTGACACCGACGCCTGCACCGAGGTAGAGTATTGAGTTCCAAATGCGCTTGTCCTTATATCCGCCAATCCAGTTGGTCATATCGACCATAAAATCGGGGTGAATGAAGAGGAACGACCAGTTGCATTCGTTACCGTTGAGTTGGGTGTGGGTGTATTTGCCGCCTTCACCTGCAACTCTCACTCCGAATACGGGGTGGAACCATTTGCCGACGCCGATATAGGCACCCGCAAGAACCGAGTTGGAGATGCCGCTGCCCGTACCCATATTGAATGTAGGACCGACACCTGCCTGAATCTCCCAGTTGTCCCAGAAACCGTTTGAAACAAAGCCTTTTACATGAGGGGTTTTGTGCTCAGCCTTGTCTGCTGCAATCGCAGTATTCGCAGAAGCGAATACAAATGCAAAAAGCAACGCGACGGAGAAAATCTTTTTCATATATAATTTGTTTTGTTTGAGTTTCTTATGCATAACCAATGCCAAACCATCGTTTACAAGGGCAAAGGTATAAATAAATTTCCTTAAAATCGCTGCCGTCGCGAAAAATAAAAAGACAACGACAGCAGTTTTTTCATACGGCAAAATTCTTGTTGTGCGAATGTAGTGAAAAATTTACTACTTTTGCCTTGATTTGCGGACAATGAACAGCGCGGTGGCAAATATGGATTTTTTGAGTGGCGACGGGCGGATACCCGTTGTTGCGGGTCCGTGCAGTGCCGAGAGTGAGGAGCAGTGTATGGCTACGGCAAAGGATCTCGCTTCGCTCGGCGTGCGTGCATTCCGTGCGGGATTGTGGAAACCGCGTACCAAACCCGGCTCTTTCGAGGGCGTGGGCGAAAATGGTCTGCCGTGGCTTGCCGAGGTGAAACGCGAGACGGGTATGGCGGTGATGACCGAAACGGCAACGCCTGCCCATGTCGAGGCGGCACTCGCTGCGGGGCTCGATGCCCTGTGGATAGGGGCACGGACGACGACCAATCCGTTTGCCATGCAGGAGATTGCCGACGCTTTGCGAGGCGTCGATATTCCGATATTCGTGAAAAATCCTGTAACGCCCGACCTTGCCCTGTGGATAGGGGCGATAGAGCGTATGGAAAATGCAGGCGTCAAGAGTGTTGCGGCTATCCATCGAGGGTTTGCCGACTATGCCCATGGCGAGTACCGCAACAATCCGCAGTGGGCTGTCCCGATGGATTTGCGGCGCGAGATGCCCGAAATCCCGATTTTGTGCGACCCGAGCCATATCGGAGGGCGACGCGAGGCAATTGAACCGCTTTGCCGTCAGGCTCTCGATTTGGGCTTCGACGGACTGTTCGTCGAATCGCATATCGCACCCGACGAGGCTTTGAGCGACAGCGCGCAGCAGGTTACCCCGCAGGCGTTGGGTGAGATTCTCTCCCGTTTGGTGCGTCGCGACGGCAAGAGTGCGGAGGGGCAGATGATACGTTTCCGCACGGAGATAGATGCCATAGATGCCGCGTTGCTCGATCTGCTTGCGCGTCGTATGGAGATCTCGCGCCGAATAGGCGACTACAAACGCGAACACAATATCGCAGTCTTGCAGTCGGGACGTTACGGCGAAGTGGTTGCGCGCTTTGTCGAGGGGGCTCGGCGTGCAGGTATGGAGGAACAATTTATAAGAAAGGTTGTCGGAGCGATTCACGAGGAGTCGGTGCGGCAACAGTTGGAAATAAAAAAGTTATGACGGCATTGTATCCCGAAATAATCTACGGTCCCGTGCATTCGCGCCGATTGGGTTTGTCGCTCGGCGTGAATCTGTTGCCGTTGCAATCGAAAATATGCAGTTTCGACTGCATCTATTGCGAATGCGGCTGGAACGGCGATCATCGCGGGCAGATGCGTTTCAATTCGCGCGAAAGCGTCCGCGAGGCGTTGGCGGCACACCTGCAAAAGATGGCGGAGGAAAAGGCTTTGCCCGATGTGATAACCTTTGCGGGTAACGGCGAGCCGACCATGCACCCCGATTTCGAGGCTATTATCGACGATACGCTTGCCTTGCGCGACAAGTATTCGCCTGCGACGAAGATCTCGGTATTGAGTAATGCCACGCAAATAGGTCGCGACAGCGTCCGTCGCGCATTGCTTCGTGTCGATAACAATATACTGAAACTCGATTCGGCATTTGACGAGACGGTGCGGCTGATGAACAATCCGTGCGGTCATTATACAGTTGCACAGACGGTTGCCGATATGAAACGCTTTGAAGGTCGTATGATTTTGCAGACGATGTTCCTGCGCGGCGAATTTGCCGGTCGGCATATCGACAACACCGCCGAGCGCGAGGTCGAGGCGTGGCTTGCACTTGTTCGGGAGATTGCACCCAGGCAGGTTATGGTCTATTCGATTGCGCGCGATACGCCGTGTACGACGCTCGAAAAGGTCTCGCACGAGGAGTTGGAACTCATTGCCGGGCGCGTGCGGGCATTGGGTATAGAGTGTTCGGTGGCATAGAATTTGATGCGGAAAAACAATAA
This sequence comes from bacterium, assembly GCA_963658625.1. Classification (GTDB taxonomy): domain Bacteria; phylum Bacteroidota; class Bacteroidia; order Bacteroidales; family Rikenellaceae; genus Alistipes. The sequence goes on from CAVKRC010000020.1 coordinate 28,744, forward strand.
TCAAACATTAAAAATATGGAACAACTCGAAGCGTGGACTCTGATTCCCTTTGCGATTATGCTGCTTGTAATCGCTGTTGCGCCGTTGGTAGTGGGGCGCATTTGGGAGAAAAACTTAAACAAACTGATTTTCGTTCTGTTGCTCTCCATTCCGACCGCCTGCTATATGGCATATATCGGCTTGGGCGATAAAGTGGTGGAGCAACTCTTGTACGATTATGTGCCGTTCATCGTGCTGCTCGGTGCGCTGTTCGTGGTTACGGGCGGTATTCATATACGATACAATATGGTCGCCACTCCGCTTATCAATACGATAGTGCTGTTTATCGGCTTCAATATCGCATCGTTCATCGGAACGACGGGCGCGGCGATGCTGCTGATTAGGCCTTTGCTCGAAATCAACAAAAACCGTCTCAACAAGGCACACACTATCTGCTTCTTTATCGCAATGGTCGCCAACTGCGGCGGCGTGCTTTCGCCGTTGGGCGATCCGCCGTTGTTCCTGCTCTATCTGCGTGGTGCACACTTCGACTGGTTTCGTTCGATGTTCCCCGAGTGGGCATTCGTTGGCGCAATGTTGCTTGTGATATATAACGTATTGGATCACTATCTCTATCGTAAGGAGCGTCGCAGGCTCTCTGCCGAAAAGACCGCAGCGGAGATTGCCGAGGAGGAACTGGACGAGCCAGTGCGCCTGACGTTGTCGGGTGCCGTGAACGTGTTTTATGTGGTGGCGATAGTTACGGCTGTGGCGTTCGTCAATGCCACGCATATTCCCGCAATGGGTGCGGAAGATGCCCCGCTCTATATGAAATTCCTGCGCGAAATCATATTGGTCGGCATTATTCTCCTCTCGCTGTGGACTACATCGAAACGTGTGCGTCGCGAGAACAATTTTTCATGGGAACCGATTACCGAGGTGGCGGTGCTTTTCATCGGCATATTTACCACGATGACGCCTGCACTGATATTCCTTAACGTTCACGCCGCTTCGCTCGGCTTAACCGAAAACTGGCAGTTCTTCTATTCGACCGGAGCACTCTCGTCGTTCCTCGACAATGCGCCGACTGCCGTGGCATTCCATACCGTGGCTACGGGATTGCCTATGCCCGAGGGAGCAACGCTTGTCGCAGGCATACCCGAACAGTTGCTGCGTGCGATTTCGCTCGGTGCTGTATTCTTCGGTGCAATGACGTATATCGGCAACGGCCCCAACTTTATGGTCAAGGCGATAGCCGAGAAAGAGGGCGTCAAAATGCCGTCGTTCCTCGGTTATATGTTCAAATTCTCGCTGATAGTTTTGTTGCCTGTCTATATTATAATGCAACTGATTTTCTTCTAATCGGTGCGCGACAGATGAAAAAAGGAGATGCCGTTGAGGGATCTCCTTTTCTGATTTTATCGGTCGGTGCGCAATCGCTTACTGTACCATAATATTCGATACGAGATTTACACCCGACGCCTCGTTTATTGCCCGTGCGAGAGCCTCGCGTTGCATCATTAACTCCTTGCGCATAACGCTCGACTGGACGTGGACATAGAGCGTTCCCTTGACAAGGCGTACCTGTCGCGTCTGTTCGGCGATGACGGGTCCAACCACCTTGCGCCAAGTATCCGGCAGCGAGCCTTCGGCAATTTTCGCCCTAATGTTCGGGCTGTTGAATATCTCGTCCAAAAATTTGCCTATCGGCTGTGGTTCGGTTCGTCTCATTGCAATACTTTTCCGTAGGTTACATCGAATATCTTGTGCGGGCAACCCGAATTTTCGAGCAGCTGCGTCATACGCTCGCGGTTGCAGTCGGTGATGAAAATCTGACCGAATCGCTCCGTCGAGACGATTTTCAGCAACTCCGCCACACGCCCCTCGTCCAGTTTGTCGAATACGTCGTCCAACAGCAAAATTGGCGTTTCGCCGAAACGCTCGGTGATTATGCGGTATTGCGCCAGTTTCAGCGCGATGATGAACGACTTTTGTTGTCCCTGCGAGCCGTATTTGCGTAACGGCAGACCTCCTATGCGGAATGCCAAATCGTCGCGATGAATGCCTGCGGTGGTGAACCCGTTTACACGGTCGCGCTCACGAGCCGATAGCAGGAGGTCGGCAAACGGCATCGTGTCCAGTTCCGACCTGTATGTCAGTTCGACCTGCTCCTTGTCGCCCGAAAGCAGTGCGTAGAACTCGGCGACGGCGGGGTGCAATGCTTCTGCGATTTCGCGTCTCTTGGCATATATTTTTTCACCCGTGGCGACCATCTGCGCATCGTAAATCTGCAACATCTGCTCGTCTGCCGACATTTTCAGCAACTTGTTGCGCTCGGCAAGTGCACCGTTGTAGCGAATCATGGTGGCGAGATATTCGCGGTCGAGTTGCGAGATGAACCCGTTGAGGTAGCGGCGACGCTCCTCGGCAGCATCGCAAATCAGCGATGTGTCGGCAGGCGAAACTATTACGACGGGTATCAGCCCGATGTGGTCGGACAATCGCTCGTATGCCTTGCCGTTGCGTTTCATCACCTTCGATGCACCGCGCGTGAAGGAGCAACTAATCTGTTCGCGACGGTTGTCGCTATTGAGATATTCGCCGTCGATGACGAAAAACTGCTCGCCGTGCCTTACGCACTGTCCGTCGCTCATTGGCAGTGCCGACTTGCACATCGACAAATAATATATGGCGTCGATGATGTTGGTCTTGCACGTCCCATTGTCGCCGACGAAGCAGTTGATGCCTGCATCGAACGAAAGCGTCTCCTGTGCGAGATTCTTGAAATTGATGAGCGACAGTTTTTTGAGCAGCATAATCCTTGTTCTCCGATGTCAAAGGTACGAATTTATGCCGAACATTCGTCCTCCATTCAAAAAAAAGTGCCACGATGTCCGTTTATT
>CAVKRC010000020.1:31635-34876 GCA_963658625.1 bacterium
GCGTAAAAAAATGTATTTTTGTCATTTGAATCGCAAAATGCCGATTCCTGATAACGAAACAAATAAATTAAAAACAGTATAAAATTATGGCAAAAAATGAAGTAAACGCTCAGGAGGCTGCCGTAGCCGAGGCAGTAGGGCGCACCGAAACTTTTTTTGAAAACAACGGCAAGAAGATCGTTATCGCATTGGTCGTAATCGTGTTGCTCGTAGCCGCAGGTTATGCCTACAAGAAACTCGTTATCGACTGTAACGCCGAGCGTGCATCGGAACTCATTGTCGAGGCACAGTACAATTTCGAGGGCGAAACTCCCGACTATGCACTCGCTCTCAACGGCGACGACAATGCCGCAGGTTTCCTCGGTGTTATCGAGCAATACGGCTCGACGCCTGCGGGCAACCTCGCAAAACACTATGCGGGCGTATGCTATCTCCGTTTGGGCGACAAGGAGAATGCAGCCAAGTATCTTGCCGAGTACAAGGAGGTTGCGGGCATTCCTGCCGCAATTATCAATGCACAGAACTACGGTCTGCGCGGCGACATCGCTGTCGATAACGGCAACTATGACGAGGCTGTGAAACTCTACAAAAAGGCTGTCGCTGCATCGGACAACAACTTCACCGCACCGATGTTCCTCTACAAGCAGGGCTTGGCTCTGATTGCGCTGGACAAGAAAGCGGACGCCGTAAAGTGCTTGGAGCGTATCTCGGCAGAGTATCCTGCTGCCGTTGAGGCTCGCGATGCCGAGAAATTGCTCGGTTCGATGGAGTAACGCAAAGTTTGATGATATAATTTGTTGCCCCCTATGTTGTCGCCGTCGGAGATTCGATTGGGAATAGTTGTGGTACGCAACCGGCATCGTCATAGTTTCGATGTCGCAGCGGACGTATGCGCGCCTTTGTTTCGTCGCGGATGCAAGGAGATGAACCTGCAACTGAAATACGTCCCTACCGATTTCGATATTACGCTCGGGGTGCTGTTCTTTGCCGAATACACCGATGTCGATGGCGTAATCGTTGTCGGCGACGGATATGACGCAACGGTTGCAAAGTCGTTGCTCGACTTGCAGATACAGTGGAATATGCCTGTCGAGTACCGTTACGACGGCTCGGAGGTCGGCGACGGTTGCAATGTGGTCGATATGGTGCAACTCCAAAATGAAATGGCGGAAGATGTCCCCGAGGAGAAAACTCCCGCCTCGCGTCGCGAAAACATCAACTGACACGTCGATTCCAAGCGATATAATGAGAGGAACGAATTTCGTTCCTCTCATTATTTTTATCCCGTCGAAGTAACCGTCCCGTCGAAATTATTTTGATTTTCTGCAATTAACCGTCAGCAATTTTTGCAGAATAAAAATTTTTACTACCTTTGCACTCGCTTTACTTGTAAAGCAGAAGCCCAGATGGCGGAATCGGTAGACGCGCTGGTCTCAAACACCAGTAGGTTCACCCCTGTGCCGGTTCGACCCCGGCTCTGGGTACTGTAACGGAGAAAGAAGAAAAATCTTCTCCGTTTTCTTTTTGCTCTCCTCGTAACTCGTTGGTTTGTCGGTATATTAGGTCGAGCACTTTGTTGTAGGAAAAAGTTCGATATTTTTTACCGTCGAATTCGATTTTTTCGGGAAATATCGAACTTAATACCTTAATCTTGGCATCGGCAGGTGCAGTTGCGAAGAACTTATCCATATTGGCAATCAGGTTGATGGAGTACCTTAATTGCGGTTCGATTTTTGAACGGTTCGGGGCTCGGAGAATGTCGATTTTGTCTTGCAGGGCTTTTATACCATCTTTATGTCTGCTTATCATTCTGTTATATTCGTCTCTGCCAATTTCGCCATCAAGATACTTATCTTCGATTTTATCTATTCGAAGATTGGTCTCATATTTATCCTGCTCCAACTTCTGTACCTCCTTGTCTATTTCACGAGAGTTGTCTTTGCGCAAATCGTTGAGGATTTCGAGGTACAGTTGTAACACAGCCTCATGCGGTCGTAGTGAGCCGACATAGCGGACAAATCCATCGTTTACCTGCTCGGCTTTCATGCGGATATGCTTGCCGTCTTCACAGCAAAAATAGTACGGATAACGTGTACCGCATTGCCCTCGACTATATGCCCCTGTAATGCCATGTCCGCAGACGGGACATTTCAAAAATTTACGCAAATATAGTTCGGGCTCAATGGGCTTGCACAACTTCGGGGCTTTCTTGGCTTTGCCGTCCAAAATATCCTGCACTCTGTAAAAGATGTGTTCGGGTATCAATGGCTCGTGTATTCCGTTTACAATTCTCTCGGGTTCCGTCTTGGTTGCGCCCACGCGGATTTTGCCGATATAAAATATATTACGCAGCATCTGAAAGAACGAGGATTCTGCTATATTCGTCATTCTACGCCTAATACATGATGGTGTCTCGACTCCTTTGGCAACCTCTTCGAATACCATTCGTATTTGTGGTGCTGTTGCTTCATCTATTTCTACCGTCTTTGCAATCACCATACCATTGGCATCTGTTATATGCACATTCTTGTAACCCCTTGGAGCCTGATTGGGCCACCTGCCTGCAAGTTTCGTTTCACGGATTCCATCTTTGGTGCGCCGACTGATTTTGTTGTTCTCAGTTTGGGCGATTCCGCAGTATGCCGATAAAAGAAACGACCAATCGGTACCCTCAAAATCTATCGGGGTTTCAACCGCATTAAATTCGATTCCCCAATCATCATAGAATATACGCTTAAACTTATGCGCAAATTCAGAATTGCGGGAAAACCTGTCCCATCTCAAAAACAGTATTATATTGACTTCACTCTTATGCTTCGAGCAATACTCCTTCAATCGTTTCATTTCGGGTCGCTTGAAATTATAGTGCTTGGCTGAAAAATCCTCTTTATAACACTCTATTACATTATAATCATTAGTCTCGCAATAATGTCTCAAAGTTTTCTCTTGATAATCGAGACTTGTATTATCTTTTTGCTCGTCGCTGGATACGCGACAATATAAAATTGCATTCTTACTCATTGTTTTCAATATTTAATTGTATCTCTGCCATTTTGTACAGAAACTCTCTGACTTCTTTTATCTGTTCGTTATCTAAATTATAATCGTATTGATTTAATATATCTTTGCATCTGTCTAAACTTAACATTAACAATTAGACATTTCCCGTGCCTTTGCACGCCCCACCTGCCGATGGGTATAAGTTATTATCGCCTGTTGGTCTCGGCTGTTCACTGACAAC
>CAVKRC010000021.1:0-15166 GCA_963658625.1 bacterium
CTATTAAAACATTACAATTATGAAAACAGATGAAATTAAAGTTGTTGGCGACAAATTTAATGAAGGCAAAACAGAAAAAGTCGAAATCATTGATGAAATTCATGTCGGTCTATGCAAAATTGATGAGGCTCAATTTTGTGTTGCAGACCTTAAAACAAAAGTTCGCATAGGTAGTAATGCCACAAAGGCAGAAGCGGAACTTTGGTTTGATATAATACGAAAGATAACGCATTAAATCATTCCATCTATGGTTTTGTTAATCAGGAGGCTTCCGAGCCTCCTTGTTGTTTGGAGCAGTGTTGCGGCTGCGAGTTTTATTGCACTGACGGGTTATTAGTGTTATCTTTGTAGAAAACTTAATTTAAGAAAATTTATGAAAAAGACGGTAATAAAGTGGGTTATGGCGGTGCGCCCGAGGACGTTGCCCGCATCGGCATGTCCCGTGATTGCGGCAGGGGCATACGCTTGGTATTTCGACGTGCAGAATTGGGCGATACTTGCCATTTGTTTGGTATTTGCGCTGTTGGCGCAGTCGGCAGCGAATCTGGCGAACGATTATTTCGACTTCAAGAGCGGAGCCGACAATGACGACCGCGTAGGTCCGCGCCGTATGGTGGCGTCGGGCGACATCGCGCCGCAACAGGTGTTGCGGGCGACAATCGGCGTATTGGCTGTGGCGTGCGCGACGGGGTGCGTGTTGGTATGGCTGCGCGGGTGGGAGTTGCTGCCGATAGGGGTGGCGATCGTGCTGTTCGCGGTTGCGTACTCGGCAGGACCTTATCCGTTGGCGTATCACGGTATGGGCGATGTGGCGGTGCTGATATTTTTCGGATTCGCTGCCGTCGGACTGACATATTATGTGCAGGCGGGCGAGGTGAACGGCTATGTGTGGCTCGGCTGCGTGGCTTTGGGGGTGCTTATCGAGAATATAATGCTGGTGAACAACTATCGCGATGCCGAGAGCGACGCGCAGACAGGCAAGCGCACCACGGTCGTGATGTTCGGACGCGGGTGGGTAATTCCAGCATATTATGCCAACGGCATTATCGCCATTGCCTGCGTTGCGGCTTTGAATTGGCGAATCGCGCTGTTCTTTGCGCCGTATCTGCTGCTGCATACGCTTACGACGCGCAAAATGTCGCAACGCGAGGGCTTTGCGCTCAATCCCGTACTCGGCGAGACGGCACGCAATCTGGCTCTGTTCACGCTGACATTCGTTGTCGCTGTGGCGGTGATGAAATAATTTTTGCGACACGCCCATTCCTGTGTTGCTCGCCGAACAATTTATAAAAATTTTTACTATTTTCGCGCCGTGAAAATTTGAGGTCGGGATATGGCAAAGGATAAACTTTGGACGCGAAATTATGTGTTCGTCTGCATCGCGGGATTTATGATGTCGTTTTCGTTCTTCCTGTTGGTGCCGACATTGCCGTTCTATCTGAAAAACGTATTCGGAATAGGCAATACGATGGTCGGGGTGGTGCTGTCGTGCTATGTCGTGGCTGTGTTGAGCATCAGACCGTTGGCGGGATTCGTCGCCGATACTTTGCCGCGCAAAAGGGTTTATATCGTTGCATACGCGCTCTTTGCATTCACGTTTTTGGGGTATTTTGCCATCACATCGACACTCGCACTGTTCATCGTGTTGCGAATTTTTCACGGATTCACTTTCGGCGCGCTTTCGACTACGGGCAACACGCTGGTAATCGACGTTATGCCATCGTCGCGACGAGGCGAAGGATTGGGCTATTTCGGCGTGATGAACAACCTCGCAATGGCATCGGGACCGATGGTCGGGCTTTTCATCGCCGAGACGGGCAATTTTACCGCACTCTTTTCGACATCGCTCGCGACGGGCATCGTGGGATTTATGTTCGCGTCGCTCGTGCATTCGCCAGCACGACCTGCGGCGGAACACCCAGCAAAGACGTTGTCGCTCGACCGATTCTTTATGAAAGAGGGTATTCCTGCATGCGTATCGCTGTTTATGCTCTCGATTCCTTACGGAATGACGACGAGTTACATTGCACTCTATGCGCAGGAGTCGGGGATAACTTCCAATTCGGGGCTGTTTTTTACGGTGATGGCGTTGGGGCTTATCGCTTCGCGTCTGCATTCGGGCAAGCAGGTCGATAGGGGATTCATCACGGAGACGATACGTTCGGGAATCATTATCGCGTTGCTCGGTGGCGTGGGTGAAATGTCGCTTTCGACCGTGGCGGCGTGGAATCTGACCGCCGGCTATATTGTCTATTTCGCGGCGGCATTGCTGTTCGGTTACGGATTCGGCACGATGTTTCCTGCATTCAACACGCTATTTATCAATCTCGCACCCAATTCGCGCCGTGCGACCGCCAACGCAACGTATTTGACGGGTTGGGACGTCGGCATCGGCTGCGGAATGTTGCTCGGCGGTATATTGGCAGAGCATGACTACACATATTGTTATGTCGCAGGCGTGGTGCTGATAGCGGCTTCGCTCACATTCTTTATCCGTCGCGTAACGCCGCATTTCGCGACGCACCGACTGCGGTAAACGAAAATGTCCGAACTTCTTGCAAGTTCGGACATTTTCATTATCGTACCTGCGGAAGTTATTCGCCGTAAATCTCGTTAAGCAATCGCGCAAGACGCAATCCCGCTGCAAGAAAACGTTTTTCGATAATAGGAGTGTAATGGGCGACATAGCCGAACGATACCTTGGTTTTGGCAGGGGTGTCGATATAAATCTCCTCGGCAATGGCAAGGCTCTCTTTCAGCCAGTCGAGCGGTTCGCCTTGTGCTATGCAAGCCTTCTCCTCTGCCGGGCAATACTTGTCCAACTGCTGTTGCCACTCGGTATAACTCCATTTGTGGCAGAACTCCACGAGGTTGGTATCCCAAATAGCGTGCAGTTTGTAGTCGCGGTTGAAAAACTTAATCATTATCTTGTTACCGCCCAAGTCGCTGAGATGTCCAGCGTGCATAGGAGCGTGAATATCGCCCACGAGGTGAATCAGAAAGCGCAGGTTGAGATTTTCCTGCTCCGCCGTCAGTTTGCCGCTTTTGAGTTTGGCGACTATGTCGTTGATAGCCACGACGACATCGCCTTTCTCGTTCTTTTTCATCGTCTCGTAGGTAAAACCCTTATCGACATTGGCATAGTGCCACGTTTTTGTGTAGCGGTATTCGGGCGTATGGCTGGCGTTGTCCATCCAATTGGCGTAATAGACCAGCGAATGGTTGCCCAATGCCTTGACGACCTTGGCATAAACATCGGGTGCGAGGTTGCACTCGGCGATGTAGGCAATCGTGTCGTGTCCCTTTTGTCCCCAACCGAATGATGTCAGACACGAGCAGAGTGCGCAGACGAAAATCAGTAATTTTTTCATTGCGTAGCGTGTTGTTTATTGATTCATTGTTGCAAGGAATTCCTCGTTGGTCGAGGTAAGATTCATCTGCTTTTGCAGGAACTCCATAGCCTCGACGGTGGTCATATCCGAAAGGTATTTGCGCAGTACCCAAGTGCGGTTCATCACCTCTTTCGAGAGCAGCAAATCCTCGCGACGTGTACCCGAAGCGATAACATCGACAGCAGGGTAGATGCGTTTGTTGGCGAGTTTGCGGTCGAGTTGCAACTCCATATTGCCGGTACCCTTGAACTCCTCGAAGATGACTTCGTCCATCTTTGAACCAGTATCTATCAATGCCGTGGCGATAATCGTAAGCGAGCCTTTCTCCTCGGTGTTTCGCGCCGCACCGAAAAAGCGTTTCGGCTTATGAAGCGCATTGGCATCGACACCTCCCGAAAGCACTTTGCCCGACGCAGGTTGTACGGAGTTGTAGGCTCGCGCCAAACGGGTAATCGAATCGAGTAGAATCACGACATCATGTCCGCACTCGACCATACGTTTAGCCTTTTCGAGCACCATCTCTGCGACCTTGACGTGGCGTGTAGCCTGCTCGTCGAAAGTAGAGGCCACGACTTCCGCCTTGACGTTGCGTGCCATCTCGGTAACCTCCTCGGGACGTTCGTCGATAAGCAGCACAATCATATAAACCTCGGGGTGGTTGTCGGCAATGGCGTTGGCGATGCCTTGCAGAAGCATGGTTTTACCGGTTTTCGGTTGCGCCACAATCAGCGCACGCTGTCCTTTGCCGATGGGCGAGAACAAATCGACGACGCGATTAGACAATGTATTGTGTCCGTTGCCGGTGAGGTTGAATTTCTCGCTCGGAAAGAGCGGTGTCATAAACTCGAACTGCACACGGTCGCGGATAAATTCGGGATCCAAGCCGTTGATTTCGATGACGCGCACGAGCGGGAAATACTTTTCGCCCTCTTTCGGCGGACGAATTACGCCACGCACGGTGTCGCCCGATTTAAGACCGAACAACTTGATTTGTGCAGGCGAAACGTAAATGTCATCGGGAGAATTGAGATAGTTGTAGTCAGCCGAACGCAGGAAACCGTAACCGTCGGGAATCAACTCCAATACGCCCTCGCCGATGACCTCGGCAGCGAAATCGTCTTTGGTAATGGCGCGTTCCTCTTTCTGTTCTGCGGGAGTGGGCTGTTGTGCAGGTTGCGGTTCGGACTCTCCTTTGGGCTCCTCCGCTACTACCTGTTCAGTAATCGGTAATGTCGGTTGTACGGCATTTTTCGGTTTGCGACCGCGCTTTTTGGGCATAACTGCCGGTTCTGTCGATTCCACTGCTTCTGCGGTTGCGGTCTCGATGTTCGACTGCGATTGCTCGGAGGCGGCTTCCTGTTTGATTGGCTCGGACTCCGGACGATGTTCGACCTGTACCATGGCAGGGCTTCCGCCAATCTTTACTCCCGCCATACGCGGACGACGACCGCGCTTCGGACGCTCCGGCTGTTCGTCCGCGACCGGTTCTGTTGCCGGTGCAACCGCCTCGTTCTCACCGCCTGCAAGTCGTGCTATAATCTCTTTTTTGGACAATTTTTCGTCCGTAATACCGAATGCCTTTGCTATTTCGCGCAACTCGGCAACCGATTTACCTTTCAGGGCTTCTAAATCCTGCATATTGTGCTTCTTGGTTATGTATAAAGTTTCTTGATTTGTAGCCGACGGGAAAGTCGGCGTTTATTAAAAAAAACGTGTACTCGGAGCCGGGGTCGAACCGGCACGAACATTTCTGTTCACAGGATTTTAAGTCCGGCGTGTCTACCTATTCCACCATCCGAGCATCACCCGTCCGCCCGCTTGGAGCAAATGAGCGGTGCAAATTTATGATTTTATATCGGATTCTCCAAATCGGGAATCTATATAATCCACTATTTTATCAGTCTGTGCAGGGTCGAACCACCGTATCTCCTTATCGCGCCCGAACCACGTTATCTGCCGTTTGGCATATCGGCGCGAATTGCGCTTGATGAGTTCGACTGCCTCGTCGCGCGAAATTTTGCCGTCGAACCAGTCGAACATCTCACTGTAACCGACCGTATGCAACGAATTGCAGTTGCGGTAGGGTAGCATTGCACGCACCTCTGTCTCCAAACCCTCCGCCATCATCGCATCGACACGTCGATTGATACGGTCGTACAACTCTTCGCGCGGACGCTCTACTCCTACCTTTATAATATCGAAATCGCGCTTTTGTCGTTCGCCCTTGCGCAGAGATGAATAGGGCTTGCCCGTAGTGCGGCAAACCTCGATGGCGCGCAATATGCGGGCAGGATTGGAGCGATCGACCTGTCCGTAATATGCGGGGTCGCGGTCGCGCAACTCCTCGACCAACGGAGCCAAGCCATTCTCGGCATATTCGCGGGCAATGCGGTCGCGCAACTCCTTGTCGGCTTCGGGCAAATCGTCCATACCTTCGCACAATGCCTTGATATATAACCCCGAACCTCCGACTACAATGACCGTTTCGTGTTCGTCAAACAGTTGTTCGAGCAGAGCCAAAGCCTGTTTTTCAAATTCGCCGCAGTTGAACTCCTGCATTACGTCGAGCGACGCAATGAAATGGTGTTCTGCTGCTTCTAGTTGTTCGGCGGTCGGTTGCGCCGTACCGATTGCCATACCGCGATAGACCTGCCGCGAGTCGGCGGATATAATCGGCGCATCGTAGTGGCGGGCAAGCGCAATGCTCAAATCGGTTTTGCCCGAACCGGTTGCACCGACGATGACGATTATGCGTCGCTGTCTAATACTCATCGTCGTATGAGTCGTCGCCCTCGAAATCGTTGAAATCGCCCATCATCTCCTCGAAAATCGAACCCTCGTTCGAATTGACAGCATCGGGATCGTATTGGTCGGGGACGGGCGCATTTTCGAATGCCACGCGCGGATAGGCAAGGTCGGCGAGCGGTTTGTGCGCATCGACAAGTTCGAGATAAAAAGCACGATCGGAGAACATATCGAACTGATAAATCAGCCGTTTGCAATCCGCTACGACCAACTCGGCAAGCGTAACCTTATCCATTGCAACAGGCATCTCGCCGCCACCCAATACGTCCTCACCCATATCCATAAGCGTATATTCACGCAGACGCTCCCACCGATCGTCCGACGCAAAAAACGACGCCATACAGTCGTCATAGCCGAGCGAATCGATGATAAAGGAATGGAATTGGACGAGCGTCATTTCTGGCAAAACCTCGAAATCGCGGACGAAATTGTCGTTTTCGTCGCTGAGCATTCTATATTTAAGAATCATAAACAAACAAGAATTTTTCGTAGAGACAAAGATAGAAATAAAATTCGGAGCGCACGGAGATGAGGTGTGAAATTTATAAAATATTATCGACGCTTTTTCGTATCTTTGTTGCGTTTTACACAAGGATTCGCAATCAAGATGAACAAACTTATATTTACCGTACTGTTCGTGCTGTTGGCAACGTTTGCCACACAGGGACAAACACTCAACAATAAAGAGTTAAAAGCCGAAATCGGCGCAATGCTTACACGCATAGCTGAGCGCGAAGTGAGACGTTGCCCAGTAAGGGTATCTTCCATAACCGTAAAGGGCGGTAAGGTGGTAATAAAAACCTCGATTGCGATGTCGTACTATCCCGTGCGCGAGGACAATGTACGGGCATTGTACGATTCGGTACGAACGCTGTTACCCCAAGAATATCGCAAGCGCAAAATAGAAATCATCACCGACGGTCGTTCGCTTACGGATTTGATTCCGCTATTCGCGCGAGAAGCGAGCAAGGACCGTCGTTTTACGAATGGAGGAGACGGCAGACAATTGGTGCGTCGCGAATCGCGTCCGTTCACGATCGAAAAGGGGTTGAATGGTCGTCATATTGCTCTGTGGCAGAGCCACGGGCGATATTTCAATCAGAAAATCAACGATTGGTCGTGGCAGCGGTCGCTGTTGTGGCAGACGGTGGAGGATTTATACACGCAAAGTTATGTGTTGCCCTATCTTGTCCCGATGCTTGAAAATGCAGGGGCGACGGTATTGTTGCCGCGCGAACGCGATTTTCAGACAACGGAAATCATTGCAGACAACGACGAGTGTACGGATACGGCATCGGAATATGCAGAAAGCAATGGAGTACAATCTTGGAAACCTTATGAGCAGGGATTTGCTTACAAGAAGACGACCTATCTTTCGGGTGAAAATCCGTTTGCTGACGGGACAAGCCGTATTGTGAAAACCATAATCGTCGGCGAGCCGAGTACGGCGCAATGGAGTGCCGACGTACCGCAAGAGGGCGAGTATGCCGTCTATGTCGCCTATCGCTCGTTGCCTACGAGTGCCGACGATGCGCACTATACCGTAAAACACGCGGGCGGTGAAAGCCTGTTTTGCGTCAATCAGCGAATGGGTGGCGGTACATGGATATATCTCGGCACATTCCTATTCAAGGACAAGGCTGTCGTTTCGCTATCCAACATTTCAGAAAAGACCGGACAGACGGTATGTGCCGATGCTGTCAAAATCGGTGGCGGAATGGGCAATATCGCCCGCACGGTATGCGATTCGTTGCAGGTCGGCGGGTTGGATTATACGCCGATTACGAGCGGTATGCCGCGCTATTGCGAGGGCGCACGCTACTGGTTGCAGTGGGCGGGATTCGACAAAAGCGTGTACAGTCCAAAAAACGATACTGACGACTACAAGGACGATTATATGTCGCGCGGCGAATGGGTAAATGCATTGATGGGCGGCAGTCGCAAGGCTCCGAAAACAGCAGGCTTGGGTATTCCGATAGATATGTCGCTTGCATTTCACACCGACGCGGGCATAACCGACAACGACAATACCGTCGGAACGCTCGGCATATTTTTCACTCATTGCAACAAAGGCAGATATGCCGACAAGGTAAGCCGTTACCGTTCGCGCGACTTGACGGACGCCGTAATGTCGCAAATTTGCAACGATGTGCGTCATGCGTTCGAACCCGAGTGGACAAGGCGCGGAATGTGGAATCGTTCCTATTTCGAGGCGCGAGTACCCGAAACTCCTGCGATGCTGTTGGAGTTGCTTTCGCATCAGAATTTGGCTGATATGCGCTACGGACACGACCCGAATTTCAAATTCACCGTTGCACGGGCAATTTACAAGGGCGTTCTGCACCACATCGCAGAGCAATACGGCGTGGAATACAAGGTTGCACCGCTGCCTGTCGAGAAGTTCGCAAGCCGCATCATAGGTGATGACGAGGTGGCACTTTCGTGGTCGGCAGTACGCGATACATTGGAGCCGACGGCAAATGCCGAAGCCTACATATTATATACCCGTATCGGCGACGGCGGATTCGACAACGGCAGGGTAGTGCGCGACACGACCGCAGTAGTCAAACAGCTGGCGGGCGTGATATACTCCTATCGCATTACGGCTGTGAATGCGGGAGGCGAGAGTTTCCCGAGCGAGACTTTGGCTGCATATATCGCACCGAACGAGGCTAAAAAAGTTTTGATAATAAACGGATTCGACCGCGTGGCGGCACCTGCAAGCGACGAAAGCGGATTTCACAACGATTTCGACAGTGGTTGCGCCTATCTGCGCGATGTGGCATTTATTGGGGAGCAGAGGGTATTCGACACTGCATTGCGTCGCGAAAAGAACGAACAACATGCTTTGGGCGCATCGTACTGCGACCACGATGGCAAAATAGTCGGTGGCAATACATTCGACTATCCTTATTTGTACGGAGTGAGTCTTGTCAAGGCGGGTTATTCGTTTGCATCGGCAAGCCGTAAGGCTGTGGAGGCGGGTGTGGCGGACTTATCGCAATACGATGCTGTCAATCTGATACTCGGCAAGCAACGCACGACAAAAATCGGGCGCGGGTTTTTCGGTTCGCGTTACCGCTGTTTTACGGCGGGAATGCAGAAGGTTCTTGCCGACTATATCAACGGTGGCGGTGCACTTTTCGCCTCGGGCGCATATATCGGGCATGACCTGTTCTGCGGCGGGGAGAGTACGGACGCCGACCGCGAATTTGCCCGCACTGTGCTGCATTTGGATTTCGTAACCGACTGCGCGACACGAGCGTCGGCGGCGATTACATGTGCGCGCAATCTGCCTGTACATTTTTCAGCCGGACGATACGATTTCTGCACGGAATACACGCCAGAATGTTATAAGGTCGATTCGATGGACGCATTTGCACCTGTTGGGTCGGATGCGTACGGCATTATGCGTTATGCCGACAGCAGACAGTCGGCAGCAATCGGTTGGCGCGGCGAACAGGGCGGAGCGACTTTCGTAATGGGATTTCCGTTCGAGACCATACGCGAGAGCAATGCGCGCGATGTGCTGTTGAAGGATATAATGGAATTTTTAACTACTAAACAATAAAAGATTATGGCATCTCTTGAAAAACAGATCTCATTGGGCATCATGGAGGCTATGAAAGCCAAAGACCATGTGCGTTTGAGCGCATTGCGCAACATCAAAAAGTATATTATCGAGGCTAAGACCTCGGGGGTATCGGTAGATGAACTGCCCGATGCAGATGTAGTGAAAATCATCTCGAAACTCGCCAAACAGGGAACCGATTCCGCCGAGTTGTACAAGGCACAAAATCGCGAGGATTTGGCAGAGGAAGAACTCGGTCAGGTTGCCGTCATGCAGGAGTATCTGCCCAAGCAGATGAGTGATGCAGAACTTACGGAGGCGGTCAAGGCAATTATCGCCAAGACGGGTGCAACCTCCATGAAGGAGATGGGCAAGGTGATGGGCATTGCCTCGAAAGAGTTGGCAGGCAAGGCGGACGGCAAAGCAATTGCCGACAAGGTCAAGCAGTTGCTCGCATAGGCGATGATGCACGTTTCGGCACACGCATTCCGCACGGCGTCAATGCCGCTCGGAATGGTGGTGGGGGCATTGTTGTGTCGCCAAATCTCAGCGTTCGACGAGTGGAGCGGGCATATGCTTACACCCGTACTTATATTTCTGATGCTGTTTTTTACGTTCTGCCGTGTCGATGTGCGCAAAATGCGATTGAGTATGATGCATCTGTGGCTGCTCGTTGCACAAATGGGCGGTTGTGTGGCTGTATATTTCGCATTGCTTCCCGCCGGTGAGACAGTGGCGCAGGGGGCGATGATTTGCGTGCTTGCGCCTATTGCGATGGCGGCAGTGGTTATCGGCGGAATGCTCGGAGCGAACATCGAAACCATGGCAACTTACAGTCTCGTGTGCAATCTTGCCACGGCATTGCTTGCACCATTCATAATTTCGTTCGCAGGAAATGGCGAATGCTCGCTATGGCAGATTTTGGCAAAGGTCGCGCCGTTGCTCATCGCGCCGTTTGTGGCGGGGCAGTTCTGCCGATTCTGTATGCGTCCGCTCGGACGATGGGTCGCAGAACACAGCCGTATATCATTCTATCTGTGGCTCGTATCGCTTGCCGTGATTGTAGGGCGGACTACTTCGTTCATAATCGACAGCGGAACCGAGAACAGCGGAACCGAAATCGCATTAGCGGCGGTGGCTTTCGTCATCTGCATCGCGCAGTTTGCCATAGGTCGCTTTATCGGTTCGCGATACGGCGACCGCATAGCAGGGGGGCAGTCGCTCGGGCAGAAAAATACGGTGTTGGCAGTATGGATGGCGCAGTCGTTCCTCAATCCGCTGTCGAGCGTTGCTCCGACTGCCTACATTGTTTGGCAGAATGCTGTAAACTCCTATCAAATTTACAAAAAAAGCGACTTATGAAAATCGGAGATATAGATTTCGGAGACAAGGCGGTGTTTCTTGCGCCGATGGAGGATGTAACCGACCCGTCGTTCCGCTATATGTGCAAGCGGTTCGGAGCGGATATGGTCTATACCGAATTTATCTCGTCGGACGGGCTGATTCGCGATGCGTGGAAATCGCGCGCCAAACTCAATATTTTCGATTACGAACGTCCCGTCGGCATACAGATTTACGGCAATCAAATCGAGCCGATGGTCGAGGCGGCACGCATTGCCGAGAGTGCCGATCCCGATGTAATCGACATCAATTTCGGCTGTCCGATGAAGAAAATCGCTGGACGCGGAGCCGGTTCGGGAATGATGCGCGATGTGCCGCTGATGGTCGAGATGACCGACCGCATAGTGCGTGCCGTCCGCAAACCCGTAACTGTCAAGACTCGCTTGGGCTGGGACGACGAGTCGAAAAATATCGAGGAGATTGCACTGCGCCTGCAAGATGTCGGTATTGCGGCACTGACCATTCACGGACGCACGCGCGCACAACTCTATCGTGGCGAGGCGGATTGGACACTTATAGGCAAAGTCAAGAACAACCCTTCCATACACATTCCGATTATCGGCAACGGCGACATCGATTCGGGCGAAAAGGCGAAGCAGATGTTCGATCGCTACGGCGTCGATGCCGTGATGATAGGGCGGGCAACGTATGGTCGTCCTTGGATATTTCGCGAGGTCAAACACTATCTCGCAACAGGTGAAACGCTACCGCAACCGACCGTTGCCGAGCGCGTCGCAATAGCCAAGGAGCATTTGGCAAAATCCATAGAGATAAAGGGTGAAAAGGTCGGCGTTCTCGAAATGCGCCGCCACCTGTCCAACTATTTCAAAGGGTTGCCCAATTTCAAGGAGACACGTATGAAACTCGTTACGACCGACGATCCCGAACAGTTGCAGGAGATAATTTCGTCCATAGCCGACCGCTGGGGCGATTTCGACGCTGCAGGGTGTGTCCCGCCGTCGCTTTCGCACGATATATAAAGCAATCCGTCCGCATTTTAATATCGGCAAAAGAGATTTGCGATTGCGAAACTTTTACTAATTTTGCTCCGTCGGGCAACCCGACAGGACATATTTAAGTGAAAGTGTTTCGCTAATCCTTTGACACGAAATCCGGAAGATTTCATTCACAACGAAGGAGGCAGTTGCACTCACAGCCTTGTATTGGTACATCTAACAATGGCGGCATCTTTGCCCCATACCCAATACGGGTGTGGGGTATTGTTTATTTGTTGTGAAGGTTATTCCGGAACCTCGTGTCGGATAAACGGACGGCTCCACACTTTCTTATTTAATCAAACAACCTGTGTTATTAACCGACCGAAAGGAGCACGGCGGTCGCAAAACGAAAAAGTATTATGAGAAAAATTTTACTTTCGACTGTTGCATTCGTCGCCGCACTCTTTGTCGCGTGCGACGGATTGGACGATGGAGCGAAAACCATCGAATTTACCGACGGCACCAAGCCGACGCAGACGTTTTATGCCGACGATACGGCTGGCTCGGTCAAATTCCGCGCTGCCGACGCTTGGACGGCGACCGTAGTCGATGCCACGCGCGCGAGTGTCGATTGGCTGACGCTGAGCCGTTACAGCGGCGATGCGGGCGAGTGCGAGATTATTGTTACGCTCGATGAAAACACTACCGGCGAGGAGCGTACGGCTAAAATCATCATTATCTGCGGAGACACGTCGATAACCATAACTATTACACAGATGCCGACAAAGCGGGATGATAGCGAAAATCCGGATAATCCGATACCCGACCCCAATGCTCCTATAAAAATGATAAACGGATACCAAGAGTATATTGTAAGTGCTAACGAAACAGAAATCGTCGGTGGAGACATCGAATTCCAAGCAGCAGATGTATGGTCGGCAGAGTGCCAATGCGATTGGATTACAATTACGCCTAACAAAGGTAATGCAGGTGATAATAAAATCGCAATACGACTTATACCGAACACAACGGGAATAGATCGTGTTGGAGAGATAATAATATGCTGTCTGAACTATGCATATAGCATAACCATAATACAACAAGGAAGCGAGTATGTCGAGCCGGAGCCTAAACCGGAACCAGATCCCGATCCGACTCCGGATAATTTGTTGGTATCGGAAATAAAAGTCTCCGGAAACAATGAAAACTACCGTTTGGTATTTGAATACGACGACCAATATAGAGTTGCCAAGATGGCTCGGTACAATAGCGATGCCAATGCCGGCGACGTATATAACATTACATACGGCAACAATACAGTTTCGTACAAATGTGGCGAAGATAGTGGTAGAATCACTCTCGACAACAACAGCAGAGCCGTATCGGGCGAGCGTAACGGCTACTGGTATTCATACGCTTTGAGTTATAACGGCGACGGCTATCTGTCGCATTCGCTGATAAACGGGAAAGAGGACAATAAGATGGAATACACCATTACATACAGTGATTCCGAAATGCGCATATCTTACACCAACAGCAACGGCAAACCCGATTATGACACTGCCACATACAAACACATCTATGTCAATAGCGCGAACATCGATTTGAATTGGTTGGTCGGTAGTTCGGAAGCGTTGAGCTGGGTTGCAGGGGATTGCGAAAATATATTCGCGATGTTAGGATACATCGGCAACCGAGCATTCGATATGGTGGACGAGGTCGTTGCGCACGCGGGCGACAATACCGATCCCGATTATTGCATAACGAGGTACGAATACAAAAACGGCTATGACAATTTCTATATGCCTGTTACGGAAATTATAGAGACAAACAGTCGTAGCAGCGATATAATCAAATACACAATATTATATCAAAACAAATAGGAAACGCCGCGAAACTTGTTTAGTTCCGCGGCGTTTGTTTGGATAGGGTAGCAAGCGGCTACTTCTTTTCGGGCTTGGAAATGCTTTCGCGCATCTGCGTATCCGCCATAATGTTTTTCATTTTGTAGTAGTCCATTACGCCGAGATTGCCGTTGCGGAATGCCTCAGCCATTGCAAGCGGCACCTCTGCCTCCGCCAAAATCACTTTGGCGCGAGCCTCCTGCGCCTTTGCCTTGTTCTCCTGTTCGAGGGCAACTGCCATTGCGCGACGTTCCTCTGCTTTTGCCTGTGCGATATTCTTATCGGCATCGGCTTGGTCCATTTGAAGTTGCGCACCGATATTCTTGCCCACGTCGATGTCGGCAATATCTATCGAAAGAATTTCGAATGCCGTACCTGCGTCCAACCCCTTTTCGAGTACTACACGCGAAATGGAATCGGGATTTTCGAGTACGATTTTGTGCGTCGCCGCCGAACCGATGGACGAAACAATACCCTCGCCGACACGAGCCAGCACTGTCTCCTCGCCGGCACCACCGACAAGTTGCTTGATATTGGCGCGTACCGTAACGCGAGCCTTGGCAATCAACTGAATACCGTCTTTGGCGACCGCCGCAACGGGCGGAGTATTGATGACTTTCGGATTGACCGACATCTGCACAGCCTCGAACACATCGCGACCTGCGAGGTCGATAGCCGTTGCCATATTGAAATCGAGCATTATGCTCGCTTTCTGTGCCGACACGAGCGCATGAACCACGTTCCGCACATTACCGCCGGCAAGATAGTGGGCTTCCAACTCGTTGGGGTTGAGTTTCAACCCCGCTTTCGTACCCTCAATCATCGACGATACAATGACCGTAGGCGGCACCTTGCGCCAGCGCATCAACACGAGTTGCAGCAGCGAAATGTGAACGCCCGATACGAGTGCCGAGAACCACAGTCCGACAGGAATAAAGTAGAAAATCAGCCATACGGCTATCAGTCCCAAGATGGAGACCAATGAAATAATCGCTACATCCATAGTTTATAGTTTTTTAGTGTTTGTTGTCAATTAGTTGAGCCTTCAAGCGGGCAATAAAATCGGCTGACAGACATTTTTTCTCGACCAATACCGGCAGAAATTTGTCGATATTTTTGTCGTAGCGGTCGAGCCACTTGTCGATTTCGTACGGG